>NZ_CP049871.1:82500-745335 GCF_011302055.1 Sphingomonas sinipercae
GACCTCGTTTCCGCTAAGCTGCGAACGTGCAGCGCTAGCCTCGTTCTTTAGCGGCTCGCTGCCAAGAACGTCCGATTGCGTCGGGGGTAGGGGGGTGCGCTCATCTCGCTTCCGGTAAGGCGGACCCGCTCCTAGGAGAAGATGTAGTAGGGAATACAGTCAATTCCAAGCGAATTCGTTCAGGCCCAGGTGAGCAACACCGCCCGGGGCCGTCCGCCGAGATCGTCGGCAAGGCGGGCGCGCAGGCCGTCGCGCTGCAGGATCGCCGGGCCGGCTTCGGCCTGGTCCGCGCCGATTTCGACCGCCGCCAAACCGCCGGGCGCAAGCAGGCGCGGAATCTCCGGCGCGAGGCGGCGTATGTCGTCAAGGCCGTCCGGCCCGGCGAACAGCGCTTCCGACGGTTCATATTCGGCGACCCCGGGGCCAAGCTTGGCCTTCGTCGCGACATAGGGCGGGTTGCAGAGCAAGAGATCGAAGCTGCCCGCAAGGTCGTCGGCCCAATTGCCGAGCCTGAATTCGGCCCGCCCTTCAAGGCCCAGCCGGCGGGCGTTGGCCGAAGCGTAGGACAGCGCCTGGCGGGACATGTCGACGCCGATGCCGCGCGCATCGGGCCACAGGTCCAGCGTCGCCAGCAACAAGGTACCGGGCCCGGTACCGAGGTCGAGCACCCGCCGGGGGCCGTCGGGGTGGCGACCGAAATGGTCGATGGCCGAAGCGATCAGGACTTCGCTGTCGGGCCGCGGGATCAGCACGCCGGGGCCGACGTGCAGGTCGATGTTCCAGAATGCGCGCCGGCCGGTGATGTAGGCGATCGGCTCTCCGCGCTTGCGCCGTTCGAGCATCTCCCAGAAACGGTCGGGCACCGGCCGGTCGGGCGGCGCCAGCAGCAGCCGGTCGCGGTCGATGTTATAGGCTTCGGCCATCAGCAGCTCGGCGTCGAGGCGCGCGCTATCGCTGCTGGCCTCAAGCTGTCGCGCCGCGTCCGCAAGCGCGCGGGCGACCGGCTTCAATGTGCGGATCCACTCCGCCCAGGCAGAGCCGATTCAAGCATCTTCGAGCCCCGCCAGCCGCTCCGCTTCGTCTTCGGCAGTCAATGCTTCGGTCAGTTCGGCCAAACCAGGGCCCTCCAGGATCGCATCTAGCTTGTGGAGGGTCAGGTTTATGCGGTGATCGGTCACGCGTCCTTGCGGAAAGTTATAGGTCCGGATGCGCTCCGACCGGTCGCCGGAACCGACCATCGACTTGCGGGCGCCCGCCCGCTCGCTGGCCAGGCGCTCACGCTCAAGTTCGAACAATCGGGTGCGCAAAACCTTGAGCGCCTTGGCCTTGTTCTTGTGCTGCGACTTTTCATCCTGCTGGATGACGACGAGCCCGGTCGGCAAGTGCGTGATGCGCACCGCGCTATCGGTGGTGTTGACCGATTGGCCGCCAGGGCCGGACGAGCGGTACACGTCGATCCGCAGATCCTTGTCGTCGATCTGCACGTCGACTTCCTCGGCCTCCGGAAGGACCGCCACCGTCGCCGCGGAGGTATGGATCCGCCCGCCGCTTTCGGTCGCCGGCACGCGTTGCACCCGGTGGACGCCGCTTTCGAACTTGAGCTTGGCGAACACGCCGACGCCGTTGATCGACGCGACCGCTTCCTTGTAGCCGCCGACTTCCGAAGCGCTGGCCGAGATCAGCTCGAACCGCCAGCCCTGCTCTTCGGCGAAGCGCTGGTACATGCGCAGCAGGTCGCCGGCGAACAGCGCGGCTTCGTCGCCGCCGGTGCCCGCCCGCACCTCGAGCATCGCCGCGCGCTCATCGGCCGCGTCACGCGGCAGCAACTGCACCGCCAGCGCCCGCTCCGCTTCCGGTAGCTTGCGCTCGATTTCGGCCAGTTCCTCCTCGGCCATCGCGCGCATTTCGGCGTCGGCATCGCGGGTCATCGCCGACAGGCTTTCCCGCTCGGCGCGCAGCCGCCGGACTTCCCGGGCCGCGGCGGCCACCGGCTCGATCGCGGCATAGTCCTTCGACAGCCGGACGAACTCGTCTGGCGGCAGGTTTCCCGACGCCATCGAATCGGCAAGCTCCTGCCTGCGCGCCTCGATCGAGGCGATCCGTTCCGACGAAATCCGAGTCATGCGGTGATCGCTTCGCTCAGCAGGTCGAGCGACACCGGTTCCTGCGCGCCGGTCGCCATCGTCTTGAGCTGCGCCTCACCGCGGTCGAGTTCATCGTCGCCGATGATCAAGGCATAGGCCGCACCGGATGCGCTGGCCTTGCTCATCCGCTTCTTCATGTTGCCGCGATAGGCCATGTCGGCGGCGATCCCCTCGCGGCGCAAGCCGGTCAGGATCCGCATGGCCTCCGCCTCCGCCCGCTCGCCGAGCGGCACGATGACCACGATCGGCGCTTCCGGCGCCGGCGCGTCGATCATCATCGCCAGCCGTTCGATCCCCGCAGCCCAGCCGACCGCCGGCGTGCGCGGTCCGCCGAGGGTTTCGACCAGCCCGTCATAGCGCCCGCCGGCGAGCACGGTCCCCTGCGATCCCAGCCGGTCGGTGATGAATTCGAAGGCGGTGTGCCGGTAATAATCGATCCCGCGGACCAGGCGCGGCGCCCGTTCCCAGGCGACGCCGGCAGCGTCGAGCCCGGAGGTCACCGCAGCGAAGAAATCCGCCGCTTCGCCGGTCAGGAAGTCGTCGATCACCGGCGCGCTGTCGACGACCGGCCAATCCTGGTGCGCCTTGCTGTCTAGGATCCGTAGCGGGTTGCGGTCGAGCCGGTCGCGGCTGTCGTCGCTCAAGACGTTGCGATGCGAGGCGAAATGTTCGTGCAAGGCGTCGCGCCAGGCGGCCCGCGTCGCGGGGTCGCCAAGCGTATTGAGGTTGAGGATGACGCCCTCGCCGATGCCCAATTCCTTGAGCAACTGGTCGGCAAAGGCGAGCAGTTCGACATCCGCCTGCGGTTCGCCGGCGCCGAGGATTTCGGCATCCAGCTGGTGGAACTCGCGGAAGCGCCCCTTCTGCGGCCGCTCGTAACGGAAGGCTGGACCGTGCGTGGCGACCTTCAGCGGCGCGAACTGCTGCCAGCCTTCGGACAAATAGGCGCGCGCAATCCCGGCGGTGAATTCGGGCCGCAAGGTGACCGATTCCCCGCCCTTGTCTTCGAAGCTGTACATTTCCTTCGACACGACATCGGTGGTCTCACCCATGGTCCGGGCGAATACCGCGGTCTGCTCCAGCACCGGCACTTCGACGCGGCGAAACCCGAACAGGCGGCGGACGCGGTCGAAGGCGCCGATCACCGCGTGAAACCGGTCGGCTTCCTCGCCGAGGAAGCTTTGCGTGCCGCGAATGGGCTGGATGCCGGAGTTTTGTGCCATTTCAATCGTGGCGGCAGGCCCTAGCCGCAGTGCCGGGCAAAGGCTAGCAAGCCCTATGGCTACATTCATCCTGCGCACCGCCCTTTGCCTTGCCGCCCCACTTTTGATCGCAGCGCAGAACAGCGCTCCCCAGCCAATACCGATCGTCGATTCGATCCCGGCGGCCCGGGACATCGATTATCCCGGCGTCATCCAGCTTGAGGTCGACGCGACGGACACGGCGCGGGGGATCTTCAAGGTTCGCGAAGTGGTGCCGGTGACAGGCCCGGGGCCGTTGACGATGATGGTGCCGCGCTGGTTGCCCGGCCACCATTCCCCGGATGTCGAGCTGGACAAGATCGCGGGGGTCGAATTCCTGGCCGGCGGCCGCAAGCTGGCCTGGCGGCGCGACCCGGTGGAAGTCAGCGCTTATCGCGTAGAAGTGCCGGCCGGCGCGACCAGCGTCGAGGCGCGCTTCATGTTCCTGTCCGCCACGGCCCCGAACCAGGGGCGCATCGTCAGCACGCCCGAACTTGCCAACGTCCAGTGGGAATCGGTGTCGATGTATCCGGCCGGCTATTACGTCCGCCGAATCCCGATCGTCGCGACGCTGGTGCTTCCGACGGGCTGGCAAGCGGCGACCGCGCTTCGCCCGACCGCGACCGCGGGCAACCGCATCACCTACGGACAGGTAAGCTTCGAAACGCTCCAGGATTCGCCGGTGTTCGCCGGCCTGCACGTGCGTCGCGACGACCTTGGCCACGGCGTGACCCTGAACAGCTTCGCGCACAACGCGAAGGAGCTGGCCATTCCCGCCGACGTCATCGCCAAGCATCGGCGCATGGTCGACCAGTCGATCAAGACCTTTGGGTCGCGCCACTTCGACCATTACGACTTCCTCAACGCGGTCAGCGACCAGCTTGGCGGCATCGGGCTGGAGCATCATCGTTCGACCGAGATCAGCACCGATCCCGGCTATTACATCGATTACGCCAACCACTTGCTCGACAGGAACGTCTTCCCGCACGAATTTACGCACAGCTGGAACGGCAAGTTTCGCCGTCCGGCCGGGCAAATCGTCCCCGACTTCCGCCAGCCGCTGCGCAACGACCTGCTGTGGGTCTATGAAGGCCAGACGCAATTCTGGGGCACCGTGCTGGAAGCGCGCTCCGGGATGAGCAGCAAGCAGGACGTGCTCGACAAGGTCGCGCTGTCCGCCGCCAATCTCGACAACCAGCAAGGGCGGCTGTGGCGGCCGCTGGTCGACACCACCTACGATCCGATCATCCAGAACCGGAAACCTGAGCCGTGGGGAAGCTACCAGCGCAACGAGGATTATTACAACGAGGGCATGCTGATCTGGTTCGAGGCGGATGCGATCATCCGGCGCGGCACCGGCGGCACGCGCGGGATGGACGATTTCGCCCGCGCCTTCTTCGGCGTTCGCGACGGCGATTGGGGGGAGCTGCCGTACACCCGCGACGACCTCATCCGAACGCTGAACGCCGTCTACCCTTACGACTGGGCGACCTTCCTCCACGACCGGGTCGACGTGCCGACGCCGCGCGCGCCCCTGGCCGGCTTCGCAATGTCCGGGTACGAGCTTCGCTACACCGACGAGCCGACCGAAGCGGCAAAGGCGCGCGCCAAGCTCTATAACAGCGCGGATTTCGCTTACTCGCTGGGTTTCAGCGTGACGCAGGACAAGGCGCTCGGTTCGGTCCTGTGGGGCTCCCCGGCGTTCCAGGCGGGGCTGCGCTCGGGTGATGAAATCATCGCCGTGGGCGACCGGACCTATGCCGAAGAAACGCTCAAGGACGCTGTGACTGCCGCCAAGGGCGGCCGGCCGATCCGGTTGATCGTCCGCCGCGGCGACGCCATCCGGACGGTCGATCTGACCTATTCCGGCGGCTTGCGCTATCCGCGGCTGGTCAAGGTCGGCAAGGCGCCGGGCGCGCTGGACCGGCTGCTGGCGCCACTGCCCTAGTCGGCTCCCGCCCCGCCGCCCCGGCGGGATCCGCGCGCCGGCAGGAACAGCTTGCGGAAGGTGATTCCGATCGTCCGGCCGGCCGGATCGAGCAGGTCCGGCTGGTAGCTGAACGGCACTTCTCCCGCCGCGTTGCGGACCTTGGGCTTGCTGTCGAAGATATTCTTGACCTCGAAGCGAAGCGTACTGCCGCGAAGCCACGGCTGCTTGCTGACGAGGTCGAACCTTTGGCCAAGGTTTGCGAACAGCCGCAGGTCGAAGGTCGCCAGCGGCGCAAAGTTAAGCAACTGGCCGCCAAGATCGTCGACCTGCGTCCCAGACCGGTAGTTGGCCGAGAGGCGCGCGCCCAGGCCATTGTTGAAGTAGCCGGCCTGCCCCTCAACCTGGTGGCGCGGCCGGCCGCCGGACTGGCCGGCCGCATCGCCATTGAGGAAATCGAGCTTCGGGAGGCCGGGGCGGATCGTCGCCCGGTCGACCAGCGCGATCGTGTCCGTCAGCGAAAATTGCAGTCGGCCGCCGTTACGGCCGCCGCCACCGCCGAAGCGGCCGCCGCCAAAGCCCCTGCCGCCGCGCCGTTCGCCGGCACCTTGCCCGTCGCTGCCTGCGCCTGGCGGTGCGTCGCCCGCTGTTGGAGCGCCCCCGCCAGCCGCCGCACGGCGTGATCGGAACGCCTCGATCTGCGCCGGCGATGGCGCCGCCGATTTCAAAGGCTTGGTGAAGTCGAAGCCGATCCGGACAGTGTCGGTTCGGACGCTGTCGTAATTCACGGGCCGCAGGTCGGCGCTGAGCAGCGTACCGTCCAGACCGCGTTCGAACCGTTCAGGGAAGGCCGCTTCCACCGCCGCGCTCGGTCCCGGGAAGCTCGAAACCGCATCGGTGATGCTGGTCCGCACATATTCCGCGCGCAGGCGAAGATCGGTGTCGGCGATCGGCTGCCAGTTGGCGCCGATCTTCACGACATTGCGGCGGTCCGCGAGCAGGTCGGGATTGCCGCCGCTGACAACCGTCGCAAGCACCGTCTCGCCGCGGGTGAAGTCGAAAACCCGCGATCCCGCAGTCGTGAGCATAGGGTTACCCAGCTGGGTCACGCTCGGCGCGCCGTCTTCGCGGGTCCAGCTGCCGATGAAATTCAGCCGCACCACCGGCGACCAGTTCACGCCCGCACCGACGGTCGTCAGCGTGCCGAAGTCGGATAGCTGCTCGACTTCGCCATTGGCGTTGAGCGTCAGATTGCCGAGCGCCGAGAAATCGCTGTTGCGCCGCGACAATGGCAAATCGACGCTCGCCGACGCGGCGCCGCGCGTCCGGCCCAGCGAAAGCGGCTTGCCGTCCTCGTCTTCGTCGCTTCGCCGGCTGTTTAGGTCGAGCGTGCTGGCCGCCAACTTCAACGTGGTTCCTGCGCGTCCGGCAGGCAGTTCGAACAGCTTTCCGTTGGCAGTGATGTCCGCCTCCGCCGACAGGGTTGTCGAGCGTGAGCGGTTCTCCAACGCGCCGCTCGGCCGGTCGCTTTGAGTCGAATTGCGCGTGTAATCGGCGTTCGCGGTCGACGAAAATTGCCAGTCGGACTTGCGCCAGTTGAGCGCCAGGCCAGCATGGGCGCTGTCCGTGCTGGAGTCGCGCCGGAGCGTCGTCAGCCCGGCATCGTCGAGGCCGAGCAGCGCCTTGCCGTCATTATGTTCGACCTCCGCATTCACCGTCGCGCCGACGTCGCCGAGCACGGTGCGATTGTGGGTAACGCTCGCGCGCACATTGCGCTTGGAGCCGAGCAGCGAGCGCGCCGCGCGGTCGTCGACCGCGTCCGGCTCCTTAAGCGCCACATCGCGCTCATCCTCCGTCAGCAGGCCGTTGCCCTGGGCGCGAAGGTTGACCGAAGTCCTCCCGCTCCGCGAGATCATCAAGCGGGTCGCGTCGGCAGTGCCGCCGACATATCCCCCGCCGGTCGGCACTTGCACCGTCGCCAGCGCGCTGGTCGAGCGGAAGCGTTCGCGAAGCACGAAATTCACGACGCGCTGGTCGGCACGATAGCCGTAGCGAAGCGCAACCTCCTCCGGCAGGATATCGACCCGCTCGATCGCTTCGGTCGGAATGTCGCGAAGCTCGCGGAAGCTGGAGATGCGCTGGCCGTTGAGCAGCAGGATCGGCCGCTCGCCGCCGCGCCCGCGCGCGCTTCCAATCTGCGGCGCGATCGCTTCCAGAAGCTCGTTGATGTCGGTCGCGCCGGTGGCCCGGATATCGCGCGCGTTCAACGTATCTTCCGGCGGAATGTCGCCGATCACATTGCCGCGCCGCTGCCCGGTGACGACGATGACGTCGGCTTCCCCTTCCGCGTCGAGATCGTCGGCGGTGGGCGCGTCGGGTTCCTCAGTTGCCGGCTGGACGACGGGCTCGGGGCCCTGCGCTACCGGCGCGGAAGCGTCCTGGGCCCGTGCGGAAGTGGCGACGAAAGCGATTGCGGCAGCGCCGGCAAGGAAGGCGGATTTGTTCATTCGAAGCGGGTTGGCGTTGGCCGCGTGAATCCTTCCTGACGCCCGGCAAGGTTTCGATGAACGGCCGCCTGCGACTGACGAACGGCGGCTACAGGCGGTCGAACATGTAGATAAGGAGACCAACCAGGCCGCCGACGATCGTGCCATTGAATCGGATATATTGGAGGTCGCGGCCGACCGCGCTTTCCAGCCGCGCCGTGACCGTACGCGCGTCCCACCCGCGGACCGTGTCGGACACCAGCTTGACGATCGACCCGCCATAGCTTGAGGCCATGCCCGCCACGGCGCGCCGCGCGAACATGTTCAGGCTGCGCCGGATAGCCGGATCGGATTCCAGCGTGGTGCCCATCGACCGCAGCACTTCGCCCAACTTCCCGGCGAGGGCCGCGTCCGGGTTGCGCGCCGAAGCGATGATCGCCGCCCGGCCCTTTTGCCAGATGGTGTCGAGCCACAGGCCGACCGAGCGATTGTCGAGGAGCTGCTCCTTCATCTGTTCGACCCGCGCCTTCGTTTCCGGCTTGGACTGGAGGTCGTTGGCGAGCTGCGCGAGCGCTTCTTCGACCTTCAGCCGCACCGGGTGCGCCGGGTCGGTCGACATCTCCGCCGTCAGCTTGCGCAGCCCATCGACGACGGCGTCGGCCAGCTTGGCGTCGAGCCCGGCCAGCTTGACCACCCAATTCGCCTTGTTGTGCACCATGTCGCGGATCAGCTGCTCGTTCGCCTCCAGCGCCCGCGCCGTCCAGCGGATGGCCGCTTCCAGCATCGGCACGTGGCGGTCCTCATTGATCGCCGACGCCAGCGCATGGCCAAGCAAGGGCGACACCTCCATCGCGCGAAGCCGCGATGACACCGCGCTCTTGAAGATGCCGCCGAGGCGTTCGTCGTCGAGGCTTTCGAAGGCATTGGCGATAAGCCGCGACGCGCCTTGCCGGATTCGAGTGCCTTCCCCGGGCGGGGCTTTCAAAAAGCGTCCGGCAGCGCCGGCGATGTCGATGTCCCGCATCCGCCGGGCGACCACCGACGGAATCAGGAAATTGTCCTTCAGGAAGGACGCGAGCGCTTCGCCGATGCGGTCCTTGTTGCGGGGAATGATAGCGGTGTGCGGGATCGGCAGGCCAAGCGGGTGCCGGAACAAGGCGGTCACCGCGAACCAGTCGGCCAATCCGCCGACCATCGCCGCTTCCGCGAAAGCCTTGACGAGGCCGAGCCAGGGATAGGCCGGTTGGAAGGCGCGGGCGGCCAGGAAAATTCCGGCCATCATCACCAGCAGGCCGGTGGCGGCGGCCTTCATTCCGGCGGCGCCGGGCTGGACGGGATTGAAACGCGACAGCGCCGTCATCGCCTCGCCATAGCGGCGGCGGTTGTGGAAATCACTCCGCCGGCTGGGGCAGCGCTGGCGGCGAGTCGCCGGCCCGCCTGATGAAGCCACCGAACTTGCGCGCCACCCAGCTTTCCAGATCGATCGCGATCGAGAAATAGGCGGGCACGAGCACCAGCGTCAGGACTGTCGAGAACAGCAGGCCGCCAATCACGGTCACGCCCATCGGGGCGCGCCAGCTGCCGTCGCCGTGCAGCGACAAGGCGACGGGAAGCATGCCCGCGACCATGGCGATGGTGGTCATCACGATCGGTTGGGCGCGCTTGTGGCCAGCCTCGTAGATCGCCTCGTTCTTCCCCATGCCGTGGTTCATCATCTCAACCGCAAAATCGACCAGCAGGATCGAGTTCTTGGCGACGATCCCGAACAGCATCAGGACGCCGATGAAGACCGGCATCGACACCGGCTGGCCGGCAAGGTGAAGCCCGACCGCGGCGCCGAGCGGCGCCAGGAGAAGCGAGCCCATATTCACGAACGGCGCCAGGAAGCGGCGGTACAGCAGGACCAGCACCGCGAACACGAGCAGGATCCCCGAAATCACCGCGATGATGAAGCTCTGGATCAGTTCGCCCTGCCATTTCTGGTCGCCAAGCGCGAGGCGCGAGACGCCTTCCGGAAGGTTCTTCATGGCCGGAAGCGCGTTGATCTTCTTCCACGCGTCGCCGCTGACCAGCCCAGGCGCCAGGTCCGCGCCGATGGCGATCCGACGGACCTGGTTAGTCCGCTGCACGGTGACCGGCCCGCCGCCGAAGCTGATCTGGGCAACCGCCTTGAGCGGGACCGATCCGCCGTTCTGGGTCGGCACCGGCAGGTTTTCGAGCACGGACAGGTTGCGCCTGGCTTCGATCGGCAGGCTGACGATGATCGGCACCTGGCGGTCGGCGAGCGAGAATTTGGCGCTGTTCTGGTCGATGTCGCCGATCGTCGCGATCCGGATCGTCTGGCTCAGCGCCTGAGTGGTAACTCCAAGGTCCGCCGCAAGATCGGTCCGGGGCGTGATGATGATTTCCGGCCGGATGTCGTCGCCCTGCACGCGCGGCGCGATCAATTCCGGGACGTTCTCCATCTCGGCCGCAACCTGCTGCGCCGCCTGGTTGAGGAGGATGGGATTGTCGCTGCCAAGGTAGAGCGTGATGTCGCGGCCGCCGCTGCCGGGACCGCCGCCGCCCTGGCTAATGAAGTTCACGCGCGCGTCGCTGACCTGCGCAAGCTTGGGCGTGATCTCGCGCTGGATCTGGAAGCTCTTTTTGGACCGGTCGTCCTTGAAGCGAACGTTGATGAAGGCGGCCGAGGTGAACACCCGCTCGAACACATATTGAACGTCCGGGTGATCGTCGACGATGTCCGCGACCTGCGCCGCGACCGAACGAGTCTGTTCCAGCGTCGCACCCGGCGGCATGCCGATCCTGACCGAAGCGTTGTTGACGTCCTGCTCCGGATCGAAAGTCATCGATAGGGTGGAGAACAACCAGATGGTCAGTGCGAAGGTGGCAAAGCCCGCCAGCACCGCGCCCATACGGTGGTCGCGAGTCAGCGAGAAAATGGCGGCGCGCTTGCCCGGATGCCGCTCGCGATAGGCCTCGGCCTTACGCGTATCGAGCGTCCAGTTCAGCATCCGCAAATAATAGCCCATCCACTTGCCGGAGGCATGCGGTTCCGGCCCATGCGACTTGAGGAAGAATGCCGCCATCAGTGGCGTGATCATGCGCGCGACGAGCAGGCTCATCAGGACCGACAGCACGACCGTGTAGCCGAAGTGCCGGAAGAACTGCCCCGAAATGCCAGGCATGAGCGCGACCGGCAGGAAGACGGCGACGATCGACATGGTCGTCGCAAGCACCGCAAGGCCGATCTCGTCGGCGGCATCGATCGACGCCTGATAGGCGGACTTACCCATGCGCATGTGCCGAACGATGTTCTCGATCTCCACGATCGCATCGTCGACCAGCACGCCGGCAACCAGCGCCAGCGCCAGCAGCGAGAGGAAGTTGAGGTTGATGTCCATCAGATCCATGAACCAGAAGGCCGGGATCGCGGACAACGGAATGGCCACCGCGGAGATGATGGTCGCGCGGAAATCGCGCAGGAACAGGAACACCACGAACACCGCCAGGACCGCGCCTTCGATCAAGGCCCGCATCGAACTGGCATATTGGTTCTTCGTGTAATCGACGGTGTTATCGATCTCGACGAACTTGATCCGCGGATCTTCCTTTTCGATCTTGTGCAGTTCCTTCCACGCGGCGTCGTAGACGGTGACTTCGGAAGCCCCGCGGGCCCGCTGCAGGTTGAAGCTGACGACGGTCCGGCCACCGAGATAGGCCGCGGAGCGAACCTCCGAATTGCTGTCGCGAACGCGGCCGAGGTCGTCCAGCTTGACGGTGCGCCCACCGGGCACCGCGATCTGGGTCTGCGACAGCGCGTAGGCGTCCTTGGCATTGCCGAGGACGCGAACCGTCTGCTCGGACCCTGCGATCTCCGCCCGGCCGCCGGTCGCGTTGACGTTGACCTGGCGAAGCTGCTGGTTGACCTGCGCCGCGGTAATGCCCTGCGCCTGCAGCGCGGCGGGATCGAGTTCGATTCTGATCTGCCGGTCGACGCCGCCTTCACGAACGACCGTCGCGAGGCCCGGAACGGCAAGCAGCCGCCGCGACACGGTGTTGTCGATGTACCAGCTTAACTGCTCGAGCGTCATGTCGGTGGTCTGCGCGGCGATGAACGACATCTCGCCGCCGCCACCGGCCTCGATGCGGACGATCTGCGGCTCGAGAATGCCATCCGGAAGCTCGCTTCGAATCTGCGAGACTGCGTCGCGCAGGTCGGTGATCGCCCGGTCGATCGGCGTGCCGATCTGGAAGCTGACGATGGTCTGGCTGTTGCCTTCGCGGATCGAGCTGCTGATTTCCTCGACGCCGGTCAGCCCGCGAGCGGCCGCTTCGATCCGCTGCGTGACCTGGTTTTCCATCTCGCTCGGCGCGGCGCCAGGCTGCGAGACGGTGACGATCGCGCCTGGGAATTCGACGTCCGGGAAGTTGTTGACGTCCATCCGCATGAACGCGACCAGCCCCGCCAGCAGCAGGCCGACGAAAAAGACGATCGGCGGTACCGGGTTGCGGATGCACCAGGACGAGATGTTGCGGAAGTTCATGAATTTATCCGGCTTCTACGGCCGTGCCGCTTGACGCTTGGGCAGTACGCGCTGCCCGGGATTGAGGAACGGGCCGGCAGACATCACGACCGCTTCCTGGCCGCTCAGGCCCTCGGCAATCGTCACGCCCTCCTCGCCGACCTGGCCGACCCGGACGCTCCGCCGTTCGACCGTGTTGCGCGGGCTGATGATGAACACATAGGTGCCCTTGGAATCGCTGAGCACCGCACTTTGCGGCAACAGCGGCGCGGTGGTGGCGCCCGAAGCGATTTTCGCTTCCGCGAAGCCGCCCGGACGAATGCCGGCGGAATAAGGGATGCCGATCCGAACTTCGCCCTGGCGCGATTGCGGGTCGATGACGGGGGATATCTGCCAAACGCTGCCGGCGATGGTCGTGGTGGTGCCGACCGGAGTGACGCTGGCCGGCATTCCGACGCGGATCCCCGCCAATTCCTGCTGCGACAGCTGCGCGCGCATCTCCATCTCGCCGCCGGCGGCGATGCGGAATAGCGCCCCGGACCCCGGACCGACGATTTGGCCGACCTCGACATTGCGCGCGAGCACCAGGCCGCTGGTCGGCGCGCGCACATCGAGCTGGCCAATCTGCGCCCGGGTCTGGCCAAGCTGCGCCTGCGCGACCCGAACCTGCGCGACGGCGGCGTCGCGCGCGGCACGCTTGGCGTCCAGGTCGGCCTTGGACACGAAGCCGCGCCCGACGAGCGCCTGCGAACGCTCAAGGTTATTCTGCGCAAGGTCAGCGTTGGCCCGCGCGGCCGCAATCTGCGCCGTTTGCTGGCGAGCAAGCTCGGATTGGACTGACCGCTCCACCGTCGCCAGCGTCTGGCCGGCCGACACCCAGGTGCCGGCATCCACCAGAACGCGCGCGACCCGTCCGCCCTGACCGGCGATCCCGACCGGCTGATCGCGCCGCGCGGCGAGCGCGCCGCTGGTCGTCACGGTCTGCGCGAGTGGGGTCTTGCCGGGCACGATGACCGTGACCGTGGGCACTTGGCCGCTGCGGCCCGAGGCCCCGACGGAGGCAGGCTTTTCTTCGCCCCCCATCATCGTGAAGGCCAGGACCGCCGCGACCAGCGCGACAATCCCTGCGGCAATGATCGCCAGCCGCTTGCCGCGGCCGTTATCGACCAGCACCAGCGTCTCGTCGTGCGAGTCCCGGATCGGAGTTTCCCTGTTCATCTGCAATCGTCTCTCGCCTTGCGCGGTGCTGGCCGCTGCGCTCCCATAGTTACAGGTGTATTACGCGAATAACTCACCGGTCGCAACCAAAGCGTATCCGTCCTGATTCGCCATTGGTTTTCGACCAACGGCGGCACTTGCGCGGTCGACCCGCGTTGGCGCATCGTACAACGCTGTGCGGCGGCGACGCGCCGAGGACAAGAGGGGAAACGCAATGGAATCATATGGCATTCTCGGTTGGATCATCATCGGCGGAATCGCGGGCGCGATCGCCAAATTCCTGATGCCCGGCCGCGACCCCGGGGGCTGCATCGTCACCATCCTGCTCGGCATCGCCGGAGCCTTCCTCGCGGGATGGCTGGGCCAGGCCGTCGGCTGGTACAAGGCCGGTGAAGGTGCCGGGTTTGTCGCCGCCATCGTCGGTGCCTTCATCATTCTCGCTATCTACAAGCTCATCGCCGGCCGCCGCCGGGTCTGACCCGGCCGGCCGCTCGTCAGTTCAGCCTGCAGCCATGTCGCCGCGGCGAGTCATTGCGCAGCTGAACTGAACGAGGGCTGCATATGAAAATGAAGTTTATGGCGCTCGCGCTTGCGAGCGTCGCGTTATCGAGCGCCGCCGCGGCGGAAGCGCCGACGATCAACCAGTCGATTGCCGGAACCCGGCTCGACGTATCCGCCAGCGGCGAAGTGACGCGGGTTCCGGATATCGCGGTGATCAGCGCGGGTGTCGTGACTCGCGCGCCAACGGCATCGGCGGCGATTCGCGACAATGCGACGCGGATGGAGCGGGTCATCGCCGCATTGCGCGCTGCCGGGATCGCCGAGGGCGACATCCAGACCACGGCCCTCAACCTCAACCCCGACTATCGCTATCCGCAAAACCAGCCGCCGCAGTTGACCGGTTATAGCGCATCCAACCAGGTGACGATCCGCTTCCGCGACGTGCGCAACAGCGGCAAGATCCTCGACACTTTGGTTGCCCAGGGCGCGAACCAGATCAACGGGCCGACGCTGACCGTCGACAAGCCAGGACCGGCGCTGGACGAAGCCAGGGCCAAGGCGGTGGCCGTCGGCCGGGCCCGGGCCGACCAATATGCCCGCGCCCTTGGGCTTCGCGTGGTCCGGGTCGTCTCGGTCAGCGAAAGCGGCGGTCATTACGCGCCCCCGCAGCCGATGGCGGAGCGCGACCAGATGGCGATGGCGGCTTCAAAGACGGAAATCGTCCCCGGCGAACAGAAGCTGCAGGTCAACCTGGCGATGGTGTTCGAACTGCAATGAAAAAAGGCCGCGCGGAGCGATCCGCGCGGCCTTAATAGTCGATCTTACAATCGAGCGCGGGTTTAGCGGACGCTGCCCCGGCGAATGAGGTTCACGATCGCCAGCAGGACGACGGCGCCCAGCAGCGAATAGAGGAACGTCTCGATAGTGATTGCATCGTTGATGCCACCGCCGAAGATCAGTCCGGCAATGAACGCGCCGACGATGCCGACGACGATGTTGAGGAGTATGCCTTGTTGTGCATCGGTGCGCATAATGAGGCTGGCGAGCCAACCGCAGATACCGCCGACGACCAGCCAAACGATGATTCCGATCATGAAGCGTTCCCTCCTGTTACGGCCACCATTTGAATACCGGGTGGCCCTTGCACCTTCACAGACGCTTGATGCAGGGGTGTTGTTCCGGATTCACATCGATCTGTCCAGCTTTGGCGTGAAGGCCAAAGCGGCAGTCGGTGCGGGCGCGAGGAGAGAAGTCGCGCCCGGCAGGTGCGATCAGTAGCGCTGCTGGCGCTCGTAGACGTCGCGATAATGCTTGATTCGAGTGACGCGCAGGCCAGGCATGCCGCTGCGATCGACGGCGCGCTGCCAGCTGGTGAATTCTTCAAGCGTGAGCGAATAGCGCTCGCACGCTTCGTCGATGCTGAGCAGGCCGCCCGCGACCGCCGCAACGACCTCGGCCTTGCGGCGAACCACCCAGCGCGTCGTGGTCGACGGCGGCAAGCTGGCGAGCGTCAACGGCTCTCCCAAGGGACCGATGACCTGCGCGGGCCGGATTTTCTGATTCTCGAGCATTCGCTTTTCAAACCTGTTTCGTGTTGCCTGGGGCATGCTTTAAGACCGTGTCGTTGAAGACTTTCTCAAAGCGCCTGGTTAACCCCCCGCTTACCGGGCCTTACCGGCTCTTAACCTCACTTCTTGACCTCCGTTGCGGCGAAGGCGCCACGCAGCTTCGCCGATGCTTCCTGCCAGCCTTCGCCGGCCGAGAAATATCGTACTACTGCGTCGGTTCGGCTGACTTCCGCCTCGATCGCATCGAGGATTTCCGCAGCGTCCACCGGCATTTCGTTCCCTTTCGGGAAATTCCTATCGATCCGCGACACGGCGCCCCCTGAACTGCCTCGTCCACTGCCAACTAGCCGCGAGGAGTGAACTTGAGGTAAAGAGAACATCCATGTCTGCACCTTTTGACCTTGCCCGCCCCGCTTCGGAGGCTCGGATCGTCGTCGCCATGTCCGGCGGCGTCGACAGCTCGGTCGTGGCTGCGCTCGCCGCGCGCACCGGCGCGCAGGTGATCGGCGTGACCATGCAGCTCTACGATCATGGCGAGGCGGTCCGCCGCTCGGGCGCGTGCTGTGCGGGCCAGGACATTTACGACGCCAAGCAGGTCGCCGACCGACTCGGCATTGCCCATTACGTGCTCGATTACGAAAGCCGGTTCCGGACCGGCGTGATCGACCGATTTGCCGACGAATATGCCCGCGGCCGGACCCCGGTGCCGTGCAGTCTGTGCAACCAGGGGGTGAAGTTCACCGACCTTATCGCCTTCGCGCGCGAACTTGGCGCCGACTGCCTGGCGACCGGCCATTATGTGCAGCGGCTTCGCAACGGCGATCGGATCGAGCTTCATCGCGGGTCGGACCCCCGCCGAGACCAAAGCTATTTCCTGTACGGGACGACGGCCGAACAGCTCGGCTTCCTCCGCTTCCCGCTCGGCGGCTTGCCCAAGGATGCGGTGCGCGCGCTTGCCATCGAGGAGGGACTGGCGGTTGCGGCCAAGCCCGACAGCCAGGACATCTGCTTCGTCCCCGACGGCGATTACGCCAGCCTGGTCAAGCGGATGCGGCCGGAAACCGACGTTCCCGGCGACATCGTCGACCTTCACGGCAAGGTGCTCGGCCGGCACCGCGGCGTGGTCCACTTCACTGTCGGCCAGCGGCGCGGGATCGAGATTGGCGGCAGCCCGGAGCCGCTTTACGTCACCCGGATCGACCCAGAGCGCCGCCAGGTCGTCGTCGGCCCCCGCCACGCGCTGGCCGTCAGCAGGATGCGGATCGAAGGGCTGAGCTGGCTTGGCGAGGATCAAGCGGACGTGACGGTGAAGGTGCGTTCGCTCGCGCCGCCGGTGGCAGCGACTTTGGAAGGCGACTGGGCGGTGTTCGCGCAGCCCGAATATGGGGTGGCGCCGGGGCAGGCCGCCGTCTTCTATGACGGCTCGCGGGTGCTTGGCGGCGGCTGGATCGCCGAAACGACGATGGCCGGAGCGGCCCTTCCCAGTGCCGCCGCCGCGTAGCGCCGGAGTCCTGCTGTTCCGTCACAACGGACGCGGCACCGAAGTTTTGCTGGGCAAGCCGGGTGGCCCTTATTGGCACCGCCGCGACGCCGGTGCGTGGATGATCCCGAAGGGCATGATCGAGGCCGGCGAGAGCGCGATCGAAGCGGCGCTTCGCGAATATGAGGAAGAACTCGGCTCGCCACTGGGGCCGGTGCCGTTCCCGCTGTGCACCATCCGCCAGAAAGCCGGGAAGATCGTCGAAGTCTTTGCCGCCGAAGGCGACTTCGACCCGGCCACGCTGAACAGCCTGGAACATGAAGTGGAATGGCCGCCGCGCAGCGGTCAGCGCCGGCGCTTCCCAGAAATGGCGGAGGCGGCGTGGATGCCGATCGGCGAAGCGCGCCGAAAGATGCTGGAAAGCCAGCAACCGGCGCTCGACGCGCTGGAGAAGAAGCTCAAAGGCTGAACGTGCCGCTGATTACCGTCTGGCAACGGCCGCCGAGCAGCACCCGGTCGCCGGTAAGCTTGCAATCGAGCACGCCGGTGCGCGCGCTGGCCTGAAGCGCGACGAACGAATCGCGCCCGAGCCGCCGGGCCCAGAACGGCACCAGCGCCGCGTGCGCCGAACCGGTCACCGGATCCTCGTCGATGCCATGGTAACTGGCGAAGACCCGGCTTGCGACGTCGTGCCGATCGCCGGGCGCAGTGACCATGACCAGCCGGTCGAACGCCTTGAGACGCCCAAAGTCGGGGCGGACCGAGCGCACGGCCGCTTCGTCTTCAAGTAGGACGATCGCCGCGTTGTTGCCGCCTTCGCCAAGGAAGATGGGGGCGGCGCCCGTGCCAAGCGCCGCCGCAAGCTCCGGCAAATGCCCTTCCGCCACCGCGAAAGCCGGCAGGTTGAGCTGGAGCAACTCGCCTTCGCGCGCGACGGTGAGAATGCCCGACCGCGTGGCGAAGCGGATGCGTTCGCCGGCAAGGAGGACGTGCGCGCTTGCCAGCGTCGCGTGGCCGCACAGGTCGACCTCCGTCGTCGGAGTGAACCAGCGCAAGTCGTAATCGGCATCGGGATCGGCGCTCGCCACGGTAAAGGCGGTTTCGCTCAGATTATTCTCTGCCGCGATCGCCTGCATTACATGGTCGTCCAGCCAGCTTTCCAGCGGCATCACCGCCGCCGGGTTGCCGGTCAGCGGCCGCTCGGCAAAGGCGTCGACCTGGAAGAACGGGATCTGGATCATGCCTGCTCCGTAAGATGGGCGGGCAGCAGCCCCTCGCGATCGGTATGGCCTTCGGGATCGAGGTGGATGAGGATTTCCGTGTCCGGGAAGCGCTTCTGAAGCTCCTCCTCGGCGCGGTCGATCCGGTCGTGCGCCTCGCGGACGGTCCAGTCCTCCGGCACCCAGACGTGGAACTGGACGAAATGGTGCGTGCCGCTGGTCCGGGTGCGAAGATCGTGAAGACCCGACAGTTCCGGATATTCGGCCGCCGCGTCGAGGAACCGCTGGCGCTGGTCGACCTGCCACTCCCGGTCCATCAGCTGGTCGAGCGCGTGGCTCGACGAGCGCCACGCGCCGACCGCCAGCCAAAGGGCGATCAGCAGACCGAACACCGCATCGGCGCCGACAAGGCCGACGAACTGCTCCAGCGCAAGCGCGGCGATAACCGAGAGGTTGAGCAGCAGGTCGGAGGCGTAGTGCAGCCGGTCGGTTGCGATCGCGACCGACTTCGTCTGCTTCACTACATGGCGCTGGTAGGTAATGAGTGCGAGGGTCAGCACGATCGCCACCAGCGAAACGCCGATGCCAAGTTCGGCGTCCGCTGTCTGCGCGCCACGAAGCAACCGCCGCACCGACTGGATGCCGATAAAGATGGCGGAAATGCTGATGATGACGACTTGCGCCAGCGCCGCCAGCGCTTCCGCCTTCCCGTGACCGAACCGATGCTCGCTATCGGCCGGGGTCGCGGCAACGCGGACCCCGATCAGCACGACGATGCTTGCAAACAGGTCGAGCGAACTGTCGGCCAGCGATCCCAGCATCGCCATCGACGAAGTATGGAGGGCGGCCCACGCCTTGGTTGCGATCAGGAACAGCGCCATCGCGATGCTTGCCAGCGCCGCTCGCGACGTCAGCGTCGACCGCTGGCCGTGGCTATGATCATGGCCGTGCGCGTGAAGCCCGCTCACGGGTAGAGCAGCCCTTCGCTCCAGCCGCCGTCATGGCGCGTGAACAGCCTGCGCTCATGCAGCCGGTGCGGGCGGTCGGACCAGAATTCGATTCGGTCCGGGACCAGCCGAAAGCCCGACCAGCGCGGCGGTCGCGGGACCGGGCCGCCTTCGAATCGCTGGTCCATTTCTCGGTAACGCTGCTCGAACAGTTCGCGGCTTTCGAGCGGGCGCGATTGGTCCGACGCCCACGATCCGACCTGCGATTCTCGTCCGCGCGAAGCGAAATAGTCATCCGCCTCCGAATCGCTGACCTGCTCGACCGCGCCCTCGGCCCGCACCTGCCGCCGCAGCGATTTCCAGTGAATGCTCAACGCGCCCCACGGATTGGCGAGCAGCTCGCGGCCCTTGCGGCTGTCGAGATTGGTGAAAAAGCCGAACCCGTCCGGGCCGGCGCGCCGCAACAGCACCATCCGCACCGAAGGCCGCCCGCGCTCATCGGCCGAAGCGAAAGCCATCGCGTCGGGATCGTTGATCTCGCTGGCGCGGGCTTCGGTAAGCCAAGCGTCGAACAGCGCGAACGGGTCGGTTACAGCCATGCGGGCGCTCTAGGCCGCGCCGGGCGAGCGCCGCAAGCCTCGTGCCGGCCCGGTCCATTCAGCGAAGCGACAGCTAGCTTCGACGAACGGCGTGCCACGCTCTTGTTACATTATCTCATCACAGCCTAAACGAACGCCTCTCGAAAGGATTAGACTCGCAATGCTTGGGATCTTGCTTGGTTCGGCTGCTGCTACGGCCATTTTTGCACCGGCGCCGGCCTTGGTGAGCGAGGCCCCGACCGCGCCGGCATCGGCAGACGCGCAGTCGCAGGCGGCCACTGCCGAGCAGGCCCATGTCAACACCCATGACGCCATTGTCGTGACCGGCGTCCGCCGGCGCGCCGGCGACGTCCTCGGCGGCGTTTCGGTGCTCGGCAAAGAGGAATTGGCCCGCAACGTCCGGCCGAGTCTTGGCGAAACCTTGCAGAAGCAGCCGGGCGTTTCGGCAACGAGCTTCGGGCCAGCAGCGTCGCGCCCAATCCTTCGCGGCCTTTCCGGCGAGCGCATCCGGATCCTGACCGACGGGATCGGCAGCCTCGACCTCTCCGGATCCGGACCCGACCATGCGGTGGCGATCAACCCGCTGACCGCAGAGCGGATCGAAGTCCTTCGGGGGCCGGCCGCATTGCTGTTCGGATCGGCCGCAATCGGCGGCGTCGTCAACGTGATCGACGCTCGAATCCCGCGCGCGCTTCCGGACGGCGGCATCGATGTCGACGCCATCGGCGACTTCGGATCCGCCGCCAGCGAGCGCTCCTTCAACCTGGGTGTCGATGCCGCGTTGGGCGCCAAGTTCGTCGCTCACGGCGACGCTAGCTATTCGAAGTCCAGCGACCTGCGTGTCGGCGGACACCTGCTATCCCCGGCACTGCGCGACGAGGCGCGCGCCAGCGACGATCCCGACATCCAGGCACTGGCGGAGCTCAAGGACCGGTTGCCCAACACCCAAGGCCGGACACGCGACCTCGCCGGCGGCGTCGCTTATGTCGATGGCGACACCAACATCGGCGTTTCGCTCGCCCGCCATGACAGCAAATATGGCGTGCCGATCCGCTTCTCGCTGGACCCGGCCGGGGATGCCGAAGCGCCGGTGATCGACGCCCGGCAGACGCGCGGCGACGTGCGCGTGCAAGTGCCGGTCGGCGGCATTTTCCGTACCGCAACGCTACGCGGCGGCTTGTCCAAGTATCGCCACGACGAGCTGGAAGAAGGCGGCGACATCGGCTCCAGCTTTTTCAGCCGCGGCGGCGAAGTGCGCGGAGACATCATGCAGTCCGAACGCTCCGGCTGGGGCGGCACCAGCGGCTTCCAATATCTTCAACGCAACGTGCGCATCCGCGGCGAAGAGAAATTCCTGCCCGATGCGCGGCAGCAGCAGGCGGGCCTGTTCACCGTCCAGACCCTGGTGCGCGGCCCGCTGCGGCTGGAGGCCGGCGCCCGAGTCGAGTTCAGCAAGTTGGACGCCGATGCGGACAACCAGATCGGCACGCCCGCCTTGTCGCGCGATTTTACCACCGTCTCCGGCTCGATCGGTGGCGGCTACGACGTGGCGCCGGGCTGGCGCGGATCCCTATCGCTGTCCCGATCGTCGCGCGCACCCGGCGTTGAGGAACTGTTTTCCAACGGTCCCCATGGCGGCACCGAATCCTTTGAGCGCGGCAACCCCGATCTTGATCCGGAACGCAGCCTGTCGGTCGAGGCGGGTATCCGGCGCACCGAGGGGCCGGTCCACTTCACCGCCAACGCTTATTACAGCCGCTTTTCGAACTTCATCTACCAGGCGCCGATCGACGCGCTGGTCCAGGACCTGCCGCTTTACGAATACCGGCAGGGGCGGGCGAACTATTACGGCTTCGAAGTCCAGGCCGACGCCCACCTGGGACATGCGCTTGGCGTCTATTGGGCCGGGGAACTCGTGGCCGACGCCGTCCGCGCGACCATCCAGGACTTCGGTCCGGCACCGCAAATCCCGCCGTTCCGCGTGCTTGCGGCACTGACTGGGACACGGGGCAAGGTCGACGGCCGGATCGAGGTCGAGCGCGCAGCCCGGCAGGATCGGATCGCGCCGAACGAAACGCCGACGCCGGGCTATTCCTTGGTAAACGCGTCGATCGAGTGGCACCCGCTTGCCGCCGCAACCGAGCTTACGCTTGGATTGAGCGCCAACAACATCTTCGACGTCGTCGCCCGTCGCCACTCCAGCTTGCTCAAGGACTATGCGCCGCTGGCCGGCCGCGACATCCGATTCACCGCGCGCCTCGGATTCTAGGCTGCAAAACGGAATGAGGCGGCCCTGGCAGTGACTTGCCGGACCGCCTCGGGCAAGCGCTGGGGGAGCAGCGCGTCGCGTGCGAAGTTTCCTAAATATCGATTCCCGCGGCGATGGCTTCGAGCTTGCGGACCCGTTCCTTGAGGTCGGCCAGTTCGATCCGGCCGCCGGTGTGCGGCGCGATCCTGTCGGCGCCCGCGTGGCCCATCTCGACCCGCTTGAGCTCCAGCCAGCCGGACCATCCCTTAAGGGCCGCCCAGCTTAGCGTCGCAACGCCGGCCAACGTGGCGGTTGCGACCATCGCGATTGAAAGTGCGTCCATCACTTATCCTCCCGAAGCGCTTCGATTTCGCGCGCCAGCTCGTCATTCTGGGTGAGCAGATGGTGGTCGATGGCCATCATCCGGCGATCGATCGGTTCAAGCTCGGTGCGCATGGCATGGACCGAGGGCCGGACCCGGCTGGCGAACGCCATCCGGTCGAACTCGCTCGTCGTATCGCGACGAAGGGCCTTGCGACGATTGACGCTGAAGTAGACGCCAATCCCGACGTAGAGCAGCAGCGTCAGCTGGAAGCTGACCAGCACCGCCGCAGCGGCGAAACCGAGGCGGACGAAGGTCGGGTCGACCCCGAACCGGTTGCCCAGGGTCGAACAAACGCCGGCCAGTTTCTTGTCGTGACGTGCGAGCGAGTAAGCGCGGGCCATCGGCCGTTTCCTTCCTTAATTCTGCTTGGCCGCGAGTGCGGCTTTCATGGCGGCCAGTTCGGCTTCGACCTGTTCGGCGGCGCGAAGCTCGGCGAGGTCTTCCTCCAGGCTCCTGGGGCCGGTCAGGCCAAGCGCGTCCGCACGCCCTTCGGCGAACTCGGCGCGGCGTTCGAGAATCTCGAACTTGGCGAAGGCGTCCAGCGTCCGGTTGCCGTTGACCAGCTCGCGGGCCTTCGCCCGGCTAACCGCGCTTTCGAGCCGCGTGGCGATCGCGTTCTGCCGGGCGCGGGCCTCGCGAAGCTTGCCCTGGAGCTTGGCGATGTCCGCTTCATATTCGCGAAGCACCTGCTCGAGTTCGGCAAGTTCCGCCTTCAGGCCGTCGGCGATCTCGGCCGCTTTTTGCTTTTCCTCGATGGCCGCCTTGGCAAGGTCCTCGCGGCCCTTCGACAGGGCCAGCTCGGCCTTGTCGCTCCACACCAATTGCATCTGCTCGAGCTTGCCGAGCGAGCGCCGCATTTCCTTCATGTCGGCGATCGAGCGAGCCGCGGTGGCGCGAACCTCGACCAGCGTCTCTTCCATTTCCATGATGATCATTCGGATCATCCGCGCCGGGTCTTCCGCCCGGTCGAGAAGCTCGGTCATGTTCGCGGCGAAGATGTCGCGGGCGCGGCTGAACACCGGGCCGGAAAGCCAGCTGGCGATCGGCTGCAGGCGCTCGAAGCGTTCCGGCTGGCTGGCCGCAACGGGCATCCGCACCGGCACTTTCGCCTCAAGAATTTCGAGCTCAGGCACGGATCGACGCATCCATTGGGGCCAGGCCGACGGCTGCCGGCGCGACCGCCGAGCCGACGGCAAGAGCGCTCAGGACGATCGCGCCGAGGGCGCTGATCATGGTCCGTGCGATCTTCGATTGAGCCGACATTTTCATTCTCCCTTTTGCCCCCGCAAATGTGTCTGGCGGGTATGCAATCCTCTATTCAAGCGCCGTGCCAATCCCGAAAAACTGCGAAAAACCAGCTCGCTGTGGCGCTGCGCGGGGGGCAATTGGGATTCCGCGCCACGTCAGGTTGGGACAATTTGCCAACCCGCGATGATGCGCCGCCGCGGGGAACCGCTCGCGGGTCCCGGGACTTGAACCGGCAAGTATAATTTTCAGGAGATCAACGATGCTTGGGAAACTTGCCGGTGCCTGGCTGGGCAACAAGGTGGCAGGCCAGAACAGCGGCGCGCGCGGCGCGCTGGTCGGCGCTGGCGTTGCGGCCCTGGCGCGGCGCGGCTTCGGTCCCCTCGCGGCTGCGGCGGCGATCGGTTACGGCGCCAAATATCTGTGGGATCGCCGCAATCGGCGGTCGTCGGCCCGTTACCCTTCGGACGCGGCGCCGTCGTCGGCCGGCTGATCGTCCGCCGGTCCGTCGATATAGGGCTCAACCGTCCCGTTGAGCTTGATGGTCATCGGGTTGCCGAAGCGGTCGCGACTGCGCCCGGCGGCGACCCGGATCCATCCCTCTGAAACGCAATATTCCTCGACGTTGGTCTTTTCCTGCCCGTTGAAGCGGATGCCGACGCCCTGCTGAAGCACATCGGCGTCGAAATATTCGCTGCGCGGGTTGAGCGACAGGCGGTCGGGCAGCTGCGTTTTGTCTTCGGCCATGGCGCGGCACTAGGCAGGGGGGCTTCGCGCGTCAACGAAGCCCCGCCCGACGCTAGGCCGCCATCTTCGGCCTGGGCGCGTTGGCGACGCAGCCGGTATCGAGCTGCCTGAGCGCCGTCCCGCTGTAGAACTTGCCGAGGAGCTGCTGCGTGCAGCCGGGTAGCGGCGGCAGGTGCGAAGCGCCGGGCACTTCGATGTGCAGGCTGTTGGGGAGCGTCCTGGCGATGACATCGCCCCACGCCTTGCCCGCCACCGGATCGTGGTAGCCGGAGATGATCAGGACCGGCTTGTCGCTTTTGACGGGCTTCAGATAATCCGCCGGGACGGCGGCACGCGGCCATTTCGAACAGGCGCGGATTTCATCCTCGACGGCGCCCGTACCCATGAACGTGTTGCGGGCGGCCGCCGCGACCGTCTTCGGGTCGATCCGGCGTACGTCTTCGTCACAGACCACCGACCAGCGCATCCCCCAGGCGATCTCGTCGCCGACGCCGAGCAGGAACGGCGAGGCGGCTTGCACGAGCGGCGAGAAATTGCCGCCCTTGGCGTTGGCCAGCAGCGGCGGCAGCTGCGAATAGAATTCGGGGATGTAGAGCATCGCGAACATGACGGTGCCCAGCCCGTTGCGCGACAGCTTTCCGGTCAGGGTTTTGCCGTTGCGCGGGTCCTTGATCGTGATCGGCGCCGGGGACTTGTCGAGCATCGCCAACAGGGCCTTGAGGTCGCCCTTCAGGTCCGGATGCTTGGCCGCGCAGTCGGGCTGCGCCAGGCAGGCTTCCGCCATTCGGTCGAAGGAAAGCTGCGTATCGCGGGCGGTCCACAGCGGCAGCTTCATTTCGACGGGCGCGGCGGCGCGGATAACCGTCTCGCTAACCCGGTCCGGATAGAGCCGCAGGTAATCGAGCGCGGGGCGAGTGCCGTAGGACATGCCGAACAGGTCGAGCTTCTGATAGCCGAGCGCGGCCCGCACCAGCTCCATATCCTTCACCGCTTCGCGCGTGTGATAGAAGCGGAGATCCGCTTTCTTCGCCAGCGCGTCGCGGCAATCGGTCACTTCCGAC
This sequence comes from Sphingomonas sinipercae, assembly GCF_011302055.1. NCBI lineage: Bacteria > Pseudomonadati > Pseudomonadota > Alphaproteobacteria > Sphingomonadales > Sphingomonadaceae > Sphingomonas > Sphingomonas sinipercae. Next base: position 108,044 of record NZ_CP049871.1, read on the forward strand.
GGCGTCGATTCGTTGAGCTGGCCAAGCGGGTCCGAGTCATTTTCGACCTGCGGGCATTGCAGCGGGTTCGACTGGCCGGTGCCGCGCTGGTCGATCAGCAAAAGGTCGCGATCCTTCAGCATCGCGCCGAACATCTGGTCGATGCCCGGCCCGCTCTGCAGGCCGCCGAGACCGGGGCCGCCGGGCAGCATGACGATCGGGTCATCGACGGCCACGCCGGCGGCCGGCTGGACGCCGAAATGGATGGCGATCTTGCGCCCGTTCGGGTTGGCGCGGTTCTCGGCGACGGTGACGGTGCCGCAGCGAACCGATGGGTGCAGCCCCTTGATCGTGCACGGCCCGAGAGCCACCGGCGCGACTCCGCCAAGCTGGAATTGCTTTGTCAGCTTCGACCCGGAATCGACCCGGTAAATCGTACCGAAGTCCTTTTCGCCGATCGGGCCTGGCGGCGTTCCGCCGAGCCGGGCGACGATGTCCGGGACGGTGTTGCTGTGGCCAACGACCAGCACGTTGCCCGGAACCGCGGCGATCGCGCGAAGCAGCCCGTCGGGATCGCGCGGATCGTAAGTGCCGACCGGCAGCCCGAACGCTTTTGCGACTGCACCCGCGGTTTGCTGCGTCCGCTTGTACGGCGTTGCAAACACCGCCTTGAACTGTCCGGCCTTGAAAAAGTCGGCCAGTCCCTGCGCCAGCTTGGCGCCGGCCGGCGACAGGTCGGGGTCCGGTCCATCGCCCGCTGGCAGGTGGCGCATCACATAGACCTGCTTCACCGGTGCGGCGGCCGCCGCGGCCGGCGGCGCGTTCGCATCGGCGACCGCCTTGGCCAGCATGGCGTCGAGCGCCGCGCGCTCGAACAGGCGGCCACCGGCGACGACCAGGTTCGGGCGAGCCAGCGCGCTCAGGCTGCGGCTGGGATCGCCGGCAAGCAGGATGAGGTCCGCCCGGGCGCCGGGCCGAATGGCGCCGAAGTCGGCCTTCCAACCGAGCGCCGAACCGCCGTTGGGCAACGACCGGAAGTAATCGCGGGGAGTGACCGTTGCAGTACGAAGCGCCTGCATCGGCGTCAGCCCGGCGGCGGCCAGGGCCCGCACTTCCTCGTAAAGGCCCGGGCCCCAGACATGAAAGTTCTGCGCGGTGTCGGAACCGGCCATCAACGGTACGCCCGCCTGCGCGAACGCGCTGACGATGCGCCGCCGAAGCTGGGCGAACGCAACGCCATCGGCGACGGTGAAGCCGGCGGCCTTGAGGTCGCCATAGTGCGACGCCCATTGCTTCAACGCCCCTTCGGGCACGAACCGCATGTTCGGGTCGGCCAGCCGCTGCTCGACCGGCGTGGTCAGGTCGGCCAGCTTTTCGAACAGCGACAGGGTCGGTCCGTGCCACGACTTAGCGGCGGCGACCTTGCGCGCCAGTTGCGCCAGCTGCGCATCTGTCACCTTAGAAGCAACGGCGATGACTGGCGGCGGCGGAACCTGGCCCCATTCGAGCGGCGTGCCCGGGGCGACCATCTTCACGATTTCGGCAAGAACTCCGTCCAGATGCTCGATCTGCTGATGCGCGGCCAGCGCACGATCCAGCCCAACCGCATTATTGACGTGGCCCGCGGTGGGAATGCCAGCCTTCCGCGCTTCGTCGGCGACGGCCTGCCAAACTTCGGCGTTGCTGAGTTCGTGCGACTTGATGAGGTCGAACCCGGCGGCCTTTGCCTTGCGCACCGCTTCCCTGCCGTCCTCGGCACTTTGCGTGTTCTGGTCGTGCAGCGGCGGCGCGGCCGCATAAAAGCGCGGACCGGCAATCTGGCCGGCTTCGATCTTGCCGCGCACTTCCAGGTTCATCGGCGAACCCGCCATTCCGCGCGCGGTGGTAACGCCATGCGCCAACATCACCGCCAGCGCCCGCTGCGCCGGGTCGCCCGGATCGCCCGGCGTCGGGGCGAGGTGGACGTGCATGTCGACCAGGCCGGGCATCAGCACCTGCCCGCGCGCATCGATCGTCCGCGCACCGGCCGGAATCTTGATGCGTTGCCGCGGGCCCATTTGCTCGATTCGGTCGCCGCGGACGATCACCGTCTGGTCGGCCAGCCGGTCCGGTCCTTCCATCGGCAGCACCGTTGCGCCGACGATGGCGATGACCTGCGGTTGCGCCACGGGCTGTGCCGCACCCGTAAGTGCGGGCGCCGTTGCCAAGGCGCCGAGCGCCACAAGCTGCTTGGTGATGTTCACGTCATTCCCCCTGCTATGCCTGGGCTGACAAACGAATGTCCGCTTGTCATCCAGCCCGCGTCGACAAACCGACCGGCGGTTCGACGAGCGTTCCGGGCGCGCCGACGAACGGCGGGAGGGCCGCCCATTGCCCCACCCGCGCGGCGCGATTAAGCGCTCCGGTCAATGCGTGACACAGATTCCTTGAAGCGGAACCGGCCGCAGCTTTCGCTGCACGTGCCCGAACCCGCTTACCGCCCGGGCGATACGCCGGATTTTTCAAGCATCGCGGTGCCCGCCGCCGGTGAGGTTCCGCGCCCGGACATCGGCGTCGCGCCTGCCGACATCGCAGGGCTTGCGACATCGTTGGTGCGAGTCCTCGACGACCGGCATCAGGCGGTCGGCCCATGGGACCCCAAGCTGGACGCCGACACCTTGCGAAAGATCCTGCGCGACATGGTCACGGTGCGCATTTTCGACGACCGCATGTACCGCGCCCAGCGCCAGGGGAAGACGAGCTTCTATATGAAGGCGACGGGCGAAGAGGCGATCGCTTGCGCTGCCGCCGCCGCCCTTGACCGCGACGACATGAACTTCCCGACGTATCGGCAGCAAGGCCTGTTGATCGCACGCGGCTACCCGCTGACCGAGATGATGTGCCAGATCTACTCGAACAAAGGCGACAAGCTGCGCGGCCGGCAGCTGCCGATCATGTACTCCTCGCCCGACCACGGCTTCTTCACCATCTCCGGCAACCTCGGCACGCAATTCCCGCAGGCGGTGGGCTGGGCGATGGCATCGGCGATCAAGGGCGATAGCCGCATTGCGGTCGGCTGGATCGGCGACGGCGCAACGGCGGAGGGCGACTTCCACGCCGCCGCCACCTTCGCCGCCGTCTATAACGCGCCCGCCATCCTGTGCGTGGTCAACAACCAGTGGGCGATCTCCAGTTTCTCGGGCATCGCCGGGGCGGAGCGCGCGACCTTCGCCCAGCGGGCGATCGGCTACGGCATCCCGGGCCTTCGGGTCGACGGCAACGATGCGCTGGCGGTGTTCGCCGCGATCCGCTGGGCGGCCGACCGGGCGCGATCCAATTCGGGCCCGACTCTGATCGAGTTCTTCACCTATCGCGCCGAGGGTCACTCCACGTCGGACGACCCCTCAGGCTACCGCCCGACCGAAGAGGCCAAGGCCTGGCCCTTCGGCGATCCGGTCGAGCGGTTGAAGGCGCACCTGCTGGCGCTTGGCGAGTGGGACGGTGAGCGCCACGAGGCGATGGTCAAGGAACTCGACGCCGAAATCCGCGCCGCCCAGAAGGAAGCGGAAAAGCAGGGCATCCTGCCCGAACAGGGCAAGGAGAACGTCGAAAGCATCTTCGACGACGTCTATGCCGAAGTTCCCTGGCACCTGGCCGAGCAGCGCGATGAGCTGCGACAGGAGAGGCAGGGCTGATGGCCACGATGAACATGATCCAGGCGCTGAACGACGCCCACCGCGTCGCCATGCGCGCCGATCCGGACGTCGTCGTCTTTGGCGAAGACGTCGGTTACTTCGGCGGCGTCTTCCGCGTGACCGAGGGCCTGCAAAAGGAATTCGGCAAGCAGCGTTCGTTCGACGCGCCGATCAGCGAAACCGGGATCGTCGCCGCCGCAGTGGGCATGGCCGCTTACGGCATCAAGCCGGTGATCGAGATCCAGTTCGCCGATTACATCTACCCCGGCTACGACCAGATCGTCAGCGAGGTGGCGAAGATCCGCTATCGCACCGCCGGCGAATGGACGATGCCGATGGTCATCCGCTCGCCCTACGGCGGCGGCATCTTCGGCGGCCAGACGCACAGCCAGTCGCCCGAAAGTCTGTTCACCCACATCGCGGGACTGAAGACGGTGATCCCGTCGACGCCTTACGACGCCAAGGGCCTGCTGATCGCCGCGATCGAAGATCCCGATCCCGTAATCTTCTTCGAGCCCAAGCGCATCTACAACGGCCCGTTCGACGGTTACCACGACCGCCCGGTGAAGCCGTGGTCGAAGCATTCGGCCAGCGATGTTCCCGAAGGCCATTATACGGTGCCGATTGGAAAAGCGGCGATCGTTCGCGAAGGATCGGAACTGACCGTGCTTGCCTATGGCACGATGGTGCACGTGGCGCTTGCCGCGGTCGAGGAGCGCGGGATCGATGCCGAAGTGATCGACCTGCGCACGCTGGTGCCGCTCGATATCGAAGCGATCGAACAGTCGGTGAAGAAGACGGGCCGCTGCCTGGTGGTCCACGAAGCACCCAAGACCTCCGGCTTCGGCGCCGAGCTGGTCAGCCTGGTGCAGGAACGCTGCTTCTATCATCTCGAAGCCCCGGTCGGACGCGTCACCGGCTGGGATACGCCCTACCCGCACGCTTTCGAATGGGCTTACTTCCCCGGACCCAAGCGGCTCGCGCGCGCTCTAGAAAAAGTGATGGCTGACTGATGGCGACCTACGAATTCAAGCTCCCCGACATTGGCGAAGGCATTGCCGAGGCCGAGATCGTCGCCTGGCACGTCAAGCTCGGCGACCGGGTCGAGGAAGACCAGCAGCTCGCCGACATGATGACCGACAAGGCGACGGTGGAAATGGAATCGCCCGTCGCTGGAACGGTCGCGAAGCTCGCCGGTGAAGTCGGCGACCAAATTCCGATCGGGTCCGTGCTGGTCGTGATCGAAACCGACGCTTCGTCGCCGGCCGCCAGCGAGCCCGAACCAGCCGCGCAATCGGTCGACGAGATGCCGCTTGCCGACGGCGCCGTCGAACCGACCGCCGCCCAGGAACAGCAAATCCCGACGACGGCGGAAGAGCCGCCTAGCCCCGTTGCAAAGCCGGCCAAGGAAGCGCCCAAGCCCGCGGTTTTGAGCCCGGCACCCGCGAGCGACGGCGGCCACTCCGCCCAGGTCCTTGCCTCGCCCGCCGTGCGCCAGCGTGCCCGCGATCTCGGCATCGACCTTGGCCAGGTCAAGACCAGCGCCGATCGCATCCGCCACTCCGACCTCGACGCCTATCTTCTCTACAACGGCGGCTCCGTCGGTCAGCGCGGCGCCGCCGCCCGGCCCGACGAGACGATCAAGGTCGTCGGCCTGCGCCGTAAGATTGCGGAGAATATGCAGGAGGCCAAGCGCCGCATCCCGCACTTCACGCTGGTCGAGGAGTTCGACGTCACCGACCTTGAGGACACGCGGGCGATGATGAACCGCGACCGCGGGTCGAACCCGAAGCTGACCTTGCTGCCCTTCCTGATCACGGCGATGGCGCGGGCGCTGCCCGACTGGCCGATGCTCAACGCGACGTATGACGACGACGCCAATGTCATCACGCGCCACGGCGCGCTCAACCTCGGCATGGCTGCCCAGACCCCCAACGGACTGATGGTGCCGGTGATCCGTAATGCGCAGGCCATGAGCGTCTGGCAGCTCGCGTCCGAAGCGCTTCGGCTCGCCGAGGCCGCCCGTTCCGGCAAGGCCAGCCGCGAGGAGCTGTCCGGTTCAAGCATCACCTTGTCATCGCTCGGCCCGATGGGCGGCATCACCTCGACGCCGGTGATCAACCGGCCCGAAGTCGCGATCATCGCCGTCAACAAGGTCGAGGAGAAGGTCGTCGTCGTCGATGGCGAGATCGAGGTTCGCAAGCGCATGAACCTGTCGCTTTCCTGCGACCACCGGGTCGTCGACGGCTGGGACGCAGCGAGCTTCCTGCAGGCAATGAAAGCCTACATCGAAAACCCGCTGCGGCTACTCAGCTAGGCGCAGCGCCCCGCCAACGTGTTTCGGCGGTGGGCGCTCAGTCCTTGCCGATTTCGCGCCAGCTCTTTTCGTTGACCTCGACCCCGTGCTTGTCGGCGGCTTTCTTGATCCGCCGCCACGCCGCCTCGCGTTCATCGTCACTCACGCCCTTGACCTGGTTGAACCGGGCAATGGCGTTGCGGACGTGGCTGGCGTCGTTGAGCGGCTCCTTGCGCTCGTCGGGGAATGCGAACGTCTCCTCATCCAGAGAATCGCGTTTCTTCTCGCTAAGCTCCGACATGATGCGTCTCCTTTCGCGCGATCAACGAACGCCGCCGCGTGATTTTCCGCGCTTAAGCCGCCAGCCGCACCGTTTCGCCGAGCGCTTCGCTGACCGATTGCGCTTTCTGCTCGGGACTGATGTTGAGGCCGTCGGCGGAAACGAATTCGGCGGCGATGCCGATGAAGGCGAAGACACCACGCAAATAAGTTTCGAGATGCTCGAGCGCCGCTGCGGGGGAGCCGTCGTCGTAAATCCCGCCGCGCGCCATGGCGACGATTACCCGCTTGCCGCCGGCCAGGCCTTCGGGGCCGTCGGCGTTGTAGCGAAAGGTCCTGCCGGCGACGAGGATCCGGTCGAGCCACGCCTTGAGCTGGGTCGGCAGCGTGAAATTGTACATCGGCGCGCCGATCACGACCGTGTCGGCGTCGAGGAACTCATCGAGCACGTTGCTGTCGGCGTAGGCATCGAGCGTGAGATGGGACAACGGATCGGCGAAGAGGTCGCGCCGGACGACCCTTGCGACCGGGCGCTCCCGCTTCAGGCGCTCAACGACGGACGCCGAAAGCTGGCGGCTGACGCTCGCCTCGCCGGTGATGCTGCTGTCGAGATGAAGGATGGTCACTGTTGCCTCCTAAGTATGGAATTGTTACCGAGGCACCCTAAGTAACCACATGAAAACCCCCCGCAAGAACGCACTTTCTTGTGGCCGACGAACAAAGATGTGACGCAGTATCAGTGAGGTAACTGGACGATGCAGGACCCCAACAACCCCGTCTGCCAGACGATCAGCGCGCTTCTTCAGCGCATCGGCGACAAGTGGACCGTGCTGGTCGTCCAGACGCTCGGCGACGGCGGCAAGCGCTTCAACCAACTGCGTCGCGAAATCCCGAGCGTCTCCCAGCGGATGCTGACGCTGACGCTGCGCCACCTGGAACGCGACGGGATTGTCAGCCGGACGGTCACGCCCAGCATCCCGCCGCGGGTGGATTATGAACTGACCGAGCTTGGCCGGTCGTTGCAGAAGCCGATCTGCGGCCTGGCCAGTTGGGCGACCGAGAACGTCGGCGCGATCCACGAAGCGCAGGCGCGCTATGACGACGGCTCGGCCACGGCGCAGGCGGCGTAACCGTGCTGGCGGCGGCTGACCTTCCCGGCGGCGTCGTTCATGACCTGCCCGGCGATTTCGCCGCGGCGATCAAGGGCGACGAGGCCGCGCTTGCTACCTGGCAGGACATCACCCCGCTCGCCCGCAACGAATGGATTTGCTGGGTCACGTCCGCGAAAAAGGCGGAGACTCGGGAAAAGCGCATCGGCTGGGGCCGCGAGAATTTGAGCGCTGGGAAACGGCGCCCCTGCTGCTGGCCGGGCTGCAAGCATCGCTAGGACTCGAACGGCATGCGCTGCCGACGCCATCTAGCGCTTGCCAGGGTGCTGGCTTAAGCCGTCGCCATGGCCGGTAAATATTTCGACGAATGGCAGGTCGGCGACCGCATCGCGCACGCCATATCCCGCACGGTGACCGAGACGGACAACGTCCTCATTTCGACGCTCACCCACAACCCGCAGCCGATGCACCTCGACCACGAAGCGGCCTCGCAATCCGAATTCGGGATGCCGCTGGTCAATTCGGTCTTCACGTTTGGCCTGATGGTCGGGGTCAGCGTCGCCGACACGACGCTCGGCACGCTCGTCGCCAACCTTGGCTATGACAAGCTCGTCTTCCCCAATCCGGTCTTCATCGGCGATACGCTGCGTTCGGAATCCGAATGCGTGGCGGTGCGCGAAAGCAAGTCGCGGCCGAACGCCGGCATCGTCACCTGGGCCCACCGAAGCTTCAATCAGCGCGGCGACCTGGTGTGCGAATGCACCCGCTCGGCGCTCCTCAAGAAGAAACCGCAATGACTCAGCCGCGCAGCTGGCTGTTCGTCCCCGCCGATAGCGAGCGCAAGATCGCCAAGGCGCTCGACAGCAGTGCCGATGCGGTCATCTTCGACCTCGAAGACAGCGTCGCCGCCACCAACAAGGGCGCCGCTCGAGAGCTTCTGCGCAATCTTCCCGACCGGTCGGGCGGGCCCGAATGGTGGGTTCGGATCAACCCGCTGGGCAGCGAATTTCACAAGGACGACCTGGAAGTGTTCGGCCACGCCGACCTGGCCGGGATCGTCCTACCGAAGACGGAAAGCGGCGCGGACGTGACCCAGCTTTCGCACCGCACCGGCAATATCCCGGTGCACGCCATCGTCACCGAAACCGCGGCCAGCCTCTTCGGCCTGCTGTCCTACCGCGATCCGAAGTCGCCGCTGGCGGCGATGAGCTGGGGGGCGGAAGACTTGTCAGCGGCGCTCGGCGCTTCCTCGAAACATGATCCGGACGGTGCCTTGAGCTTCACTTACCGGCTCGCCCGTTCGTTGTGCCTGGCCGGCGCCGCGGCCGCCGGGGTGCAGCCGGTCGATGGCGTCTTCGCCGACTTTCGCGACGAAGCTGGCTTGCGCGCCGAAGCCGAGGCCGCGCGGCGCGAAGGATTCACCGGCAAGCTGGCGATCCACCCGGCCCAGGTCGACGTGATCAACGCTGCTTTCACCCCTTCCGCGGACGAGATTGCGCACGCCCGCGCCATCGTCGCCGCGTTTGACGCACAACCGGACGCAGGCGTGCTGTCGGTCAATGGCCGGATGCTCGATCGCCCCCATCTAGTGCAGGCAAGGCGCACACTCGACCGCGCCAGATAAGGAGACCGCGCCATGCCGACCCAAGCCAAAGGATGGGGCACGGAAGCGGCCGACCAGCCGCTAAGGCCGATGACGTTCGAGCGGCGCGACCTGCGCCCCGACGACGTCGCGATCCAGATCACTTACGCCGGCATCTGCCATTCCGATCTCCACACCGCCCGCAACGATTGGGGCGGCACCATCTACCCCAACATCCCCGGCCACGAGATCGTCGGCCGAGTCACCGCGATCGGCGATGAGGTGACCCGCCACCGCGTCGGCGACCTCGTCGCAGTCGGCTGCATGGTCGACAGCTGCATGAGCTGCGACCAGTGCCTATCCGGCTGGGAAGTGTTCTGCCGCGAAGGCATGGTCGGCACTTACAATGGCGTCGATCGTCACGACGGGTCGATTACCAAGGGCGGCTACACCGACCATGTCGTCGTTCGCGACCATTTCGTCCTGAAAGTCCCCGACGGCATGGACGAGGCGCGGGTTGCGCCGCTGCTGTGCGCCGGCATCACCACTTACTCGCCGCTTCGCCAGTACAACGTCGGGCCGGGCACGAAGATGGCGGTGATCGGCCTTGGCGGGCTTGGCCACATGGGCGTGAAGCTCGGCGCCGCGCTTGGCGCGCATGTGACGATGATCACGACCACGCCAAGCAAGGGGGAAGATGCCCGCGCGCTCGGCGCTCACGATGTCATCGTCTCCACCGACGCGGTCCAGATGGAGGCTGCGGCGACCCGCTTCGATTTCATCCTCAATACCATCCCCGTCAGCCATGAAATCGACGGCTACCTGCAACTCCTCGGGCGGTCGGGCCGGATGGTGATCGTCGGCGCGCTCCTGCAGATGCCCGGCTTTGTCGGCGCCAACCTCATCTTTTGGAACCGCGCGGTCGGCGGATCCGCGATCGGCGGCATTCCGGAAACGCAGGAAATGCTCGACCTGTGCGCCAAGGAAGGCATTTACCCCGAGGTTGAGCTTATCGCGATGGACGAGGTCAACGACGCCTATGAGCGACTGCTCAGGAACGACGTCCGCTACCGCTTCGTGATCGACATGGCGCGCGGCCTGTGACGAGCGCCGTGCATCCGGTGCCGCAGGGCTTCGGTGCGCGGATCGGCCCGCCTGAACTGGCAGCGCTTCGTGACCAGGTGGAGCGCGACCCCGATGCCTTCTGGCTGGAACAGGCGCGGCGGCTTCAATGGCAGCAGTTTCCCACCCGCGCCGGCAACTGGTCGTTCGACGAGGCGGATTTCAACATCCGCTGGTTCGAAGACGGCGCGCTGAACCTTTCGGTCAATTGCCTCGACCGTCATCTCGCCGCGGACGGCGACCGCACCGCGCTGGTCTTCGAAGCCGACGAACCGGGCGACGGGCGCCGGGTCAGCTTCCGCGAGCTGCACGAAGAAACCTGCCGGCTCGCCAACCTGCTCAAGGAACGGGGCATCCGCCGCGGCGACCGGGTCATGATCTACATGCCGATGATCCCGGAAGCGGCGGCGGCGATGCTCGCCTGCGCCCGCATCGGCGCGGTCCATTCGGTCGTCTTCGGCGGCTTTTCCCCCGACAGCCTGGCTGGCCGGATCCAGGATTGCGACGCTTGCGCGGTCATCACGGCCGACGAGGGCGTGCGCGGCGGCAAGGTCATTCCGCTCAAGCGCAATGTCGACGCCGCGCTGGAGCAGCGCGACGTTCCGACCGTCATCGTCGTCTCCCGCACTGGCGCCGACGTGCCGATGAAGGACGGCCGCGACATCGCTTACGCGCAGGTTCGCGACCGGCTCGATACGGACTGCGCGCCCGAAGCGATGAACGCCGAAGACCCGCTGTTCATCCTCTACACTTCCGGCTCGACCGGGAAGCCGAAGGGCGTGGTCCACACCACCGGCGGCTATGCCGTCTGGGCGGCGGCGACCTTCGACTGGGTGTTCGACTACCGCCGCGATGACATCTTCTGGTGCACCGCCGATGTCGGCTGGATCACCGGCCACAGCTATGTCGTCTACGGCCCGCTGATGAACGGCGCGACCAGCGTCATGTTCGACGGCGTCCCCAACTATCCCGACTTCGGCCGTTTCTGGGAAACGATCGACCGGCTTGGAGTCACCATTTTCTACACCGCGCCAACCGCGATCCGCGCGCTGATGCGGGAGGGCGAGGGGCCGGTAAAGGCGCACAGCCGGGCCTCGCTCAGGCTGCTCGGCACCGTGGGCGAGCCGATCAACCCGGAAGCGTGGGAGTGGTATTGGCGGGTCGTAGGCGACGGCCGCTGCCCGGTCGTCGATACTTGGTGGCAGACGGAGACCGGCGGCATCCTGATCTCACCCTTGCCGGGTGCGACCGACCTTAAGCCCGGGTCCGCGACCAAGCCATTGCCGGGGATCAAGCCGCTGCTGGTCGATGCCGAACACAAGGTTCTGGAAGGCGCGGCGAGCGGCAACCTTTGCCTCGCATCCTCATGGCCAGGCCAGATGCGCACCGTCTGGGGCGACCACGAACGCTTCTTCCAGACCTATTTCAGCGCCTACCCCGGGCTATATTTCACCGGCGACGGCTGCCGCCGCGATGAGGACGGCTATTACTGGATCACCGGCCGGGTCGACGACGTCATCAACGTGTCCGGCCACCGCATCGGTACCGCGGAAGTGGAAAGCGCGCTCGTCGCCCATGCCAAGGTCGCGGAAGCCGCGGTCGTGGGTATGCCGCACGAGATCAAGGGCCAGGCGATCTACGCGTTCGTCACCCTCAACGCCGGCGAAGAAGGCAGCGATGACCTCCGCCGCGAATTGGTGGCCGAGGTCCGTAAGGAGATTGGCGGGATGGCAGCGCCTGAAGTCATTCACTTCACGCCATCGCTGCCCAAGACCCGGTCGGGAAAGATCATGCGCCGAATCCTCCGCAAGATCGCGGAAGGGGAGACCAGCGGTTTCGGCGACACATCGACGCTGGCCGACCCCAGCGTGGTCGACTCATTGCTCGCTGGCCGCCAGTGAAACGCTTCCTGCTGGCGGCGGCGCTGGCGCTGACGCTTTCCGCCTGCGGCCCGGACTCACCCTTGCCTGCCGCGGAGGACGCGACATTCGATCCGATCGCTTTCTTCACCGGCCGCAGCCACGGTGAAGCGAAGCTCGATAAATTGGGCAGCAGTCCCGTGCGCGTGACCGTCGACAGCCTCGGCCGACGGCGCAGGGATTCCCTGGTCCTCGATCAGATCATTCGGGAGGGCGGCAAACCGCCGCGCGTCCGGCGCTGGACGATGCGCCGCGTGGGCTCCGATTCCTTCAAGAGCACCCTGACGGACGCAGACGGCCCGGTTCAAGTTTGGGTGCACGGGCCGCGCGCGATGATCGCCTACACGATGAAGAATGGGATGGCGGTGAACCAGCAGCTCGCGCTTCAGCCGGACGGACGAACCGTCCTCAACCGTCTGAAAGTGAGCAAATTCGGGGTGGACCTGGCTGTCCTGGAGGAGAGGATCGCCAAGGCCGATCAGCCCCAATTGCCTTCACGTTCCAATCCAAGCTAAGCCTTCGGAATGCAGCGGAAACTTTCGATTCTTGCGCTCCTGGCCTTCGCCCCGGCGCTTGGCGGTTGCGCCGTGCAGGCGGCGCTCGCGGCGGCGCAACTGGCCCAATATGCGCAGCCTGCCGAAGGCCCGAGCAACGCGCAGTTCAAGCCGGTGGCGACGCAGGCCTGTACGCAGCAGGCGGCGCAATATGGGGCCGTCCACGTCATCGATGTCGAGCAGCGCCGCGCCGACCGGATCATCGTCTGGGGCTCGGTCACCGACGCCAGGCAGCACCGCCGCACCTTCGAATGCCACTTCACGACCAAGCTGGTGAAATTCAAAATCCGCAAGATTGGCGGATAAGCGATCAGCCGCCGGCGGGCTTGTTGCCGCGCACGGAGCCGCTATCCCTCTCCGTCAACAGGGGGAATGTTAGATGGCGACTGCCGTAGCGGGTGAAGAACGCAAATCCTGGTCGATGGCGCGGGTCATCACCGCTTCGTCGGCGGGGACCGCGTTCGAGTGGTACGACTTTTTCATCTTCGGCAGCCTGGCGCCGGTCATTTCGAAAGTGTTCTTCGCCGGGCTCGACCCGACGCCGGCGCTGATCGCGGCGCTCGGCCTGTTCGCCGCCGGCTTCGCCTTCCGGCCATTGGGTGCGCTCATCTTCGGAGTCGTCGGCGACCGACTCGGGCGCAAGGGCGCGTTCCTGGTCACCGTCAGCCTGATGGGCGGCGCCACCTTCCTCATCGGCCTGCTGCCGACCTATGCCAGCGTTGGCCTGCTCGCGCCGGCGCTGCTGATCTTCCTTCGCATCCTGCAGGGGATTGCGCTTGGCGGCGAGTATGGCGGCGCCGCAATCTACGTTGCCGAGCATGCGCCCGATGACCGCCGCGGCTTTTCGACCGGCTGGATCCAGTCGTCCGCCTCGTTCGGGCTGCTTGCCGCGCTGCTGGTGATCCTGGCGACGCGCACCGCGCTTGGCGAGGATGCGTTCAACGCCTGGGGCTGGCGCATCCCGTTCCTCATCTCGGCGATCCTGCTGGCGATTTCGGTCTGGATGCGCGTCAAGCTGGCGGAAAGCCCGGCGTTCGCGCAGCTGGTCGCGGACGACAACGTCTGCAAGGCGCCGCTGCGCGAAGCCTTTGGCAACCGCGACAATCTCAAGCGCGTGCTGGTCGCCTTCTTCGGCATCATGTGTGCGCAGGGCGCTGTCTGGTACTTCACCTTTTTCTACCTGCAGGTGTTCCTCGAACGCTCGCTCGGCCTGCCGGGGTCGACCAAGGACCTGCTGCTGATCGTCATGACCCTGGCCAGCGCGCCGCTTTACGTCTTCTTCGGCTGGCTGTCCGACCGCATCGGGCGCAAGCCGGTGATGGTCGGCGGGATGCTCCTCGCGCTCGTCCTTTATTTCCCGGCATCGCACTGGATTGCCCAGGCGGTGAACCCCGCGCTGGTGGCGGCGCAGCGGTCGACACCGGTGGTCGTCGAGACCGACCAGTCCCGCTGTTCCGTCCAGTTCGACCCGGTCGGAACCGCCAAGTTCGCCAGCGCCTGCGACCTCTCCAAGAGCGCGCTGGTGACCAAGGGCGTGTCCTACACCACCCGCGCCTCGAGCGACGGGCAGACGCGCGTGCTGGTCGGTCGCACTGCGGTGCCCATCGCTGGCGGCGAGGCGGCCGGGACCGACCTCAAGGCGCTGAAGGCGTCGACCGGCGAGGCCATCGGCGGCGCGCTTGCGGCCGCCGGCTATCCCAAGTCAGCCGACCCAGGGGCGGCGAACATGCCGGTCCTGGTTGCGATCCTGTTGCTGTTCGTCGTCGCCGCGACGGCGGTCTACGGCCCGCAGGCCGCCGCGCTGGTCGAGATGTTCCCGACGCGGGTGCGCTACACGGCAATGTCGCTGCCCTATCACGTCGGCACCGGCTGGGTGGGCGGCTTCCTGCCGGTGACCAGCTTCGCGCTCGTCGCCATTACCGGCAACATTTACGAGGGGCTTTGGTACTCGGTCGTGTTCACCGGGATCTCGCTGATCGTGTCGCTGCTGTTCCTCAAGGAAACGCGGGGCAAGCCGCTCGACACGGTCTGACTTACGCGACCCAGTGAATGTCGATCGGCTGCTCGGCCTCGGCCAGCACCCGGCCGATCGGAAGCTTCGAGCTCTGCCCGTCCGCGATGGCGCCTTCCAGCACTTCGCGGGCTTCCTTCCCCTGCACGGTGATGAGGACGGTGCGCGCCGCCAGGATCGAAGCGCGGGTCAAGGTCACCCGCGGCTCGCCGCTTTCCGGCATCACGCCGACCGCGCGCCGGGCCTTCGGCGCGTCGAGCGCGTCCTGAAGGTCGGCGCCGCTGGCGATTCCCGCCGCATTGCCATCCACGCCGACCGACAGCCAGACCAGGTCGGGCGGCCAGGGCAGTTCCTGAAGCCGGGCGTCGGCGGCATTGCCGGCGGCCTTGTGGTCGGGGATTGCGGTGACGATCGGCACGACCCGAGCGCCGACGGGAAGGAACGCCTTGGCCAGCGCCCGCGCCTTGCTTCGCTCATCCTCGACCCCGACGATGAAGTCGTCGGCCGGGACGATGGCGGCCTGCTTCCACTTCAGCTTGGCGGCGGCGAGCGTCGGGAAAACCTGCTGCGACAACCCATCGACCGGGAGCGCGACCAGTGCCGCCGCGCGGGCGTCAAGCGCGCTGTCGATGATGAAACCGACGTCGCCGCCGACCGCCTCGGCCAGCTCGTCGACCGAATCATAGTCCCACCATTCCGCTTCGATCATCGGTCAGCTTCCCGCTTCTTCAGTTATTGGGGTGGCCTCTGGACGTATCCGGCCCATCCGGCAACCGGCCGGCCCGACCTGTCGAGTGCCGGACGGTAGCGGAAGCGCGCCTTCACCGTCGCGCAAACCTGGCTGTCGATCGCGGAATTTCCAGTGCCACGGTCGACGAGGCACTGCAGCACGCCGCCCTGCGCATCGACGCGCAGCCGCATGAAGATGGGCACGCCTCGCGGCCAGCTGTCGAGCAATTGCGGCGGGAAATTGCGTTGGGTTAGGGTCGGCGTTGCGAGGCGCGGCGGCTGCACCGGAAGGCCACCGGAACCACCACCGCCCGGCCCGCTTCCGCCAGCACCGCTGCCTGTCCCGTTGCCGAAACCGCCGGCGCCCGTTCCCGGACCGCGCACGTCGGAAGCGCCCTGCGTCGGCGCACTGCCCTGCCGCGGCGTTTCCGACGTTGCGATCTTGGGCGGCACCGGGATTTCGATCCTTGGCTTGGGCGCGACCACCGGCGTCGCCTGGCTCTTGATGTTCTTCGGCGACGACCGGCCCTCCTTCTCCTTGGGCTTGGGCGCCTGCTGCTGCTTTGGCGGCGGCGGTGGGGGAGGGGGCGGAGGGGGCGGCACCTCGGTAATGTCGAAAACGCTGAGCGCGCTTTGCGGGTCGGTGAGGTCGATCCGGCCCGACAAGTGCATCAGCATGAAGAACAGCCCTGCATGGACCGCCGCGACAGCGGCGATCGCTCCGCCTTTATCGCGGGTCGGCAGGGTGTTTCGGTACATCGTGTCGGTCAACGCCGTTGCGACGGGACGGTTTCGGATCGCCAACGTTCGCGCCGCGAAAGCGCGCTTCGGCAGGCACGGGAAGCGCTTGCGCCTCGCTCGACGCTCCAGCGCCGATGTCCAGCCGCTCCAGCATCGATTCGATCAGCACCTGGACGGCGGATTCGCTGGCCAGGCCTCCGCGTACCAGGCAGCGGTCGACCAGCACGCGGCGGAAGGCTTCATAGACTCCCGGCTCCGGCGGGGTGGGCTTGGCCCAGAAGCTGTCGATATGCCCCTGGTGCGTGATCCCGGGCATGTCGTAGATCGCCTCGCCGACCGTGCACACCGGAGTCGCATGGGCCAGCGCCAGGGTTGCCGAGGTGCTGTTGACGCACACCAGCCCGCGGGCGATTTCGGCAATGTCCTCCAGGTCGCCGCCGTGGATCAGGTGCAGCCGGTTCTGCAGGCCGAGCCGCCGCGCAAGCCGGGCGACGAAGCGGTCCCAGCTGAAGAAGCTGGAATCCAGCGGGTGGGTCTTAAGCAGCAAGTGCACATCGCCCGGCGCATTGGCGGCAAAGCTTTCAATGACGTAGGTGGCCGCGCTCTGCATGTCCGGGAACAGCGAGTGCGTGCGGATCTGATAATCGGTCGACAATTGCAGCGGGAAGACGAACAGGGGCTTGCCCTCGACCCGGCCAAGCACCCGCGCCGTCGCCGCGGCCCGGCGGCCCTCGTTGACGAACTTCCACAGCCACCCGAGCCCTTCGACGATGATCGAATTGGGGCGGTGCGAACGATAATGCGGGAAGGTGCGCAGCAGGCGGCCGGTGACCACGCTGTGATAATGCCAATAGCTGTCGCGGGCGCGGCGCTTGAAGCTGGCGGTGATCGGCGGCAGCTCCGGCTCGCGCGGCAACGTCTTGGCTTCCTTGACGAACCAAGCCTTGCTTCGCGGCAAGGTGGAACCCGCGTTGACGGCCTCCGGCTCCAGGGTCATCCAGTCGGGACGCAAATATCCTTCTTCGAGCACATGGGTGCGCACCCCGCGGATCTGCGCAATCCCGAGCGCGGACACGTGATAGGGGCGACAGTCGCCGAACACGATCAGGTCGGTAATGTCGTGCTTGCGCAAGTAGCGGTCGAAAAAGGCGGGCCATTGCGAAAAGCGGGCGCGGAAATTGACGGTCGCGTCCGGCCAGTCGCGATGGTCGCCGCCACAGATGTTGATCCGGTGGACGCCGACTCCGCGGTCGGCCATCGCCTGCCCCAGGCGGCGGAAGAGCGGGCCCGGCGGGCCTTGCAGGAACAGGAAGGTTCGGGTCTCGCTCATCGCCAAAATCGCAGTGCCGACGCCAGTCGCCGGGTTCGGCCCTGGACCCGGCGGAGCCCGACCAGCAGGCCGTCCGTCGTCCCGCTCCTACCCTCCGCCAGTCGGCGGACAAGGATTTCCGGGGGGCACGGCAGGCCGGTGACCGGGTCCAGGTAACGGGGGTATCGAAGCAAGGCGGCGGCAACAAGCTCGTCCAGCGTGCGTGTCGCCTTGCGCCGGTCCGGCACCGCGCCGAGGTCACGGGTCAGGCCCCACCCGGCATAGAAAGGCACGCCGTAAGTCGTCACGGGCTTGCCGCGAAGAAGCGCTTCGAACCCGGCCAGCGAGGTGTTGACGTGGACTTCGTCGGCAAGCGTGATCGCCGCCGTTATCGGAGGGTCGCGGATGATTTCGTCCGCAAGCGCCAACGCGGCCTGGTCGGCGATCGCACCGGACCGGTGGCCCGCCTCCACGTCGGGATGCGGCTTGTAGATGACATGCGCGTCGGGCCGCTGCTCCCGGACCCGGCGCAGCAGTTCCAGGTTGGTCCGCACCGCGCCCCCGCCCGAAAGCACCGATCGGTCGTCTTCCACCTGGCCGGGGACGAGCACATGCGGTTTCGCATTGCGGCGGCGAAGGGTCGCGCCACCGACGGCATATTTCGAAATTCCCTGGTCGACGATCAGTTCGCGCAGCCTTGCCGCGCGGGCCAGCGTGGCGGCGTCGAAATCCCCTTCGGCCAGCAGGCGTTCGAGCGCGCTCGGCCGCGACGGGTCGAAATAGATTCCCAATTCGTCGAGCACGATCGACAGCGGCGGGATGCAATCGGCGCCCAACCCCGCCGAACGGATGAAGCCATCCTCCACCTCGACCAGGTCGATATCCGCAGCCTCCAGCGCGGCGAGGACGGCGGGCGCCGTGCGCGCGCGCCAGACCGCGATCTTCCGACCGGTTGCCCGGGCGGCGTCGCTTGCGAAGACGACCGGCCGTCCGCCCCACAGCAACGGCGCCGCCGTCGGCTGCTTCCAGCGCCCGAAGCCGACCGCCGCGTCGATCGACCGGTTGGCGTCGATCAGTGCGCGCCAGAAGCCGCACAAGGCAATTGCCGCGGCGGCGCTGGTCGCTTCGCCCGTGAACGGGTCAGCATATTGGATCCGCCCGACCTGCTCGGCCAGGATCTGGTGCAGCGCGTCGTCGTCGCCGGCCGACAGCGCGGCCAGCGGCCCAGCCGGGCAACGGACCGGGACGCCGCTGAGCGCGGCGACGACCAACAGGGCTTGGTCGCCGTCGCCGGAAACCTCGCTGGCGCCGCTGACCAGGTGCCAGGGATCGCAGGGGCCGGTGATGCGCACCGCGTCGCCGTTGGCAGGATGGATTTCAAAGCGATCGGCGGCCGTCGCGATCAGCCGGTAAGGCGCTGGCGGAAGCGCCGGCTGGGCGCCCCAATAGGTGCCTCCGACCCGGGCGTCCTTGAGCAGTGCGGCCAGGTCTTCGCCGCTATCGCCCGCCGCTCCCCCTGGAATCGCCGCGCCGCGGACGAGCGCGGGCGGCCGCGCGCCGGGAAAGGGCGGGATTCGAAGCAATGGGGGGGTCAGGGGTTGCGCCATAGTCATCCGCTGCCCGTCACGTTGATGGAAAGCGCCCGGATAGCAAGCCGGCCTTGGTGGTTCAGGCTTCTGCCCCGATCAGCAGCTGCGCATCGTCTGCCTCGATCCGCGCGCCTGGCGCCGCGAGCAGGCATTCGCCGGCTTTGGCGATGACGTCGCCGCAGCGCACGGCCCCGTTCAGCGGCAGGATCCAGCGCCGCCGGTCGGCCAATGTGTCTCCAGGTCCGACGGCAACGGTGAACGCCGGGCCGTCGGCAAGCACGTCGGTATGCCCGCCCCGCGCTTGCCGGACGGGCTCGGCGAACGGCTCGAGCGAGGCGACGGCCAGCGCTTGGTCGAGGTGCAGGTCGCGTGGTCGACCGTAATCATAAAGCCGGTAGGTAAGGTCGGAATTCTGCTGGAACTCCAGCAAGGCGATGCCGGCGCCGATCGCATGGACGGTTCCCGGCGCGACGACAATGAAGTCGCCTTTGCGGACCGGCCGGAAATCCAGCAGTTGCTCGACCGACCCTTCGGCGACCGCTTCCCGCACTTGCTCGGCCGACACGCGCCGCTTGAACCCAAGGCCGATGGCGGCGCCCGGTTCGGCATCGATGATGTACCAGCATTCCGCCTTGCCGCGCTCGCCGCCCTGTTGGCGGGCCTGCGCGTCGTTGGGGTGGACCTGCACCGACAGCGCTTCGCTGGTGAACAGATATTTGGCGAGCAGCGGCAAGTCCTTGCCGCCGGTGAACCAGACTTCGCCGACGCGCTCGCCGGCCGCCGCCGCGTCCCGCCCGAACATCGGCGGCAGTTGCGTTCGTCCCCACGGCTTCTCGACATAACGCCGGTCGAGCTTGCTGCACTCCATCCAATCACCCTTGCCGCCTGTCCTGCGACTTCTCAACCTGCGCCTTGGCCCGATCGCCACGCGCCACCCGCGAGGCACAAAAAAAGAGGGCGGACCGAAGCCCGCCCTCTCTCCATTCCAAGCGATGGCGTTAGCCGCGCTCGGGAGCCGGGGCCGGCGGCGGCGGCGGCGGCGGCGGAGCCGGACAAATGTCCGTCGCCATGATCACCGAGCCGTCGGGGCAGGTCTGCGTCGCCGGGGCGGGCGGCGGGGCCACCACGACCGGAGCCGGGGCAATCACCACCGGCGCTTCAGCGCGGGCGCCACCGAACAGGAAGCCGAGGCCAACGAGGCCGGTCACCGTGTGGGTGCCGCCCGAAATGTTGCCCTTGTCCTTATAGTCCGAATAGCGGCCTTCGACCTTCGCGTAGATGTTTTCGCCGAGCATCTGCTCGACGCCCGCACCATACTGCCAGCCGCTGACCTTGTAGTTTTCATAATACGCGCCCGGCAATGCCGAGTTCAGCACGGTCGTGCCCGGGTTGAACGGGGTGAACCGCTTGCGCTGCTCGTTGCGGACGTAGCCGAGCTTGCCGTAAACCAGGGTCGACGGCGTCGCCATCACACCGGCACGGGCAGCAATACCCAGCTCTTCAAACGTCTTGTGCTCGGCAAGGCCAGGACCGTCGATGGTCTTGTTCTCGGCCGGAGCCCACCAGAACGTGCCTTCGGCACCGAGGACGAAACCGCCCAGGTCGAAGTCCACGCCGGCAGCGGCGCCATAGCCGATGTGACCGTCCTTGTTCCCTTCCGAGTGGAACTGGCTGTAGCCAACCTGAGCTTCCGCGCGAATGCCGCGAAGGCCCTGAGCATTTGCCTGGGTGGCGGTCAGTCCGGCGATGAGTGCCAGCGCCGAGGCGGCGGCTGTGAATGTACGCTTCATTTGTACCCCTTTCTACTAACTAGCAGAATTGTTTGATGATTTGTTTGTCGGTAAGACTCTATCCTTGGACTTTCGGAAGTTCCTCCTACCCCTAAATAACAGTCGATGGGCCGTTTCGGAAGTGCAACCGAACCAATTAAGCCGTCCGCGCAGCCTTGCTAGACCGCTTTGACAGCCTTCACGACGCAGAGAGAGCGAGAGAGTTCCCGCGGCTGCGTCGATTTGGAACGCAACTGTTGCATCAAAGCAACTCACAGTCACGAGACGGTTCCCGTTCAATTTCCGTTAATCGCTCACTAGTCCCCACAAGCAATAGCATCAGCTTGCGGAAAGAATGCGTGAGAAGTGTCCAGTCTGGACAAGTATATTTACTCTGGCAGTCACGCTGTCACCGCATTTGGACTATAGCGGCGGACGGCGGAGGTTCCTTCGCCATTGCGAATCCTTGCTTGAACCAATGACTTGGTGCGGAGTATCAGGCGGGCAGATTTGCGTTCAGGTAGGGGCTACTAAGAGGGGCCACCGCCAACGATCGGGAAAACGGGTAAAGCCATGGATTTCAACGCACGTTCGGAAGGCGAAGCGGGGGCACTCGCGGAGCTAACGCACCCTGCGGAGCGAAGCGAAACGCCGCAGCGGACCCGGCTTGACGTGGTCCCAGTCGTCCTAAGCGGCGGCGGCGGCAGCCGCTTGTGGCCGTTTTCGACCAGCGAGACCCCGAAGCAATTCCTGCCGCTGGTGAACAGCAAGAGCCTGTTCAGCGAGGCGCTGAACCGGGTGCGCGGCCGCGCCGGATTTCGAGCCCCGATCGTAGTCGGCAGCGAACGGCACGCCGATCTGTGTGAGGCGGAAGTATTGAAGGACGGCGAAAACACCCGCCTGATCCTGGAGCCGTGTGCACGCAATACCGCGCCGGCAATCGTCATGGCCGCGGCGGTCGCCGGGCAGATGTACGGCGACGATGCACTGTTGCTGGTGATGCCGAGCGACCATGTCATCGAGGATGTCGAGGAATTTCACGAAGCCATTCGCACCGGCGAGGCGGCAGCGCGGGACGGCCGCCTGGTCACGTTCGGGATTCGCCCGACGACTCCAGACACCGGCTACGGCTATCTTCACCTGGGTGACGATTTGCCGGGCGCGACGGGCGTCAAACAGGTGCGTCAGTTCGTGGAGAAGCCGCGCCTCGAGCGGGCTGAACAGATGTTCGCCGACGGCGAGCATTTGTGGAACGCCGGAATCTTCCTGTTTCGCGTCGGCACGTTGCTTGAGGAAGCGAGCAAGGTCGCGCCGGATATCGCCGAAAAAGCGCAGCAGGCAATCAATGCCGGCAAGCGCGACGGAATCCGGATCACGCCGGATGCGCATCTGCTGTCGCTGTGCCCGAGTGAATCGATCGACATTGCGGTGATGGAGCGATCGTCGCGCATTGCTGCCGTGCCGATGTCCCCAGGGTGGTCCGATCTCGGCAGTTGGGACGCGCTTGCCGCAATGCTTGGCAACGGGGGGCCGGTCGGGCCCATCACCGCCATCGATTGCGAGAGCTGCTACATCCGAAGCGATGGCGTGCAGGTGGCCGCGCTGGGCGTTCGCGACCTGATCATCGTTGCTGCCGGTGGGCGCTTGCTAGTTATGCCTCGGGGCCGCTCGCAAGAAGTCAAGAAGCTGCTGTCGGCGATGGAGGCGATGGCCGCCTAGGCTTTCGGTGCGGCTTTCGGGCGGGTCCGGCGAGGCGCTGCAGGACCTTGTTCAAGTCCAGTGCAGGCCGGCTCGGCAATTTGCAAAATTTTGAAGATGTGCGCAGGAGCAGCGGCGTCTGCTGGCAGGGCACTCTGCGCGATCCGAGGTAAACAATAACTGATGGTACGTTGGTTGGTTGAACGGCGAAGGCGTTTGTCGCCATTGTTCCTGTTGACGGTGGCGTTGCCGACGCTGGCGTCGATCATCTATTTCGGCTTCTTCGCGTCCAACGTCTACGTGTCCGAATCCAGCTTCGTCGTCCGTAGCCCGGACAAGCCGTCGACTGGCGGGTTCGGCGTGCTTCTGAAAACCGCCGGCTTCAGCAACGCCAATGACGAGGTTTTCGCGGCACAGGACTTCTTGAAGTCGCGCGACGCATTGCGCGCCATCAACACCAACGATGAATTTCGCAAATCCTACAGTGCGCAAGCGATCTCGATATTCGACCGTTTCAATCCACTTGGCTTCAGCGGATCCTTTGAAGACCTGTACGATTACTTCCGCGGCAAGGTCGATGTGAAGTACGACAGTTCCAATTCCATCGCCAAACTCACCGTCCGTGCGTTCAACCCGCGCGATTCCTACCATTTCAACGAGCGGTTGCTGCAAATTGCGGAGCAGACGGTCAATCGGCTGAACCAGCGCGGCCGGAGCGACCTGATCGAGTCTGCTCAACGCGAGGTCACGCAGGCCAAGGCCGAATCCCGCGACGCCGCGGCGCGCCTTGCATCGTTCCGCAATCGGTCCGGGATCGTCGATCCTGAGCGTCAGGCCGAGGTACAGTTGCAGATGGTGTCGAAGCTCCAGGACGAGCTGATCGCCAGCCGGACGCAACTGGCCGAGTTGCGCCGCTACGCCCCGGCCAACCCGCAAGTGGAATCGCTGGAGACCCGGATCGCCAGCCTGCAGCGCCAAGTCGGCCTGGAGCAGGGCAAGGTCACCGGCAGCCAGCGGTCCCTTGCCGGCGCAACGGCACAATATCAGCGTCTGTCGCTGGAAAGCCAGTTCGCGGACAAGCAGCTTGCAGGAGCGATGAGCTCCCTGTTGGAAGCGCAGAACGAGGCGCGCCGCAAGCAGGCCTATGTGGAACGGATTTCCCGCCCGAACCTTCCTGACGAGCCAGTTGAACCGCGCCGACTTCGTGGCATCCTGGCCACGTTCATCCTCGGCCTCGTGGCCTGGGGCATTCTGTCGATGCTGCTGGCGGGAGTGAGGGAGCACCAGGATTAGCGTAATCACGCCAATTTCCGCCGCGACCGACCAGGGCGACGTGCCGGATGCTGGCCTGCCGCCGGCGCCGGAAGGGTTCGTCCGGCTTGTCGACGTCAGCAAGTCCTACGACACCCGCAAGGGCCGCGTTTCCATTTTCAGGGATGTGAACCTGGAAGTGCGGCGCGGCGAAAAGGTCGGGATCCTGGGCCGCAACGGCGCCGGCAAGTCGACCATGATCCGACTGATCAGCGGCGCCGAGCGGCCCACTACTGGCAAGGTCGAACGCACGATGAGCGTTTCCTGGCCGCTTGCGTTTGGCGGCGCCTTCCAGAGCAGCCTGACCGGCCTCGACAATCTCCGCTTCATCGCCCGGGTCTATGGGACGACGCCTGAAGACAAGATCGATTTCGTCGAGGAGTTCTCGGAGCTCGGCACCTATTTTCGGGAGCCTGTGCGCCATTATTCCGCCGGCATGCGGGCGCGGCTTGCCTTCGCCATTTCGATGGTCGTCGAATTCGATTGTTTCCTGATCGACGAGATCGTTGCCGTCGGCGATGCGCGGTTCACCGAAAAGTGCCGTCGGGAGCTGTTCGAGAAGCGCGGCGACCGGACGATGATCATCGTGTCCCACGATCGCGGCTTCATCCGCGACTTTTGCGAACATGCCGCGGTCCTCGCCCATGGCGAGCTGAAGCATTTCGAAAACGTCGGCGACGCTTACGATTATTACGGCGAGCAAATGCAGTGAGCATTGTTGCCGAGACGGACCCGACCGAAACGGCCAGGCCGAGCAACGATCACGTGCGTGAGCTTTTGATCGATATATCCAACATCGCCCGTGGCGACGCGAGAACCGGGATCCAGCGAGTCGTGCGGGCAACCGTCCTGGCGATCCAGGGACTGGCGATCGACGGCATTTCGGTCAGGCTGGTGGCCGCCAACCGGACGACGCCCTATCGCTACCTGCCAAGCGACTGGCTCAATCGAAGCGGGGCCGGGCGGTCACTGAAGCTGGACGAGCGCGAGGCGGTCGAGCCGGGCGAAGGCGACATCTTCCTTGGCTTGGATTTTACGTCGTCGATCCTGCCGCATCATGAACGGCAAATCGCCCGGTGGCGCGAGCATGGCGTTTCGGTGAACCTGGTGTTGTACGACATGTTGCCGATGACCCACGGCCAGTGGTTCACCCACCGCATCCGCCGCAATTTCCGCCGCTGGGCAAAGCTTGCTGAGCGCCGCGCCGACCGAGTGATCGCTATCTCGCGATCGGTTGCCGACGAGTTCGATTCGTGGCAGCGCCGGCTGCGTATCCGCAAGGGCCGCAAGGTGCCCGCGGTAACGATGCAGCTGGGCTGCGACATCGCCGCATCGCTGCCGAGCCGGGGGCTCCCCAGTAACGCAACCGAACTGCTTGACTGGATGGCGCGGCGCCCGACGGTGCTGATGGTCGGCACGGTCGAGCCGCGCAAAGGGCATGGCCAGGCAATCGCGGCTTTCCAGCATATCTGGGCGAACGACCCGAATGCCCCGCAACTGCTGGTCATCGGTCGCCCGGGTTGGCAGACCAGCGCATTGCAGCGCGCCATGCGGCAGCTCGGCCGCGATGAAGCGCGATTCCGCTGGGTGGACGGCGCCAGCGACGAATTCCTGCAAGGTTTGTACGAAGCTTCAGCCGGGCTTCTGGTCGCCAGCGAAGGCGAGGGCTTTGGGTTGCCGATCGTCGAAGCTCTGGCGCACGGCCGCCCGGTGCTGGCCCGCGAGCTTCCGGTATTTCGCGAACTTGCGCGGCCCGGCGTTTCCTTTTTCGATGCAGCGACGCCGCGGGATTTGGGGCAAGCCATCTCGGCCTGGCTAGTCGCCCAGCAAGCCAGCGAGTTTCGAGTGGTGCCGGGTCCCTTGCCGACGTGGCATGAGGCGGCGGTGGGGTTGGTCGAATTGATCGTCCCCGGCTGTCTCGCCCAGCGCGCGCCCTTGACCGCGATCCCGGTGCCTTTGAAAACAGTTGCGCCGGCAGCGGTCGGGCGTGGAATTCCCGGAGCCCGGGTTGCAGGCAGGAGTGCGCGAGGATGACCGATCGGGGAGTGCGGCCGCCGCCCGTGCGTAGCGTCGACGAGCTGTGTTCGTTCTGGGACACGGCCTTCATCGAGCGCGCTTACTGGAGCTTGCTGGGACGCGAGCCAGACCCCAACGGCGGGGTCCATTTCCTCAACCAACTCCGTGACGGCGCGCCAAAGTTGGCGATCCTCGACGGTCTTCGCAATTCGGACGAAGGCCGCGCCCGCGAGCACGGGATCGCCGGCCTTGACGAAGCCATCGACCGGTACCGCAAGTCGACCAGGTCGGTTTTCGGCCGGATCAGAAGCTTCCTCGGCGTCGATGGCGGCGACGGTCCCGCGGCCCGTGAACGGCGCGCGATCAGTAACCAACGCGCAGCGGTTTACGCCGAAGATTCCACCCGGCAGCAGGACCAGCAACGTTGGCGTCAGGTCAGCGCACGGCTCGTCGGCCTGGCCGAGCTTGCCGATCGGCAGGGCCAGGTCGAATCGACGCTGGCCGGGGTCGAGACTGCGGCGCAGCAGATGAACCGGCGGCTGATCCGCATCGAAGCAGCGATCAAGCGCCTTGAGGATCGCGCCAACAGGAAGCCGGCGGCGAAGCTGCCCGCGGGCACGGCCGGTGGACGAAAGCCGCCGGCGAGCGGCGCGTGAGCGCGCCCTGCGCTCGGGCGTAACCGCGAGGACCCGCATGGAAACTATCCACGACAGCGACGGGCCCGGCCTTGAGCCGGAAGGACGCGCCGGTCCGGTCGATACGCAGCGGGTCGGCCGTTCCCTCGCCGGGTTGGACGCCGATACCGAGCTTCGTCACCTAGGCGTCTGGATCCAGGGCGTCGACTATCTGGGCACTGCCTATGAGGGGATCTGGCGTGTCATCAAGCGCATGCTGGTGTCCTCGCAGGGATCCGACACCCGCTTTTCCTTCGTGGCGCCCGCGCGCTTCGAGGAAGAGATCGAACACTTCTTTCTCGGCTTGCCGGACCAGGTGCGCGAACGAGTCCAGCTGAAGGGTTTTGGTGGGCGGACTGAGGAGCATTATGAAGACGAAGCGGATCGGCAGGCGGCCTATGCCAACGACCTCGACGTCGATGCGTGGCTGATCCCGAACCCGATGTGGGGCGGGTCGCGGCTGCTGGCCGCGCCGAAGGTCGTGTGGTTTCACGACTTCCTGTTGGCCGACTTTCCGCAAAGCTATCCGCAGGAAATGTTCAACCGGTTCCGCGGGACCGTTCGCGACCTGCGCGAGGCGGGCGCCTTTTTCATTTTCACCTCACCCTATGTCCGCGAGAAACATGGGCGCGAGGCGTGCGGCATCGAACCGCAACAATCGATGCTGATCATCAACCCGCTGATCGACGAGGTCGGCGCACTCGACGGCTTCCCCGACGATCCGCAGGCGGGCGGCAGCTACATCCGCGCAGAACTGGCGCGGACGCTGAAACAATGGTGCTCCCCGGAGCATGCCGAAATCTTCGGCCATCACATCTGTCACTATCCGTTCGAAAGCGTGCCTTACCTCTTCGTGTCCTCGCAGAACCGCGAGCATAAGGGCTTCCTTCGGCTGGCGCAGGCGCACGCAGCGCTGATCCGCGAACATTACGTCCCCTACTCGCTGTTCACCACCGCCCTGGCCGACATGAAGGGCAAGACGCCGCTCGAGCGGTTCCTCAACAAGGAGCTGCTGCTGGGCGACTTCATGAGCGTCGGGAAGGTCAGCGATGTCACGCACGCGCTGCTCTTCAAATTCGCCCGGATGACGGTCCATCCATCGACCTTTGAGGGCAATTTGCCGTTCACCTTCAGCGAATCCGTGGCTGTCGGCACGCCATGCCTGGTGCCGTTCAGCCGCGCCTACGCCGACTTCGTCGATCCCGCGCTGCATCCTTGGGTGTTCTACAACGCCACGCCCACCGGACTGATCACCAAGATCAAGGAAGTGGACGCGAACCATGCCGAGTTCCTAACGGCGCAGCAGCAGGTTCTCCAATCGTTACGGCGCAACACCCCGCAGGATTTCTACCACCGCCTCCGCGAAGCGGTCGGCCGAGCGCGGGACAGCCAGCGCACGTCGCGCCAGGTTGCGAAGGTGGCGCTGCAGGTTCGGATGTGGCTGGATATCGAGCCTAAGACCGACGATGTCGGCGCAGGCGGGGCTCCGGTGATGCACTGGGCCACGTACCTGGCGTCCGACCATCCGCCCGGCACGTCATATCTGATCGCGTCGGCGGAAGGGGACGACGACCAGATCAAGAGCCTGGAGCTGACGGCGGAGATTGGGTCCTGGGACGGCCCCGATTACGTCGTCGGAGACCGCCGCGGGCTGGCGTTCGCCAAGGCGGCCCCGATGCCACGCGACCTGCGTAATGCGCTTGAGCTGACGGGAGCCAGTCCAAGCTTCGCCGCGCTCGGCGAACGCGTCGCCTGGACCTCGCTCAGTTGGAGCGGGGGCGTTTCGCCGGAGCTTCGAATTTCGGGCAAGCTGCTTGCCAATGATTCGCAAGTCAAAGTGCGCCTCGCACTGCTGACCGGTCTCGAAGGGCGGCGGAGGAGCGGTGCTCGTGGCTGACGGAATCTTCGCGCGCGCCAAGCCGAGCGCCGATTTTCGCAATCGGACCGTGATGGTCGTGATGCCGCACGGCTGGAAGGGCGGGTTCTTCAGGGTCGCGGCGGCACTGTGCAACGCGATCAATGCGCTCGACGTCGACGGCATTCGATTTCGCGTCATCCTCGGCGTGCCGGCGGGATATGATTGCACCGAGCGCTACCTGCTCGACCCCGAAGTGGTCGTCGAACAAATCGGCTACGACCTCGTCGACCCCGGCGACCGACGCTACGTCAGCGCCGAAGCGGCGCAGTTCCTTGGCGACCTTCCGCTCGTTACGCCTGCCCGCACGCTTCCCTATGGCGACACCGGGACGATCGGGGAGGTCGACGCCTACATCCTGCTGTCTGCACTGTTCCTTGGCGGCGTGTTCGTCAGCCGCAAGCCCTTCGCCGTCTACATTGCGGACATGATCCAGCGCTACGTGCCGGAGATCTACAGCGATCAGGGCAGCGACTACAGCGTGCCGCCGTGGAAGATGGACCGGCACCAGCGCGCTTCGGTGAAGCTTGCGAATTGCGTTTTTTCAACCACCGAACAGACCCGCAACGATGTGCTTCATTACGGCGGAGTGGCGCCGGACCGTACGATGCTGTTCCCGATGTTCGCGATGGACGTTGCCGAGCAGCAGGAACGCGACGCTGGCCGCGCGAACCGGTCGGCTTTCCAAGTTCGCGACCTGGTGTCGCAATCGCAGGTCACGGTCGAACCGGGGAAATATTTCCTGTGGGTGACCAACGCCGCCGCGCACAAGAATCACGTCAATGCGCTGCGGGCGCTACGCCATTATTACGAGGGGCTGGGCGGCGAATTGACCTGCCTGATGTGCGGCCCGGTGACCGACATGCTGATCCCCAAAAAGCCGGTGATCCAAGTCGGTGACAAGAAGAAGAAAAAAGGAAAAAAGAAAACAAGCGACGTCCTGCCTTACCACCAGCGCGTGTTTAAGGAGGTCGAGAATTGGACGGATTACAACCGTCATATCAAGGTACTCGGCTATACGTCCGACCAGGCCTACCTGTCGCTTCTTCGCGACGCCAAATTCCTTTGGCACAACGTCATCTACGACAACGGCACTTTTTCGATCATCGAGGCGTCCAGCGTCGGCACGCCCGTAGCGTCGAGCGATTACCCCCAAATCCGGTTTATCGATAAGAGCTTCGGAGTCGGCAGCACCTTCTTCGACGCCCACGACCCGGTGGACGCGGCGAACAAGCTTCGCTGGATGGAGCAGAACGCCAAGCCGACCAAGCCGCGCCGAGTTGGCACGATCAACCGCGCCGATTTTGAAACGCACCTGGCGGAACTGATGCGCCGGCTGTTCACCGATGGGGCGGGGGCCGTTGCCGCAGAGTGACGGGAAACAACCGGTGCGCTTTTACGGCCAGTTCGACCCGCCGGTCGACCGCTACCTGTTCGAAACCTTTTTCAGGGGCAGAAGCGAGCCAGGCTTCTTCGTCGAATGCGGAGCCTTCGATGGCGTCTTCGAAAGCAGCTGCCTCTTCTTTGAAGAATCGCTCGATTGGGCCGGGGTCAACATCGAAGCGTCGCCGTTGATCTTTCCCTTGCTCGTCGAGCGCCGGCCAAATGCGATCAATCTCAACCTTGCTCTCTCCGACGCTTGGGGCACGACGATCTTTCGGCACGTGAGCGACGACCTGCACGGGAGCTTTCTCGGCTGGGGGTCGATCGAACATCAGGCTCGCCAAGAGGAAGAAATCGAAAACAGCGCGATGATTGTCACCGAGCATCTGGTGGAGACCCGCCCATGGCGGGACATCGCGGCAATTCAGTCGCGCGACAGGGTCGACCTGCTGGTGCTCGACGTCGAAGGCCATGAGCTTGCCGCCATCGACGGGATGAGCGGCGCTACGGTACTGCCCGACGTGATCTGCGTCGAACATGGACAAGTCGGTCTTCAGTTGCTCAGGGACCGACTGGACGCGTTCGGCTACGATTATGTGTCGAGCCTGCATGTGAACAGCTTCTTCGTCGCGCGGCGCGCAGGGCCGCAACCAGGAATTTGAGAGACTGAATGGATTCACCAGCACCAAGCGCGCCCGGCACGGCTTCCAGCCTCGCGCATTCGCTAAAGGTCGAAGGACGGGTGATCCATGCGCTGTTGATGCGCGAGGTCCTGACCCGCTTTGGCCGTCACAACATTGGCTTCATGTGGATGTTCGTGGAGCCGATGATCTTTACCCTCGGCGTTACCGCGCTGTGGACGATCACCAAGTCGATGCACGGATCCGACCTGCCGATCGCCGCCTTCGCGCTGAGCGGCTATTCTACGGTGCTGTTGTGGCGCAACATGCCGACCCGATGCATCAGCGCGGTCGAGCCAAATCTGGCGCTGATGTATCACCGCAACGTCAAGGTCATCGACATCTATTGGGCGCGCCTGCTTCTCGAAGTCGGCGGCGCGACCACCTCTTTCGTCGTGCTGACGATCGTTTTCATGGGAATCGGCATGATCGATCCGCCGGAAGACGTGCTGCAGGTCTTCTGGGGCTGGGTGATGATCGCCTGGTTCGGAATGGCGCTCGCGCTGCTGCTGGGTTCGCTGTCCGAAAACTACGAGATGGTCGAAAAGCTGTGGCACCCGACATCGTACCTGTTGTTCCCGCTGTCCGGAGCCGCCTTCCTGGTCGATGTCTGGCCGGAACCGGCGCGAAGCTGGTTCCTGTATCTGCCGATGGTCAATGGCGTGGAATATCTGCGTGAAGGTTTCTTCGGCTCACGGGTCCGGGCGCACTACGACATGGCGTATATGGCCTATTGCAACGCGGGCCTGATGATCATGGCGCTGGCCCAGATTCGCAAAATCAGCCGCGAGATCATCCCCGAATAGGCTTCCCCCAACTTGCTAGCGGCTGCCCCTTCCGGTAGCCGCGCAGCGCTGAAAATCGGTTCGCTTTCAAATGAGTTCGCCCGCGATGATTCCAGTCTATACGCCCGACCTGAGCGGCAACGAAGAGCGCTATGTCGCCGACGCGGTTCGATCGAGCTGGATTAGCAGCCTCGGGCCCTACATCGATCGCTTCGAGGGCGCGCTTCGCGAGGCGATCGGGACGCCGCACGTCATCGTGCTGGCCAATGGGACGGTCGCGCTGCACCTCGCGCTCCACTGCCTCGACATCGGGCCGGGCGACGAAGTCATCGTCCCGACCTTTACCTACATCGCTTCCGTCAATGCCATCGCGCAGACTGGGGCGACGCCCGTGCTTGCCGATGTGTCGCCGCACGATTGGCTGCTCGATCCCGACGACGTCGAACGGCTGATTACGCCGCGTACGAAGGCGATCATGCCGGTTCATCTCTACAGCGGCGTATGTGATCCCAGGCTTTACGCGATCGCCCGCGAGCGCGGCCTGAAAGTAGTCGAGGATTGTGCGGAGGTCCTGGGGACCACCGTCGGCGGCCGCCATGTCGGGCTCGACGGGGACGTGTCGACCTTTTCCTTCTTCGGCAACAAGACCGTGACGACGGGCGAAGGCGGCGCGGTGACCACCTCGGACGAAGGACTCGCCGCCCGGCTGCGCAAAGTGAAGGGCCAAGGCCAGTCGCTGACTCGCCGCTATTGGCACGACGAACTCGGTTTCAACTACCGCATGACCAACATCTGCGCGGCGATCGGGACGGCGCAGATGGAACGGCTCGATGCGATCCTCGCTCGCAAGCGCCAGATCGCCTCGATGTATCGTGAGGCGCTTTCTCCGGCAGGGCTGGAGTTCCAGCAGACCGGGGCGGACGTGCAGAGCAGCGAATGGCTGGTCACCCTGTTGCTGCCGCGCGGCGTCGACCGGGATGCCATAATGGCTGGCCTGTCGGCGCGCGGCATCGATACCCGGCCGGTCTTTTATTGCGCGCATCAGCTGCCGATGTACCGATCCGACCGGCCGTTCCCGGTCGCCGAGGACATCGCCGCGCGAGGCATTTCCTTGCCGTCCTATCCGGCACTGACCGACGAGCAGGTTCGCCAGGTGTCCGACGCCCTGCTAGACCTCCTCCCGGCGCGCAACTGAACAGCGCGCTCCCGATCTCACCAGCGAGGCCACGATGAAGATCGGAATCCTGCTTCCAACCCGCATTGACCTGGGCCTGCTTCGGCGCGCCCGAAATTTGTCGCTGCTGGTGACATCGCTGGGTGCCGATCATTCAGCGGCGATCGGCCTTCCGGAGCGGAGCGAGAGCCAGTGGCGGCGGATTGAACGCAACCTGCGCCGCGACAATCCTCGCACCGTCGTGCGGCGGCTGCGCTGGGAATCGGTGCCGGTCGACAACGCCAGGCGAATGTTCGCCAAACTGCCGGACTCGCTCGACCTTGAGGGAATACAAGAGGTCGTGGTCCCGCGCGACTGGGGCTGGAACTTCCAGGATTGCGACGCCGTCGTCGCTTTCGCCGATGCCGCGCTGGGCGCTGTGCTGCCGCTCGCTCCGACCCTGTTTTACTGCACCGACCTTGCGGCCAGGGTCGTCCCGGAAGCGTTCGCCGAAAGCATCGACGACGACTATTGGAAGAAGCAGGTCGACGCCTTCCGAATGTGGCGCCAGTCGACGGTGCTGACCAGCGATCCGGCGACCGCCGACGATCTGGTCAGCTACGCCGGCGTTCGGTCGGCAAGCGTCGTCACGGGACCGAATCTCCTGGATTGCCGGTGGGAAGCTCCCGCCGGTCAAGCGGAGGGCGATTCCAACGCCCTGGCGTGGCTGGTCTCGTCCGCCGCCCTCGACGACCTCGCGACCGCGGCTGAAGGCCTCGACACCTACCTGTCGGAAGGAGGGACGCTGCAGCCCCGAATCGTCGTCGACGATCTAAGAGCCGACACGATCGAGGATTCGTTCGGAGCGCTGCCGCAGCATCTCGCCGACGTGCTTTACGGCCTGCCGGTTCGTCATGTCGCGTCCGAGGCCGCGCTGGTGCGCGCATTGCAGCCCTGCTCCGTCATCTGGTCGAGCCGAATTGCGGGCGGCGAGGGCGAGGCGCCACTGCTTGCAAAGGCCCGCGGAAAGGCATTCGTCGGCGCCGACTATGCGGTGAACCGCGCCAACGCCGATGCCGCGCGGGGTAACGCCGCCCTCTATGTTTTGGACGATCCACTGGCGATCGCCGACGCGCTGCATGATGTGGAAGCGATGGCTGGCGAGCGAACGCTCGCAGTCGCTTCGACGCCAGCCGTGCGCAAGCAAGTTGCAAGCGAGCTTCAGGCCATCCTGGAGCGGGTTATGAGCGACCGCCTTGGCTGACACGCCCCGCGTTCCCATCGGCCTCTGGTCGGAGCTGGGGCCAGGCGCTCGCTGGACCAACGAAGGCGTCTCGCGCGTCGTCGGCTTCCTGATCGAAGGCGCGGCGACGGGCGGAAAATATATCTTCCATCTCGTGGTCCAGCCCGAGCTTGCGGCCGAGGTTCGCGCCGACCTGCGCACGCTGAAGGCGGTTGAGGGCCGCGACTGGGCGCTCTGGTCGCCGGAGGATCCGCGAGA
Source organism: Sphingomonas sinipercae (assembly GCF_011302055.1). Taxonomy (NCBI): domain Bacteria; kingdom Pseudomonadati; phylum Pseudomonadota; class Alphaproteobacteria; order Sphingomonadales; family Sphingomonadaceae; genus Sphingomonas; species Sphingomonas sinipercae. The sequence continues at coordinate 141,822 of NZ_CP049871.1, forward strand.
GCTCGACGCCGGGCTTAAGGCCAAGCCGTTTCCCTCGATGGAGGCGGAGTGGCGGGCGATCGCCGGCCTTGCCGACTATGCCAACCGCAACGTCCCCGTCCGCGCATGGGTTGTGACCTTTCCCAAGTTTTCAGGCGCGCTGCTGCTCGACAAGCCCAAGGCGGTGCTTTTTCCCGACGCATTGCCCTACGATTTCCCGCTCGGCTGGCCCGGCGACATTCATTGGGGCGAAGGCGGCGCCTGGGTACGCTGGCGCGATGTCGCGACGAAAGTGCTTGAAGATAGCGACGCCGTCATCACCTTTTCCGAGCATGTGGCGCAGCGGCACGTGGTCGAACTGTGCGGGATCGACCGGTCGAAGGTTACGGTGGTCCCACTGGCGCCGCCCGACCTGAGCGGCCTGATCGGCCTTGGCGACGACCGCCGCCGGAGCGCCCAAAGCCGCGCCGCGGCGGCCGAAACGCTGCGCGCTTACATGCGCGACAAAGGGATCGATTATCTTCGGGACTTCCCGTTCGAGGAGGTTGAGTTCGTCGCCGCGGCGACTCAGGACCGGCCGACGAAGAACCTGGGGCTGACCGCCGACGCGGTGCTGCGTGCGGTTCGACAATATCGCCATCCGATGAAAGTACTGATGACGGCCCCGCTGCATTTCGGAGCCGACTGGACGCGGCTTCCGCAAGTCGTCGAGCAACATCAGTTCCAGCGCGACCTGATCTCGCTGCCCGACCTTCCGCGCGAGGTGCATGCGGCGCTGTTCCATTGCGCGAGCATCATCGTCCACAGCAGCTTCTACGAAGGTATCATTGGCGCCCTGCCCTTCTACGAAGCGGCCAGTGTCGGAACCCCGGCGGTGCTCGCCAATGGCCCGCACATCGAGGAGCTTCTGAAAGACGAGCCGACCTTGCGCCCCTTCGTCTATGATCCTTACGACCCGGACGCCCTTGCCGAATTGATCCGGCGCATCGGCGACGACCGTGACTCCGCCGTCGAGGCCCAGGCGGCGATCTTCGACCGGCTCAATCGACGGGGATGGGACTCAGTTGCCGCCGACTATGCGGTCGCCGCTTTGTCGGGCGAAAAGCGGTCGAGCCGAGTCCAGTGACCGCTCCGCGCGAAATCGGCATCTGGGCGCAGTGGCCCGCCAATGCGCGCTGGTCGAACGAGGGCATGACCCGCCTGCTCGGCTTCTTGATCGAAGGCGCGTCGAAGAGCGGCGGCAAATATCTATTCCGAGTGATCGTCCCCGACGAGGTGCGCGAGCCGGCGGCGCGGGACTTGGCGACTCTCGATGCGACGCCCGGGCGCGATTTCACCCTGCATTCGCCGAACGACGTGGGGGCGACCTGCGAGACGTTCGACGCGCTCGCGCAATTCGCCAACGACCATGTTCCAGTCGAAGCGTGGCTGACGCTATTCCCCAACTTCAGCTCGGCGAGGCTTTTGAACAAGCCGGTCACCGCCATCTTCCCCGATGCGATCCCCAAGGCGTTTCATGAGTTCAGCGATGCCGCGTGGGGCGAGCGCGGTGCTCACCTGGAATGGGATCGAGCCGTGCGCGAGCTGCTGCCGCACGCGGCCCGGGTCATCACCTTTTCCGATCATGTCGCCAACCGACACCTGCAGGAGCTGTTCGGTGTGCCGGGGAGCAAGATCGTCCCGATTGCGCATGCGCCGCCCGACCTGCAGCCGCTGCTTCCTTTCGTCCAGCGGCGGACCGGTACGCCGGCCAGTCGCGCACAAGCCGCGACGATGCTGCGCGACCATTGCGCGGCCCAGGGTTGGGATTACCTGCGCGATTTTCCGTTCGAAGACGTGCCTTTCGTCGCCGTTTCCACGCAGGACCGGGTCACCAAGAATATCCAGGTCGCGGCGCGGGCCGTCACCATCCTTACCCGCGAGCGACGCCAACCGTTGAAGCTCCTGACCACTGCGCCTCTGCACTTCGGCCACGAATGGACCGTGCTGCCCGCACTGATCGAAGCGACCCAAAGCCACCTGGACATCGTCTCGCTTCCCGACCTTCCGCGCCCGGTCCACGCCGCCCTGCTTCACTGTGCGGCGCTTGCGGTTCACCCATCGATTTTCGAGGGCGGCCATGCCCCATTCCCATTTTACGAGGCGGTGAGCATCGGCACGCCGTGCCTGATGGCGGCGGGGCCCCATCTCGACGAGTTGGCCGAGAGCGAGCCCGACATCCGCGACTTTACCTTCGACCCCAATGATGCGGACGGCCTGGCTACGGCGATCGCCGAGGCGATCGCCAATCGGACTGAGATTCTGGAAAGGCAGCAACGCATTTACTCGCGGCTAAGCGGCAGCAGCTGGGCAACGGTCGCAGCAGCTTATGCGGAAGCTGCGCTCGGAGCGGCGGCAGCATGAACATGAACGAGATCGACCTGGCGCGCGCCGTCGTCGTCATCGGCGCCGGCGGCCATGCGAAGGTCGCGATCGAGGCGCTGCGCCATTCGGGCTGGAACGTCGTCGGATGCACCGATCCCGATGGGAGCAGTCGGCAAGTGGTCGGCGCCGATGTCCTCGGCGACGATTCGTTGCTGCCGGAGCTTCGGTCGGCCGGCATCCGCTTCGCCTTTCCAGCCCTTGGCAACAATGCCGTGCGCGAGCGTATCGGGCGGGAATTGATTGCGATGGGGTTCGAATTGCCGAACGCTCTCGGGCCCCAGACCATCGTTTCTCCTTCAGCCAAGCTTGGGGTTGGAGTCGCCATTTTCGCCGGTGCGGTGATCAACGCCGAAGCCGCCGTCGGGGACTTTGCGATCATCAACACCAACGCTTCGGTCGATCATGACTGCGTCATCGGGAGCGCTGCGCACATTGCGCCGGGTTGCGCGCTCGCCGGCTGCGTCAAGATCGGCGACCGCGCCTTTGTCGGGGCCGGAAGCTCGGTCATTCCAAATATCGAGATCGGGACGGACTCGACCGTCGGCGCCGGTAGCAGCGTGGTCCGGGACATCCCTTCCGGAGTCACCGCGTTCGGCGTCCCCGCGCGCGCCAAATGAGCGGTTTGCGGACTTCATGCGCGTTTGACCGGGATGCGGCGTCTGCTATCTCGCCGCGGCTGCGAAGGTGCCCTTACGACGAAGCTATGCCGCGCATTTGAGCGCCAGGTCGGAACTGTCGCCGAAAACCTCTTCCCGAAGTGAAAGAATAGCGAAGCGTTGAAATGAAAACTGCAGTCATCACGGGGATTACGGGCCAGGACGGCGCCTATCTGGCCCAATTGCTCCTGGACAAGGGCTATGAGGTTTACGGCACGTTCCGCCGCACCAGCTCCGTCAACTTTTGGCGCATCGAGGAGCTTGGGATCAGCGAGCATCCCAGGTTGCACCTGGTTGAGCACGACCTCACCGACCTGTCGGCCTCGATCCGCCTGCTTGAGCGATCCAGGGCCGACGAGGTCTACAATCTCGCCGCGCAAAGCTTCGTCGGGGTGTCGTTCGACCAACCGGTAACCACCGCGGAGATCACCGGGATCGGCCCTCTCAACCTTCTCGAGGCGATCCGGTGCGTGAACCCGAAAATTCGTTTCTACCAGGCCAGCACGTCGGAAATGTTCGGCAAGGTGCAGGCTGTCCCGCAGGACGAGGACACCGTCTTCTACCCGCGCAGCCCGTATGGCGTCGCCAAGCTCTACGCCCACTGGATCACGGTCAATTACCGCGAAAGCTACGATATCTTCGGTAGCAGCGGCATCCTGTTCAATCACGAAAGCCCACTTCGCGGACGCGAATTCGTGACGCGCAAGATCACCGACACGGTCGCCAAGATCAAACTGGGGAAAGCCGACCGGCTTGAACTGGGTAACCTCGACGCCAAGCGCGACTGGGGATTCGCCAAGGAATATGTCGAAGGCATGTGGCGCATGATGCAGGCCGACGAAGCCGACACCTTCGTACTCGCTACCAACCGCACCGAGACCGTGCGGGACTTCGTCGAAATGGCATTCAAGGCGGCAGACGTCACGGTCGAATTCAGTGGCAGCGGCGAAGCCGAAACCGCGATCGACACGGCAACCGGCAAGACCGTGATGCAGATCAACCCCAAATTCTATCGCCCGGCGGAAGTCGAGCTGCTGATCGGCAATCCTGCCAAGGCCAAGGAAAAGCTTGGCTGGGAGCCGCGGACGACTCTGGAAGAGCTTTGCCGAATGATGGTCGACGCCGACTTGCGCCGGAACACCGCCGGCTTTTCCTTCTAGATGGATCGCGCGCGCGGACGATTTGGTGGTTGACCGCAGATGAAGCGCATTCTGGTCACCGGCGTTCATGGGTTTACAGGACAGTATCTGGTCCCCGCCCTACGTAATCGCGGCTTTGACGTGCATGGCTTGCTTCGGCCGGGCACGGACACGGCTGCCGAAGGCCTGGTGACGCATGTCGCGGACCTCACCGACGTGGCCGAGCTTAGCCGAACGGTTCGAGAGGTTCGACCGGATGCGGTCATTCACCTCGCCGGCATTTCCTTTGTCGCCCATTCCGATCCGCGGGAAATCTACGATTCGAACCTGATCGGCAGCCGCAACTTGCTGCAGGCGGTGTCTACCGAGGCTGCGCAATGCGGCGCGGTGATCCTGGCGAGCAGCGCCAACGTCTACGGCAACCAGCGCGAGGGCGTGTTGACCGAGGACACGCCGCCCGAGCCGATCAACGAATATGGCATCAGCAAGCTGGCAATGGAGCTAGTCGCCAAGTTGTACATGAGCCGCTTGCCGATCACGATCATGCGGCCGTTCAATTATACCGGCGTCGGCCAGTCCACCGACTTCGTCATCCCCAAGATCGTCGACCACGCCCGTCGCCGCGCACCGGTCATCGAACTTGGCAACCTGGACGTCGAGCGAGACTTTTCCGACGTGCGCTCGGTCGTCGAATGCTACCTGAGGCTGCTCGAAACGCCCGCCGCGCGCGGTCGCACGCTGAACATTTGTTCGGGCCGCGGCTATACGCTGCGGACAGTGCTCGACCTGGTGCAGGAGCTTTCCGGTCACCGACTGCAGGTCCGCTCCAACCCCGACTTCGTTCGCAAGAACGAGGTAAAAACGCTCTATGGCGACAACAGCCGCCTACTCGACCTGATCGGGGGGCTCGACATGCCGCCGCTGGCAAGCACGCTGCGCTGGATGATCGAGGCCTGACCTGCCGCTGAAGGTCGCTCTTGCCGTCGACGCGATCGGGCCGGAACTGACCGGCATTGGCCGCTATTGCCTGGAACTGGCCAATCGCCTCCCCAGCCATCGCGACGTCGAATCGCTGACGATGTTCCGCGGCGACCGCGAGGTTCGAACGCTGCTCGACTCGGCGGCACCGAGGACGCGCTGGCGCAAGTTTGCGGACAGGTTCGCCCGCCCTCGGGATGAGCGCCCCATGCTGGCCCGGAGCGACGTCGTTCACGGACCCAATTATATGCTGCCGGAGTGGGCGGAAACCGGCGTCGTCACGATCCATGACCTGTCGGTGTTTCGCTTTCCCGAAATGCACCCGCCCGAACGCGTCGCCAATTTCGAGCGCGAGATGCGGCGCAGCGTCGAGCGCGCAAGCCACCTTATCACCGATTGCGAGACCATCCGGCAGGAGGTGATCGCCTTCACCGGATTCGCGCCGGACCTGGTGACCGCAGTGCCGTTGGGAATCGCACCGTCGTTCCGCCCGATGCAAGCAGCGGAGCGCGCGCCGATCCTGCGGCGGCATGGCCTGCCGCCCGCCGGGTACGGCCTGACCTTGTCGAGCCTGGAGCCCCGCAAGCGCATCGACCGCCTGCTTTCGGCGTGGCGCAGGCTTCCGGACGCGCTTCGCCAACGGTTTCCACTAGCCATTGCCGGTGCCAGCGGATGGAAGAACGATGCGCTCCACCACGCGATCCGTATGGGCGCCGACGAAGGGTGGGTAATCCCGCTAGGCTTCGTCAGCGAGGACGAGCTGCCAGCGATTTATGCGGGCGCCGCGCTATTCCTGTATCCCTCCATTTACGAGGGTTTCGGGTTGCCGCCGTTGGAGGCGATGGCTAGTGGCGTGCCCACCGTCGTCGCTGGCGGCTCTTGCCTGGCCGAAGTCACAAAGGGCGGGGCGATGCTCGTCGAGCCCGACGATGCGGACGCTTTCGCCCAAGCGATCGTCCAGGCGCTCGAGGACGAGGAGTGGCGACGCATTGCCGTTTCATCTGGCATTCAGATCGCGGCAGGCTACACGTGGGAAACGTGCGTCGACAGAACTGTCGATGTTTATCAAAGAGTTGTAAGCGGGGCCAAGTCAGCGGCATGATGATTTCGAGCACACCATCGACGCGGCTGCCGCGCAATGCGGTCAAGTTGCTGTCCGCAGCGGCAATGGCGCTTGCGCTTTCCGGGTGCATGTCCGCCGGCGCCTCCGGTCCTTCGGCCGGCCGGGTGATGAGGGCTTCGGCGCAATCGATCGAGCAGTCCGGCATCAAAGTGGTCGACGTCGACGGCTACGTTGCTCGCCGGGTTGCGCTCGCGAACCGCCCGTCATTGTTTTCCGATCAGCTCGGTCCCGGCTTTGCCGGCGCGACCGTCATTGGGCCCGGCGATGTCATCGACATCAGCATCGTCGAGGCGCCCCCGGCAGTGCTGTTTTCGGGCGCGCTCGCCCGAACGACAATTTCCGACAACGTCCGGCCGACAACGGTTTCCAGCGGCATCGAGCTTCCGCAGCAAATGGTCGACCTGAATGGACTGATTTCGGTCCCGTTCGCTGGCTCGATCCGCGCCGCCGGCCGGACCCCGCAGCAGATCGCGGCGGACATCGTCTCGCGGCTTCGCGGCAAGGCCCATGATCCGCAGGCCGTCGTCCGCCGAGTGACCAACACGAGCTCCACCGTTTCGGTGCTTGGCGAAGTCAACCAAAGCGGCCGCATTCCACTGACCGCTGGCGGGGAGCGCCTCCTCGAAGTGCTCGCGACCGCTGGCGGATCGCGCCAGGCGGTCTCCAAGAGTGTCGTGCAGGTCACGCGCGGCGCGCAGACAGTGACGCTGCCGATGGCAATGGTGGTCAGCGACGCCAGCCAGAACATCGTGCTGGCACCGGGCGATATCGTCACGGTGTACTATCAGCCTTACACCTTCACCGCGCTCGGCGCGTCCGGCACCAATGCCGAGGTGCCGTTGGAAGGGACCGATGTCAGCCTTTCGCAGGCGCTGGGGCGGATCGGCGGCCTCCAGGACAATCGGGCCGACGTCAAAGGCGTCTTCATCTTCCGCTTCGAAGACCCGCGCGCGCTCGATCCCGCGCTTCTGGTCAACGCCAAGGCGACCCCCGAGGGGAAGATTCCGGTCATCTATCGCGTCGACATGACCAACCCGGCGACTTTCCTGGTCGCGCAGAATTTCCCGATCAAGAACAAGGATGTTGTCTATATCGCGAATTCGCCGCTGACGGACTTCGCGAAGTTCACCAACATCGTCGCTTCGTTCACTTATACGCTGGTCAACCTGGGAACGACGATCACTCGTTGATCGTGGCGAGCCAGTCGTCGACTTGCCGGAAGTGATCGCTCCAGCTGTGCAGGCGAAAGTCGCGCATTCGTCCTAGCTGCCCCGCGCGTTCCTCGCTTGCGTCGCTGGCGAAGTCGAGGATCGCGCGTTCCCAAGCACCTTCGTCGTCGGCTGGCAGAAATGTTGGCACCCCCTGCCCAATCTCCCGGAATTCCGGCAGGTCGCTCGCGATCACCGGGACGCCCATCCCAAGCGCTTCGACCAGGGGCAGGCCGAACCCTTCCGCCTTGCTTGGGAACAGCAGCGCTCGCGCACCGGCGAGGTGCCGCGCCAGTTCCTCGTCCGAGCAACGGTTCAATTCCTCGACCGAGCCGCGCAGCCGAATGTCGGAATCGAGCTGGTCGAAGACCGCTTGCGCTTCCCATCCGCGCTGGCCGATCAGCAACAGCTTGGGCGCCTTCTCGCCCAGACGATCCACCAGCCGCGACCAGACCCGCAGCAGAATTTCGTGGTTCTTGCGCGCTTCGATGGTGCCGAGGATGACGAAGGTCGGGCTGTCGGGCACGCCCTGCTGGCGCACCGGCGGCAACGTCGTCGCCCCGAGCCAAGCGGCAATTCCGGGTGGATTTGGAAGCCCTTCAGAGGCGGCGAAGTCGGACAAGGCAGCAAGCGTTGCCTGGCTGTTGCCGATGACCCCGCGCGCCGTTTCCAGCACCGTCCGCATCCGCAGCCGGTGCTTGTCGGCCTCTCCCGCCCGGCAATATTGCGGGTGCGTGATCGGAATGAGGTCGTGGATGAAATAGATCGGCCGCACCGCGGCACTTGCCGCCCAGGTCCGAAAGCCGTCGCGATCGAGCCCGGTGTGGCCGATGTTGAGATAGAGACGGTCGCGGCTGGCCTGCCCCGCCAGCCCGGCACGCGCGAGGATCACGGCGAGCGCCCGGCGAAAGCGGACCGACGGCTCCAGCAGGATCCGGAATAGCGCCGCCGAACTCCTGCGGCCAATAATGCGGCGAAATCCCTTGTAGTGAAGCACCGCCTGCGCATCCGGGCCGTAATGTTCGAGATAGGCGAGGCAGACGCGGTCGATCCCGGTCGGGTGGCGGCCGACCCAGCGGCGCCAGACCAGCCTCGTCACGTCGAGCAGCAGCGGCGCGTCGTTCATCCCGGTTGCATCTACCCGGCGCCGAAGGAAGCAACAACGCCGTGCGGCCTTGGCGGCGACCGGCGCGAGCGACTATGCGGGCAGGATGAACATCATCAGCGTCTCGCTTGCGGGCGGCATCGCCTTCGCCAACGACCGGCCGTTCGTCCTGATCGGCGGCATGAACGTGATCGAGGACGAGGACATCGTGTTCCGCGTCGCCGAACGCTTCGTCGAGGTGACTGGCCGTCTAGGCATCCCCTACGTGTTCAAGGCGTCGTTCGACAAAGCGAACCGGTCTTCGATCCACTCGTTCCGCGGGCCCGGCCTCGACGAAGGCCTGCGCGTGCTGCGCGGCGTCAAGGAGCGCTTCGGGGTACCGCTGCTGACCGATGTCCACGAACCGCACCAGGCAGCGCCGGCGGCCGAGGTCATCGACATCCTGCAAATCCCGGCCTTCCTGGCGCGGCAGACCGACCTCGTCATGGCGGTTGCTGCGACCGGCGCGGCGATCAACGTTAAGAAGCCGCAATTCGTCGCCCCGGAGGAGATGCGCCACATCATCGCCAAATGCCGCGAGAGCGGGAACGACAAGGTGCTGTTGTGCGAACGCGGATCCAGCTTCGGCTACAACAACCTGGTCGTCGACATGCTTGGCATGGATGCGATGAAGGCCATGGCCCCGGTCGTCTTCGACGCCACCCATGCGCTGCAGAAGCCTGGCGGACGCGCCGATAGCGCGGGCGGTCGTCGGCAGCAGGCGGCGGCGCTGGCGCGGTCGGGGATGGCGCTGGGCATCGCCGGCCTGTTCCTGGAGGCGCATCCCGATCCCGACCAGGCCAAGTGCGACGGACCTTGCGCGCTGCCGCTCGACGCGCTGGAACCGTATCTGCAGCAGGTGCTGGCGATCGACCGCCTGGTGAAGGACTTCGCGCCGCTCGCGATCGATTGAGGCGGACCTAGCTGTCCGGGCTGAGGCGGCGTTTGCCGACGCCGCGAAGCAGGAACCGGGCGACGAGCGGGGCAATGGCCAGCAACGTGAACCAGACCAGCAGCCGCGGCGAAAGCACGTCGCCCGCAGTCTCGATCCGGCCGAGCTCGGTCCCGGTGCTCACATACAGTGCGGTCGCCGGGGTGAGCCCAAGGAAACTGACCGGGGCGAAGATCCGCAACGGCATCCTGCTGACCCCGAAGGCGAGGTTGACGAGGAAATAGGGCACGGCAGCGGTGAGGCGCAGCGACAACAGGTAGAAGGCGCCGTTCCTGTCGACCTCGCGCTGAGTCTTTTCAAGGTAATTGGCGAAGCGCTTGCGGACCCAGTCGCCGATCAGGAACCGCGCGGCGAGGAAGCCGAGCGAGTCGCCGATAGTCAGCGAAGTCAGCACAATCGCCGTGCCGAGATAGGGGCCGAAAATAGCCCCGCCAGCGAGTGCCATCGTCAACACCGCGCCCGGAAGGCACAGCGCGAGCGCGGTGACGTGTAGCAGCATGAACCCGGCGATGAACAGCCCGGGCGCCCGCCGGTAATGGCTGGTCAGTTCCTGCTGGGCCGCCTTGATCGTCGAGAGCCGCAAATACTCGTCGAGGCCGAGCGCGAAGAAGAGCGCCAGCGCGACCACCAGCACCGCGATAGTCAGCAGTCGCTTAGTCACACGGCGACCCGATGTCCCGATAGGCCTTCAGAACGACGCCGAGCACTTCATCCCAATTGTAGCGGCCGCTTTCCGCCATCGCGGCGGACGCGAGCTCGCGCCGCTTTTCCGGGGAGCGGATGAGGTCTTCCACCGCATCGGCGTAAGCGATTGGGTCGCGCGGGGAGACGAGCAGCCCGCTGACGCCGTCGTCAATCAGCGCGGAAGCGCTCGGGACGTCCGCGCTGACGATTGCCAGCCCAGCAGCCATCGCTTCCAGGTTGGTGTTGCCGAACGCTTCGGTGTCGCTTGGATTAATGAAGATGTCGGCGCTGGCGACGGCGCGGCCGAGCGCATCGCCGTCGAGATGCCCGGTGAAATGGGCCGGGCCGAGACGGTCGCGGAACCACTCCGCCGCCGGGCCATCCCCGACCACCAGCGGCCGAACCTTATGCCCGCGCCGGCGCAGTTCGGCGATCGCTGCAGCGAACACCGCGAGGCCCTTTTCCATAACCACCCGTCCGAAGAACAGGACGACGGGCTCATCCGGATCGTACCCGGCTGCGCTCCGCCACGGCTCTGCCCGGCGCTCCGGCGTGAACAGCGACCGGTCGACGCCGCGGCTCCAGATGGCGAGATTGTCGTAGCCGCCGGCCGCGAACTGCTCTGCGATCGGACGATTGGGGAGGAGGATGAGGTCGGCGTTGCCATGATAATGGTGCAGCCGCTTGCGCAGCCAGCCGCGAAGAAAGCCCAACCGGTAGTAATCGAGGTAGCTTTCGAAGTTGGTGTGGTGGCTGATCACCACTTTCACGCCCAGCTCCCGAGCGAACCGCTCCGCATTGGTGCCGAGCCAGTCGGGCGCGGAGAGGTGGACGTGGGTCGGAGCGAACCTTCGAATATCCTCACGCAAGGCGGCGTTGAGCCCTGTCGCAATGCGATATTCGGGGCGAAACGGGATTGCGAAGCTGGGTGCCGACACCAGGTCGCCGGCAGGCTCGAACGCAGGTTCGGCGGTCGTCGGCGAATACACCCGCACCTCGGCCCCGCTGTCGAGGAGGAACCGCACCAGCCGGTTCAGCGCCCGATTGGCGCCATCGCGGACGCAATTGTAATTGCCCGAAAACAGGGCGATCCGAAGGCCCTTGCCCGCCCCGCGCCCGGAACCGGCGTCCGCGTCGCTTAGCTGATCGGGATTGCGCGGCGTCGACATCGTTCTGGCGGGCGGTCCTTAAGCTGCCGTTGCACCGTCATCTACGCCGGTACCCGCAGCCGTCAAACGCACGCGCGGGCGGGAACAGCGTCAAGTGATGGCGGAGAGGGTGGGATTCGAACCCACGGTACGGTTACCCGCACGCCGCATTTCGAGTGCGGTGCTTTCGACCACTCAGCCACCTCTCCGCTCGGTAGGTGCGGCGCGGACATGCCGGCACGCGGTCGGGGCGGGCGTCTAGCAGCGAGGCCGCACCTTGCCTAGCCCGCGCGGGCGCCTAGATTGCAGCCATGTCGCATATCGAACGTTCAACCTTCATGACGTCCCCAGCCACCCCCATCCCGCAGGCCCGCTACGGCATCGGCGATGTCGTCCGGCACCGGCTGCTGGATTTTCGGGGCGTCATTTTCGACGTCGATCCGGAATTCGCCAACTCCGAAGAATGGTACCTGTCGATCCCGGAATCGATGCGGCCGGCGAAAGACCAGCCGTTTTACCACCTGCTCGCCGAGAATGCGGAGCAGAATTACATCGCCTACGTCAGCCAGCAGAATTTGGTACCCGACGACACCGACGAACCGGTGGACCATCCGGCGATCACGACGATGTTCGATCGCTTCGACGAAGGCCGCTACCAGCTGCGTCCGGAGCACCGCCACTAGGTTGACAGTCCGGGGCGGCTGCCATAGGCGGCACGCTTTCGCGCGTGGGCTGCCTGGCCCAGGGCGCGGCATAACTACAGAAGAGATCAAGCCAATGTTCGCAGTCGTGCGCACGGGCGGCAAGCAATACCGCGTCACGCCCGGAGACAAGATCGTAGTCGAGAAGCTGGACGGCAACGCCGGCGACCGCATCACCCTGGGCGACATCCTGCTCGCCGGCGATGGCGGCAGCCTGCAGTCCGTCGAAGGCCTCAACGTGGCTGCCGAGATCATCGCGCAGGCGAAGGGCGAGAAGGTCACCGTCTTCAAGAAGCGGCGCCGGCACAACTATCGCCGCAAGAAAGGCCATCGCCAGCAGCACACGATCCTGAAGATCGTGTCGATCGGCGACAAGAAGGCTGAGCAGAAGGCGAAGCCGGCGAAGGCCGAAGCAGCCAAGCCCGCCGCCGCAGCGGCCGAAGCGCCGGCAAAGCCGGCCAAGGCTGAAGCAGCCAAGCCGGCGAAGGCCGAGAAGCCCGCCAAGGCGGCCGAAACGAAGGCCTCGACGAAAAATGCTGCACCTGCTAAGGGCGCGGACAAGAAGCCTGCGGCCAAGGCCCCGGCAAAGAAAAAGTAAAGAGCTTTAACGATGGCACATAAAAAGGCAGGCGGCTCGTCCCGCAACGGTCGCGACAGTGAAGGCAGGCGCCTTGGCGTGAAGCTGTTCGGCAGCCAGTCGGCGCGCGCCGGCAACATCATCGTGCGTCAGCGCGGCACCAAGTGGCATCCCGGCACCAACGTCGGCATGGGCAAGGATCACACCTTGTTCGCGCTGACCGACGGCACCGTCGCGTTCCGAGACGGCAAGCTTGGCCGCAAGTACGTGCATATCATGCCGGCAGCGGACGCGAACGAAGCATAGGATCGGTTGCAAAAGGACCGTTCCCACAAGGGGCGGCCCGGACGAGATCCTAAGCGATCGAGACCAGATAGGGAGAAGGGGAGCCTCGGAAGGGGCTCCCCTTTTTCTTTGCCTTCTCCCGAAAACGTAACACGGCGGCGCTACGGGCCGCCGGGGAGGAGGAAACGATGTTCGCCCGGACCAGGAGGCTGCTGCTGCGGCCCGGATTCCCTGAAGATGCGCAGGCACTGCACGCCGCCATCGCCGACCAGGGCATCCTGCGCAACCTGGCGAGCGCGCCGTCGCCATACTCGCTCGATGACGCGCACGCATTCCTCAGTCAGCGCCGCGACCCGGTCCTTCCCAGCTTCGTGATTACGGAGCGCACGGATGCGGCGCCGCGGCTGGTCGGCGCTTGCGGCCTCGGCCGGCGCCCTTCGGGCGCGGTCGAGCTGGGTTACTGGATCGCGCGCACCCAATGGTCGCGCGGGCTTGCCACGGAAGCCTGCAAAGCGGTCATCGACATTGCGCGGACGCTGAAGTTGGCGACGCTCGAGGCTTCGTACTTCATCGACAATCCCGCATCGGGCCGAGTGCTCGACAAGCTCGGCTTCGAGCCGACCGGCATCATCGCGCCCCGGCACAGCTGCGCGCGCGGGGAGGAGACTCCGGCGCGTCTGATGCGGCTGGCCTTGGCGGCGGTGCGCGTCGAGGCCGACGAGCCGCTCGCGGCCTGACTCAGGCGGCGCTGCGAACCTTTTTGGCAGGCTCGGGACGGCCGCTCGCTTCGGCTGCGTATGCGGCGAGGAGATGGCGGTCGTCCACGTCCCAAGGATGAAAACCGGGGAGGAAATAACTCAGCCAGGCGCCGCCGATCTTGCGGAACATGCCGGGGCGGAGCCAGAGATAGGCGAGCAGCCTGGTCCAGGCGGCAAGGCCGGTGACTCCGTCCTGGCGCATCAGTTCAAGCGCGCCAGCCGTCCGGTCGACCAGGAAGTTGCGCGTGACGTAGAGCATCACCAGCGCCTTTACCTTCCACCGTTTCCAGCGGGTCCAGTCGCGGGTCGCGAACAGCCAGGTGTCATAGGCCACGGCCTTATGCTCGATCTCCTCGCAGGCGTGCCAGCGCCATAGCGCCGCAGCCTCCGCCTCGGCGCCTTCAAGGTGCCGCGGATCCTTGAGCAGTTCATGGGCAAGGATGGCGGTGAAGTGCTCCAACGCCATGGTTGCGGCAAGGCTGACGATCGGCGGCTTCGAACGGGTCAGCGCCAGCCGGCGCTCGACATCGGCGTCCAGCTTCGTGAGGTCGTAGCCGGAATCAATCGCGCGCCGGTTGAAGGCAAGATGTTCGCGGCTGTGAATCGCCTCCTGCGTCGTGAACCCCTTGATGTCGGCGGCTAGCCCGAGGGGGACCCCGTCGCGGAACTTGCGGACGCTTTCGACGAAGAAGGCTTCGCCGTCCGGGAAGGTAGCCGAAAGGGCGTTGTAAATGGCAGTCGCCTCAACGCGACCGCCGTGCCAAAGACGGGCCTTCAACGGCGCGCGGTCGAATCGACGGTCACGCGGCGTGATCGTCAGGCCCGGGGGGGCTTGTGTCAGGGCGTCGGCTCTACGCATCGATCGCGAAGGTGGAGGTAACTGACAAGCGTGTCAATAGTTCGCAAGCGCCTGACTTCCGAGGAAAGCCGGGATGCCGCGATCGAGGCGGCGCGCCAGTTGCTCCTGGACGAAGGCCCGCAAGCGGTGACTCTGAAAGCGGTCGCGGCGAAGATCGGCCGAACCCACGCCAACCTGCTTCATCACTTCGGTTCGGCAGCGCAGCTCCAGTCGCAACTTGCCCGAAGCATCGCCGAGCGCGTGACGAGCAGCATCGCCAGCGCCGTCGAGCGCGCGCGCAAGGGCGAGACCGACGCTCGCGAGATCGTCGACGGCACCTTCGATGCGTTCGGGAAGGAAGGCGCCGGCGCACTCGCCGCCTGGATGATCCTCACCGGCAACCGCGACGCGCTCGACCCAGTCCTCCATTCGATCCGCAGCCTCGTCGCGCAGCTCAGCGACGGCGATGAGGATCACCAGGTCGGGGAAGCGACCCTTTGGCTCGTCCTGCTCGGCCTTGGCGACGCGCTGCTTGGCCAGCCGATCGCCGATGCCTTGAGACTGGATCAGGACACCGCTCGCCAGGTGGCGGCCGACCGGCTTCGGGCGCAGCTGGCTCAACACACCCAGTCCGGATTGCATTCGCGGACGGGCGGTTGAATGACTGCTATGCAATATAAAGTTAACCGCGATTAAGGGGCTTGCGGGGGGTTTGGGGGCGAAGGTGTTTGACCGGGGCCTGAAACATCGTTCGGGGCGGGTGATCGCGCTTGGCCGCTTCGTGCTGTCGGCAATCTTCCTGTTCTCGATCTGGATCGATTCGAGCCAGCCCGCCCGCAACGCGCCCGAAACCTACTGGCTGCTTGCAAGCTACGTCGCGGCCGCGGGCCTGGTCGGTGCCGCCACCTGGAACAGCTGGTGGCTCGATGCCCGGCTCGCCGGCCCGGCGCATTGGCTGGATGTCTTCGTCTTCGGTCTGCTGATGTTCAGCACCGACGGCTACACCAGCCCGTTTTTCTTGTTCTTCGTCTTCATCATGCTGTCCTCGGCGATCCGGTGGGGCTGGCGCCAAACCGCGCTGACCGGCGCCGCCTTGATCGTCATGTATTTCGCAGCGGCCGCGCTTGCCGGCGTGGCGAGCGACCAGTTCGAATATCAGCGCTTCGTGCTTCGGGGCACCCACCTGGTCATTCTGTCCGCGATCCTGATCTGGTTCGGAATCAACCAGGGCGCGCCGCAATGGACGTTTGAGGGCAAGCTCCTCGGCGACATTTCACCCGACGAGTCACCCCTGCCCAGCGCGCTCAAGGCGGCGCTGCGCTCGACGGAAGCGACCTTCGGCGTGCTGATCTGGCGCGCAAGTGAAGCGCATAGCCTGACCGTCCTATGCGGCCGGACGGGCGACGAACCGGAGGCCCGGTCGATCGAGTGGGACGGCGACCCCGACAGCCATCCGCGCGCACCATTCCTGTTCGACCTTGCGCGGGACCGCGCGCTGGCCGGCGGCGGGGGACGGGGCTTCCGTTTTTTTACCGCTAGCTCGGCGCTCGATCGATCGGCGCTGGGACCGCTTTCCGACATGCAAGGGCTTGGCGTCCCCTTTTCGGCCGACACGGGTAACGGTCTGTTGTTGCTGGGCGGCATTCGCGGATTGAGCCTCGACTATCTCAGCCTTGGCGAGCAATTGGCGCCCGCGATCGAGCTTCATATCCAGCGGCATGCCTTGCTTTCGGCCGCGCAGCACAACGCGGTCGCCCACGCCCGCCTGGCGCTGTCCCGGGACCTGCACGACAGCATCGTTCAATTCCTGGCCGGGGCCTGTTTCCAGGTCGAGGCACTGACTCGGTCGGCTCGCTCCGGAAGCGCGATCGTCGATCAGCTCGCGTCGCTGAAACAAATGCTGCTGGAAGAGCAGCAGGAATTGCGCTCGAGCATCGGGGCGATGCGCAGCGAGGAAGTCGGCTTGATCGACCTGGCCGCGAACCTCGAGAAGCTTTGCGCGCGACTGGCGCGGCAATGGGGTGTCCATTGCAGTTTCGACGCGCAGGTGTCGGCCGCCGCGGTCCCGATGCGGCTTCATTTCGACACGCACCAACTGGTGCGGGAAGCCGTTGCCAATGCCGCGCGCCATGCGGCGCCGACGGCAATTCGAGTTTCGCTGTCCGAGGAAGGCGGGAGCTTGCGGCTGGACATCGTCAATGACGGGGGAGGGGCGGAGCCGCTCGCGCCCGGGGCGCCATGGTCGTTGCGCGAGCGCGTCGACGAGGCGGACGGCAATTTGATGCTCGCCACGCGAAACGGCTCGACAACCGTCTCGATTACCCTGCCTTTACGGAGTTCCGCGACATGACCCGGCTCGTGCTCGCCGACGACCATCCCATCATCCAAGGCGCGGTCCGGTCGCTTCTCGAAGGAACTCACTACGAACTCGTTGCCACGGCGAGCAGTGGTTCGGCTGCCCTGTCGATGATCGCGGCGACGAAGCCCGACATCGCCCTGCTCGACCTGCAGATGCCGGACGGCAGCGGTCTCGACGTGCTTCGGAAGCTCCGGGCAGACAAGGCGAACATCAAGGTGGTGCTGCTGACTGCGTCCATCGACCGCCATGCGCTGGCCGAAGCATTGAAGCATGAGGTCGACGGCATCGTCCTGAAGAACTCGGACCCGACTCTGCTGCTCGAGTGCCTGAATTGCGTTGGCTCGGACCGGCAATGGATCGACCCGCAGCTCGCTTCGATAGCGGCGGAGGCCACGGGCCCCTCGTTGACCCCGCGCGAGCGCGACCTGGTTGCATTGGTGACCGAGGGGCTTCGACACCGGGAGATCGCCGACCGGCTCGGGGTCACGGAAGGCACGGTCAAAGTCTACCTGCACGGAATCTTCGAAAAGACCGGTGTCTCCAACCGGACCGAACTCGCCATGCGGGCGCGCGACCTGCTGGGCTGACTTACGCGCAGAGCGTCGGTGCAGCCAAAAGCGACATAGCAAAGTCAAATCTGGCACTGTCCCGGCGCGGGACTCGTCCTGGTTAACCTAAGGCTACTAACCTTTGGTAAGTTCAGCATTAAATCGACTTGGTTTAACAGGAAATTATCACCTTCCGAGTCGCACACCCCCGCCGCTCCCAGGTGAAAAATCGAACCGGGGAAGAGGATTACTGCCATGAAACTGATCAAGATCGCAGCCGCGAGCGCGCTGCTCTGTTCAACCATGATGTCGCCTGCCAACGCAGCGGTCACGCTTATTTCATCCACGCCAAGCGCCAATCCGGCCGAACTGACCACGGCCAACCTGGCCGCTGCGCAGTCCCAGTGCGACACTGCGGCCGCAACCGCTGACGCAGACGGATCGGCCGCGAACAGCGACCGCTACACCGCCGCCGTCGTTCAAGGGGCTCCTTCCTACGTTAGCGGCCCGGCTGAAATCGGCAGCGAAGCCGATCGCACGCTGACCACGGCCAAATCGCCCGCGGGCACGTTCAGCCCAGGCGTAAAGTTCATTTCGGGCAACCCGTATCGCAATGGCGGCAGCGTCAACATGTTCGGCCTGCAGAAGGCGACCGGCGGCAGCTACAGCAACAGCCAGTACGACTTCACGGCGCAGTTCAAGACGACCTACGCGGTCGCCTACACCTGCACGATTTCGAAGGAAGTCTATAATCCGCCGGTCTACGTGCCGCCGGTGTTCCACCCGCGGACCGGCCACTGGATCGTCAATCCCGACTTCCACGGCAATGAAGAAGCAGTGACTCAGAATTGCACCGCGTTCAACACGTCGCTGCCCACCGGCCCGCAGAACGGTCATCCGACCGATCAGGCTAACTGCCGCTACATCGAAGAAACCGCAGCCTATACCACGCCGGGCTACACCATCCCGGCCTACTTCGGCCCGAAGACCGAAGTTGCAGCCGGCGTTCCGGGCGGTTCGTTCAACCAGGAGCAGACAGATACGCTGAGCGCGCACGAGAGCTTCGGTTCCGGCTATTCGATCAGCGAGACGGTCACGCTTGGCCAGGTCGTCGTCTGCATCTCGCCGAGCAAGTCCGGTGCGAAGCTGCCGGGCGCATGGACGAAGCAGAACGGCTACACCGGCGACCTGTGCAACAGTGCTTGGTACAACGGCACGAGCCCGTACAGCCCGAGCAACTACGCGGGTACCAACATTCCGAACCTGAATGACAGCAGCCACAACTGGGTCACGGTTCCGATCATCTAAGTCGGCGCGGAAGCCTCGTTCAAGAACGGGGCTTCCTCTCCGGGTTTTTTCACTGCGGCCCAGAACCGCGCGTGAGCTCTCTGTCTGGCACCCCCGGTGCCAGGCAGGGCAGCGCGAGGGCCGTGTTAACGTAAACGCATTAGCGATGTTGCGGCCTTTTCTGGGGGGGCAGGCAAATGATCCAAGACACCGGCCATCGGCTGACCTGGCGCCGCGTCGCGGGCGTACTGCTGCTCAGCAGCGTGGCCATGCCGGGACGGGCCGACATCGGCGCCGCGGCCGCCGAAGTCCAAGCGTCGCAGCCGCGCGATCCCTATCGCGACGAGATTATCGTCATTGGCCGCCGCCTCCAGGGCGTCATTCCGGAACGCAACCTCGACGAAGACGAAATTCGAGGTTTCGGCGCGAACACCATCGATGAACTCATCGGCGAGCTCGCTGGCGACGCCGGCGACGGCGATGAACCGCTCATTTTCGTCAACGGCGAACGGGTAAGCGGCGCCGGCGACATCGGCGACTTCCCGATCGAGGCGCTGCGCGCAGCCCAAGTGCTGCCACGCGGCTCGGCCGTCGGCCGGGGCGGCTCGGCCAGCCAGCGCGTGCTCAGCCTGACGCTGAAAGACCGCCTGCGCAGCGTCACGGTCAGCGCCGCCCACAGGCTCGCAACCGAGGGGGAATTTACCGCGGATCGCGGCGATTCCATCTTCACGCATATTCGTGGGTCCACCCGCGCAAACCTGTCGTTCCGGATCGAAGACCAGAGCGCGCTGTTCGAAAGCGACCGGGGCATCGTTCAACCCGCCGCCAACTACCCGTTCGCCCAAGGCGGAAACATCATCGCCTACCCGGCGCTGGCAGGCGAGATCGACCCCGCGCTGAGCGCCATCGCCGGCACGCCGGTAACCGTTGCGGCAGTGCCCGGCGGCGACAATTTCGGCCTTGGCGCTTTTGCCGCAGGGGCGAACCAGGCCGCGATCACCGACCTTGGCGCGTTTCGGACGCTGCTGCCGGGCCTTCGCAATTACGATCTGAACGGCACCTTCGGCACGCGCTTGTCGCCCTGGCTGACGGGTTCGTCGACGCTCCGGTTCAGCCGCAGCACCAGCAAGTCGAGCCGGGGACTCCCTAGCGTTCTCGTCGCGATCAACGAGGCCAACACCTTTTCGCCATTCACTCAGGATGTCGCGCTGGCCGCTTACGGCACCACGCCCTTTCGCTCTCGCAGCCGCTCTGATTCCGGCGAAGGCAGCGCGACGCTCAACGCCAATGTCGGACTTTGGACCGGGACGCTCGTGGCCCGCCACTTGCGCGCCAAGTCGGTCTTGGACAGCCAGCGTCAATCGACGTTCGCACCCGTCCTGGTGGCCGATACGCTCAATCCCTTCACGGCCGACTTCGACGACTTCATCCACATCGAAGACGATCGCGCGGTTACGCGTACGCGCACGACGCTGTCGCAGCTGACCTTGACCGGGCCGGCCGGCGAGCTTCCGGCCGGGACCATCCGGGCGACCGTCGAGGGCAAGGTCGCCTGGTACGCGATCGATTCGGAAAGCAGCTTCACCGGCGGCGACTTGCGCAAGTACCGGCGCTCCGAACAAGGCGTCCGCGGCGCATTGGAAGTGCCGCTGGCCAGCCGCGAGGGCCAAGTGCTGTCCAAGCTGGGCAACCTCGATGCGTCGGTGGAGTTTGGCGCGACCCACTTTTCCGATGCCGGCACGCTGACCCGGCACTCGCTTGGCCTCACCTGGGAACCGAGCATCAGCTTCCGGTTGCGCGGGTCGATCGAAAAGAAGGAAATGCCAGCGCTGATCGAGACGCTCGGCAACCCTGTGATCGTCGTTCCTGGTGTTCGCGTCTTCGATCCGCTGACCGGCGCCACGACCGACGTGATTCAGATCAGTGGCGGCAACCCGGACTTGAAGCCGGAGTCGACGACCATTCGGCGGCTGACCGGGCTGGTTCGCCTGATTCCAAGCATCGAGCTGCAACTGAACGCCGAGTATACGGACACCGATCGGCGCAACTTCATCTCGGCGCTGCCGGAGGCCAGCGCTGCGGTGACCCTCGCTTTCCCTGACCGGTTCGTTCGCAATGCCGATGGCGTGCTGACGTCCGTCGACCTGCGCCCGGTCAATTTCGAATCCGAGCGCGAAAAGCGGCTGCGCTGGGGCCTGAGCATGAGCAAGCCCCTGGGCACGGCGCCGGCGGTGGTGCGCAAGCCTGGAATGCGCCCGCCGCTGCCGAGGACCATTCTCCAGCTAAGCGCCAACCATTCGATGGTCTTTTCGAACGAAATCCGGATCCGCCCCGAGCTGGACCCGGTCGACCTTCTGGGCGGCGGCGCGATCGGTATCGGCGGCGGGCGTCTGCGCCATCAGCTGGATGCGACGGCCGGCCTTGCCTCGGGTGGCACGGGGGCGCGCATCGGGCTGACCTGGCGGGGCGCAAGCGAGCTTGAAAGCCGCATCGACGGGGTCACCGAACGCCTGCGTTTCTCGCCGGTGATGCTGGTAAACCTTCGCCTGTTCACGGACGCCGAAAGGTTCATCCCAGGCTCCAAGTGGGCGAAAGGTCTTCGCCTGTCGCTTGAAGCGGTCAACCTGACCAATGATCGCCAGTCGGTTCGCAATGCTCTGGGCGAAACACCGCTGCAGTATCAGCCGGGTTATCGGGACCCAACGGGCCGCACGATCGAGTTTGAAATCCGCAAGGTCTTCTAGCCCCGTCGGTGGCGCTTTGGCGCGGGTGCGCTTACATCCGCGCCAATGCATTTCCTCGATCAGGCCAAGATTTTCGTAAAGTCCGGCGACGGCGGTCCCGGCGCCGTCAGCTTTCGCCGTGAAAAGTTCGTCGAGTTCGGCGGGCCCGACGGCGGCGAAGGCGGCAAGGGCGGGGACGTCATCTTCGAAGCCGTGCCCGGGCTCAATACGCTGATCGACTTTCGCTACACCCAGCATTTTCGGGCCCCGCGCGGCAAGGGCGGCGCGGGATCGAACCGAACCGGTGCCGGCGGCAAGGACCTGGTGATCAAGGTGCCGGTCGGCACGCAGGTGCTCGCCGACGACGAGGACCGGACCCTGCTTGCCGACCTGACCCGGGTCGGCGAACGGCTCGTCTTCCTGCGCGGCGGCGACGGCGGTCGAGGCAATGCGAGCTACAAGACCTCGACCAACCGGGCGCCGCGCCAGCACACCACCGGCTGGCCGGGCGAGGAAATGTACGTTTGGCTGCGGCTCAAGCTGCTTGCCGATGTCGGCCTGGTCGGCCTTCCGAACGCGGGCAAGTCGACGCTCCTCAACGCCGTCACCAACGCGAGCGCCAAGGTCGGCGACTACCCCTTCACCACCCTGCGGCCGCAGCTTGGCGTCGTTCGGCACAAGGGTCGGGAATTCGTGCTCGCCGATATCCCGGGCCTGATCGAGGGCGCAGCCGAAGGTGCCGGGATCGGCGACCGCTTCCTCGGCCATGTCGAGCGGACGCGCGTGCTGCTTCACTTGGTCGACGCCGCGGGGGACGATCCGGCGGAAGCCTGGCGGGTCGTGCGCGGCGAGCTCGACGCTTATGGCGCCGGGCTTGAGGACAAAGCAGAAGTGCTGGCCCTCAGCCGTGCCGACGCAGCCACGCCGGAGCAGCTGGCGCAAGCGCTGCAGGGGCTTCGCGATGGAGGCGCGCCCGAGCCGCTGGTCATATCGGCCGCTTCGGGCGACGGCATGGACGCCCTGCTCGACCGGCTGATCGAGCTGCTCGGTTGGGAGCGGAAAGCCGACGAGGCCGAAGCGCCGGAACAGGATTGGTCGCCACTGTGAGTCTGGGGCGTTGAAGCTCGCGGTCACCGGCGGCACCGGCTTCGTCGGATCCCACTTCATCGATGGCGCAACCGCCGCCGGTCACGAGATCCGGGCGCTCGCCCGCCGCCCACAGCCAGGCCGCGCTGGCGTCGAATGGATGGAAGGCTCGCTCGAATCGTCGGATTCGCTGCACGAATTGGTCCGCGACACGGACGCGGTCGTGCATATCGCAGGAGTCATCAACGCGCCCAACGCCGCCGGCTTCCAGGCGGGCAATGTTGCTGGAACCCTGACAATGCTCGCGGCCGCGACAGCGGCCGGCACCCAGCGGTTCGTCCATGTTTCATCCCTCGCCGCACGCGAGCCCGGCCTTTCGCTGTACGGCGCATCGAAGGCGCGGGCGGAGGAATTGGTCAGGGAATCGGGGCTCAACTGGGCGATGGTCCGGCCGCCCGCGGTTTACGGCCCCGGCGACCGTGAGACGCTCGAGCTGTTCAAGATGGCCAAGCTCGGCCTGATGCTGTTGCCGCCGCCCGGCCGGGTGTCGATGATCCACGTCGGCGACCTTGCGGCCTTGCTGCTCAAGCTCGCGACGCACGACCAGCCAAGCCGGGCGATGTTCGAAGCGGACGACGGCAGGACCCAAGGCTGGTCGCATCGCGAAATGGCGGCCGCGATCGGCGCGGCCGTGGGTCGGCGGAATGTGGCGCTGTCGGTGCCCGGATCGGTGTTGCGCGGCGCCGCCCGGCTCGACCGGCTTTTCCGCCGCGGCCGCGCCAAGCTCACCCCGGACCGCGCCGCTTACTTCAACCATCCCGATTGGGTCGCGAGCGCCGAGATGCGTCCGCCAGCCGGACTGTGGCGAGCGGCGATCGACACCGCTTCCGGACTGGCCGACACCGCTCGCTGGTACGAGCGCGAAGGCTGGCTGTAGCCCGCCCTGTTTGCGCCCCAATGCGTTGCGATAGCGCCCGCCGCCGCATAGGGACTTCACCATGACCGACCGAGACGAAATGTACGCCCAGATCCTCAAGCTGATCGAGCCGTTCAATAAGAAGGGCGCCGAGGTCAGCGAGGCCACCCGATTCCAGCAGGACCTGGAATGGGACAGCCTGACGGTGATGGATTTCGTCGCCTCGGTCGAGGACGAGTTCGATATCCTGATCAGCATGAACAAGGCAGCCGAGATCGAGACCGTCGGCCAACTGGTCGATGCCGTCGAGCAGCTGCAGGCGGAACGGTGACCGATCCCGGCCTGGAGATGACCGCAGGCGGCGCGCCCGAGGGCGGCGGGAACGACCTGTTTTCCAAGTTCGATCCGTTGATCCAGATGCGCGCCCAATTGCTGGAAGGCGGCGTCACCGATCCGTTCAACCTGGTCATGGAGCGGGTGGAAAGCCCGACCGTCGCCATCTGCAACGGCAAGCGGACGATCCTGCTCGGCACCTACAATTACATGGGCATGACCTTCGACCCGGATGTGATTGCCGCGGGCAAGAAGGCGCTCGACGAGTTCGGGTCCGGCACCACGGGCAGCCGAGTACTCAATGGGACCTACCTAGGCCACCGCGAAGTCGAAGCGGCGCTGCGCGAGTTTTACGCGATGGACCATGCGATGGTCTTTTCGACCGGATACCAGGCGAACCTGGGGATCATTTCCACCATTGCGGGCAAGGACGATTATGTCGTCCTCGACATCGACAGCCACGCATCCATCTACGACGGGTGCAAGATGGGCGACGCGCAGATTGTCCCGTTTCGCCACAATGACATCGAAGCGCTCGAAAAGCGGCTGAAGCGGATTCCGGCCGGCGCCGGCAAGCTGGTCGTCCTCGAAGGCGTCTATTCGATGCTTGGCGACATTGCCCCGCTGAAGGAAATGGTCGCCGTCGCGAAGGCGAATGGCGCGATGGTGCTGGTCGACGAAGCCCATTCGATGGGGTTCATCGGCGAGAACGGGCGGGGCGTTGCCGAAGCGCAGGGCGTCATCGACGATGTCGATTTCATCATCGGCACCTTTTCAAAGTCGGTCGGCACCGTCGGCGGCTTTTGCGTTTGCAACCATCCCAAGTTCGAAATCCTGCGGCTGGTGTGCCGGCCCTACGTGTTCACCGCCTCGCTGCCGCCGTCGGTCGTGGCCACCGCGGCGACTTCGATCCGCAAGCTGATGGGTGCGCGCCACAAGCGCGAGCATCTGTGGGAAAATTCGAAGCGCCTGCACGGCGGCTTGAAGCAGCTCGGGTTCCAGCTCGGGACCGAGGAGCCCCAGTCGGCGATCATCGCCGTCATCATGCCCGACCTCGAGCGCGGCGCTGCCATGTGGGAAGCACTTCTCCACGAAGGGCTGTACGTCAACCTCGCCCGGCCGCCGGCGACACCCGCCAACATGACCCTGCTGCGCTGCTCCCTATGCGCGGAGCATACGGCCGAGCAGGTCGGCGAAATCCTCGGCATGTTCGAGGCCGCCGGCCGCGCCACCGGCATCCTGCCGGCCGCCTAACGTTCCTTTTTCGGGCGGCCGCGCTTTCGCGGCGCTGCCGCGTGAAGCTTGATGCCGCGCGCGCCCAGCGCCTCGCGAAGCAGGATCTCGACCTCCGCATTGACGCTTCGCAAGTCGCTTGCCGCACAGCGCTCGACTGCGGCCCACAGGGCCGGCTCGACGCGCAACGGATAGGCTTTGCGGGCGTCGGTCACCAAGATCCTACTGGTACAGCGTCCCGGTGTTGACCACCGGCTGCGTGTCGCGCTCGCCGCACAGGACGACCATCAGATTCGAAACCATCGCAGCTCGGCGTTCGTCGTCGAGCTCGACGACATTCTTGTCGCTGAGCATCTCGAGCGCCATTTCGACCATGCCGACGGCGCCTTCGACCAGCGTCTTGCGCGCGGCCACGACCGCCTGCGCCTGCTGCCGGCGAAGCATCGCCCCGGCAATTTCCTGCGCGTACGCCAGGTGGGTGAAGCCGCATTCATCGACGGTGATCCCAGCCACGGACAGCCGCGCGATCAGTTCGCCGCGAAGCTCGCTCCCGACCTGGTCGTGATTGCCGCGCAGGGTGACCTCGAGATGCTCGAAATCGTCATAGGGGTAGCGGGACCCGATGGTGCGGATTGCCGATTCGACCTGCACCCGCACAAAGGCATGATAATCGTCGATATCGAATAGGGCCTGCGCCGTATCGACCACGCGCCAGACGATCTGCGCGGCCATTTCGATCGGATTGCCGCGCAGGTCGTTGACCTTGATCCGTTCGGAAATGAAGTTGTTGGCGCGGACCGAAACCTTCTTGCGCATCAGCCATGGCAGCACCCAGCGCAGGCCGCTTTTGCGGTCGGTGCCCTGGTAATCGCCGAACAAGGTGATTGCCGCCGCCTGGTTCGGCTGGAGCATGTAGAAGCCGCTAACGGCCAGGATGAGCAGCAAGACGCCGACAACAACAAGTATGACCGGAAGCCAGCCGGTGCCTTCCCCGACACCCGTCATTCCGTACACCGCCATCACAATCGCGAGCAGGGCGACGAGCAACATCGGGTAGCCGCTTAGCGACGACGCTTCCCGCTCCTTGGATGTTCTCAGTGCGATCAGTTCCGCCATGCGTGCCTCCCTTTATTTGATATCAATCTGATATCATTCTGAAGCCGAGTCAAATCGTTTCGCACGCTGCCCCTTTTAAACTGGCGGGCGGCGAGCCAAAGCGACGGGATGGCTGATCAAGACTGGAAGCTGGTCGTTCACGGTGGCGCCGGAGTCATCGAACTGGAACGAATCTCATTCGAGCGCGACCGTATGATCCGGGCCGCCCTTGATGCCGCGCTGCAGCAGGGGTCGGCGGTGCTGTCCGGTGCCGGCACCGCCGTCGCCGCCGTCGAAGCGGCGGTGCGGATCCTGGAGGACGATCCGAGCTTCAACGCCGGCCGCGGCGCCGTGCTTACCTACGACGGACGCATCGAACTCGACGCGTCGATCATGGACGGGCGCGATCGTTCCGCCGGGGCGGTCACCGGCATCTGCGCCAGCCGTAGCCCGGTCAGCCTGGCGCGGACGGTGATGGAGGAGAGCGACCACGTCTTCCTCAGCGGTCCCGAAGCCGATGCTTTCGGGCGCGAGCATGGCATCGAGCAGGTCGACCCCAGTTTTTTCGAAACCGAGTTTCGCCGCAAGCAACTTGCCGAGCTGAAGTCGAAGCGGGCGAGCGCGCTCGACATCGAATATAAATATGGGACGGTCGGCGCCGTCGCGCTCGACCGGCAGGGCAATGTGGCCGCCGCCACCTCGACCGGCGGCATGACCGGCAAGCGCTGGGGCCGGATCGGCGATTCGCCGCTCATCGGGGCCGGGACTTACGCGGACAACCGCGCCGGCGCGGTGTCGGCCACCGGCTGGGGCGAATATTTCATCCGTGCCGGGGTCGCGCACGAAATCTGCGCCCGGATGCGCCTTTCCGGCGTGTCGGGTCAGGAAGCCGCCGACGCGGTCATGCGTGACGTGAAGGAGCTCGGCGGCGAAGGCGGGGTCATCGTCGTCAGCGCGGCCGGCGAAATGATCTACGCGTTCAACACGCCGGGCATGTACCGGGGCCGGGCCGACAGCGGCGGCCGTTCGGTCGCGCTCTATTCCGAAGATGAGGAACGGTAAGGCAGGTCCTGCCGCATCAGCCCGGCCTCAACCGCGACGGCCGCGCGTTCCTGGTCGAGGAAGTCGGCGATCGCGTCGCGAAAGCTTCGATTCGGGATGAAGTGCGCCGACTGTGTGATGACCGGCTCATAGCCCCGCGCCAGCTTGTGTTCGCCTTGGGCGCCCGCCTGCACCCAATCGAGCCCATGGTCGATCGCCCATTCGATCGCCTGATAGTAACTGAGCTCGAAGTGCAGGAACCGCACGTCTTCGATGGCGCCCCAATAGCGCCCGTAAAGCGCGTCCGGCCCGACCACGTTGAGCGCACCCGCAATCGGCACGCCGTCCCGATCGGCGAGGAATAGCAGCAAGCGGTCGCCAATCGATTTGCCGATGAGATCGAAAAAGGCGCGGGTCAGGTACGGATGGCCCCACTTGCGGCTGCCGGTGTCCTGGTAGAAGCGCCACATCGCGTCCCATTCGGTTGGGCCGATCTCATCGCCGCGCAGCGCCTGGAATTGCAGGCCCTCGCGAGCAGCGGCCCGCTCCTTGCGGATCGCTTTGCGCTTGCGGCTACTCAGCGAGAGCAGGAAATCGTCGAAGCTGCCGAACCCGCGGTTCGACCAGTGGTATTGGATGCCGTCGCGGATCAGCCAGCCGCGCTCCCGGCAAGCGGCGGCATCGGCCTGCTCGAGGAAGGTGACATGCGCCGATGACAGCTGGTTTTGAGTGGCGACGGCCTCCAGCGCCGAAAGCAGCTGCTGCGGACGGGTGCCGAGCAGGCGCGGCCCGGGGACGGGCGTGAACGGCACCGCCACCTGCAGCTTGGGATAATAAGCGCCGCCGGCCCGTTCCCAAGCGTCGGCCCAGCCATGGTCGAACACATATTCGCCCTGGCTGTGAGTCTTCAGATAGGTCGGCGCAGCGGCGGCAATGCGGCCATCCTCGCTTTCGATCAGGATCGGCGCCGGGGTCCAGCCGGTGCCGGGGCCGACGCTTCCCGAATCTTCCAGCGCCGCGAGGAAGGCGTGGCTGACGAAGGGATGCGCGCCGGCAACCCGGTCCCAGTCGGTGGGATCGATGCTGGAAACACCCGTCGCGATTCGGGCGATGACGTCGTCGCGGTCGGCCACTTGGCTGGCGCTAGGCCGCGCCGCCTGAACTAGGCTTTGACGGCGACGATTGCATCCACTTCAACCGCGACCCCGAGCGGCAGCGACGGCGCACCGACGGCGGCGCGGGCGTGGCGGCCGGCTTCGCCGAAAACCTGTTCCATCAGGTCGCTGGCGCCGTTGCCGACCTTGGGCTGGTCGGTGAAGTCCGGGGTGCAATTGACGAACACGCCAAGCTTGACGATCCGTTCGACGCGATCAAGCGAGCCGAGCGCGGCCTTGAGCTGCGCGAGCACCATCAGGCCGCAGGCGCGCGCCGCCTTCTGCCCCGCTTCGACATCCATCCCGTCGCCAAGCTTGCCGGTGATCATCTGGCCGTTCTCGTTGGAGACCTGGCCCGAGACATGGGCGAAGCCGCCGGCGACGACGACCGGGACGTAGGATGCGACTGGGGCCGCGGGCTGCGGAAGGGTGATGCCGAGTTCGGCGAGGCGCTGGTCGATGCTCATGCCCTCGCCTGTGGCCAGTCGCGCCGCTTGAATCAACCCTTCCGCTCGACCGCAAAGCCAGCGAAGCTCTGGCTGGTTGGCATCAGCTCGAGCGTGTTGATGTTGAGGTGCGGCGGCAGGTTGGCGACCCACCAGATGGTCTCGGCAATGTCCGCCGCCGACATCGGATCCATGTTGGCATAAAGGGCGTTCGATGCCGCCTGGTCGCCGCCGGTGCGGACGATGGTGAACTCTGTTTCGACCATGCCCGGCTCGATCGAGGTTACGCGGACGCCGGTCCCCGCCAGGTCGCAGCGAAGGTCGAGCGAAAACTGCCGGACGAAGGCCTTGCTGCCGCCATAGACCGCGCCGCCACGGTAGGGATAGGTCGCGGCGACCGAGGACAGGTTGATCACCGCCCCCTTCCGCTCGACCAGTTTGGGCAACAGCGCGCGGGTTAGCGCGACCAGGCCGGTGATGTTGGTCTGGATGACGTTTTCCAGCCCGGCGTAATCGGCGTCCTGCAACGGGCTCATCGGCGGGGCGAGGCCGGCATTGTTCAACAGCAGGTCGATCGCGCCCCATTCGCCCGACAGCTTGGCGCACTCCAGCAGCGCGTCCGTGTCGCGCATGTCCAGTTCGAGCGGCAGACAGGCATCGCCCAGTTCGTCGGCCAGCGCGCGCAACCGGTCTCCGCGGCGGCCGGTCGCGATCACCCGCCAGCCGTCGCTTGCGAACCGCCTGGCCGAAGCCTGCCCGATCCCCGCCGTTGCGCCGGTAATGAAGATCGTCTTGCTCATTGTTCCTCCTCCAGCGTCCGGCGGGCCTTTACCAGCGCCTGTGCCGAACAGCCGATCTCGCCCGCCACCGCAAGCAGGTCGGGCTCATGGGCCTCCAGAAAGGCAAGGAAAGCGGCAAGCAGTGCGGGTTCCGCGGCGCGGGCCCGCATCTCATCCGGGGACAGGCCGCTAAGCTCAAGGAACCGCTGTGCTTTTCGTTCGTCGGAAAGTGTCGCGGCAAGCGCGGTCAACGCCAGCGCGGTCGCGTCTGTTGGAGATGAAGACGGCATCGCTTAGATTAGTCAGCGTTAGGAGTGGAAAGCAGCTTGGCCAAGATTTTGATCGTCGAGGACAATGCGTTGAACATCAAGCTGTTCTGCGATCTCCTCGCCGCGCATGGCCATGATGCGCAGGCAGTGACGGACAGCCGCCAGGCGTTGGAGCGAGCGCGGGCGTTCCGGCCGGACCTAGTCATCACCGATATCCAGCTGCCGCATGTAAGCGGGCTGGAGCTGATCCAGGCGATTCGCGGCGATCAAGACCTTGAGACCGTGCCGATCATGGCCGTGACCGCTTATGCGGCGGCATCGGACGAAGAGCGAATCCGCGCGGCCGGCGCGGAAGCCTATGTATCCAAACCGATTTCGGTGGCGAAATTCGTTGCCCAGGTCGACGAGCTGCTGGGCACCCAGAGCGTCCTGAAGACGCCCGAGCCAGAGGCTACTTGATCTTCGCTTCTTTGAAGTCGACGTGCTTGCGGACGACCGGGTCGTACTTGCGCATGCTCATCTTTTCCGTCTGAGTCCGCGGATTCTTCTTGGTCACGTAGAAGAAGCCGGTGTCGGCGCTGCTGACGAGCTTGATCTTGACGGTTGCCGGCTTGGCCATCGGAAGCGTCCCAAATGCTAGAAATGAAGAAAGCGGCACTCAGGAGCGCCGCTCTTGCGGCCGCCACATGGCCGGAGCCGCCATTTTTGTCAAGGCAACGAGGCCGTTGAGGGCCTGTTAACCGCTTTGAGCGACTCTGCCTTCAACAGGAGGCGGACAATGGGCAGCAAGATGCTAACCGGCCACAGCCAGCTCGGCGAGCGGATCTCCGACATCCAGAGCCGGGCCGACCGCCTGTCACCGATGGACATCTATGCGAGGATGGATGCGATCCGCCAGGCGGCCGCCGACAGCGGCCTCGATGCGCTGGAGGGGCTCGCGCATCGCTCGGCACAGCTCGCGCTGCTCCCCGGACACAGGGTCAGCACCCAATGCTGCCTCGAGCATTTCGACGAGGCGCTGGCGAGCCGCTCGAAATCCGATCGGACGGCAATCCTGGCCGTCATCGCGGCGCGGCTGCACTGACCCGACGAAACTGAACGGCAGCGCTCTCGTTGAGGGCGGATGCGCGCCTTCTCGCAGTTGCTCGACGATCTCGTCTACACGCGCTCGCGCAACACCAAACTCAAGCTGATCGGCGACTACCTCAAGGAAACGCCCGATCCCGACCGCGGGATCGCCCTTGCGGCGCTGACCGGCTCGCTCAGCATCCCCGCCGTCAAGGGCGCCGCCATCCGCGCGATTGCCGAGGAACGGGTCGATCCCGTGCTGCTCCACATGAGCCGCGACTATGTCGGCGACATGGCGGAAACGGTGGCGCTGCTGTGGCCGACCGCAAGCGATGGCGAGCCGGAGCAGGACGACGGCACGATCCGAATCTCGGACGCGGTTGAGCGGCTGGCGAGCGCTAGCCGGATGGATGCGCCGCGCGTGCTTGCGGGAATGCTCGACCATCTCGACTCGTCAGGCCGCTTCGCATTGCTCAAGCTTGCGACCGGCAACCTCCGGATCGGCATTTCCGCGCGCCTTGCGAAGCAGGCGCTCGCCGACGCCTTCTCGCTCGATGTCGATGCGGTGGAGGAGGTCTGGCACGGCATCGGCGCGCCGTATCGGGAACTGTTCGATTGGGCCGAGGGCAGGGGACCGCAGCCGACCGTTCGCGACGTGCCGGTCTTCCGCCCCTTCATGCTCGCCCACCCGCTCGAAGAGACGAAACTGTCGCTCGACGATTATGCGGCCGAATGGAAATGGGACGGCATCCGAGTCCAGCTGGTGCGAGTCGCCGGTCAGACCCGGCTCTACAGCCGCACCGGCGACGATATTTCGGGGAGCTTCCCCGACGTCGCCGAAGCATTTTCCGCCGATGGCGTCCTCGATGGCGAATTGCTGGTGCGCGGCAGCGCTCAGGGCGCCGACCGGCATGGCGGCGCGGCGGCGAGCTTCAATGCCCTTCAGCAGCGCCTCGGCCGCAAGGTCGTCAGCGGCAAGATGCGCGAGCAATATCCGGCGTTTGTCCGCCTCTACGACATATTGATCGACGGCGATGAGGACGTGCGCGGCCTGCCATGGGCGGAGCGGCGGCAGCGGCTTGAAACGTTCATGCCCCGGCTCGATTCGCAGCGGTTCGACCTGTCGCAGCTCATCGCCGCCGACAGTTTCGAGGCGCTGGAGGAAATCCGCGGCGGCGCCCGCGACGCCTCGATCGAGGGAGTGATGCTCAAGCGTCGCGACAGCCCCTACGTCCCCGGCCGCCGGGTCGGCCTGTGGTACAAATGGAAGCGCGACCCGCTGACGGTCGATTGCGTGCTGATGTATGCGGTGCGGGGGTCCGGCAAGCGGTCCAGTTTCTACAGCGATTACACTTTCGGCTGCTGGTCTGACGAGGGCGAGCTGCTGCCGGTCGGGAAGGCCTATTTTGGGTTCACCGACGAAGAGCTGAAATGGCTCGACCGCTTCGTTCGCAACAAGACCGTCGAGCGGTTCGGGCCGGTTCGCGAAGTCGAGAAGACGCTGGTGCTGGAGGTCGCCTTCGACTCGGTGCACCTAAGCAGCCGTCACAAGTCCGGCCTGGCGATGCGCTTCCCACGGATCAGCCGAATTCGAACCGACAAGCCGGCGCACGAAGCCGACCGCATTGCGACGCTGAAGGCCATGGTCACCTAGCCGGACACGAAAACGCCCGCCCGGATCGACTCCGGAC
Organism: Sphingomonas sinipercae; assembly: GCF_011302055.1. Classification (NCBI taxonomy): domain Bacteria; kingdom Pseudomonadati; phylum Pseudomonadota; class Alphaproteobacteria; order Sphingomonadales; family Sphingomonadaceae; genus Sphingomonas; species Sphingomonas sinipercae. The sequence goes on from NZ_CP049871.1 coordinate 174,444, forward strand.
GGGCGTTTCTAGGTCTATCGCCCCGGTGGGTGGGTCAGGCGACAGACTGAAGGTTCACCGCCGCATACTTGCCACGACGATCGACCTCGATCTCGAACTCCAGGCGATCGCCCTCGTTGAGGGTCGGGATGCCCGCGCGCTCGACGGCCGAGATGTGGACGAAGGCGTCCGGCTGTCCGTCGTCGCGCTGGATGAAGCCGAAGCCCTTCATCGCGTTGAAGAACTTGACCGTACCGCTTGCCTTTTCACCCGTCAGCTGCCGCTGCGGGCCGCCGCGGTCGCCACCCGCGGCGCGATCGCCGCCGGCACTGGCGCCGCCGCGCTCGACCGGCATCGGTTCGCCGTCGATGCGGATGTTCGTCGCCGAAATGCGCCCGCCGCGATCGACCAGCGTGAATTCCAGCGGCTGGCCGTCGGCGAGGTCCGAAAGACCGGCCTGTTCCACCGCCGAGATGTGCACGAACACATCTTCGCCGCCATCATCGCGGACGATGAAGCCGAAACCTTTGGCCGGGTTGAAGAATTTGACGACGCCCTTGCCTTCGCCAACGACCTGCGGAGGCATGCCGCGGCCAGCACCGCCAGCGCCGCCGCCGAAGCCGCCGCCACCAGCACCGCCGCCGCCACGGAAGCCACCGCCTCCGCCGCCGCCGCCGAACCGGTCCCCGCCGCCGCCGAAGCCGCCACGATCACCGAATGCCGGGCGCTGGCCGTAGCCGCCGCCGCCGCCACCACCGAAACCGCCGCGATCGGCAAAGCCGCCGCCGCTGCCGCGATCACCGCCACTGTAGGCGTCTTCTCCGCCAAACCCGTCGCGCTTATCCCTGCCGCGACCGCCACGATCGCCTTTGCGCCCTCTATCGAAACCCATGCCCGTCCAAATTCCCTGTGCCCACTATTCGACAACAACCAACGCGCTGGGCAGTAAGGCGCAACCGGTCCTCGTGCGTTTCGCTCACGCACCATTCAGCGCCTTACAGGAAAAATACTGCCTCCTCTAGTGATTCCATGGCGCAGTCGCTGCTATGGCGCATCGAAGGCTGCCGTCCGCGACAGGGGAACGCGCAGGGGGCGACATCAGAAGCGAGCAGAATGAGCATTCATTTCCACGAAGAAGACCTGCCCGAAGGGGTCACGTTCGACGGACCGATCGCCGTCGACACCGAGGCGATGGGCCTGATGCCCGGCCGCGACCGGCTGTGCCTGGTCCAGCTTTCCGACGGCAACGGGGAGGAGCATCTCGTCCGCTTCGGTCCCGGCAGCGACTATTCGGCGCCGCGGCTTAAGGCGCTGCTGGCCGACCCGCAGCGGCTCAAGCTCTACCACTTCGCCCGTTTCGACCTCGCGATCATGATTCGCTACCTCGGAATCGTCGCCGGTCCGATCTACTGCACCCGCACCGCGTCGCGCCTCGTGCGCACCTACACCGACCGCCACGGGCTCAAGGACCTGGTGCGCGAACTGCTCGGGCAGGAGATTTCCAAGCAGCAGCAGACCAGCGATTGGGGCGCGAGCGAGATCAACGATGCGCAGCGCGAATATGCCGCGAGCGACGTGCGCTACCTCCACCAGCTCAAGGCGAAGTTGGACGAGCGGCTGCAGCGCGAAAACCGGGTCGAGCTGGCGCAGGGCTGCTTCGACTTCCTGCCGCACCGGGCCCTGCTCGATATCGCCGGCTGGCCCGACCAGGACATCTTCGCGCACGACGGATGAGCGAGGCGGCCCAGACAGAACGCGCGGTCAAACAGCGCTGGGCGGTGCCCGGAAGCAGGCACGACCGCCTGGTCGGCTTTGCCAAGGTCGCCCTGCCGTCCGCGGTCGGGGTTCTGATTGCGGTCCTTGCGCTCGCGCCGCTCGACAAGCGCGGGGACGTCAGCTTCATCCTCGACAAGAACAAGGTCGATAACGCGCCGGAGCGGATGCGGGTCGACACGGCGCGCTACACCGGGGCGGACAATCAGGGCCGGCCCTTCCAGATCCTCGCTCGGTCCGCGGTCCAGCCGAGTTCCGACGACCCGATCGTCGATATTCGCGGGATGATGGCCCGGCTTGGCCTTGCCGACGGCCCGGTGACCATCGTTGCCAACCTCGCCCGCTACAATCTCGACGAACAACGGGCTGCGGTCAGCGGCCCAGTGCGCGTGACCGGGCCCAACGATTACCGGCTGACGACCAGCAACGTCAGCGTCGACATGAAGGATCGAACCGTCACCGGCAGCGGCGGCGTCCAGGGCCGGATAGAGCTTGGCGACTTCCAGGCCGGCAGGATGCGCGCCGACCTTGGCCAACGCACGGTCGTCCTCGACCAAGGCGTTCGCTTGAAAATCGTGCAGGGGGCGGTCAGATGATGACGATGCGACGCACCATCCTGTCCCTTGCCGCCGCGGCAACCCTCGCCGCCGGTGCATTGGCGCAGGCGCAAGCGCCGGTTTCGGCGCTGAAGGGCCACAACAGCAATGCGCCGGTCGACGTCACCGCCGACCGCATCGAAGTGCAGGATCGCGCCGATCGCGCCATCTTCGCCGGCAACGTAAAGGTTCGCCAGGGCGAGCTGTCGATGGACACGCAGCGCGTGACGGTCGCTTACGCAAGCGCGGGCGGCATCCAGATCCAGCGGCTCGACGCAAGCGGCGGCGTCATTGTCCGAAGCCCGTCGGAAACAGCGCGCGGCGACTTCGGAATCTACGATCTCGACCGGCGCCTGATTACGTTGATCGGCGACGTGCAGCTGAACCGGGCCGGGTCGAGCATCAACGGTGCTCGCCTCGTGATCGACCTCGACAGTGGCCGCGCGGTCATCGATGGCGGCCCGGCCGGCGTTGCGCAGAGCGGTGGGCGGGTGACCGGCCACTTCACGGTCCCGCAGCGCGGCAACTGAGCCGATGAACGAGGCTTCCACGCTGGTCCGGCCGGCCGACCAGGCCACCGTGGGAACGGGGCTGGAAGTGCGTTCGATCGCCAAGGCCTACGATCGCCGCGCGGTGCTCCACGACGTGTCCCTGTCGGTCGACCGCGGTGAAGTGGTCGGGCTGCTCGGTCCCAATGGCGCGGGCAAGACCACCTGCTTCTATTCCGTCATGGGGCTGGTGAGGCCGGACGCCGGACGGATCCTGCTCGACGGGCAGGACATCACCGGCCTGCCAATGTACCGCCGCGCGGTTCTGGGCCTCGGTTACCTGCCGCAGGAAACCTCAATCTTCCGCGGGCTTAGCGTCGAGCAAAACATCATGGCGGTGCTCGAGGTATCGGAGCCCGACCGCGAGACCCGCCGCGCCCGGCTCGACCAGTTGCTCGACGAATTCGGGCTGACTCGGCTGCGCGATTCCGCGGCGATGGCGCTGTCGGGGGGCGAGCGGCGGCGCTGCGAAATCGCCCGCGCGCTTGCCGCCGACCCGTCGATCATGCTGCTGGACGAGCCCTTCGCGGGCATCGACCCGATCTCCATCTCCGACATCCGCGAGCTGGTCCGCGAGCTCAAGCAGCGCGACATCGGCGTTCTGATCACCGACCATAATGTCCGCGAGACGCTCGATATCGTCGACCGCGCCTGCATCATCTACGACGGGCAAGTGCTGTTCCAGGGCACGCCCGAAGCCTTGGTTGCAGACAGCGAGGTCCGCCGGCTCTATCTTGGCGAGAGTTTTGCTCTTTAGGAGCCGGTAAGCCAGTGGGCCTCGGTCCGACGATCCAACTTCGCCAATCGCAGCAGCTGGTAATGACCCCGCAGCTGACGCAGGCGATCAAGCTGCTGACGCTCAGCAACCTCGAACTCGAGGCCGCGATCGCCGAGGAAGTGGCGAACAATCCCCTGCTCGAAATGGCCTCCGGTGAAGAGGGCGGCGATGGCCCCGGCGAAAGCGAGCCGTCGCCGGACGAACCCGGGCCCGCCGAGGACGATCGGCCGCTCGATTACGACTTCGAACAGGCGGCGCTGGAAACGGACAGCTTCACCGACGTGACCGTCGCGTCGACCGATGGCGAAGGCTTCGATTTCGACCGGCTGGAGGCCTGCGAAACGTCGCTGTGCGAACATTTGATGGCCCAGTTGTTCGGCGCGTCGGGGACAATTGCGCTGCTGGCGCAAATCATCGTCCAGCAGCTCGACGAGACCGGCTATCTGACGACGCCGCTATCCGACATCGCCAGCGATTCGGGCGCAACGAAGGCCGAGGCCGAACAGGCGCTGGCCCTGGTCCAGTCGCTCGATCCGCCCGGAATCGGCGCCCGCGACCTGTCCGAATGCCTCGCGCTGCAGGCCAAGGCTGCCGACCGCTACGACCCGGCGATGGCGCGGCTGATCGACAATCTGGAATTGCTCGCCAAGGGGCGGATGAGCGACCTCAAGCGCATCTGCGGGGTCGATGACGAGGACCTTCACGACATGGTCCGCGAATTGCGCGCCTACGATCCCAAGCCGGGATGCGCGTTTAGCGCGGTCGCTGCGGAGGAAGTCGCGCCCGACGTGTTTGTGCGCCGCACCGCCAAGGGCTTCGCGGTCGAGCTAAACGGTGCTGCGCTGCCTCGGCTGCTGGTCAACCGGCGCTATTACCAGGAGCTCAAGCGCGGGCCGCAGGACGGCAAGTCGAAGGCTTGGCTGAGCGAGTGCCTGGCCAGCGCAAACTGGCTGGTCCGCGCGCTCGACCAGCGGGCGCGGACCATCGTCAAGGTCGTCAGCAAGGTGGTCGAGCGGCAGCAGGGCTTCTTCGACCATGGAGTCGCCGCGCTGAAGCCGCTGACCCTGCGGGAGATTGCCGAGGCGATCGAGATGCACGAATCCACCGTCAGCCGAGTGACGACCAATAAATATCTGCTGTGCGACCGCGGCGTGTTCGAACTGAAATACTTCTTCGGGTCTGGGGTGGCGTCGGCGGCAGGGGACGGCGCTTCGGCGGAGGCGGTGAAGGCGGGCATCAGGGAGATCGTCGCCGCTGAGCGCGAGGTGTTGAGCGACGATGCGATTGCCGAGCTGCTCAAGCGCCGGGGCTTCGATTGCGCGCGCCGGACCGTCGTCAAATATCGCGAATCGATGGGCATCGGCTCATCGGTCCAGCGGCGTCGTCAGCGGAAGATATCCGGCGGCTAGACCGACAGCCGCGCCCAGATCGGCAAGTGGTCGGACGCCTTGCGGGCGACTTCGCTCATGTGCACGCCGGCGGCTTCGATCTTCGCGCCCTGGACGATGATCCGGTCGAGCGGCGCCATCGGGTGGCGAGCGTGGAAGCTTGGCCCCGTCTGGGCAATGCGGAAGGTCGGCGGCAGGTCCATCAGGCAGCCGGCGGCGCTGCGCCATTCGTTGGTGTCGCCCATCAGCACGGTGGGCATGGTTTGCGGACGCTTGGCGACCGCTTCCAGGATCGCCCGCATCTGGCGTCGCCGCCACAGGCCGGACAGGTCGAGATGCATGCCGATCACCCGCACCGGCTTGTCGCCCGCGAGCAATAGCTCCGCCATCACCGCGCCGCGCGGTTCGAGCGTGGGCAGGTCGAGGGCGGCGCATTCCATAATCCGCACGTCGTGCTTCACCAGCAATGCATTGCCATGCCAGCCGATGTTGCGCGTGTTGACCTTCAGGAAGCGTTCGGCGTGCGCCCGCGCCTTTTCCATCCGCCGCTTGTGGCGAACGCCCAGATGGACCGGCTGGTACATGCCATGGTCGTCGATCAGTTCGTGCGGCACCGCCGAAGCGCGCCCGCCGAAACGCTTGTCCGCCTCCTGCAGCGCGACGATATCGGCATCGATTTCCTGAAGGACTTCAAGAATGCGATGCGGATCGCGGCGACGGTCGGTGCCGATCGCTTTGCGCATGTTGTAGCTGGCAATGGTGATGGTGCTGGCGGCCATTGCCGCATCAAGCATCCGTGCCGCTCAGCGGTTCCGCAATCCGCGTCGGGGTCCAGCGCCGGCGGCGACGCTCGATCCTGTCGGCGCTGCCTTCCGAGTCGTAAACGATCGGTTCGGCGGTAAGCTCAAGCTGCGGATTGTCGAAGCAATTGAGATTGAAGGTGCCGAGCCAATGCTCGCCGTCCTGCATGACCGCCGCGACGTAACTGCCGCACGTCGGGCAAAGCAGGAAATCGGTGATTCCAAGGCCAAAGCGATAGCGGGTCAGCGGCAACGAAGCGGTAATGTCGCCCTGCCCTTGCGCATCGCTGACATTGCGCGACCCATGCTTGCGGCAAAAACTGCACTGACAGGCGCGCACCGCCAGCGGCTGCTCGCTCGCATAGGTGAACGTCACCGCGCCGCAGTGGCAGGAGCCGGCGTGGACGGTCACTCTAGACGTCCAGGTTGGCGACGCTGAGGGCGTTGTCCTGGATGAATTCGCGGCGCGGTTCGACGACATCGCCCATCAGCCGGGTGAAGATCTCGTCGGCGACGTCGGCCTGCTCGACCTGCACGCGCAGCAAGGAGCGGTTGGCGGGATCGAGCGTGGTTTCCCACAATTGCTCCGCGTTCATCTCGCCCAGCCCCTTGTAGCGCTGGATGGACAGACCCTTCCGCCCGGCGGCGAGCACCGCTTCGAGCAGTTCGGACGGGCGCGTGACGGGCGCCGTCTTGCCCTTGGTCTCCAGGTCGGCCGGCTGCTCGTCGCCGTCCACACCGTCGATCGGCTCCGGCTTTTGCTCGTCGGTCGCCGCGCCCTTCTTCAGGACCTTGATCGACGACGGCTTGGCGTAGACGTCGATCTGCTCGGCCGCCAGGGCATGGAGCTTGCGCGCTTCCGCCGACACCAGGAACTTGTCCTCGACGATGTGCGCGTCGGTGACTCCGCGCCACAGCCGGCGCAGCAAATAGCCGCCCTCGGCCGCGATCTCGCCCGACCAGGTCGCTTCCAGGTCGCCCCGCCCGAGCCACGCGGCCACACGCGCGATCGCCTGCTCCCGCCCGGCCTTATTGAGGTCGGGCTTGAGCGCGCCATTGAGCGCCAGGCCTTCGAGTAGCGCATAATCATATTTGCGCGGCGCGTAGCGCATCAGCGTCCGGACCCGGCGCGCATGATCCACCAGGACCTTGAGGTCAGCGCCGGTGCGCGGTCCCTCCGCAGTCTCCAGCACCAGGCCGTCGATGCCGGCGTCGACCAGGTAATCGTCGAGCGCGGCGTCGTCCTTCAGATAGACCTCCGACCGGCCGCGGGCGACCTTGTAGAGCGGCGGCTGGGCGATGAAGAGGTGCCCGTTTTCGAGCAGCTCCGGCATCTGGCGGTAGAAGAAGGTCAGCAAGAGCGTGCGGATGTGGGCGCCGTCGACGTCGGCGTCGGTCATGATCACGATCTTGTGATAGCGCAGCTTCTCGAGGTTGAATTCCTCGCGGCCGATGCCGGTGCCGAGCGCCTGGATGATGGTGCCGATTTCGCGGCTGGACAGCATCCGGTCGAAGCGCGCGCGCTCCACGTTGAGCAATTTACCGCGCAAGGGAAGGATCGCCTGGTTGTGGCGATTGCGGCCCTGCTTGGCCGAGCCGCCGGCCGAGTCACCCTCGACCAGAAACAGTTCTGACAGCGCCGGGTCGCGCTCCTGGCAGTCGGCGAGCTTGCCGGGCAGCGAAGCGATATCCATCACGCCCTTGCGCCGGGTCAGCTCGCGCGCCTTCTTCGCCGCTTCGCGCGCGGCGGCGGCGTCGATCACCTTCTGGATGATCGAGCGCGCGTCGGCCGGATGTTCTTCCAGCCATTCGCTCATCTTGTCGGTCATCAGGCTTTCGAGCGGCTGGCGAACCTCCGAGCTGACCAGTTTGTCCTTGGTCTGGCTGCTGAACTTGGGGTCCGGCAGCTTTACCGAGACGATGGCCGTCAGGCCCTCGCGCATGTCGTCGCCGGTCAGCGTGACCTTCTCCTTCTTCAACATGCCGGACTTTTCGGCATAGTTGTTGATGGTGCGGGTCAGGGCCGCGCGGAAGGCGGCCATGTGCGTGCCGCCGTCGCGCTGCGGGATGTTGTTGGTGAACGGCACGACGTTTTCGTAGTAACTGTCGTTCCACTCCAGCGCGACGTCGATCCCGATGCCGTCGCGCACTGCGGAAATGGCGATCGGCTCCGGAAACAGCGGCGTCTTGGCGCGGTCGAGGTATTTCACGAAGGCCGCGATCCCGCCCTCGTAGAACAATTCATGCTCGACCCGCTCTTCGTGCCGCGCATCGGCAAGGATCAGTCGAACGCCGGAATTGAGGAAGGCGAGCTCACGGTAGCGGTGCTCTAGCTTCTCGAAATCGAATTCGGTGATCTTGAAGGTCGCGGGGCTCGGCAGGAAGGTCACGCGCGTGCCCTTCTTGCCGTCGGGCGCGGGGCCGGTGACCTTCAACGGCGACACGGCGTCGCCAAAGGCGAAGCGCATCTGATGCTCCTCGCCGTCGCGCCAGATGGTCAGTTCGAGCCACTCGCTGAGCGCATTGACGACGCTGACGCCGACGCCGTGGAGGCCGCCCGACACCTTGTAGGCATTGTCGTCGGACGTGTTCTCGAACTTACCGCCAGCGTGGAGCTGGGTCATGATGACTTCGGCCGCGGACACCCCTTCCTCGGCATGGATTCCGGTGGGAATGCCGCGCCCATTATCCTCGACGGTGACCGACCCGTCGGGGTTCAACTGGATCAGGATGCGGTCGCAGTGACCCGCCAGCGACTCATCGATCGCATTGTCCGAAACCTCGAACACCATGTGGTGGAGGCCGGAGCCGTCATCGGTGTCGCCGATGTACATGCCGGGCCGCTTGCGGACTGCGTCGAGGCCCTTGAGCACCTTGATGCTGTCGGCGCCATATTCGTTCTGGTTGGGGTCTTCTGCCATGGTCCGGATATAGGGATTCCGGCAGGGAAGTCACGCGTGCGCGCGCGTAGGCGAGCGCTCAATGGGGGAGCCGTCGGGCTCCCCCTGAGACGTTTTAGCGCGAGAAGCCACCGCCGGCGCGGCGGGAGCCGCCCGGGCGTCGACGGCGCTGGCCTTCGGGGCGCGGCCCTTGACCGCGATGAGCCGGATTCTGGTTCGGACGATGCGAGCGCGGTCCGCGCTGCTGCTGTTGCCGTTCCGGTTGCGCGGGCTGGGCCGGCTTGAGGCGCTTGAGCGCCTCCGCCGATTGCAGGAAGCCTTCCGGAAGCGGGGCAACGGGCACCTTCTGACGGGTCAGCCGCTCGATATCGCGCAGCAGGCCACGCTCGTCGGGCGAGCAAAAGGCAAGCGCCTTGCCGTCGGCGCCGGCGCGCGCAGTGCGGCCGATGCGGTGCACATATTGCTCCGGCACTTCGGGCAGGTCGTAGTTGATGACGTGCGCGACGCCGGGGATGTCGATCCCGCGAGCAGCGATGTCCGTCGCAATCAGGACCGAAACGTCGCCGGCCTTGAACTCGGCGATGGCGCGCTCGCGCTGCGGCTGGCTCTTGTTGCCGTGGATCGCATTGGCCTTGATCCCGGCCGCTGCAAGCAGCTTCACGATCTTGTCGGCGCCATGCTTGGTGCGGCTGAAGACCAACGTCCGCTCGCCATGACGCGGCTGCAGGAACAGCGTCAGGAGCGCGGTCTTTTCGCTCTGGTTGACCAGGGTCACGCTCTGATCGATGCGCTGGACCGTCGTCGCCGCCGGGGTCACCGAGACTTCGGCCGGGTTCGACAGGTAGCGGTCCGCCAATTCCTTGATCGCGCGCGGCATGGTGGCCGAGAAGAACAGGGTCTGCCGCTTGGGCGGGATCAGCGCGACGATCCGCTTGAGCGCATGGATGAAGCCAAGGTCGAGCATCTGGTCGGCCTCGTCGAGGACGAGGATTTCAAGCTCGCGCAGGCTGAGCACGCGCTGGTCGATCAGGTCGAGCAGGCGCCCCGGAGTCGCGACGAGCACGTCGAGCCCGGCGGAAACCGTGCGGACGCTCTTGCCGTTGGGAACGCCGCCGAAGATCACGCCCGACGATAACCGCATGAAGCGGCCGTACGTCTGCGCGCTGGCAGCAATCTGCGAAGCAAGCTCGCGCGTCGGCGCAAGCACGAGCATCCGGACGTGGCCGGGCTTGGGCATGCGATTGGCCTCGGCCAGCCGCTGCAGCGACGGCAGCATGAATGCCGCCGTCTTGCCGGTGCCGGTCTGGGCGATGCCAAGCAGGTCGCGGCCGGTGAGGACCGTCGGAATGGCCTGGAGCTGGATGGGCGTCGCCTTGGTGTAATCCTTGGCGGCGAGCGCATCGAGCAAGGGCTTCGAAAGCCCGAGATTAACAAATGACATGTGTGATGAATTCCAAATATGGCGCGCGCGGCTAACGCCTTCCTGGCGCGCCGCGAACGGGGTCAGAAAGCGCCCCGCGTGAATAGGAGAGCAAGTTGGTCGAGGCGCGGGCCGGCCTTTGGGGCCGTTCACGCCGCTTGTTGAAAGCGCCTCGTGCTGCGGTGCAATATAGGGCCTTGGGGTAAAAAGTCCACCTAGGCGGCCACGACGCCCCCCGGATGAACCTGGAAGCGGCTCGCGGCGCCGATGCCGTCGAACAGCTGGGCCTCGGTCGCAGTCATCCAGACCTGGCCTTTTCCCTCCAGCCGATCGAACAGCGCGGCGCGGCGAACGGGGTCGAGATGGGCCGCGACCTCGTCCAGAAGCAGGATCGGCGCTGCACCGCGACGGGCGGCGACCAGTTCGGCATGGGCCAGGATCAGGCCAAGCAGCAGCGCCTTCTGTTCGCCGGTCGAGCAGCGCGACGCCGGCATCGCCTTGGTCGCATGGATCACCGCCAGGTCCTGCCGGTGCGGGCCGGAAAGCGTTCGGCCGGCGGCGGCGTCGCGGGCGCGGCCAGTGCGCAAGGCGTCCGCGAGATTCCCCGCGTTCAAGCCTTCGATGGCGATCGCGGCGCGCGCAAACTGGTCGTCCGGCGTCGCGTCCAGCTGCCCCTCAAGGGCTTCGACGGTCCGGGCGCGGGCGCCGGTTATCGAGGCGCCATGCTCCGCCATCTGCAGTTCGAGGGCTGTGAGCCAGGCAGGGTCGGCCTGCTCGATCTCCGCCAGCAGCTTGTTGCGGGCGCGCATGGCGGCCACGTAGCGGGACGAATGGTGCGCGTGATCGGGCTCCAGCGCCAGAACCAGCCGGTCGAGAAAGCGGCGCCGCTCGCCAGCGGTGCCGGCGAACAAACGGTCCATGGCCGGCGTCAGCCAGAGGACGGATAGCCATTCCGAAAGCGAATTGACTGCGGCGGGCGCGCTGTTGATGCGCACCTGCCGCCGTTCGGGCGTGGCCGGGGACGTGCCCGTGCCAATTTCAACCTCCCCAAGCCGGGCCGCGACCGCAAAGCCGCCCGAGCCGCCGATGCGCGCCATTTCGGCCAGCGACGCTCCACGCAGGCCGCGTCCCGGAGCGAGGAGCGAGACAGCTTCCAGCAGGTTGGTCTTCCCCGCCCCATTCTCGCCGAACAGCAGGACGAAGCCGGGCCCAGCGTCCAGCGACGTCTCAGCGTAAGAGCGGAAGTCGGTAAGCGCGAGGCGGGTAACGTGCACCGTGCCGGCTTAGAACAAGCCAGGTGGAGGAGGAACCTGCTAACCTTCTTCGCGACGCACAATAGGGCAGGAATGCACCGGAACCGGTCGCTCAATGTTGGTCGCGGCCGTCCAACATTCGCCGAAGACCGAACAGTAGCAGGCTTTGGCGACTAGGCGGTTTTCCTGCACGGTCTTGATCAGCTTCTCGACGGCTGCGCTGGTCGCCCCAATTTCCCGAATTTCGAAGTAGGTAGTGTCGCTTCCAGCGCGAAGCATCGTTCCAGCCAAGGAGCTTTGCAGGCTTCTGATTTTGCCGGGCGCGTTACAGCAGGCGGTGAGGACCGCCGCCATATTATCTTTTGGCCTACCGTCGAGCCTATATTCGGCCCAACGTATTTCAGCTGGGCCAATGCCATCGTTGCTGAATCGCAAAGTTGCAAATCGCTCGCCCGGCTTCGATAGATCGGCCTCAAAACCGGTCGTCAGGTAAGGCAGTGAATTCGCCTGAACCAGGCGCTCGTTCTGATGCACCAGCTCTTTCATCACTTGCCCGTGATGCCAGGCAATCAGGATTGAGATGAAGGATACGAACAGGGCGGAAATCGGAAGCACCTTGTCCAGCCATTGATGGCCGGTCCGGTGCGCGACATGGTCGTGCGGGTTTTCGACCTCGACGTCCATCGCCTCTGGTTCCTCGCTCAGACCCGCATCGGCATGAGGACGTACAGCGCGTTCGACTTGTCATTCTCGCGCAGCAGCGTCGGGGCCGCGGCGTCGGCGAGGTGGACTTCGACCGTATCGCCGTCGATCTCGCCGAGGATGTCGAGCAGGTAGCGGGCGTTGAAGCCGATCTCGATCGTATCGCCGCCATAGTCGGCGGGCAGTTCTTCGGTCGCGGTTCCGGCCTCAGGCGAAGTGACCGACAACGTCACCTTGTCGCGGTCGACGGTCATCTTCACCGCGCGGGTCTTTTCGCTGGCGATGGTGGAAACGCGGTCCACGCCCTGCGCGAACGTCTTGGGATCGAGCTTCAGCAGCTTGTCGTTGGCCGTCGGGATCACGCGGGTGTAATCCGGGAAGGTGCCGTCGATCAGCTTGCTTGTCAGCACCGCGCTGCCCAGGCCGAAGCGGATCTTGGTCGCCGACATCGACACTTCGACGGTGCCTTCGACCTCTTCGAGCAGCTTGCGAAGCTCGGCCACGCATTTGCGCGGGATGATGATGTCCGGCATCCCGTCGGCGCCGTCGGGCTTGGGCAGGACGACGCGGGCCAGGCGGTGCCCGTCGGTCGCAGCGGCCTTTAGCTGGTCGTCGGCGACGTGCAGGAAGATTCCCATCAAATAGTAACGGGTCTCCTCGCTGGAAATCGCGAAGCGGGTCTTGTCGATGATCTGGCGCAGCGTGGCCGCCGGAAGTTCGAAGCGGGTCGGCAGGTCACCTTCCGCAATCACCGGGAAATCGTCGCGGGGCAGCGTCGACAGGTTGAACCGGGCGCGGCCGGCATTGACCTGCATCTTGCCGTCAGCCGCGTTCATTTCGACCTGGCTGCCGTCGGGCAGCTTGCGAACGATATCGAACAAGGTGTGCGCCGACACCGTGATCGCGCCCGGGGTGCCGACCGTCGCCGGAACGCTTTCATCGACCTGCAGGTCGAGGTCGGTCGCCATCAGCCGGATCGAATTGTCCTCGCGCGCCTCGATCAGCACGTTGGACAGGATCGGGATCGTATTGCGGCGCTCCACGACCGACTGGACGTGGCCGAGGCTCTTCAAGAGTGTCGCCCGTTCAATCGTCGCCTTCATCGCGCGCCATGCCCCCAGTGAAACCTAATCAACTGCCCCGTTTATAGCGGCCGTTTGCAGGTGTGCCAGTGGGGTAATGGCGCGCGAGTGGGCGGTCGGCGCGCGGTCGCCTAGCCGGCGGCCGGGGCGGCCTTTTCCGCCTGTGCCGGCTGGAGCACGCCGCTGATGCGGTGGACGACGCCGTTGGAGAACCTCTCGTCCGAACCGGTGACCGTCGCCTTGCCGCCCGCGGCGTCGGTCAGCACGATCGTGTCGCCGTCCTTGGTCGCGGTGATGGTGCCACCACCCATCGTTGCAAGCTGCGCCTTGCCCTTGCCGGCATCGATCGCATTGCCGATGTCCGCCGCCAGGATCGTCCCGGGCAGGATGTGGTTGGTGAGGATGCCCGTCACCCGGGCGCGGTCCTGCGGCTGCGCGGCTTCGCCCTGCGGCAACCCGGCGAGCGCCTGGTCGGCGGGAACGAGCACGGTGTAGGGCCCTTGGCCGGCGAGCGTGGCATCGAGCCCGACCGACTTTAGCGCCTTGAAGAAGGCGCCGTTCTGATCAAGCCCGGCGGCAATCGTCTTGCTGCCGGCCGCGTCCTTGGCCGCGGACGACTGTTCGGTGGAGCGGTTATCCGCGCCCTTGCCGTCACACCCTTGCAGCGCCAGCGCCGCGCATGCCACCAGCGGAAGCACTTGCTTGATCATTAATTCTCTCCTGCCGTTGTTCGATACGAATAGAAACGGCCCCGCAACGCTTGCGAGGCCGTTCCCGATCCCAACTTTCGTAATTAGGTCAGCGCAGCGACGATTGCGGTGACCAACTGGGTCGTCGGATCGACCCGATAGATGTTGCCGTCGGCATAACGGTACCAGTCGTTGGGCGTATCGTAATATTGGTCACGATAGCCAAGCGGCACGTTGTAGGCGCCATAGCCTGCCGGCAGCGGCTGGCCGACGCCGAAACCACCCGTCAGCAGCGCTGCAACCTGGTCGATCAGGCCGCTGCCCGCATCGACCCGATAGATCGAGCCCGGCGCGTAGCGGTAATAATAGTCCGACGAGTCCTGATACAGCGGCCGATAATTGTATGGCACGTTGTAGGCCGAATAGCTGGCCGGCATCATCTGCCCGTAACCATAACCATAGCCGAGCATCGGATCGACGTCCTGCACCAGGCCGGTGTAGGGGTCGATTTCGTACACATAGCCGTTGGCGTAGCGATAATCGGTGTTCGGATAGCTCGCATAGAACGGCTGCAGCGACGTCGGCAGCATGTAATTGCTGCCCATATAGTTCGTCGGGAACTGCTGGCCGACGCCGACGCCGAGGCCGAACAGCGGCAGGAGCGCGCTGATCAGCTGGCTTTCCCGGTTGACCTGGTAGGCGTACCCGTTGCCGTACCGATAATAATAATCGTCGGTATCAGGATACAGATACGACAGGCTGCTGGGCAAAGCGCTCATCGCCAGCGCGCGCTGGACGGTGTCGTAGCGCTGGCCGACCAACTGCTTGGCCTGGCCCGGAGGGACGCACGCGACGGCCTTCTTGGCCAGCCCGGGAGGACAGCCGTTGGCAAAGCCATTGGCGTTCAGCGCGATCGCCCGCTGCTGCCAGTCGCGGTCGCGGAAGATGTCGATGTTGCGGTTCGCATCAGCAATCCGAACGGCCTGGCCGTTGCGGCGGTCGAAGACTCGGTCGGCCAGCTGGCCGCGGCCCTTTTCGACCTGCTTCATCTGCCGCGCGATTGCCTTGTCTTGCCCCTTGCCGTTTCCGGCCATGCGGACCTGGCGGTCGAAATGCTGGGCATTCGCCTTGCGGTCGTGCTTCATCTGCGGCCCGCGGTCGGCCTTGGCAAAGCGCTGCTGCTGCTGGACCTTGGGCGCCTTGTGGGCCTTCGGCTGCTGCTGCTGGGCGAAGCGCATGGGCGCGTGGGCCTTCTGCCCGCCGCCGCCGCGCGCCATTTTCGGGGCGCCACCGCCGCCGCCGCCGCGCGCTGCCTTCGCACCGCCGCCGCCGTGCTGCGCATGGGCAGCCTGTCCGCCACCGTTGCCGCCGCCGGGCTTGGCGGCCGCCGGAGCGGAAATTGCCAGGGCCGCCACACCGGCGGCCAAAAGGAACGTATTCATCAGGATTCTCCTGTAAATGCTTGCGGGGAGAACGGCTGGCCTAAGCCTCCGTTCCACCGCCAGTCCAAGCGAACAGGCATCCTACCGCATTCGGGTGAACCCAGAATGTCCAGGCGGTTCAGGCACTTGCCTGATAGGCGTCCCGCTTAATGGTGAACGCTGCAATGCCGCAGAGCGCCGCTGCAACCGCGTAGAAGCCCAGACCGTAATTGATCGAATAGCGCATTGCGTCGGCGCCGTAGGTCGGCCGGAGCGCATCGGCGATGAACCCGAAGATGAATGTCCCGAAGCCGATGCCGATGAGGTTGTTAATGAGCAGGAAGCAGGCCGAGGCGGTCGCTCGCCGCGCCGGCTCGACCAGCATCTGCACGCCATTGGCGATCGGCCCGAGCCAAACCAGCGACAGCGCGTAGGCAAATGTGAACAACAGCCCCGCCACGATCCTCGATTCCACCGCCATTGCCGCACCGAACATCGGCGCGGTCAGCAGGAAGGCGAACGCCGGCGTGGCCGCGTAGGCCGCGATCCTCGCCCCGCCCAGACGGTCGGCGACCAGCCCGCCAAGGTAGATGCCCGCGATTCCCCCGATCAGCACGATGGTTCCGAAAAACGTGCCGATGCTGCCGAGCGAAAGGCCGAGCGATTCGCTGAAATAGGAAGGCAGCCAGAACGCCAGGCCATAGCCGGCGACAGATGCCGACGCAGCGCCAAACGAAAGCAGCCAGAAGCTTGGCAGCCTGGCCAATTGGGCCGCGATCGCTCCGAACCCGGGCTGCGCCTGGTCGACCCGCGGCTCACCCGACGCGGATTCCGGTACCCGCGTCGCGATCAACCAGCCGACCGGCAGGCCGGCCAGGCCGATGACGACGAACGCGGTGCGCCAGTTAACCGCTTCGGCGATCCAGCCCCCGAAGAACAGGCCGAGCGCGGAGCCGATCGGGATGCCCAGGCTGAAGATTGCGAAGGCACGTGCGCGGCGGTTGGCCGGAACATGTTCGGCGATGAGCGCATAGCTGGGTGCAACTCCGCCGGCTTCACCGACCCCGACGCCCATCCGGGCGGCGAACAGCTGGCCGAAATTGGTCACGAAGCCGGACAGCGCGGTGAAGAGGCTCCAAATCGCGGCCGAGATGCCGATGACCCGGGCACGCCTTCCGGTGCGGTCGGCGTAACGGGCGATGGGGATGGCCAGGGTGGAATAGACGCTGGCGAAGGCGATCCCGCCCATCAGCCCGAGCTGGGTGTCGGTGAGGCCGAGTTCGGCCTTGATCGGAATCTTCAGGATGCTGACGATCTGGCGATCGAGAAAATTGAAGATGTAGGCGAGCAGCAGCAGGAGCAGGACGCGCGTGCGGGCGGGATTGGTCGCTTCGTCGCTCATCCGCCCGTCGCTCGCACGCTCGGGTCGGAGCGGCAACCCCCCGGCCCGGTGACCGCTCGCCTAAGCGGAGAGCCGGCCTGCAAGCGCGGCGAAGCGGTCGACGTCGGCCTCATCCTGATAGATTCCGAAACCAAGCCGGATCACGTCGCCGCGAACGTCGGTGATGCAGTCGATGGCCTTGAGTTCGTCGCACCACCGTTGCGCATGGGGGCTGCGGAAAGCGAGAAAGCGCGCGTGGTCGCCGTCGCCCGGCGGGTTGAGCAGCTCCGCGCTGGCGAACGCCGTGCCGTCGAGCGTATCGACCATCCGTTGCTGGAGGTGCGCGACGTGCTGCGAGACGTCCGGCGTGCTTAGCCCTTGCGCGGCCAGCATCCGCTGGACGGCGTTGAATCGATAGAGCCCGCTGGCGTCGAACGTCGCGCCCATGAACCGCATCGCGTCCGGCGCATAGCCGACGCTGCCGGGCGGAAGGCTCAAATCCTCGAACTCGGCGAACCAGCCCGTCACCGGCGGGCGCGGGCCGAAGCCGGGTGGCGCGTGCATGAAGGCGCACCCTTCCCCCGCCATCGCATATTTATACCCCCCTCCAAGGAAGAAGGCGGATCGCCCCGAGTCCGCACCGAACGGACGATCCAGCGCCATGAAGGCGTGATAGCCATCAATCACCACCCATGGCCCGGCAGTAGCGCCAAGCGCGGCCAATTCCGCCACCCGGTCGAAAATCCGGCCGGTCCCGAACAACACCTGGCTGACCATAATGAGGTCGTGTTCGCCCGCGCGGGCACGATCGAGGAAACGCTCGCCGAAGCTATCCGCCGGGTCGGTGGCGACCGTTTCGAGGTCCAGCCAGCCATCTTCGGCCCAGCGGGCGAACTGGCGCCGGGCGCTGTGAAATTCGCCGTCGCTGGTCAGGACCCGCAACCGAGCGCCTTGCCGTGGGCATGCGCTGGCGATCCGGACCAGCAGGTCGTGGGTATTGGGGGCAAAGACAATCGCGTCGGCCATTGCCGTGCCCAGTTCGGCGGCGACGTGGCGCTGCGCTTCCGGCCAGACTTCGCCCATGATCCGATCCCACTTGCGGTCGGCGAGCGTGGCGGCATCGTTCCAGCATTCCACTTGGCCGTCGAAGCTGGCGTCGGGCCACAGGTGATGGCTATGCGCGGCGAAGTGCAGTCGACCGGGCGCCGCGCCAAGGCTTCGCGAGAACAGCGCCTTGAAGCTCAAAGCTCGGTCCTGATCGCCCACAATTCGGGGAAGGCGCGCTTTTCCAGGGTCGAGCGCAAGTAAGCCGCGCCCGCCGACCCGCCAGTGCCCTGCTTGTTGCCGATGATGCGCTCCACGGTGAGCACGTGCTTGTGCCGCCACGATGCCATGGCGTCATCAAGATCCATCAATTTTTCAGCGAGTTGGTAAAGGTCGAACCATCGATCGGAGTCGCGATACACCTGGAGCCAGGCGGCCGCGAGCATCTCATCCGAACCGTCGCCAAGGTCGAAGCCGGCGCGGCGCAGCGCGTCGTGTGCCGCCTCGCGCAGGCTCGGCTTTTCCAGCGCGGCGAGTAGCCGGTCATGCTCATGGCTGTCGGCCGGATAATGCTTGAGGAAGCGCTCGTCCTTGATGCCGAGCCGATATTCGAGCTCGCGAAACTGCGCCGACTGGAAGC
Organism: Sphingomonas sinipercae; assembly: GCF_011302055.1. Taxonomy (NCBI): domain Bacteria; kingdom Pseudomonadati; phylum Pseudomonadota; class Alphaproteobacteria; order Sphingomonadales; family Sphingomonadaceae; genus Sphingomonas; species Sphingomonas sinipercae. The sequence goes on from NZ_CP049871.1 coordinate 192,838, forward strand.
CCGACGAGGTTCCGAGCACGTCGCGGAACGCCATGTAATCGACCGGGGTCAACGTCGCGAGCACGTCCCACGACAAGGTCATCACCGACTGGATCCGGTTGACCCGGGCCATCGCCTTATAAGCCGGGGCGAACCGGTCCTGGCCGACCAGGTCGATGGCAAGATCGAGCTCATGCAGCATCTGCTTGAGCCACAACTCCTTGGTCTGGTGGATGACGATGAACAGCATTTCATCGTGCAGCGTCGACAGCGGCCGCTGCGCCGACAACAGCTCGTCGAGCGCGAGATAGTCTTTATAAGTGATGCCGGCAGGCGTCGCGGTCATCGCCGAGCGATGCCGCTAAACGCCGCTGCCTGCAAGCGCGTCGGCTTACTGGTCGCCCTGCGGAACGATCCCGCCCGATCCGACGCTGCCGATGCCGCCGAAGAACTCCTCGAAAAAGCTCTTCTTGCGGCCGAGCGTCGGGGTCAGGTCCTTGTTCGGACGAATCGACGCGATCAGCTCCTTGCCCGACGTCTGGACCGAAGCGACATTGCCCTTCGGATCGAAGCGGACGCGAAGCACCGTCTGCTCGGCGACCTTCGGATTGCGGAACGCCAGCGTGTTGGTGTCGCGCGAGAGATAATACCAATCGTTCTCGCTGAACTGGCCGGTGAACGTCGGGCGACCGAGCGTCTTTTCGACCGATTCCTTGTTGTCGACGCCAGGCTGAATCGCGGAATAAACTTCCTTTTCGAGGACGGCACCGCGGTGGTCGCGGCTGCCGGCGCACCCGGCCAGCAGGGCAGCGCCCGCGACCGCGACCGCCATTTTGACCAGCGCAACCTTCATACCAACGACACCTTCTCTTGCCTGAAGCCCCTGCCGGCCACTATCCGGCGGCGCGCACCAAGCGCAACCCTAAGCCGTCAAGGACCTATGCTGCGCTTCCTGTTCCGGAGATTAACGAACGAACCGCCCCGCGGCCAGCAGTTGTTCGACGCTGTGGTCGGCGAGGCGCGGCAGCCGGACTGGTACACCGCTGGCGGCGTGCCCGACACGCTCGACGGTCGCTTCGCGATGCTGGCCACGGTTTGCGCGCTGGTCACGGTCCGGCTCGACAGCGAGGCGGACGGCGCGGTGATCTCCGCCGCGCTGACCGAGCGCTTCATCGAGGCGATGGATGCCGAGCACCGGCAGCTCGGCCTCAACGACCCGACCCTGGGGAAGCGCGTGCGCAAGATGGTCGGTGTCCTTTCCCGTCGAGTCGGGGAATGGCGCGCGGTCATCGCCGCCGATGGCGACTGGGGCGCGGCGGCGCGATCGAGCGTCTATCGCGGCGGCGACATGTCGGACACGCAGCTGGACTTCACCGTTGGCAGGCTGCGTGACCTGTGGTCGCGACTCGTGCGCGCCAGCGGCAGCGCGCTTATGGAAGGCAGGTTCTGATGACCGACGGCTTCGCCCACCGCCTGCCACTCGACCGAATCGCCGGCGGGCAGCGGCTCGACCTCGTCGCCGACGAAGCGGAGCGGCAGGCCATTGCCGAACGCCTGCGCCTGGTCTCGCTCGACCGGCTCGACGCGCACGCAATCCTCGATCGCACGGGCGCCGAAGTGCGCGCACGCGGACGGTTGAAAGCGGCCCTGTCGCAGCGTTGCGTGGCGACCGGGGAACCGGTGGCCGAGCATGTTGACGAGGCGTTCGAGCTCAACTTCGTGCCAGCCCCGACGTCCGGCACGCCGGACGAGGAAATCGAGCTTGGCGCCGACGATTGCGACGTGGTTTTCTACGATGGGCAGGCGATCGACCTCGGCACTGCGATCGCGGACAGCCTGGCGCTGGCGATGGAGCCCTACCCGCGCAGCCCCGATGCTGAAATGACGCTCAAGGAAGCGGGCGTCCTTAGCGAAGGGGAAGCAGGGCCCTTCGCCGCGCTTGCGAAACTTAAGCGCGGCGGCGATTCCGAAACCTAGAAGGGCCGAAACCTAGAGGAGCTGAAACCTAGAAGGGAACGTCGTCGTCCAGGTCGGTGTCGAACGCCGCCGGCTGCGGACGGGACTGCGAACCGCCGCCCCGGCTGCTGCCGCCGCCGAAGCTGTCGTCGCCGAAATCGCGGCCACCGCCGCCTGAGCCACCGCCCGAACCGCCGCCGTCACGGCTGTCGAGCAGGACCATCGCGCTGTTGAAGTTCCGCAGGACGACATCGGTCGTGTAGCGGTCGTTGCCCGACTGGTCCTGCCATTTGCGGGTTTCCAGCTGGCCTTCGAGGTAGACCTTCGAGCCCTTGCGCAAATAGCTCTTGGCGACTCGGGCCAGCCCTTCGGAGAAGATCGAGACATTGTGCCACTCGGTCTTTTCCTTGCGGTCGCCGGAGTTGCGGTCCTTCCAGCTTTCCGACGTCGCGACGCTGAAGCTGACGACTTCGCCGCCATTCTGGAAACTGCGCGACTCGGGGTCCTTGCCGAGGTTCCCCACCAGGATGACCTTGTTCACGCTGCCTGCCACGTCTCTCTCCCTAAAGTCCGGCGGCGACTGCAATCCAATAGGTCGCCCCTGCAGCGAGATAGGCGAGCGCGAACAGGTAAGTCACCATGAAAAGCGGCCACTTCCAGCTATTGGTTTCGCGCCGGGTCACGGCAATCGTCGAGATGCACTGCGGCGCGAAGACGAACCAGGCGAGGAAGGCCAGCGCAGTCGCCAGCGACCAGCGGCCCTGAAGCCGCTCGGCAAGGGTGGCGCTGGCCGCTTCCTCGTCGCTGGCATCGATCGCGTAGACCGTGGCGATGGCGCTGACCGCGACTTCGCGTGCGGCCATCGAGGGCAGCAGCGCCATGGCGATGTCGTGGTTGAAGCCGATCGGCCGGACCACCGTTTCAATCGCGCTGCCGATGCGCCCGGCAATCGACACGTCGACCTGGCTTTCGCCCGGTTTGGCCTGCGGAAAGCTGGCTAGCGCCCACAGCAGAACGGTGGTGCCGAGAATGATGGTCCCGGCCCGCTTGAGGAAGATGGTCGCGCGCTGCAGAAGACCGAGCGCGACATCCTTGATCGACGGCATCTGGTATTTGGGCAGTTCCATCATGAAGCCGCCGCCGCCGCCTTTGAGGATCGTGCCGCGCAGGACCAGCGCGGCCAGCAGCGCCCCTGCCACGCCGACGATGTACAGGCCGAACATGACCAGGCCCTGCAGCCCGACCCCGGCACCGACGCTGCGGTCCGGAATGAAGGCGGCGATGATCAACGTGTAGACCGGCAGCCGGGCCGAGCAAGTCATCAGCGGCGCGACCAGGATCGTCGTCAGCCGGTCCTTGGGATTGTCGATCGTCCGGGTCGCCATGATGCCGGGCACAGCGCAGGCGAAGCTGGACAGGAGCGGGATGAAGGCGCGGCCCGACAGGCCGGCGCCGTGCATCAGCTTGTCCATCAGGAAGGCGGCGCGGACCATGTAGCCGCTCGCTTCGAGCAGCAGGATGAAGAAGAACAGGATCAGGATCTGGGGCAGGAAGACGACCACTGCGCCGACTCCGCCGATCACGCCGTCGACCAGCAGCGAGCGGAGCAAGCCGTCGGGGACCAGCGCGGTGACGCCCTGCGCGAGCGCGGCCATGCCCGCCTCGATCCAGCCGATCGGTAGCTCGCTCCACGCGAAGACCGCCTGGAACATGACGAACAGGATCGCCGCCAGGATCAGCGGGCCGACGACCGGGTGAAGCAAGACGAAGTCGAGCCGGTGGGTCCAGCGGCGCACCGGGCTTTCGCTGATCACGGCCGTGGTGGCAATGTCTCTCGCGCGGCGCTGCAGGTGCAACAGGTCGGTCGGGATGTCCGGCATCGGCCGGCGGACCGGCCCGGCGAGCAGTTCGTCCAGCGCCGACTGCACTTCGGCGACCCCGCGGCGGCGCACGGCGACGGTTGGGACGACGGGCACGCCAAGCTCCATCGCCAAGCGCTGCGCGTCGAGCTCGAGCCCGTCGCGCTTGGCCATGTCGATCATATTGAGCGCCACCACCGTCGGCAGGCCCAATTCGATCAGCTGGAGCGCGAAGCGCAGGTGGTTGTCGAGGTTCGATGAGTCGACGACGATCAACAAGGCGTCGGGCGTCCGTTCCCCCTTCTGCTTGCCGAACAGCACGTCGCGCGTGACCGCTTCGTCGGGGCTTGCGGGGTCCAGGCTATAGGCGCCGGGCAGGTCGACCATTTCAACCGGGCGCCCGTCGGCGAGCAGCAGGCGGCCCGATTTCCGCTCGACCGTCACCCCGGGATAATTGCCGACCTTCTGGCGGGCGCCGGTGAGGGCGTTGAACAGGGCGCTCTTGCCGGCGTTGGGGCTGCCGACCACCGCCACCAGCGGGAGCGGGTTCATCGGATTGTCAGCTGATCGGGACGACGCGGACGGCGTGCGCATGAATACGCCGGATCGCGACGGTCATCCGCCCAACCCGGACGGCCAGCGGGTCGCGTCCGAACGGGCCAAGGTGAAGCGGTTCCACGGCCACGCCTTCGTCAAACCCGAAATGGCGCAGCCGGCAGGCCTCGCCCTCGTCCAGCGCCGCCCAATCGATCGACGCGACATGGGCGCGTGTGCCGACCGCCAGCTGGTCCAGCGGCAGCGAATCGAGCTTGAACGGCGCGTTCATATGAGAATGATTATCAATAACGGCAGGCTTTGGGAATAGCCGCTCGCCCGGACCGCTGTATTAGCGACGAAACCGCCTAGCGCGGCGGGTAACGCAGGCGACCGAGGAAGCGGGCGACGCTGAAATGCTCCTGCCCCCGCCACTGCGCCTTCCACCGTTCGAACTGCATGACATTGTCGATTCGGCGGTCGAGGAAGCCGGCGGTGTCGGCCCAGCCTTCGCTATTGTCGTCGAGCCAGGCGACGAGTGTCGACGCGTAAACGGCGCCAAGCGTGATCCGCTTCGTATAATGGTTGTAATCGGTGCTCGTGTCGCCGGCCAGGCGCCACATCAGGTCGGCGGTGTTCCAGCCGGTCCGGGCGCCGAGCGCGAGGTTCTGCGGCATGGCGAGGATGGCCAGCCCGCGCCGCACCGCTTCGCGCGCCGGGGCCATGATTTCGAGCCGGGTCCAGACCAGGGTCCGGATTCGTTCGCGGATCTTGAGCGCCATCAGCTGCTCAGGCGGAAGCTGTTCCTCAAGCGCGAGGTCGACGCCCTGGATGTACAGCTCGACCATCGCGGCCTGGCCCTTGGGCACCGCCAGCCGCGCCTGTGCACGGTCGATCCCGAGCTGGTCGGCGGCGGCATCCACTGCGGCACGGGTCCAGCCGTCGAACACGGCATTCTCGCCCAGCGCGAGCGCCATCCGCCGGCGAATCTGCTCGAGTGGACTCGGCTCTTCCATGCCGTTCAACTGGGCTGCGCCGCCGGTTGGCGCAAGTCCCGCTGGGGCAGCCGCACCAGCACGAGCGCCAGGCCGATGGCGATGGCGCCGGTGAAATCGAGCGCCGAGAGCGTCTCATCGTAGGCCAGCCAGCCGACGAAGGCGGAAATGGCCGGCTGTGTAAGCAGCGCGAGCCCCACGACGATCGGCGGAAGCTTCCCGATCGCATAGACCAGCAATCCCTGGCCGATCACCTGGCTGCTGAGCGCGAAAATCAGCACCGGCGTCCAATCGCGCGGCCACACCTGTTCGCCCAGGGCAAGGCTGGTCGGAAGCAGCATCGCCGCGCCGAACGCGGTCGCCAGCAGCAACAAGGGCAGCGCCGCCAGGTCGCCGCGCGCGCGCTCGATCCCGATCAGATAGCCGGTGTACAGGAGCCCGGCGACCAGCGCGAACAAGTCACCGCGGAAGTTGCGCGGCGAAAGCTCGTAACTGCCGGTCATCAGCAGCGCCGAACCGGCAGCGGCAAGCAGGAGCGCGGCCGCCTGCAACCGGGTCGGCCAGCGGCGCGCGATCCACAGGCCCCAGGCGGCGAAGGCGAAGCTGGAAATGTTGCCGAACAGCGTCGCGTTGCCGAGCTTGGTCATGCGGATGCCGATGTTCCACAGCGCCAGGTCGGCCGCGTAGAACAGGGCGGCGCCGAAGATCGTCCACACCAGCGCTCGGCGCGGCCAATGCGGCGCCTGGCGGAATGCGTAAGCGAGCAGGACCAGGAACGGGATGGCGAGGCTCAGCCGCCAAAAGCCCGCCGCGACCGGCCCGACATCCGCCAGCCTGACTAGCCACGGGCCGAACGCGAGGCTGCAGCTGCCGACGAGCAAGGCGATGAAGGGGACGGTGTTGGATCTGCGGTCGGTCACGCGGGCCGGTTAAAAGGTTCGCGGCGCGCACGGAAGCGCGAAAGGCTGCCCAATGCATCAAACCTGCTTATGACGCGCAAAGCGGAATCGCGGTGGAATAGGTTGCAGGGCGCAACTATCTGCCCCGCGACAAAAGTGTTGAAGGACGTGCGCATGCCCACCTTGTTCGACCCTGCCGAATTTGGCGCTATCCCGCTTTCCAACCGCATCGTCATGGCGCCGCTCACCCGCGCCCGGTCCGGCCGCGACGGGATCCCCAACGCGCTGATGGCGCAATATTATGGCCAGCGCGCGAGCGCCGGGCTGATCATTTCCGAAGCGACAGGCATCAGCCGCGAGGGTCTCGGCTGGCCCAATGCGCCGGGGCTGTGGAACGACGCGCAGGTCGAAGGGTGGAAGCGAGTGACTGCCGCCGTGCACGAACGCGGCGGCCGGATCGCCGCCCAATTGTGGCACATGGGCCGGCTGGTGCATCCCGACCTTGGCGGCGGGCAGCCGGTCTCCTCCTCGGCCACCACCGCGCCGGACCTGGCCCATACATACGAAGGCAAGAAGCCCTACGTCGAGGCGCGATCGGCAACGGTCGACGACATCCGCCGGATCACCGCCGATTACGTGGCGGCGGCGAAGAATGCGATCGCCGGCGGCTTCGACGGAATCCAGATCCACGGCGCCAACGGCTATCTGATCGACCAATTCCTGCGCAGCTCCGCGAATGCGCGGACCGACGAATATGGCGGCTCGATCGAAAACCGGATGCGTTTCGCCTCGCAGGTGCTGGAGGCGGTCGGCGCGGCCATCGGCATGGACCGCGTCGGCATCCGTTTTTCGCCCAACATCCTTTCCCAAGGGATCGAGGACGAAGATCCGATCGCGCTGTTCACCGCGCTGGCCAAGCGGCTGGAAAACCTTGGCGTGCCCTGGATCGAGCTGCGCGAGCCGACGATCCCGAACGCACTGGGTATCGCTCCCACCGAGCGCGTCAGCCCCGCCATGCGGCCGCTTTATTCGGGCAAGATCGTGCTCAATGCCGATTATGTCGGCGCCAACGCCATCGCGCGGATGGCGGAGGGCGTCGCCGACGCGATCAGCTTCGGCCGCCCGTTCATTTCCAATCCCGACCTGGTTGAGCGGATCCGGCTTGGCGCCGAGCTCGCGCCTGCCGACACGAAGACGTTCTACGCCGGCGACGCTGCCGGCTACGTCGACTATCCGACATTGGCGCAGGCCAAGGCCGCCTAGGCGAACTGCTCGCGAAGGTCGAAGAGAGACAAAGCGGCGCGCGCGGCGTGGCCGCCCTTGTCGCCATGCTCGGGGTCGGCACGCTCTATCGCCTGCGCTTCGTTCTCGACCGTCAGGATGCCGTTGCCGATGGCGAAGCCGTCGAGGGTGAGGTCCATCAGCGCACGGGCGCTCTCCTCCGCGACGACTTCGAAATGATAGGTTTCGCCGCGGATGACGACGCCAAGCGCGACGAAGGCACAGAAGCGCCCGCTCTTGGCGGTCAGGCTGATCGCCGCCGGAAGCTCTAGCGCGCCGGGGACGGTGACCGTTTCATGCTTATGCCCGGCCGCTTCGATGGCGCGGCGGGCCCCGGCCAGCAGCATGTCGTTCAAGTGCGGATAGAATCGCGCCTCGGCGATCAGGATGGTCGCCATTTGCCTCAGCCCTCCGCCACGATCGGCCGTTCTTCGACGATGGCCAGACCATAACCGGCCAGCGCGACCGGGGAGTGGCGCGTGTTCGACAGCAGGATCATGTCGTGCACGCCAAGCGCGGCGAGGATCTGCGCGCCGATGCCGTAGCTGCGAAAGGCGTCGCCAGTTTCGGCCGGCTTGCCCGAGCGCAGGTCCGTCGCACGAGACAGCGATCCAGGCGACGCGGCGTGGAGCGCGACGATGACTCCCGAGCCTTCGGCCTCGATCATCCGCATGGCCGCCTGGAGGATTCCGCTGCGCTCCCCCGCTTCACCAAGCACGTCGGCAAACAGGTCGAGGCTGTGCATCCGGACTAGGGCCGGCCGTTCGGGGTCCAGCGTGCCGTGCACCAGCGCTAGTTGCTCGCCGCCCGTCGCCTTGTCGCGGAAGACCTCCGCCTGCCACTTGGCGCCCGAGCTGGCCGTGAACGGGGAGGCGGCGACCCGCTCGACCATGTGGTCCTTCTTCAGCCGGTAGGCGATCAGGTCGCGGATAGTGCCGATCTTGAGGCCGTGGGTGCGCGCGAAATCCATCAGGTCGTCGAGGCGCGCCATGGTCCCGTCGTCGCTCATGATCTCGCAGATGACCGCGCTGGGATTCAGACCGGCGAGGCGGGCGACGTCGACCGCCGCCTCGGTGTGGCCCGCGCGGACCAGCACCCCGCCGGGGCGAGCTACCAGCGGGAAGACGTGGCCGGGCGACACAATGGCGTCAGCGCCGTTGGCGGCGTCGATGGCGGCGGCGATGGTGCGCGCGCGGTCGGCGGCGCTGATCCCGGTGGAAATGCCTTCCTTCGCCTCGATCGAGACCGTGAACGCGGTTTCGTTGCGGCTTCGGTTGGTCTGCGTCATCGGCTGCAGCCCCAGGGTAGCAGCGCGCTCCTGGGTCAAGGTCAGGCAAATGAGGCCGCGGCCGTGGCGAGCCATGAAGTTGATCGCGTCCGGGGTCGCCATCTGCGCCGGAATGACCAGGTCGCCCTCATTCTCTCGGTCGTCGTCGTCGACCAGGATGAACATGCGGCCGTTGCGCGCCTCGTTGAGGATCGCTTCGGCGCCGACCAGCGCCTCCGTATTCCCGCGCTCGATCAGCTTCTCGAGCCGCCCGAGCGTGTCCGCGGTGGGATTCCAGTCAGCGGCGCCGAGCTTGCGCAGGGAGTTGGGATGGAGGCCGGCGGCGCGGGCAAGCGCCGAGCGGCTGACTTCCCCGGTTTCGATGATCGCGTTGATACGCTCGATGAGATTCGTGCTCATGAGCGCTCAATATCACATTATAATGTGATTGCAAGCGCGCTACTCGAGTTCCTATTGTGCTCTGGCTTGCAGCATCCGGTCGAGGTAGCGCGCCAGCACGTCGAACTCCACATTGAAATGTACGTCGGCGCTAGCGTTCCCCAACGTCGTGCAACTCGCGGTGTGGGGGATGATGTTGACCGAAAAGTGCGTCCGTCCGTCTTCCGCCTCGCGAACCGCGTTGACGGTCAGCGAAACGCCGTCGACCGTGATCGACCCTTTGGCGGCGACCAGCGGCGCATATTCGGCGGGGATGGCAATTCCGATACGGGTCGACCCGCCTTCGGGGCAGGTGCCGACGACTTCCCCGACGCAATCGACATGGCCGGTGACAAAATGCCCGCCCAGCTCGTCGCCGATGCGCAGCGGCCGCTCGAGGTTCAGCCGCGCGCCTTCGCTCCACAGGCCCGGGGCGGTCCGCGACAGGGTTTCGTTCGACACATCGACCGCGAACCAGTCGTGGCCCTTGTCGACGACCGTCAGGCACACGCCCGAACAGGCGATCGAGGCGCCGAGGTCGACCGTCGCCAGGTCGTAGCCGCAGCCGATGGTCAGGCGCAGGTCGCCGCGCTGCTCGGCGGCGCGGACGGTGCCGACGTCGGTGATGATACCGGTGAACATCGCCGCCGCTTAGGCCCGCCGCACCCGCTCGTAAACTTCAAGCCGGTCGGGGCCGAGGCGGCGCTCGTCGACCAGCGCCCAGCGGCCGTGCGCATCGGCGATGGCATCGAGGCCGACATAGCCGAACGACGACTTCCCCTCGCCGACGATGATCGGCGCGCGGTAGATCAGGATCCGGTCGACGAGGTCGGCCGTCAGGAATGCGGTTGCAGTCGCCGAGCCGCCTTCGACCAGCAGGTCGTTGACGTCATGAAGTCGGCAGACATCTTGCGGAGAACGCAGGGTTTCCCATCCCTCGACCGCCTCGCCGCGAGTCAACAGCGCGCGACGCGGCGAACGCTGCTCCAGGCCGGGCAGTCGAACGTCGAGCGCCGGTTGGTCGGCCAGGTAGGTCCCGCGCCCGACGAGAATCATGTCGGTGCGCGCGCGTTCAAGGTGCACGTGGGCGCGAGCGTCGGTGCCGGTAATCCACTTCGATTCGCCCGACGGAAGCGCAATCTTGCCGTCGATCGACAGCGCCAGCTTCAACGTGATCCGCGGCCGGCCGCTCCTCAGCCGGGTGAGAAACCCGGCGAGCGAGGCCGCGGCGGCGGATCGCCCAGTACCGACCCTGACGTCGATGCCGGCGGCGCTCAGGCGCTTGATGCCGTCGCCGTTCGTGCGCGGGTCGGGGTCCTTCAGCGCAACAACGACGCGCGAAGGGCGCGCTTCAATCAGTAGGTCGGCGCAAGCGGGGCCGCGCGCGCTCCGGTGAGCGCAAGGCTCGAGCGTCGCATAGACCGTCGCACCCTCTGCCCGGGTGCCCGCCTCGGCGAGCGCGACCGCTTCGGCATGGGGGCGTCCACCCGGCTGGGTCGCGCCACGGCCGATGATCTCGCCCGCCGCGGCGACGATGACGCAGCCGACGTTGGGATTGGGCGCGGTGCTGCCGCGCGCGCCCTCGCCAAGCTTCACGGCCAGCGCCATGAAGCGGCGGTCGCTGGCTAGAGCCCGAACCGTTTTTCGAGTTTCTGAAATTGCCGTTGCTTCTCGAGCTCGTAGGCGCGCTTGCGCTCCTGGTCTTTCTTCTGGTCGGCGATGATTTCCGCGTCGGTACGGTTCACGCTCCATTGCTCGACGTAGATGATCTGTGCCGGCGGGGCGGTGTTGATCTTCGAGTCGACGAAAAACATGATGACGATGATGATCGTGACCAGAACTGCCAAGGCGGCGCCGATGGTCTGTTCGCGGCTGCGATTGCGCATGAAGGCGCGCAAGTCGGCAAAAGCGGCGCGCGGACCGACGGGGCTTGGAAACCAGGACATGAGCGGAATGTAAGCGCGCGCCGCCGCGTCCGCTACCCCGGTCGAAAGCGAAGAGTTCACCCTTCGTTGCGCTTCGGCGAACGCCAGATTAGGCGAAGCCATGCGCCAACACCGCCTCGCCGCCTTCGCCTGTCTCGCCGCCATCGCCGCACCGGCGTCGGCAAGCGAGGATTCGCAACTGTGGACGACCGCGTCGGTGGGCGTGAAGCTGTCGGACAAATGGCGGCTGTCGCAGGAACTGGTGACTCGCTTCAGTGCCGATCGGAACGGCCTGTGCGAAGTCGAGTCCAACACGCTGCTGGGCTACAAACTCGGCAGGCTCACGACGGTCTGGGCCGGCTACACCCACAATCCGCAATATGATGGCGGCGACTTCACCGTGCTCGAGCACCGCTTTCGCGAGCAGATCACCGTGGACAATTTCGCGAAGGTCGGGCCGGGCAAGCTCAGTGCGCGATTGCGGTTCGAGCAGCGCTGGCGCGACGGCGTCGACGGCACCGGCTGGCGGTCCCGGCCTTACCTTCGATACCAGATTCCGCTCGGCAAGGGCTCGAAGACGTCGCTGAACCTGAGCAACGAGACTTTCATCAACCTCAACGCCGTGCCTTTCCAGTCGCGAACCGGCGTGGACCGGATGCGCAACGCGGTCGCGATCACGACGCCGTTGAGCAAGTCGCTCAACCTGGAGGCCGGCTATCTGAACCAGCACCGGTTCGTCCGGGGTGGCGAAGACAGCAGCGACCACGCCGCCACCATTTCCTTGAGCCTTAGCCTCTAAGGCTATTCATCGAGCAGGAAGCGGAGGGTGATGACCGTGCTCGACGCTACCGCGCGCCCGTCCTCGGTCGCGGGCCGATAGCGCCAGTGAGCGATCAAATGCTTGCGCGCAGCCGTCAGGAATGACGCATCGGCGGCGCCGACCGGATCGACCGCGGTCACTCGGCCGCGTTCATCGATGGTCAGCCGCAGCCGCAGCGACGCCTCCTCCTCGGAACTGATCTTGTCCGCCGGATAAGGCGGGCGCAGCTGCGAATCGGGCGTGGCGAAGCGCGGCCCGGTGCGCACCGGCAATGGCTTTGGCACCGGCTTGAGATCGATGACCGGATCCCTGCTCGGCCCGATCACCGGGCCGCTGTTGGGAAGGACGACGGGGGTCGTGTCGATCGCCGGCGCATCGTCCTCGGCGGGCAGGGGCACGAGCGGGAGCGGCCGGTCGATCACCGACCGAACCGGCTTTGCCGTCGGCTCGGCCCGCGGCTCCGGCGGGGGCGGATCCTTGGGCGCTTCGATCAGGTCGACGACCGTCCGCGTCGGGCCAAAGGACGCCGGCAAGTCCATCTTCGCCGTGATCACGGCGGCGAGCAGCACGGCGTGGCCCGCAATAATGATGGTCAGCGTCTTGGGAGCACTCTTTCGCTCGGCAAAGGCGGGTACGGGAGCGTAGGTCGTCATTTCCGACTCCTCTCATCGTGAGTCGAGAGATGATGTTACAACATTACACGAAAGGCAATGGCAAAGTCAGCGGCGGGCCGCGGCCTGCAGGCGCTCGATCACTCGGGCCTTGCCGATGCTTTCGACCAGCGGCGCCATCTCCGGACCGCTTTCCCGCGCGGTGATTGCCAGTCGCAGCGGCAGGAACAAGGGCTTGCCCTTGCGCCCCGTCCTTTCCTTCAAGGTTGAAGTCAGCGCCTTCCACGGTTCCGCCGACCAGTCGATCGTCTCGGCGACAGTGGCCGCTTCGCGCACGAAGGCGAGGTCGTCGTGCGACAGGTTGGGCGCCGGAATGTCGCCTGAGACGACTTCCAGCCAGGCGTCGATGTCCGACAGATGCTCAAGGTTGGCGCGCAGCAGCAGCCACAGGTCTTCCGTCACCGACGCCGGCAGCCGATCGCGCACCGCCGCGAAGTCGGACAGGTGCAGCAAACGGGCATTGAGCAGCTCGACCTCGTGCGGGTCGAAATGCGCCGGCGCCCGGCCGAAATGCGCGAAATCGAAGGCGGCGGCGAGGTCGTCGAGCCGCGCGACGGGCTCGACCGGCTGTGAGGTTCCGATCCGGGCCAGCAGCGACAGCAGCGCCATTGGCTCGACTCCTTCTTCGCGCAGATGCTCGGCGCCGTAGGAACCAAGTCGCTTCGACAACTTGCCTTCCGCAGCGACCAGCAGCGCTTCGTGCGCGAAATGCGGCGGATCGCTGCCGAGCGCTTCGAACATCTGGATCTGGACGGCGCTGTTGGAGACATGGTCCTCGCCCCGAACGACGTCGGTGATGCCCAGGTCGATATCGTCAATGACGCTTGGCAGCAGGTACAGCCAGCTTCCGTTTTCGCGCCGCACCACCGGATCGGAAAGCAATTTCGGGTCGAATTTCTGCTCGCCGCGAATGCGATCGGTCCAAACGATCGGCGCGCCATGGTCGAGCTTGAAGCGCCAGTGCGGCGACCGGCCCTCAGGCGCCGACGCATCCTCCGACTTACGCTCGTACACCGGCGGCAGGCCACGGCCGAGCAGGACCTTGCGCCGAAGCTCCAGCTCCTCGGCCGTCTCGAAGCAGGCATAGACCCGCCCGGCCGCCTTGAGCCGCTCGAACTCCCGCTCATACAGGTCGAAGCGATCCGATTGGCGAACCACCTGGTCGGGCGACAGGCCAAGCCAGTCGAGATCGTCGCGGATTGCTTGGTCGAACGCAGCGGTCGAGCGCTCGGCGTCGGTGTCGTCGATCCGCAGCAGGAAACGCCCGCCATGCTTGCGCGCGAACAGGAAATTGTGGAGCGCAGTGCGGATATTGCCGACGTGCAGCCGGCCGGTCGGCGACGGCGCGAAGCGAGTGGTGACGGTCATCGCGTCCGCCTAAGCGCTCGCTACCGGCCTGTCACCAAGGGCCACTCACTTCGTCCGCAACAGCGGGTCGAGCCGGCCGCTGTTCCAGATCGCGGCGCAGCTTGTGGCGGGGCCATAGTCCGACTCAACCGGATTGCGCGACCCGACGTTCATCCGGGTGAGCACATCGTCCGTATCGTTCGCAATCACCTCCATCGCCCGCAACTGGGCCTTGATGTCGGCGGCGGCCATCCGGGCCTCGGCCCGATCGCTAGCAGTGACTTGCCCGTTGGCGGGGTCGATAAGCATCAGGCGCCCCCAGCGCGCAATGATCGACGCGATGACCGTGCTCGAATTGGCGACGTTGCCTCCGACCCAGTTCAGGTCATCCTTGTCCTTTGCCCCATATTTGGCGGCCAGCAGGTCGAGTACCTCCGTCGACGGCGCCGCATATGCCGGCGTCGGGAAGCGCGGGCGCCGGAGCTCGCTTGGCCGGAATGATGCGCCGGACATGATTTGAGTCATCCGCTCGGCAAGGCAAGGAACACCCGCGCGCCAGGCTTTCACAAAAGCATGGACGCCCTCCAGCTCCGACTGCAGCCGCGACCGCTCCGCTTCCATGTGCCTGAGTTCGGACTGCCGCTGGGCATAGCCGGCGACCGACTGGGCAATAAGCACGCCAATAATGACGACGAATAATTCGAACAGGAAAAGGCGGACGGTCATCTTGCCGCGACCGCTGTCCCACCAGTGCCGGACGGTATTGAACATGCTTCACCCCCCAGCCCGATGCGACGCTAGCGACTCATTTGCTCGTGCGGAAGAAATTGCTGATCGGGTAGCGGCGGTCGCGGCCGAAGTTGCGGGCGCCGATCTTCACGCCGGGCGGCGCCTGCCGGCGCTTGTATTCGGCCAGCAGCACCTTGCGCTCGATCTCGCTGACCAGGGCTAGGTCGGCGCCGGTCGCGAGCGCCGTTTCCTTGACCGACATTTCTTTGTCGATCAGCGCCTCGAGCATTCGGTCGAGCAGCGCGTAGGGCGGCAGCGAATCCTCGTCCTTCTGGCCGGGGCTGAGCTCGGCCGTCGGCGCCTTGGTGATGACGTTGTCGGGCATGACCGGCCCATCCGGCCCGAGCGCGCCGCCCGGCTTCACCCGATTGCGCCAGCGCGAGAGCGCGAAGCAGGTGGTCTTGTACGCGTCCTTCAACACGGAATAGCCGCCCGCCATGTCGCCGTAGAGCGTGGCGTAGCCGACGCTCATCTCGCTCTTGTTGCCGGTGGTTAGAAGCATGGGCCCATGCGTATTCGAAAGGCCCATCAGCGCGACCATCCGAAGCCGCGCCTGCACGTTTTCCTGCGCCAGCTTATTGAGGTCCGGCACCATCTGCCCAAGCGCCTCGACCGCCGGCGCGATCGGGATGACGTCATGGCGGCAGCCGAGCAGGCGCGCGCACTCGCGGGCGTCGTCCAGGCTTTCGTCCGAAGTGTATTTGGACGGCAGCATCACCCCCCAGACCTTGTCGGGTCCAAGTGCGTCGACCGCCACCGCCGCCGACAGCGCGCTGTCGATGCCGCCGGACAAGCCAAGGATCACGCCGGGAAAGCCGTTGCGCTGCACATAATCGCGCAGGCCCATCATCATCGCGTGATAGACATCGGCCGGGTACGGATCGAGCTCCCGCTTCTCCCGGGTCAGGCAAGTCCAGCCGTCGCCCTGCCGCGCCCATTCGGTCATCAGCAGCTGCTCTTCCCAATCGGCCATCTGCACGACCACTTCGCCATCGGCGTGCATGATGAAGGATGATCCGTCGAAGACGATCTCATCCTGGCCGCCGACACGGTTGAGGTAGATCATCGGCAACCCGGTCATGACCACGCGCGAGCGCACCAGCCGCTGCCGCAGGTCGTCCTTGTCGAGCTCGTAGGGACTGCCGTTGGGCACCAGCATCAGCTCCGCGCCGGCATTCGCCAGATGCGCGCAGACCGGTTCCAGCCAGATGTCCTCGCAAATCGGGACGCCGAGCCTGATGCCGTTGAATTCCATCGGTTCGGGGAGCGGGCCGGACGCGAAAACCCTTTTCTCGTCGAACGTGCCGTAATTGGGCAGCTCGCGTTTGAAGGTCCGGCCAAGCACGCGACCGTGGTTGGCGAGCACCATCGCATTGTAATTGGCCCCACCTTCCGAGACGATCGTCCCGAACAGCAGCGCCGGGCCGTCGTCGGCCGTGGCGTCGACCAGCCGCTCTGCCGCTTCCATCGTGCGCCGGACGAACTCGGGCTTCAGCACCAGGTCCTCGGGCGGATAGCCGGTTAGCTGCAGCTCCGGCACCATCAGCAGGTCGGCCCCGGCCGCCTCCTTGCGCAGCGCCAGAATCCGGTCGGCATTGCCCGCCAAGTCCCCGACCCGCTGGTTCATCTGTGCCAGGGCAATGGTCAGGCGGTCGGTCACAGCCCCGCTTTAGCGCTCGAACGCGGAGCGGCAACCAACAGCTTTGCGCTTGGCCGGCGGGCCGCTAAGGCGAGTATGACCGCCAGGGGGATCGAACAGATGAAATTGCTCGCCGGGAACAGCAATCCGCCGTTGGCGCGAGCGATCTCCGATTACCTTGAAATGCCGCTGACCGAGGCGAGCGTCCGCCGCTTCGCCGATGAGGAAATCTTCGTCGAGATCAACGAGAACGTCCGCGGCGAGGACGTCTTCGTCATCCAGTCGACTAGCTACCCGGCCAACGACAATTTGATGGAGCTGCTGATCTGCATCGACGCCCTGCGGCGCGCGTCGGCCAAGCGAATCACCGCGGTCGTCCCTTATTTCGGCTATGCGCGGCAGGACCGAAAGCCGGGCCCGCGGACGCCGATTTCGGCCAAGCTGGTCGCCAATTTGATCACCGTCGCGGGGGCCAGCCGAGTGCTGTCGATCGACCTCCATGCCGGCCAGATCCAGGGCTTCTTCGACATCCCGACCGACAATTTGTTCGCCTCTCCGGTGATCGCTTCCGACATCCAGGCGCGCTTCGGTAGCCGCGAACTGACCGTCGTTTCCCCCGACGTCGGCGGCGTCGTCCGCGCCCGCAGCCTTGCCAAGCGCATCGGCAACGTGCCGCTGGCGATTGTCGACAAACGCCGCGAACGGGCCGGCGAATCGGAAGTGATGAACGTCATCGGCGAAGTCGACGGCCGCACCTGCATCCTGATCGACGACATCGTCGATTCGGCCGGGACGCTGTGCAACGCAGCCGCGGCGCTCAAGCAGCAGGGGGCGGTCGAAGTGTTCGCTTATTGCACCCACGGCGTACTGTCCGGCGCCGCCGCTGCGAGAGTCGCAAAGTCCGACCTGTCGGAGCTGGTCGTCACCGATTCGATCTGGAGCGGCGAAGCCGACGAGAAAGGCGGCAAGCTGCGCCGACTCACCGTGGCGCCACTGCTGGCGGAAGCGATCCGGCGGATTTCCGACGAAGCGAGCGTATCCAGCCTGTTTGACTAAAGGGAAACAAGCGGGCGCGCGGGTTGTTTGCGCGGCATGCCCACTGTCCTGATCACTGGCGCGAACCGTGGCATCGGCCTGGAATTCGCGCGCCAATATGCTGCCGACGGCTGGAACGTCATCGCCAGCGTGCGCGAAAGCAGCCCCGAATTAGAGGCCCTTGGCGTTCGAATCGAGCGCCTGGACATGCGCGATCTTGAGGCGGTCGCCAGCTTCGGCGCGCGCGTCGAGGATCTCGACCTGCTGGTCGCCAACGCCGGCACCTGGCTGCCGGAGCAGGCCGAAACCGCCCACGACGGCCGCGCCTGGGCCGAGATGATGGTGTCAAACAGCATCGGCCCCTACCTGCTCGCGCACTCGGTGCTGCCGAAGCTCCGCGCGCCGGGTGGCAAGTTGGTCGCGCTCAGCAGCGGGTTGGGCAGCATCGGCGAAAGCACCGGCGGCTACGTTCCCTACCGCAGCAGCAAGGCGGCGCTGAACATGGCGTGGCACGCCCTGGCGATCGAAGTGAAGCCGCGCGGCCTGATCGCCATCACGGTCGACCCCGGTTGGGTGAAGACCCGCATGGGCGGCAAGAACGCGCCGACGACTGCGGCGCAGAGTGTCAGCGAGATGCGGCAGCTGATCGAGCGGCTCACTCCCGAACAGTCGGGTGGCTTCCTCAAGCGCGACGGCGCGCGCCACGCCTGGTAGGTTGCCTTAAGCGCTGCTCCAATCTATAGGCGCCGCCTTTCCAGATCATTGGAAAAACCACCGGGCCGGCCAGTGAGGGCTGCCGTGTCGGGTGAGAAACGTCGCCGTCCGCCGCAAGCGGAGGGCACACAAGGAGACGAAAATGCCCAAGCTCAAGACCAAGAGCGGCGTCAAAAAGCGCTTCAAGCTCACGGCGACCGGCAAGGTGAAGCACGGCGTTGCCGGCAAGCGTCACCGGCTGATCAGCCACAACGCCAAGTATATCCGCCAGAACCGCGGAACCACGGTCCTTAGCGACGCCGACACGAAGACGGTGAAGCTGTGGGCGCCGTACGGCCTGAAGTAAGGAGCGCTAAGACATGCCACGCATCAAACGCGGCGTAACCACGCGCGCCAAGCACAAGCGGATCCTGGAGCAGGCGAAGGGCTATTACGGCCGTCGCAAGAACACGATCCGGATCGCCCGCCAAGCCGTCGAGAAGGCCGGCCAGTACGCCTATCGCGACCGCAAGGTGAAAAAGCGGTCCTTCCGCGCCTTGTGGATCCAGCGCATCAACGCGGCTGTCCGCGCCGAAGGCATGACCTACGGCACGTTCATCCACGCCCTGAAGCTTGCGAACATCAACCTCGACCGCAAGGTCCTGGCCGACATCGCGATGCACGAAGGCGAAGCATTCAGCGCGATCATCGCCCAGGCGAAAGCCGCGCTGCCGAAGGAGGGCGAAGCCGCTTAAGGCTCCGCTCTCCATCTGAAGAAGGGCGCCCGGGCAACCGAGGCGCCCTTTTTCGTATTTGGTAGACGGCGTCTTTGCGCGAGGGGGAGTTTGAGCATGTTGCCGTTGTTTGCCTGGCTGGCGCTCGCCGCCGCCGCCGATCCGGTCGCGCCGGCGAGCGAAGCCACCATCGACGCATTCATCGCCGCGCTCCCGCCATCGACGTCGACCAGGAAGAGCGAGATCGACGCCGCCGAGCTGAGTCGCCTGGCCGCGCTCAACCCCGGGCGCGGCGCGGAGGTGAAGGCCGCGCTTGAGGGCTCGGCGACGTGCCAGCGGACCGCCCAGGATGCCGCCGTGACCAGCGCGCTGCGTTCGAGCGCTCGCCGGCTTGGCGATGCGCAGTTGAAGCGGCTGACCGCCTTTTATGCCGGTCCGGACCACGCCATCTTCGCCGCTTTCGCAAGCCGGGTTCCGGACAAGCTGACCCCGGCCGAACAGGCCGAATTCGATCGCCTGCAAAAGGCGTATCCCCTCGAAGCTTATGCGAAGAGCAGCCAGCAGAGCCAGGCCGAGCTGTGGTCGCCGGACGGGCTGATGAACGAGCTGATGAAGTGCGATGAGCAGCTTGAGGCGGACATTGCGAAGCGCGGGCTGAAGCGCTGAGGCCTACCAGACGGCGTAGAGATTCCACAGGCAGTGCATGACGATCGGCAGGAATACCGATCCGGTGCGCCAGCGGGCCAATCCCAGCAGCAGGCCCTGAATGAAGATTATCCCGATGACGAGCGGGGAATAGTCCCAGTGGATCGCGGCCCAGACGGCGGCGGTCGCCACGATCGTCCCGGCCGCGCCCAGGGGCGTCTTCAGCAGCCGGCCGAACATGAAGCCGCGGAAGATCAGCTCCTCCATCGCCGGGCCGAATACCGCCACCCCAAGCACCCGGAACACGCTGTCCATCAACGGTTGCGCCTGCCACGGCGCGAAGTCGAATGGGCCGCGCCAATTGACCAGGAAGTCCGTGCCCAGCATCCAGGCCAGGGCTAGCGCGCACCATAGCGCTACCTGCCTCGCCGGCGGCCAGAACAGCGCCGGCGCAAGGATGTCCCGCTTGCCGAAGCGAAGGAAGATGATCAGGCAGCCGACGGCCGGGATCAGGAATTTGTAAATCGCGGGGATGGCCAGGTTCATGCCGCCCTGCCTAGCCACGCCGGCCCTGCGCCGCTTTGACCGATCTTGCTATTCGCGCGCTTGAGAGCGGGCCCAGGCGGCCGGGCTGATCCCCTTGTGCCGGCGAAAGGCGCGGGTGAAGGACGCCTGGTCGGCAAAACCGAACCGCTCCGCCGCGGCCGCCGCGCTCGTGCCAGACATCAGCGCCGCCGCCGCTTGCTCCATCCGCACGCGCCCTTGGAAGCGCGCCGGCGGGCAGCCGTAAACCGCCGCGAAGGTGCGGGCGAAATGGTGGACCGACATGCCGGCCGTGTCGGCCAGCCGCTTGAGGTCGGCAGGCTGGTCGATGTCGGCCTTCAGGTAGGCCGCGGCGCGGTCGACCTGCTGCAGCACCCGCTGGCTGGTTTGCCAGCGACGGGACGGGATGGCGCGAAACTGCCGCCCGACCGTTTCCGCGAGGCGCGGCAGTTGCTGCGCCGTCGCCGCGATCATCGCGGCCGCGCCGACGTCACCGGCAGCGGCCAGGTAGCGGCCCAGATCGGAATTGGCGGCGCTGACGACGACGGCGGGCGCGGGCAGGTCGACGCTTGGAAGACAGACGCAAATCGCGCGGTTGCCGTCGCGCCGTTCCAACACCACCCGCAGCCTGTGACCGGCCGAGATCAATATCATTTCCCCGGCGCGGACTCGCATCCGCGCGCCTTCGACCTCATAGGTCTCCTCGCCGTCGAGAACGATGTTGATTCCGGACGGGGACGATTCGACTTCATAGTCGCAGCGCTCGAGGTTCGAGAGGATGATCCTGCTGGCGCCCGGCGTGGTGCGCTGCGCCGGCAACTGCGTCAGATAGTCGAAGCGGACGGTCATCGCGCCCAGTCTAGCAGCCCAAAGCCGGAGGAGTCAGCCGGATCCTCCTACAGCAGCCGTTCGTACGCCGGCAGGGTCAGGAACTCGACCAGCTCGCGCGCAAAGACCATTTCCCGGAACAGCTCCGCCGCTTCCTGGATGTCCGGCACCTCCTGCAGCAGGCCGATTTCCTCGTCGAACAATTGGTCGAACAGATCGCGGTCGAAGCGGCGCCCATCGTCCAGGTCGGCGCCGAAGTGCAGCCATTGCCACAGCTGGGTGCGGCTGATTTCCGCCGTCGCGGCGTCTTCCATGAGGTTGTAGAGGGGCACCGCGCCTTTGCCGCCGAGCCAAGCGGCGAGATATTGGACGCCGACGCGAATGTTCTCGCGCGCGCCGGCCTCGGTGCGCGGTCCTTCGTGCATCGCCAGCATCTCGTCGCGGCCAGGCAGGTGCTCAGGCATCGTGGAAAGCTGATTGGGTCCGTCCATCGCCTCGAAGGCTTCCAGCGCAACCGATACCAGCGCCGGATGCGCGACCCAGGTGCCGTCGTGGCCGTTGCGAACTTCGCGCAGCTTGTCCTGCCGCACCTTGTCCATCGCACCGGCGTTCGCCGCCTCGTCGCCCTTTACGGGGATGAAGGCGCTCATCCCGCCCATCGCAAAGGCGCCGCGGCGGTGGCAGGTGGCGATCAGACGCAGCGAGTAAGCGGCGAGGAATGCCTTATCCATCGTCATCGCCGAGCGGTCGGGGGTCAGCCGGTCGGGCGTACGGCCGAGCCGCTTGATGTAGCTGAAGATGTAGTCCCAGCGGCCGCAGTTGAGCCCGACGATGTTCTCCTTCAGCGCATAGAGTATCTCGTCCATCTCGAACGCCGCCGGCAGCGTCTCGATCAGTACGGTGCACTTGATCGTCCCGCGCTCGAGCCGGAGCCGGTCCTCAGCCAGCGCAAACACGTCGCTCCACAGCGCCGCTTCCTCCATGCTTTCGAGCTTCGGGATGTAGAAGTACGGCCCCGAGCCCGCGGACAGCGCGCGGCGCGCGTTGTGCCAGACGTAGAGCGCGAAATCGAAGAATGCGCCGGAAACGGGCCGGCCATCGACGGTGACATGGTCTTCGGGCAGGTGGAGCCCGCGCGGGCGAACCATCAGCACCGCCGGCTGGTCGCCAACCCGATAGTGCTTGCCGCTCGCCGGGTCGGTATGATCCAGCCGCCCGAGCCAGTAATTGCGCAGGTTCACCTGGCCCTGGACCAACTCGTCCCAGACCGGCGAGGTCGCGTCTTCGAAATCGGCCATGAACACGCGCGCGCCGCTGTTGAGCGCGTTGATCACCATCTTGGCGTTGGTCGGGCCGGTGATTTCGACCCGGCGATCCTGAAGGTCGCTCGGGATCGCGCCGACTCGCCACTCCGCCGCGCGAAGGTCGCGCATATCCTCGCGGAAGTCCGGAAGCTCGCCGCGATTGAAGCGCTCCTGCCGGTCGAGGCGCCGATCGAGCAACGACCGCCGCCGACCGTCGAAGCGCTGGTGAAGCTCAAGAAGAAGGTCGAGCGCGTCGGTGCTCAATATGTCACTTGCGCCTCGAACCGCCGAAGGCTCGGCTGCAATCGGCGTTTCGAGGATCGTGCTCATCGCGCGGCAGGCTCGATGCAGATCGAATAGCGTTCGGTCGCCGTGCAATGATCGCGAAAGGTCAGGCGCTGCCACTCCATGCGGGCGTGAAGCTCGTCGTTATACGGCCCATGCACCTTTTCGGTACCGGGTTCGAGTTCGGTGAACCGGCAGTCCGCATAGTGGCCGCCGACGACCCAGAAACGCTGTCCCATATGCTTGCTCCCTATTCGGCTGCGGCGAACTGCGCCGCTTCGGTCGATTCGTTGAGTGCGGTGGTCGACGATTCGCCGCCGGAGACGGCCGTGGCCACGGCGTCGAAGTAGCCGGTGCCGACCTCGCGCTGGTGACGAGTTGCGGTGTAGCCGTCGGCTTCGCTTGCGAACTCGGCTTGCTGCAGTTCCGAATAAGCCGCCATGCCACGATCGCGATAGCCGCTCGCCAGCTGGAACATGGAATGGTTGAGGCTGTGGAAGCCGGCCAGGGTAACGAACTGGAACTTGAAGCCCATCGCCCCGAGCTCGCGCTGGAACCTGGCGATGGTGTCGCGGTCTAGGTTCGCCTCCCAGTTGAAGCTGGGCGAGCAATTGTAGGCCAACATTTTGCCGGGGAAGTCGCGGTGCACCGCTTCGGCGAAGGTCCGCGCCTGCTCAAGATTCGGCTTGCTGGTTTCGAACCACAGCAGGTCGGCGTGCGGCGCGAACGCCTTCGCTCGGCTGATGCAATTGTCGAGGCCGGTGCCGTCGCGCAGGCGATAGAAGCCCTCCGCCGTGCGCTCGCCGGTGATGAACGGCCGGTCGCGCTCGTCGACATCAGACGTCAGCAGCTTGGCGCTCTCCGCATCGGTGCGGGCAACCAGGATGGTCGGCACGCCCGAGACGTCGGCGGCAAGCCGCGCGGCGTCGAGGTTGCGGACCGCGGCCCTGGTCGGGATCAGCACCTTGCCGCCAAGGTGGCCGCACTTCTTCTCGCTGGCGAGCTGGTCTTCGAAGTGAACGCCCGCGACGCCCGCTTCGATATAGCCCTTCATGATCTCGAAGCAGTTGAGCGGTCCGCCGAAGCCGGCCTCCGCGTCGGCCACGATCGGCGCGAACCAGTCGCGCTTGGCGCCCCCTTCCATATGCTCGATCTGGTCGGCCCGCTGCAGCGCGCGGTTGATTCGCTTGGCGAGCTCCGGCCCGGTGTTCGCGGGATACAGCGACTGGTCGGGATACATGGCGCAGGCGGTGTTGGCATCCGCCGCCGCCTGCCAGCCCGACAGGTAGATGGCCTTGAGCCCGGCGCGGACCATCTGCATCGCCTGGTTGCCGGACATCGCGCCAAGCGCCCGCACCGGCTCTTCCTGGTTGAGCAATTCCCACAAGCGCAGCGCACCGCGGCGGGCCAGCGTATGCTCGACAGGGATGGAGCCGCGCAGCCGAAGCACGTCGTCGACGGAATAGGGCCGCTCGATGCCTTCGAACCGCCTAATGCTCGCTGGGACGACGTCGCTGAAATCCGCCATGTGGGTTGCCTTTCCGCTTTGCTGCTCGCCGCCAACAAACAGCAACGAACTTGCAAATGCTGCACAAAAAATGGCGGAGATGTCAGGTCGCGACTTGCCAAAGCTGTGAAGATGTTGACAACTTCACAACATGGCTGGGCGCAAACTCTTCCTCGGGCCGAGGCTGAAGCGGCTGCGGCGCGAGCGCGGCTTGAACCAGAGCGCGATGGCCGCGGAGCTTGGCGTGTCCGCATCCTACCTCAACCATTTGGAGCGCAATCAGCGGCCGGTGACGGCGGGCGTCCTTCTGCGGCTTGCGGAAGCCTTCGACATCGACGTCAAGAAATTCGCCGCGGAAGGCGCGGATTCGGCGAGCGCCGACCAGCTTAGCGAGATCTTCGCCGATCCGATGCTGTCCAACCTCGGCGTCGCGCGGTCCGAACTGGTCGAGCTTTCGGACAATGCGCCCAGCGTGGCCGATGCGGTCGTCCGGCTCTACACCGCGGTGCGTGAGCTGCAGCGCCAGCCGACCAGCGAGACGGGCGGCGATCCGCGCGCATTGATCACGCCCGAAACCTGGGTGCGCGATTACATTCAGGCGCAGCGCAACCATTTCCCGGAGCTTGAAGAAAGCGCCGAGACCCTCGGCCAGGGGCTTGGCGATCCCCTGTCGATCGCGGAGCCGTTGCGGCGGCGGCTGAAGGAAGCGTTCGGAGTCGAGGCGCGGGTGGTCGAGCCCGAGCAGCTGGACGATGCCAGCCAGCATTACGATGCCCAGCGCCGCACGCTGATGCTATCGGCGCTGCTGCGGCCGGAGAACCGCACCTTCGGCCTCGCCTACCAGCTCTCGCTGCTGGAATTTTCCCATATCCTCGACCGAATGGTCGACGCTGCACGCCCGCCCGACCTTGGCAGCAAGCGACTTCTGCACATGAGCTTCGCCAACTATGCGGCGAGCGCGATCATGATGCCCTATGGCAAGTTCCTGCGCGCCGCCGAGGAGCATCGCTACGCGCTCGATCGGCTGTGCGGCCAGTTCGGGGCCAACATCGAACAGATCGCGCACCGGGTCACGACTCTGGGCCGGGCCGGCGCGCGCGGGGTTCCCTTCTTCATGCTGCGGGTCGACCCGGCCGGAAACATTTCTAAGCGTTACGCGGGCGAGAGTTTCCCCTTTTCCCACTTCGGCGGCACCTGCCCGCGCTGGCACCTGCACGCCGCCTTCCAGACGCCCGGGCAGACGATCCGGCAACTGATCGAGACGCCGGACGGGCAGCGCTTCTTCACCATCAGCCGAACCATCGAGCGACCGATCCGCCCCGACCTTCGCGACGATGCGCTGCTTGCGGTCGGCCTTGGGTGCGACGTCCGCTACGCGCCGCGGATTGCCTATGCCGACGGCCTCGACCTGGTGAACACGCCGGCGACTCCGGTCGGCCCGGCCTGTGCGGTCTGCCCGCGCATGCAATGCGCTTATCGCGCGACGGCGCCGGCCGGGCGGATGCTTGCGGTGCACGAGAATCGCAAGACCATCTCGCCCTACCCGTTCCTCGCTGTCTAGGGCGCGACCGGTTCGCGCTCGAGCGCGGTGCGATCCCACTGCGCAAGCTCGGCCGCTGCCTCGTAGCTTCCCTGCAGAAAGCTGGTGAGCAAGGCCTCGGGATCGGCCGCCGCGCGAACCGCATCGTAGGACAGCGTGAATTCCTGGAAGTCGGCGTTCCAGCCTCCGGCATCGAGCGGCCGGTCGCGAAAGCCCGCCGGCTCCGGATAGGCGTAACTGTAGAAGAACGGCTCCGCCTCGACGGCGCCTGCTGCCCAGAAACCGGCGCTCGAAACCTCGTGGCTGTACGCTTCCCGGGTGATTCGGTCGGGAAGCCCGGGAACGCCGCCCGGATGCGCCGGCGCCGAGCGGCCGGAGAAACGGGTCACCGCCAGGTCGAAGCTGCCCCAGAAGAAATGGAGCGGGCTGGTCTTGCCGATGAAACCGGCGCGAAAGCGATCGAAGACCGGGACCATCGCCTGCAGCGCGCGATGGAGCGCAAGCGCCGCTTTGGGGTCGTAACGGCTTGGCCGCCGGTCCTGTGCAAAGGGTGTCGCATCGGCGATCTCATTGGGCCGTCCGTGAAACGTCGAAGGCAGGCCGTGCCGGTCGAGCAGGGCCCGAAGCTCGTCATGGAGCTCGGCAATGCTCTTGCCGTCGAAGCCGATGGCCGCGCGCGATCCATCGCTGACGGCCAGCGCCAGGCGATGCCGGCACAGGTCGATGGCCAGCGTGAACGTACGGCCATCGCCTGCGGCGGTCGGCAGGATCGCAAGTCCGCTGGCGGTCGGGCGCAGGGTCGCGTGCCACCCGTGGTTCACCCACGGCGCATGGGCGACCCGGATCTTGCCGAGCATCTGCGAGACGAGGTGAAGCAGCGCGAACGTGTCGTGATCGCGCGCCGGATCGAGCTTGGGCCAATCGCTCATCGGCGGCGATGTAGCACGCGGCTTTGCATTTTGCGCCGCGCCAAGGCTAAGCCGCGCGCCATGAATGATGCCGAAAGCCTGACCCGCTCGATTGGCGAAGCGCCCGATCTAGCCGCGCTTGAGCAACTTCGCGTCGCCGCGCTGGGCAAGTCCGGAAGCGTCACCGCGCAGCTCAAGTCCCTGGGGTCGATGAGCCCGGAGGAGCGGACTGCCAAGGCGCCGCACGTCCATGCGTTGCGCGAGCAAGTCACCGCTGCCCTCGCCCAGCGCAAGGCCGCGCTTGAAAAGGCAGAGCTTGAGCGCAAGCTGGCGACCGAGAAGATCGACCTGTCGCTGCCGGCGACCGACCTTGCGGTAGGAACTGTGCACCCGGTCAGCCAGGTGCTGGACGAGCTTGCGGAAATCTTCGCCGACCTTGGCTTCGCGGTCGCCGAAGGGCCGGAAATCGAGGATCAGTGGCACAACTTCACCGCCCTCAACATGCCGGAATTCCACCCGGCCCGGGCGATGCAGGACACTTTCTATTGCGAGCGGATCGACGGTTCCGACGCCGCCGAGCTGCACGTCCTTCGCACCCACACCTCGCCGGTGCAGGTGCGCACGATGACGTCGCAGCCGCCGCCGATCCGGATCATCGCCCCCGGCCGGGTCTACCGCTCCGACAGCGACGCGACCCACACGCCGATGTTCCACCAGGTCGAAGGGTTGGTGATCGACCGCAACATCACCATGGGCCACCTCAAATGGACGCTTGAAACCTTCCTGAAGGCCTTTTTCGAGCGCGACGACATCGTCCTGCGCATGCGCCCGTCCTACTTCCCGTTCACCGAACCCTCGGCGGAAGTCGACGTCGGCTGGTCGATGGAAAAGGGCCGGCGGGTGGTCGGCGGAAGCGAGGGCTGGATGGAGGTGCTCGGCTCCGGGATGGTGCATCCCAAGGTCATCGCCAATTGCGGGCTCGATCCCGACGAGTGGCAGGGGTTTGCGTTCGGCACCGGCGTCGACCGGCTGGCGATGCTCAAATACGGCATGGACGACCTGCGCGCCTTCTTCGACGGCGACCTGCGCTGGCTCAAGCATTACGGCTTCCGCGCACTCGACGTGCCGACATTGTCCGGCGGGGTGGGCGCATGAAGTTCTCGCTCTCCTGGCTGAAAGCGCACCTCGACACCGAAGCGGACGCGGCGGCGCTGGCCGAACGGATGACCGCCATCGGCCTTGAGGTTGAAGCGGTCACTGACCGGGCCGAGGCGCTGGCGCCGTTCAAGGTGGCCAGGGTGCTGACGGCGCAAAAGCATCCGCAGGCCGACAAGCTGCAAGTCCTCACCGTCGATGCCGGCCCGGAAATCAACCACGGAGCGCCGATCCAGGTCGTCTGCGGCGCGCCCAACGCCCGCGCCGGCATGGTCGGCGTGTTCGGCCCGCCCGGCGCCTACGTCCCCGGCAGCGACATGACGCTCAAGGTCGCGGCTATCCGCGGCGTCGAGAGCAATGGCATGATGTGTTCGGTCCGCGAGCTGCAGCTCGGCGATGAGCATGACGGGATCATCGAACTGCCCGCCGACGCGCCGATCGGCGCCGCTTTCGCCGATTTTGCCGAGCTCAACGATCCGGTGTTCGACGTCGCGATCACGCCCGACCGTGCCGATTGCATGGGCGTGCGCGGGATCGCCCGCGACCTCGCCGCAGCCGGCGCTGGACAGCTCAAGCCGCTGACGGTCCCGCAGATCGAAGGCAGGTTCGCCTCGCCGATCGCAATCCGTATCGAGGATGAGGAGGGCTGCCCCGCCTTTTTCGGTCGCGCGATCCGCGGCGTGCGCAACGGCAGCAGCCCCGAATGGATGCAGCGCCGGCTCAAGTCGGCGGGCCAGCGGCCGATCTCGGCCATCGTCGACATCACCAATTACGTGATGCTCGACCTCGGCCGCCCAAGCCACGCTTACGACGTCGCCAAGCTCGACGGTGCGCTGGTTGCCCGCCGAGCGAGGGAGGGCGAGCGCGTGCTCGCGCTCAACGAAAAGGAATATGCGCTCGACCCGTCGATGACGGTGATCGCCGACGAACGCCGGGTTCACGACATCGCCGGGATCATGGGCGGCGAGGACTCCGGCCTGTCGCCCGACACGACGCAAGTGATGCTCGAAGTCGCGTACTTCGCGCCGGACCGCATCGCCCGCACCGGCCAGCAGCTGGCGCTGACCAGCGATGCGCGCACCCGTTTCGAGCGGGGGGTCGATCCGGCGTTCCTCGGCGACGCGCTGGAGATTCTGACCGGCCTGATCCTCGAGCATTGCGGCGGCGAGGCGTCGGAAGCGCTGCATATCGGCAAGCCTCCGCTCGACCAGCCGGAGATCGCCTTCAGGCCCGAGCGGGCGCTTGGCCTGGGCGCGCTCGATGTGCCGGTTGACCGACAGCGCGCGATCCTGCTGTCGCTCGGCTTTGAATTCGTCGGCGACGACCGGGTCCGGGCGCCGAGCTGGCGGCGCGACATCGACGGGACTGCCGACCTGGTCGAAGAAGTACTCCGCATCGAGGGCTATGAGTCCATCCCATCGACCCCGCTTGAGCGCGTAGCTGGCGTGGCCAGGCCCACCGCGACGCCGTCGCAGCGGGTCGAGCGGAAGGTTCGCCGTGCCGCCGCGACGCTCGGCCTGGACGAGGCCGTGACCTGGAGCTTCGTCTCCGAAGCCGAAGCCGCCCCATTCGATGCCGCATGGCGGGTCGCCAACCCGATCAGCGAAGAATTGAAAATCATGCGGCCGTCGCTGCTGCCGGGCCTGGTCGCCGCGGCCCGGCGCAACGCCAATCGCGGTTCGGCGAGCATCCGGCTGGTCGAAATCGGGCGGCGTTACCTCGCCGATGCCGAACGCCCGACGGTGACCTTCATCCTGTCGGGCCAGAAGGCAGATCGGGACTGGCAGTCGGGCAAGGCGCAGCCGTTCGACGCGTTCGACGCGAAGGCGCACGTGCTGGCCTTGCTCGAAGCCGCCGGAGCGCCGGTCGCCAACCTCCAAGTGCTGGCCGACGCTGGGCCCAACTGGCATCCCGGCCGTTCCGCCCGCCTTGGCCTGGGGCCGAAGACGATCCTGGCGAGCTTCGGCGAGCTTCACCCGCAATTGGCCAGGACGCTCGATGCGCCGGCCCCGCTGGTCGCGGGCGAGATCTATCTCGACGCAATTCCGGCGCCGCGCAGTTCGAGCCGCACCCGTGCCCGCTTCGCGCCGCCCGCGCTGCAGCCGGTCACCCGCGATTTCGCTTTCTTCGTGCCGGCCGGGCTGACCGCCGATGCGTTGGCCAGGGCGATCCGCGGCGCCGACAAGGACGCGATCGTATCGGTTCGGCTGTTCGACCGCTTCGAAGGCGGCGAGGGACTGTCGCTTGCCTTCGAAGTCTCGCTGCAGCCGGGCGAGAAGAGCTTCACGGACGAGCAGATCGGCGCAATCTCGCAGCGCATCGTCGCCGCCGCCGAGAAACTTGGCGCCAGGCTACGCGGCTGATTCCAGCGCGTTGATTGCCGAATGCACGCGCCGCTCGATTTCGTCGCGCGGCAAGCCGGCGGGAATGGCGTCGCCAACCACGAAATGGATCGTGCCCGGCTGCTTGACGAGCCCGCGGCCCCACAGCCGGCCGCTGTCCATCGCCACCGGCACGACGGGCAGGCCAAGCGCGCGATAAAGCCCCGCGAAACCGGCGCCCAGCGGCGGCGTCTCCCCCGGCCTGACTCGGGTTCCTTCGGGATAGATCATCACCGGCCGGCCGGCTTCCTTGGCGGCGCGGGCTTCGCGCATCATCGCCCGAAGCGCCTTCGCGCCGGCGTCGCGGTCGACGACGATGACGCCATAGCGGCGGGTCAGCCAGCCGAAGAGCGGGATGTCGGACAATTCGCGCTTCAGCACCACGACCGGCGTTCGCGCGATCCGCATCATTTCCGTGGTTTCGAACATCGACTGGTGCTTGACCGCGATCAGGTAGCCGCCTTCCGGCACCTGTCCTTGCACCGCGACCCGGATGCGCAGCAGGTGCCGCGCGAGCCAGTGATTGAAGTCGCACCAGCCGTGCACCACCCCGCGCATCGGCGCGGTACCGAACAGGCTCGCCGAAATGCCGGCGAGGACGAACAGCGCCGTCCCCGGATAAAAGATCGCCGCGTAGAGGATGGAGCGGAGCAGCCGCACGATCAAAGCTCCAGCAGCACCGCGACCCGGCGCAGGAGATATTTGTTATATTCCGCGAACAGCGTGAGGAACGACGGCTGGGTCCGCGCCGCATCCGGGACGACTTCGTAGCGATCGTCGAGCACGCGGGCGAATTCGTAGCGCGCGCGGCGCATGTGCCAGTCGCTGGTGATCAGCCGGAACGAACGATAGCCATGCTTGTCGAGCCAGCGGCCGGTTTCCTCCGCGTTCGACCTGGTGTCGACGGAGACGCTGTCCAGGTCGACGCAGCAATTGAGCAGCCGGCTCCGCTTCTTCCCCAGCCTTGCCGCCAGGTCGGGCTTGGTCACCGACGGGTCGACCCCTGAAATGAGCAGCCGCCGGGCTTTCTTGGCCAACAGCACGTCCATCGCATGTTCGATCCGGCCGCTGCCGCCGGTCAGCACGACCGCCGCATCGGTCTTGCCCGCGGTGGCGGGACGCCCGAGCGTCACCGCGAACAGGATGAAGCCGAGCGCGTAAAGCAGCAGCAGGAAGGCGAGGAAGCGAGCGATCACAGGTTTTGTCGCAATGCCCTGAGCACCGTCCATCGCGCAACCGCGACCGCCAGGATGACGGCGATGAGGGGCAAGGCGGCAAGCACCGCATATTCGCGCGTGCCGAGCGGCGCCGTGCCGAACATGTCGCCGGCAAAGGCTGCGCCGGAGCCGCCGATCAGCAGGAGGGAAAGCGCGGCGACAAGGCTTCCGGCCACCGCCCCGACCGCTGCATCGAGCCCGATCTTGTGCTGGAACAGCCGCGTCAACTGGCTGTCGGTGGCGCCGATGCCGTGCATCACGTCGATCGTCGGGCGGTGGGTGTCGAAGGCGCCGCGCGCGGCCAGGACGACGGCGGCGGCGGTCGCGAAGAAGATCAGGAGGACCAGCGACAAGGCCAGCCATTGCAGCATCCGAAGCGATCCGAGCAACGGCCGAAGCTCGCTGCTTTCGGCGACGAGCGACGATCCCGGCGCCAGGTCCTGCACCCGTTTCCGAAGCCCGGCGACGTCGGCGCCCGGCCGCAATTGCAGAGTGATCAAAGCGGGCACCGGCAGGTCGGTGACGTTGGCTGCATCGCCCATCCAGCGGCGCAGCGTCTCCCGCATCTCCTGCTCGGGGATCGGCTCTGCAACCACCACTTCCGGCGCCTTGCGCACTGCCCGTGTCGCCGCTTCAAGCTGGCCCGGCGACGGGTCGGCAAGCTGCACGACGACGCGATGCTCGACGCCCTGGGCGATCGCGCCGGCGGCCCGTGACAAGGCCAGCCCGGCGGCCCCGACGACGATCATCGCAAAGACCATGATCGCGACCACCGCCACGCTTGGCAGGTGGAAGCCTTCGAACGGCAACAGCCGGCGTTCGGCGGAGGCGATCATGCCGGCGCCGTCCGGCGCGGCGGGTTCTTCAGGCCCCCGGTCGGGTCATTGAGTGCCCCGCCCTCCAGCCGCAGCCGCTCCGCGCTGGGGTTTGCGGCGATCAGGTTGATGTCGTGGGTGGCGACCACCACTGTCGTGCCAAGCCCGTTGAGCGCGTTGAACAAATGCAGCAGCCTTGACGCCATGTCGGCGTCCACGTTGCCGGTCGGCTCGTCGGCGACCAGCAGCTCCGGCTGGCTGATCACCGCCCGCGCAATCGCGACGCGCTGCTGCTCGCCGCCGGACAGGGTCGCCGGCCGGGCCCCGGCGCGGTCGGCCAGCCCAACCCATTCGAGCATCTCGCGAACCGGCCCGTCGACGTCCCGCTCCGACTTGCCGGCGATGCGCAGCGGCAGCGCGACATTTTCAAAGGCGGTCAGGTGGCGAACGAGGCGGAAGTCCTGGAACACGACGCCGATACGGCGACGAAAACCGGGCAGGTCTTCACGAGGCGCATCGCTCAATTCCTGCCCGAACAGGCGGATCCGACCCCGCGTCGGGCGCTGCGCCAGGTACAGGAGTTTCAGCAACGACGTCTTGCCCGCGCCCGACGGCCCGGTGAGGAAATAGAATCGGCCGCGGTCCAGGCGGAAGTCGAGGTCGCGAAGCACCTCGGCGCCGGTTCCGTAACGCAGGCCAACACTATCGAACTCGACGATCGGCGTCAGTTGACCGGCCCTCCCCAACCATTCTCTCGCACAGCCGACGCCGCCTTGCCAACGCCCGCTCATTCCTGTTTACCCGGAGTACACTCGGAGGGAAGGTACGAGGCGACATGATCCTGACCTGCCCGGCTTGCGGCACGCAATATGCGGTGAAAGACGGCGCCATTCCGCCCCAGGGCCGGAAGGTGCGGTGCGCGTCCTGCGGTGAAAGCTGGCACCAGCAACCCGAAGGCGGCGACGCGGCCGCTCAAGCGGACAATGGCGAAACCGCCCAGGCGGCGGGCGATCCGAAGCCGATGGCAATGGCTCCCGAGGCCGAACCCGCGCCAGCCGCTGGATCGTTCGACGATCCGGCCGCACAACCGGCGGACGACGACGGCCTGGGCTTTTCGACGGTTCCGCCGATCGCACCCGGCCCGGCCGGGGTCGAGGCGCCCTCGGCCGTGCCAATTCCGACCGATGACGGGTGGGACATCGTTTCCCGGCGCGACATGGAGCGGGAGTTCGATCCCGAAAAGGAAATCCCCGACGCGCGCGAGCTGGACGAGCTGCGCGACGAGACCGGGGAGGACCGCCGCCGCAACTGGGGCATGGCGGTCGCTCTGGCCCTGGTCCTCGTGATCGCGCTCGCTGCTGCATTCTGGCTGCTCGCGCCGGATTCGCTGCGCCGCTCGATCGGCTTCGGCAGCGCCAGTGCATCGCCGCTGCAAATCACCGCCCAGGGCGGACGACAGAAACTCGCCAGCGGCAACGAATTGCTGGTGGTGAGCGGGCGCGTCGTCAATCCGAGCACCGAAGCGCAGCGGATCCCGCCGATCCAGGCGCGGCTGCTCGGTGCCGGCGGCAAGGTCCTATACAGCTGGACGATCGCTCCACCGGCGACCAGCCTGCCGCCCGGCGGAAGCACCAGCTTCAGCAGCGCGGAAGTCGACGTGCCGAGCGGCGGCGACGATATCGCCGTCTCCTTCGGTCGACCCGTCCGGGGTTAACTTACTGGAATTCCACTAGTTTCGCTGGGCGCAGAGTGCCGTCCAGTTCGCGGAACTGAGTCTTCCTGAGCTGCGCTTCGGCGCTTTCCTGCCCGAGCTTGACCCGCGACCCGCTGACGATCCGAACGCTCGCGCGCGCCTGCTCGACGATCCGCGACGGCGGAGAGGGCGTGGCGGCGGCTGCCGCGGCAAGGGCGAAGACGACCATCATTAGTGACAGCCTAACGAACTGCCGGCGCAATGGTAAACGTCTTGTTAGGGATTGTTCCAAAATGGAGCAGAACAGCGGCGTTGCGCCGGGTCCGAGGCTTTGGTAGAGGCGCCGCCTTGCCAGTCGCGGCCATCCGGCCGCAACCTTTCATGCACGTGCGGTCGTGGCGGAACTGGTAGACGCGCAACGTTGAGGTCGTTGTGGCCGAAAGGCCGTGGAAGTTCGAGTCTTCTCGACCGCACCAGCATGGACGCCGCCGGACCTACCGGCGTGCCCAATGTCCTGAATTCGAAGTCGTCTCGGACGACTATTGGGTTGAAGCGAGCTTCAGCGCCTTGGCGACGGTGATTGCCCCGACCCTGGCGACGGGCGCGTCCGGGGTTACGACGGCGTCGATATTAAGCTCGGCGTCCACCGCGCCGGCAGTCGCCGATTCCGTTGCCACCCGGATCCGATACTGGCCGTAAGGCACGCCTTCGAACAGGAAGAAGCCGTCGAAATCGCTGCGCGCGGTCGCCACGACCTTGCCGGCGGCATCGACCAGCTCAAGGTCCAGGCCTTCGAAGCCGAGCCCGCCATTCTTGACCACCGAGCCTTCGACATCGCCCGACCCGACGAGCGGAATATCGACCCTGGCCGGGATACCGGGCCGCGGCACCACCACCTGCATCGCTTTTTTCGGCGCAAGCAGCGGATCGTCGAGGCTGGCGCGGTCGATCCCGACGACTAGCGGCGTAAAGGCGGTGAGGCCGGCAATCACCACCGAGCCACTGGCGTCGGTCGCCTTTGGCGCCGCCACGGTCCCGGTCGTGATGACCGCGCCCTTTTCGACCGGCTCGTCGGTTTCGCGAAGGCCATTGCCGTTGAGGTCGCGGAACACGCGCGCTTCGACGATTCCGGCCTGCGCCATCGGCTGGCGCGACAGGCGCATCCCGCTTCCCGGATCGAGCGAGAAATTGAGGTTGAAGCCGAGCGCGAAGGAGCCGTCGCTCGCCGCTTCGCCGGTTACTGCGAAAGCCATGGCGTCCATTCGCCGGACATGGGTGACGCGCGCCCGGCTGCGATGCAGGCTTGCGTCATAGGCCACCGCCCCTTCCCAATCGACACGGTCGCTAGCCGACCAATAAGCGGAAACCTCCGTCGAGCGGAGGCGGGCATGCGGCGTGATTTCGAAACTGGTGCCGCCGCGCAAGCGCACGTCGCCGACCCGGCCCGTGCCGATCAGCTCGGTCACGACCTCTCCCGGCGGGGCCTTTGCCCCGGCGAGATACTGGCGTTTGTAACCGACGCTCGACGCGAGGTTGAATCGCCCGATATTGGCGGAAAGCCGGGTTGCGGCCTCCAGTTCGCCGCTGCCGTCCGACCGCTTGCGCAGCCGCACGTCGGCGTGAGCCGGAATTACCGCCCGGCCGATCCGCACCGGCGCATCGATCGACACGCGGCCTTGCTTGACCGTTTCGCGCGGCCGCCCGGCCAGCCGGAAATCGTCGGCGGCGATGCCCTCCGCGCTTAAATTGACCGATCCGACCTTGGCCAGCACCTGGCCGCGGATCGCCGTGCCGCCGCGATCGTCGCGTGCAAGCGCAACTTCCGTCAGCGCCGGCCCAAGCGAGCGCCGCACGGAAGCTTCGACGAAGGTCACGCGCTCGTCGTCGAGCAGCATCGAACGGGCAAGCGCGCCGACCGAGGTCTGCACATCGAGGCCATGTTCTACCGCGATCGTCGCCTGCGTCTTCGGCAGCAGCTTGTCCGGCGATTGCTCGCGAAGGCCGATGACGTCGCGCCCCGGCTGGTTGACCCCGGCCCAATACCAGGTCTTGCCCGGCGGCACGTTTTCGCGCCCGACATTGATCTGTTCCGAACGTGCCCGCACTTGCCCCTGGGGACCGTAAAGGATCACGCTGAAGTCATTGTCGCCGTAAAGAAGCTGAATGTCTTCAAACACATAGCGCTGCCGTGAATCCGACCGGGCAAAGCCGAGCAATTGCCCGTTGCGATACAGTTCGGCGTCCCAGCCGGATGGCAGGTCGCCTTCGAAGCGGGTGCGGTCGAAGCTGCTGGGGTTGACCAGCGGCCGGTTGGTGACGACCGCGCCGCGCCCGCTGGCCGACGTCCCGGTCAGCCGGGTTTCGAACCCGCTGACGTCGCCGACGCCCACATGGGTCGCCTGGAGCGGGCCGAGCAGGTGGCCGTCGGGATCCGACCGGTAAGCGCGCAGCCGCAGTTGCGACGGAATCCCCTTGCGGCTGGTCGTCAGCTGCGCGTCGTACGACAAGTGGGCAAGCTCGCCGGCCGCATAGACCGACGCCTGGCGATCGACCTTGGCGCCAGTGTCGGCGCGATAGGTCAGGCCGCCGCTGACAACGAAATCGAGCGCCGGCGCGCGCCACATGCGATAGGGCAGGCGCACCTGCGGCAATGTCGACAGGTCGAGCTTGGCTTTCTTCAACGAAGCCGAACGCTTCTCGCGCTCGATCGCCAGCTCGACGGGCAATTTCGCTTCCGATTCCAGGATCAGCACCGATCCTGACGTCATTGGCCTGACGCCGATGCCAAACCAGCGCGCCAGGGCGGCGCTTTCGATGCACCAGCCTTCAGGCGTTTCCCGCACCGCGCCGCGCGCCAGGGCTTCGGCCTTGCCGCCGTAGCGCACCTGGTTGCTGCCGACGTCGATCGAGATGGCGTTGGCCTCCTTGAAGGCCCAGCCGCTGGCTTTCTTCGCGGTCAGGTCGATCTTCATCGGCACGTCGAGCGTGGCGAGGAAGTCGCCAAAGACGATGCACGTGCCTTCGGGCGTCGCATAAGCGCGCACCCCGTCGCCAAGGCGGTATTGCCGAAGCTTCACGTCGAGCAGGAACTGGTCGTCGGGGTCGGCCGCCCAGCCCTGGGTCACCGGCGTAGCCGCACCTGTGGCAAAGGCGCCGGCAACCGCCAGCGCCAAAGCCCCCGCTCTGCCGAGCCAGGTGAGCGTCCGAAGCATGAGGGGGCCCCCGGCCTCGCCTTCAGCTTACCTGAGGACCGCTTGCGTTTCGGCGAGGGTCTTCGACCCGTCCTCGAACGTCTCGATATATTGGACCGTGACCGGGCCGGCGAGCTGGCCCTTGAAGGATTCGGCGACCGGAATGACGACGTCGCGCGAATTGACGTCGGTGTAGACGGCAACCGCGCGCTGGATCGCGATGGGATCCTTGATGCCGCTTTTCAGCACCCTGACGTCGCCGAAGGTGGAGCGCGTGCCGGAGCGGGTCAGCGCGAGCGCGATGGCGCGCTTCCCGTCCCGCTCGGCGACGCGGACGTTGTTGATCGCCGCCTGCACCTGCAGCGAGCCGAGCCGGACGATGACCGGGATGGTGACGCCATAAACCGGGATCAGGCGGAAGCTGACGCCCTTGGCTTCGGCGGTCGCCTGCTGCGCGACCGGGATTGCCGGCGGGATCGCGCGGAACAGCAGGTGGACTCGATATTCGCCGTCGGCCAGCCCTTGCGGGGCGCGCGCGTTGATTCGGATCGACTGCGGCTCGTTCGGGGCGAGGGTCACCCGCCGCGGCGCATAGACGATCATGTTGCTCGCGGCCTGTTCCGCGCTGCTCGGCGACTTCACTTCTTCCAGCGACCCGTCGGGCAACATCCGCCGGAATTCGACCGAGATGCGATAGGTCGCCGGCTCGTCGCCGATATTGTTTAGGATGACTTCCGCACCCTTGCGGCCGTCGAGCACCAGGCGGGTCGGCGCGACCAGCAGGTCGCCGACGGCGGCGGCCGCCGGGGCCGCGGGCAAGGCGCAGGACAGCAGCGCGACGGCTGCGGCGACGTTCAAGGCAAGCTTCATCTGATCGAACCCCCACTTCCTCCATTTCGGAGCGAAGGGGCGTTCTGGCACCGGAATGGTTTATTTTCGGTCAACCATCCCTGTTCAGCACAGACGTAAAAAGGGGCCGCCGTTGCCGGCAGCCCCTGACTTTACCCGCGCTTCGAACGCGCGGACGATCGGCAACAGCGCTTACTGATAGTCGGCGCTGATGTTGAAGTTGCCGGTGTAGACGCCGTCGGCGGTCGCCGAGGTCACCGGGATAGAACCACCGATCGAGAACACTTCACCGGCCAGCGTCGTCGCGGCGCTGGTCAGCGTCACGCTTGCCGGCGCGTCGAGCGTCAGCGTCAGCGTGGCCGAGCCGTTGCTGAGCGAAACGTTCGGGGCCGTGACGGTGACAACCGCACCAGGGGTGCCGTTGATCTTGTACTTGGCGACCGAAGTCGTGCCCGAGCAGGTGACCTTGGTGGTGTCGCAGGTCAGCGCACCGGCCTGGTTGAGGCCGACCGAGGTCGAGAAGCCCGACGGGCCCGACAGGACGATCGTGCCGAGGTCGAAGTTCTGGGTCGATTCCAGCTTGAGCGGAGTCAAGATCCGGACCTTGCCGGTGGCATTGGTGGTAGCCGAAACCGGGGCCGCGTTGGCGCCGGTTGCCGTAAGAGCGAGCGCGGCAAAGGCGCCGGCGAGAACGAGCTTTTTCATCTGATATTTCCCCACTGGTTCAAAAGCGCGGCTGTCCCGACCTTGGTCCGGTCACCCGTGATCGCCTCATTAACCGCAGCCGCTTACGGCTTTGCTCAACAGCATGGTAAACGCGGCGCTAAGCTTTTCGCCGTTTTGGAGCCGTCTTTTCCTACAGGTATTCGACGGTGATCGGCACGTCCCCGCGATAGTCGCCCTCGGCATCGCCGGCGATCGACAAGCGGCCGCCGAAGCGGAACGACAAGGCGCCATTGGAATCGAGCTTGGGCGCCTGCGGAAGATCGCTTCCGATCTGGTCGATGGCGATGCTTCCGCCCGATAGCGAATAGAGCCGGAGCCTGTCCGGAAGGTCGATTCGCACCGCCCGGCCCGGCTCTCCGCGAACGGTCACGGCGCCGACCATGGCCCGGCCGCTGATCGCGGTGATCCCGCCGCTGGCGCTGCGTTCGCCGCTTGGCAGCAGGGTCGCCGATCCGCCGCCTTGCCCGAACAGGACAAGCCGGTCGAAATCGAGCGAGGCTTCGACGTTGAGCGCGATCTCGCTCTTGCTGGTGCCGAGCGACGGCGCGTCGGTGGTCGGCGTTCGGCACAGCCGGCATTGCGCCTGGGCCGGCACCGGCATTGCGACGGCCAGCCCCGCCGCCATCGCGAGCATTCCACAAAGACCGACACGGGGCGCCATGGTCCGGGGTGGTAAGCAACAGACCCTAAGACACCGTTAAGCATGTTCTGCCCGCGCCCGCTTGCGGCAGCGCCCCGGGCTTCGTATCGCTTGGACGTCCATGGCCCGATCCCCATCCGCAACCGGCCGACGCCCGATCCGAACGGCGTTCCAGCTCCTGCTCTATGCGACCCTGCTTGGCCTGCTTGCGCTTGGTGTCGCGGTCGCCGTCGCGGTCGCGTCGCTGCCCAGTTACCAGCAGCTGTCGAAACGCTCCGACCTCGGCCAGATGATCCGCGTCCACGGCGCCGACGGTTCGGTCCTGCTCTCGCTCGGGCCAAGCTTCGGCAATTGGCTCAGCTACGACCAGATCCCGCGCGAGATGCGCTCGGCCATGGTGGCGATCGAGGACAAGCGCTTCCGCTCGCACCTCGGCGTCGACCCGATCGGCATCGCTCGCTCGTTCAAGGTCCGGCTCGAATCCGGCCGCTGGCGGCAAGGCGGCTCGACCATCACCCAGCAACTCGCCCGCAACATCTTCCTGACCAACAGCCGCAACTTCGGCCGCAAGATCAAGGAAGCAGTGCTCGCGCTCGCCATCGAGCGCAAATTCTCGAAGGACCAGATCCTCGAACTCTATCTCAACCGGGTCTATTTCGGCGGCGGCGCCTACGGCATCGACGCAGCATCGCGCCGCTTCTTCGGCCACGGCGCCGAAAACCTGTCGCTTGGCGAAGCGGCAATCATCGCCGGCCTGGTCAAGGCGCCGTCCAATTACTCCCCAACCGCGGACGTTGAGGCCGCGCGCAGCCGTTCGCAGGTCGTGCTCGACGCGATGGTTGAAAACGGCTTCGTGTCGGCCGGCGCCGCCGCCAGCGCCGACCCGGCCAAGATTCGGGTGCAGCCGACCGTCAAGGAAAACAGCGTCCGCTACTTCACCGATTGGGCGCTGCCGCAGCTTGATACGCTGATCGACGAAACCAGCGAGCCGATCGACGTGTGGACGACGCTCGATCCGCGCATGCAGGCCGCGGCCGACCGCGCGATCGCCACCAACGCGCCCGCCGGAACGCAGGGGGCCCTGGTTTCGCTCGACCGAGACGGCGCCGTCCGTGCGATGATCGGCGGCCGCAACTACGTCCAGTCGATTTACAACCGCGCGACCCAGGCCCAGCGGCAGGCGGGCTCCGCGTTCAAGCTGTTCGTCTACTTAAGCGCGCTTGAAAGCGGGATGAAGCCGACCGACACGATGGTCGATCGCCCGGTCGACATCAACGGCTGGCAGCCGCGCAATTCCAGCCGGTCCTATGCCGGCGAAGTCACCCTTCGCGAGGCGTTTTCGCGGTCGCTGAACACGATCAGCGCCCAGATCGGCGAACAGGTCGGCTTCTCGACCATCGCGGACATGGCGCATCGCTTCGGCATCACCACGGCCATCTCGACCTATCCCTCGATGGTCCTGGGGACGAGCGACGTCCGGTTGATCGAAATGACGCAGGCGTTCGCTTCGGTCGCCAACCGCGGCGCGGGGGTAACGCCTTATGGCATCACCAAGGTCGTGACCAACGACGGCGAGGTTCTCTACCGCCACGATGCGCAGGAGGAACGCGTCCTGGTCGCCCCCTGGGTCGCCGCAGAAATGACCGACCTGCTGCAAACCGCGGTGATGTCCGGCACCGGTCGGGCGGCGCAGATCGGGCGTCCGGTGGCGGGCAAGACCGGCACCACCAGTTCCAACAAGGACGGCTGGTTCATCGGCTTCTCAAGCGGGCTCACCACCGGCGTATGGATGGGCCGCGACAATGCCCGCGCGGTGGCCGGGCTCCAGGGCGGGACCGCGCCGGCCCGCGCATTCCACGACTATATGACGGTCGCCGTCGCCAATCGGCCGGTACAGCCGTTCGAAACGCAGGTGCCGCTGCCTGACTGGGGCCTCGACGCCGACGAGCAGTATCCGGACGGCGAATATATCAACCCGAGCGCGGGCCAGATGGTCGACGCCGACGGCAACCCGATCTTCGTGGACGATCCGAACGGCGGGGCGCAGCAACAGCCGCCGGTTTACGAAGGCGACCCGGGCGACAGCGGATCCAGTCCGCCGTTCCGCGACCCATTCGCGCCAGCTCCGCAGCCGCAGCCGCAGCGCCTGCCGCAAACGCTGCCGCCGCCGCCCGGCCCGGGACAACAGCAGCCGCGGTCAGCCCCGCCGGCCGATCCCCTTCAGCCGCGGCCCCCAGGCGCGCAATAAGGCCCGCGCTTCGGCAACGTCGCCGCCGAACAGGTCGCGCTCGACCTGCTTGAACTTCGGTCCGTGATTGAGCTCGATCAGGTGGGCCACTTCATGGGCGACGACGAACTGGCGCGCCTCGGCCGGCGCCAGGATTAGCCGCCAGCTATAGCGAATCCGGCGCGCGCTGCTGCAGCTTCCCCAGCGGGTCGCCGCATCGCCGATCCCGACCGACGCGGGCGCGATCCCGGCGCGTGCGGCGACCTCCGCCGTTTCCCGCGACAACGTCTCCAGCGCCAGCCGCTTCAGGAAGCGCTCGATGCGGCCGGGAAAGGCGCTGGCTGGCCCGCCGACGACCAGCCGGCCTTCGGCGAGCAGCGGTGAACGGCCGGCCCCTTCAACCTGCACCAGAAGGACATCGGCCCCATCGATGGGAATGGTCGCGCCCGGAGCGAACGGTTCGGCCGCGGGCGCTTCGGTGATCTGCCGGTCGATCCAGTCGCGATGCCCGGTTGCCCAGCTCAACACCGCCCGGCGCGACAATCCGCGCGGATAGGTGACTTTGAGCAAATGCCTTGCAGCGTCGTAGCGAAGGCGCATCCGGCGGGCGCTTCGCAGCGGGGAAAGCAGGATCGGCGCCGGCAGGTCCGGGTGCCGTTCGAGCCGTTCAGAGGCCACGGTCGACCATATGATATTCAAGCTCGCCCGCATCGTCCTCGCTGACCGTCCAGCCGCGCGTCGACTGGCCGGCCTCGTGTACCGTCTCGCGGTCGCCGGAGATCAGGTAATGCCATTGCGGAAGCGGCTTGTCCTCGGCCCGCAGCCGATAGGCGCAGGTGTCCGGCAGCCAGTCCAGCGTGCCCAGCTTGTTGCGGTCGAGGATGACGCAGTCGGAGACTCGCCGCTTGCGGTTGCGATAGTCGGAGCAGCGGCCGTGACGCCGATCGAGCAGCGTGCAGGCGACGTTGGTCGCGAACAGCTCGCCGGTTTCCTCATCCTCGAGCTTGTGCAGGCAGCAGCGCCCGCAGCTATCGCACAAAGCCTCCCACTCGCCGCGGTCGAGCTGCGCTAACGGCTTCTCCCAAAAGGGTTTCGAGGACTTCACGACGTTCATGACAAGCGCTGCAATGCTCTGCTATCGACTCCCGATCAAGTTGGGAGGGCAGTCGACGATGAAGTGGTGGGAAGCCGCCGCGGCCGCTTTGGTCCTGGTGGGCAGCAGCGCGGGCGCATTGGCGCAGAAGGCCGGCCAGGCCAATGCCGACTCGTTCGTGAAGGCAGTGCGCGAGCAGGACAATGCCAATGCGATGGACATGCTCCGCGAGAATCCGGGGCTGATCGATGCCCGCGGCGACAAGGGGCAGACCGCGCTGATCGCCGCCATCGGCGAGCGCGACCCCGAATGGACGGCGTTCCTGCTGTCGCGCGGCGCCGATCCGAACTTCACCGGCGAGGATGGAGACCGGCCGTTGATCGCCGCCGCACGCGCCGGTTTCGAGGACGGGGCCATGTTGCTCCTGGAAAAAGGGGCGAAGGTCGACGCGACCAACAAGCGGGGCGAGACCGCGCTGATCGTGGCGGTGCAGCGCAAGCAGCCGGCGATCGTGAAGCTGCTGCTCGGCAGCGGTGCCGATCCCGACAAGAACGACAGCTTCGCCGGCTATTCGGCCCGCGATTACGCGCTTCAGGACACGCGTTCGCGCGACATCATCAAGCTGATCGAAGCGAAGAAGCCGCCGCCCAGGCCCTAATTTCCGGCGCCCAGCGTCGGGTCGATCTGTTGCGACAGCCGCCGCGCCGCGCGCCGGGCGAAACGCAGGACTTCCGCCTTGCGCCGGGCCGGCGACAGCGGCCGGGGCGAGGCCGCGCGCACCATCGCCGCATCGTAGCGGTCGGCGACGATCAGGCCCGCTTCCGACGGCAGGAAGCGCTCTTCCTCCAGGAAGTGCGACAGGCCGGGCGGCACCGCCCAGAAGAAATGGTCGCAATAATCGAGATAATCGAGCCACTTGCAGTCGCCGACCAGGTCGGCCTTGGCGACCTTGATCTCGACGA
Source organism: Sphingomonas sinipercae (assembly GCF_011302055.1). Classification (NCBI taxonomy): domain Bacteria; kingdom Pseudomonadati; phylum Pseudomonadota; class Alphaproteobacteria; order Sphingomonadales; family Sphingomonadaceae; genus Sphingomonas; species Sphingomonas sinipercae. The sequence goes on from NZ_CP049871.1 coordinate 236,208, forward strand.
TGGTCAGGCACCCCTTGGCATCGATCGCCATCATGTCGGCGCGGCGCCCGTTGGGCAGCGGCACTTCGCAAATGGCGAACAGGTCCTGCCTGCAGAATAGCCGGGTCACGCCGCGCGCGACCTCCGCCGCGATTGGCGGGGCGTCGGCAAAGCACGGCGAATCGAGCACGATATCCACCGCGCCTGCCTAGAACATAAGGGGACCGGCCGAAAGCGGCCGGAAGCGAGCCCTAGCGGTAAAAGACGTGATTGCCGATCGAGGCGACGCGCTTCAGGCGCCAGCCCGGGCTGACCCGCTTGGCGTGGAAGAACAAGGCGTTGCCGGCGGCCGAATCCTTGAGATCCTGGTCGACGATCTTGGCGATGGCGACCGCTGTCTGCCATTGCCGCCCGCTCTTCGCGACCGCCGGCCAGCGACCGCCGCGAACGAAGGAGAATTGGCCGCGCTGGGTGAGCACGCCGCAATAGGTCTTGGCGAAGCGGCCGCTGCTGGCGCGATTGGCGATGACTTCGCCAACGGCCAGCTGGCCGGCCAGGGGTTCGCTCTTGGATTCGAAATAGATGCCGGCGGCCAGGCATTCCAGCTCGCGGCTGCCCGGGTCGGAACTGCGAAGGTCGGCAACCAGGGTCGCCAGGTCGGCCTTCGGATTAACCGTCGGAGTCGGGGTCGGGATCGTCGTTTCTACTTCCGTGGCGGGATCGGCAGGCACGACTTCGATCGGCGTCGGGACTACGGTCGTCGGGACAACGACCGAATTGACGGCGAGAAGCGGCTCGACCTTAGGCCCGACCTGGGCCGGCGCAACCGAGCTGGCGTTCAACGCAGCAGCTACAATGAGCGCCCAACGAAGCGAAATCGACATATTTTCCGGTATTCATGCGGTGAACCGCCTCAGCGGAGCGGCCAGGACGGAACGTCCCTTTTGCCCCCGAGTTGTATTCCCCGACTCGCGTGGCGCCCGCCGAAACCCGGCTGATGGGTGCCCCCCGCTCTTGCTGTTGCACCCCTGTGGCGGCGGGCGGCCGCTCGCGTCAACTCGCCGCTGTCGTTTCAGCGACGAATCGTTCCGGCTGCGGGATATCCAGTTCGATCACCCACAAATCTTCGTCGAAGCGGGTGCGCTTTTGCAGGAAATCGGCCAAATCCTCGGCGCTGCTCGATTCGGCCGGGCCAACGGCCTGCCAGGCATAGCCGCCGTTCGCCGCTAACGCGCGCTCCAGGCAGGCGACGTGGACGCCGCGGCGAGTGACGACCAGCAACAGCGCGCCGCGCTCTTCATCGCCCTTGCGAAGGATCGTCCCGAAACCGCCCTGTGCCTCGGCCAGCCGAAGCAGTGCCGACGCTTCCAGCCCGGCTGGCAGGCGCTCGCTCATCGGCGGGGGCTAAGCCGCATCCCGCTCGTCGGCCCCCATCAGCACCGCGGCCAGCGCATCGCGGCTTCGCGCGCCGCGCATCTTCTCGAGCGTCGGCCCGTGCCGGACCACGCGGCTGACGGCCGCCAACGCCTTCAGGTGCTCCGCGCCCGCGTCCGGCGGTGACAGCAGCAGGAACACCAGGTCGACGGGCGCGCCGTCGATCGCGTCGTAACGGATCGGCTCCGACAGCCGCGCAACCAGGCAGTAAATGCGGTTGAGCCCTTCGACCTTGCCGTGCGGAATGGCGACGCCCTGCCCAAAGCCGGTCGAGCCGAGCTTCTCGCGCTCGGTCAGGCTGCTGAGGATCGCCGCCGACTTGGCGTCCAGCCGACTCGCCGCAAGGCTCGCCAGCTGCTGCAGCAGCTGGCGCTTGTTGCCCGCCGACAGCGCCGGCTTGATGGCTTCGAAATCGAGGAACTCGGTCAGCTGCATGGCAGGCCTTGATGGTGCGGCCGCGTTGGCCGCGGCGCCGGTTGCAATAGGGTCAGCCCTGCGGCTCGACCCAGCCGATGTTCCCGTCGTCGCGGCGATACACCAGGTTGAACTCGCCGCTGTTCGAATTGCGGAACATGAGCGCGGTGGTGTTGCGCAGGTCCATCAACATCACCGCATCGGCCACGCTGGAACGCGGGATATCGACCCGGGTCTCGGCGACGATGGTGGGATTGTCGGGCGCTTCCTGCTCGTCGCCCGAGCCGGCGAACACCGTATAGCCGGCGTTCGAATCGACCATTGGCGGAGCGGCCCCGTTCGAGCGATGCTCCTTGAGCCGGCGGGCGTAGCGGCGCAGCTGTTTCTCGATCTTGTCTCCGGCGCCCTGGAAAGCGATTTCCGCCGTCGGCGCGCGGTGTGCAGCTTTCAGCACCACGCCCTGCGCGACCGGCGCGACGATGTCGCAGGTGAAATCGTTCTGCGGGCCCTTGCCGAAAGTGACGTTGGCGCCGACCGAGCGGGCGGCATATTTCTCGGTCATTTCCTCGACTCGAGCGATTGCCTGCTCTTTCAGCGAGTCGCCGGTTTCAACTTGATGGTCAGCGACATGGACGTCCACGAGCAGGCTCCCTTTTTTCGACTTCGGCCGCGCTTAGGGCCGCGTCAAACGGCCCGTCAACTTGCTCCGGCGAACCGTGCCCACAACGGGTCGGTCAGCTTGGCCATAAACGCACGATGGCGCTCAAGCTCCTCAACCGCCGCAAAATGCGGCCGCGGAATCCGCGGCTCGCGCACCGTGACGGTGCCGATGGCCCCGGCATTGTCCGTGACTTCTGTTTCCGCGACCAGACCCAGGCCGATCTGACGGCCGCCGGTCAGTTCGATATATACCTGCGTCAGCAGCTGCGCGTCGAGCAAGGCGCCATGCTTGATGCGCTGGCTGCGATCGACGCCGAAGCGCATGCACAGGGCGTCCAGGCTGTGCTTGGCGCCGGGATGCCGCGTCCGGGCGATCGCCAGTGTATCGACCATCCGGGTGGTGCAGACCGGGTCGCGCCCGCACAGGTTCAGCTCCCAGTTGAGGAAGCTGAAGTCGAAGCCGGCGTTGTGGGCGACCAGCGGCGCATCTTCGATGAAGTCGAGCAGCTCCTGAACCCGCTCCGAAAAGCGCGGCTTGTCCGACAGGAAGACGTCGCTGAGCCCGTGGACCGCCTGCGCCCCGAACGGCATCGTCCGCTCGGGATTGAAATAGGCATGGAAGTGGCGACCGGTCTCGACCCGATTGAAAATCTCGACGCAGCCGATTTCGACCATGCGGTCGCCGTCGGCCGGGCTGAGCCCGGTAGTCTCTGTATCGAATACGATTTCCCGCACGGCCGCGATTATCCCCCTGCCGCGAGTCCCAGACAAGCGAGAATGTCGCGCACCTGGGCTTTGGTTGTGGATAGGTCGCCGCCGGTATCGACCACGAAATCGGCCTGCGCGCGCTTCTGCGCGTCGGGCACCTGCCGGGCAAGGATCGCGTCCAGCCTGTCCTGGGTCATCCCCGGCCGGCCAAGCACCCGCTGTTGCTGGACCTCGGCGGGCGCCGACACGACCACGACCTTGTCGAAGGCGGTCTCCCCATGCGTTTCGAACAGTAGGGGGATGTCGAACAACAGCGCCTGCGCATCGCCATTCTCGACGATGAAGCGGGTGCGCTCGTGATGGACCGCCGGATGGACGATCGCTTCCAGGGCGGCGAGCTCATCCGGATGGCCGAGCACCTTGGCCGACAAGGCGTCGCGGTCGACCGCCCCGTCGCGCGTGCTGCCGGGAAAGCGCGCCTCGATCTTTTCGACCAGTGCGCCGCCCGCACCCTGGAGCCGGCGGACGACCGCGTCGGCGTCGAACACAGGAATCCCCGCTTGTTCGAACATCTGCGCGACGGTGGACTTGCCCATCCCGATCGACCCGGTGAGCGCAATGGTGATCATGCCTGCATGACTCCGCGGTCCCGAAGCGCGCCGAGCAGCGGCAGCAGCGGCATTCCAAGGACGGTAAAATAGCTGCCTTCGATGCTTTCGAACAATTGCACGCCCGGCCCTTCAAGCCGGAACACGCCGACGCAATAAGCGACTTCCGGCCACTCGGCGTCGAGATAGTCCTCGATGAACGCATCGGAAAGGGTGCGCACCTGCAACCGCGCGACATCGGCCACGCTCCAGTCGATCTGCCCGCCCCGGGCCAGCGCCACTGCGCTGGTGAGCTTCAGCGCCTTGCCGGAAAAGAAACGCAGATGGTCGGCGGCCTGCTCGCGGTCCGCGGCCTTGTCGAAGCGGCGCCCGGCGACGGTCACCACCGAATCGCTGCCGGCCACCCAATCGTCCGGCCGCTCCACGCTCACCGATTGGGCTTTCAGGCCCGCCAGATGCTCGGCCAGCAGCGACGGGTCGCCGCGATGCGCGGCCTTTTCGACCGCTTCGTCGATGGCCGCCGCCTGGCTCAGGAAGCTGACTCCGGCCTGCGCCAGCATTTGCTGCCGGATCGGGCTGGTTGAAGCGAGGATCAGCGGCAAATCGAACAACCCTGTGGAAAAGCGGGGCTGTGCTTGTAGCGCGAGGATGGGGGCGGTCTCAACGCGCGGTTCGCCCTCATCCGAGTCCGGCTAATTCGACATTCCATCCACGGGCGGACCATTTCATCCCCACCCTGTGAATCGCGGGGGAAGCCGGCGGCGACTCGCGGCATCGCCTGTGGTGCGGACTTCGCCGCGCTGTTGGCAAAACCGGAAGCTGCACCTATTTCCCAGCTTCTGCCTGCCTACTACCTCCATCAATCTTTCTATAAGAATCTATATAGGGAAGGAGAGGGGTGGCCCTTTCGTTTGAAGATCGTCCGGTCGAGCAAGCGGTGACCAAGCCCTTGCTTAGGGTGCTCGCTGGTGAACGGCTGGATCCGCCGCCGATGTGGCTGATGCGCCAGGCCGGTCGCTACCTGCCCGAATATCGCGAATTGCGGGCGGACAAGGGCAGCTTCCTCGACCTCGTCTATAATTCCGATGCCGCGGCTGAAGTGACTCTGCAGCCGCTCGCTCGCTTCCCGTTCGACGGCGCAATCCTGTTTTCCGATATCCTGATCGTCCCGTTCGCGATCGGCCAGCATCTCACCTTCGTGGCCGGCGAAGGGCCGCGGCTCAGCCCGACGCTGGAGGCCGCGGACCTCGACGACCTCACCCCGTTCCTCACCCGGCTCGAACCGATCTACGAGACGGTGCGCAAGGTGAAGGCTCGGCTGGCGCCCGAAACGACGTTGATCGGCTTTGCCGGCGCGCCCTGGACCGTCGCCACCTACATGGTCGCCGGGCAGGGAAGCCGGGAACAGGCCGAAACTCGCCGCCTCGCCTACAAGGACCCGGAGCGGTTCGCGGCGATCATCGAGCGCATCGAGCGCGTGACGTTCCAATATCTGTGCGGCCAGATCGAAGCGGGCGTCGAAGCGGTGCAACTGTTCGACAGCTGGAGCGGGAGTCTCGCCCCGGCGGAGTTCGAGCGCTGGGTCATCGCCCCGACGCAGCGGCTGGTCCGGCGGCTCGGCGAAGAGCATCCGGACATTCCGGTCATCGGCTTTCCCAAGGGCGCCGGCGGCAAGCTTGCGGCCTACGCCCGCGAAACCGGGGTCGCCGCCGTCGGCATCGACGAGACGGTCGACCCGGCCTGGGCCGACCGCGAACTGCCGGCGTCGCTGCCGGTCCAGGGCAATCTCGACCCCCTGGCGCTGATCGCCGGCGGTGCGACCCTGGAAGCAGCGGTGCGCAGGATCATTGACGCCTTCGCCGGACGGCCGCACATCTTCAACCTGGGCCACGGGATCCTGCAGGACACGCCGATCGCGCATGTCGAGCAGCTGGCGGCGCTGGTGAAGGGGCGGCGATGAACGAACTGACCGGTTTCCTGGGCGTGGCCTACCCGTGGGTGAAGGCCGCGCACGTCACGTTCGTCATTTACTGGATGGCGGGCTTGCTGCTGCTGCCGCGCTTCTACGTCTACCATCACGAAACGCCGGCCGGCTCCGCCGAAGACCGCGCGTGGATCGAACGCGAACGCCGGGTCCGCGCGATCATCCTCAACCCGGCGATGATCGTCGTCTGGGTGCTTGGCCTGCTGCTGGCTTTCCACGTCGCCGCGTTCAGCCAGGCCTGGTTCCACGCCAAGCTGGCGTTGGTCGTCGGGCTTTCGGGCTACCAGGGCTGGCTCGGCTATTACGGCAAGCGGCTGGCGCAGGGGAAACGCCCGGTCGACCAAAAGACCCTTCGCATCATGAACGAAATCCCCGGCATTGCCGCCGCGATTATCGTAGTCCTGGTCATCGTCCGGCCCTTCTAGCGCCGCTCTCCGCCGTTGACTCGGCAACGGGGGCTGCCTAACTCGCCCTTACCGCTGCACGGCCAGTGCCTTTCTGCCGCCGCGGCCGATCACCTTTCGCCGCGGCGTCCTGCCGCGCTTGCTTTCCGAATGAAGCCCAAATCCCGCCCGAAGAGCGAATCCCAATGCATCTTAAAGACCTTAAACTGAAATCGCCGGCCGAGCTGGTCACCATGGCCGAAGAGCTCGGCATCGAAGGCGCATCGACCATGCGCAAGCAGGACATCATGTTCTCGATCCTGAAGGTCGAGGCGGAAGATGGCGCGCAGATCAACGGCAACGGCACGATCGAAGTCCTCAACGACGGCTTCGGCTTCCTTCGCTCGCCCGAGGCGAACTACCTCGCCGGGCCCGACGACATTTACGTCGCGCCCTCGGTCGTCCGCCGCTTTGGCCTGCGCACCGGCGATACGGTCGAAGGCGAAATCCGCGCGCCCAAGGACGGGGAGCGCTATTTCGCGCTGACCCGGGTCACGACCATCAATTTCGACGATCCGGAGCAGGTCCGGCATCGCGTCAACTTCGACAATTTGACGCCGCTTTATCCGGACCAGAAGCTCAAGCTCGACACGCTCGATCCGACGATCAAGGACAAGTCGGCGCGGGTGATCGACATCGTCGCTCCGCTCGGCAAGGGCCAGCGCGCGCTGATCGTCGCGCCGCCGCGCACCGGCAAGACCGTCCTGCTGCAGAACATCGCGCGCGCGATCACCGACAATAATCCGGAAGTTTTCCTGATCGTTCTGCTGATCGACGAGCGGCCCGAGGAAGTCACCGACATGCAGCGCTCGGTCCACGGCGAGGTCGTCAGCTCGACCTTCGACGAGCCGGCCCAGCGCCACGTCCAGGTCGCGGAAATGGTGATCGAAAAGGCCAAGCGCCTGGTCGAGCACAAGAAGGATGTCGTTATCCTGCTCGACTCCATCACCCGCCTCGGCCGCGCCTACAACACGGTCGTGCCAAGCTCCGGCAAGGTGCTGACTGGCGGTGTCGATGCCAACGCGCTCCAGCGCCCGAAGCGCTTCTTCGGCGCCGCCCGCAACATCGAGGAAGGCGGTTCGCTGTCGATCATCGCCACCGCGCTGATCGATACCGGCTCCAAGATGGACGAGGTCATCTTCGAAGAGTTCAAGGGCACCGGTAACAGCGAAATCGTGCTCGATCGCAAGGTCTCCGACAAGCGCATCTTCCCGTCGCTCGACGTCGGCAAGTCCGGCACCCGCAAGGAAGAATTGCTGGTCGACCAGGGCACGCTGACCAAGATGTGGGTGCTGCGCCGAATCCTGATGCAGATGGGCACCGTCGACGCGATGCAGTTCCTGCTCGACAAGATGAAGGACGCCAAGTCCAACGAGGACTTCTTCGCCTCGATGAACCAGTAGCGGCGGTGCGCCGTTAAGCGCCCATGATCTCCGGGCTCAGCTTTTCCAGCGTCTTCACCGCCGGCGGGATGGTCAAGCTTGGCCAGATCGTCGTCGGCGACCTGACGATGGCCGGCGACAATGTCGTCATCATGGGATCGCTCGCCTCCGGCCTTCCGGAAAAGGATCGCCGCCGGGTGCTGATGCTTGGCGTTGGCATGGCGCTGGCCTTCCTGATCACCTTCGCCGTGATGGCGACGCAGCTGCTCAAGATTACCGGCCTGGTGTTCGCCGGCGGCCTGCTTTTGCTGTGGGTCGCCTACAATCTGTTCAAGGAACTTCACCCCACGCAGGCGGTCGTTTGCGACGATCCCGACACCGAAGCGGTCGAAGGCCCGCCGCGCACCAAGACCTTCCTCCAGGCGGCGGTGCAGATCGCCATTGCCGACCTCAGCATGAGCCTCGACAACGTCCTGCTCGTCGCGTCCATCGCCCGCGAGAATCCGGCGCTGCTGATCATCGGCCTGACCTTCTCGGTGCTGTTCATGGGCTTTGCCGCCAATTACGTCGCCCGGCTGATCCAGCGCTATCACTGGATCAATTACATCGGCCTGGTCGTCATCCTCTACGTCGCTGCGACGATGATTTACGAAGGCTGGGTCGGCGGAGAGCATGTGTTGGGCTTGAGGCAGGTGGTCGGAGTCGGCTAGCGCCTTGCCGGAGACGACAAAGGAACGCCGGTGCTTGAGACTTTGCTGACGACGCTTGCCGCCGCCCCTGCGAGCGCAGGCATGTGGGACGCGATCGTCCACGATTTCTCCAACATCACCGAGCCGGCGGCCTTCGCCGCTTTCCTCCAGGTCCTGATGATCGACCTGGTGCTGGCCGGCGACAATGCGATCGTGGTCGGCGCCCTGGCCGCGGGCCTGACGATGGAGCAGCGCCGCAAAGTCATCCTGATTGGCGTCATGGCGGCATTGGTGCTCCGGGTGCTCTTCGCGCTCGTGGTGACCCAGTTGCTGCAGATCATCGGGCTGATCCTGGTCGGCGGCCTACTGCTGCTGTGGGTGGCGTGGCGCATGTGGCGGGAGCTTCGCCACGCCGGTGAATCCCCGGGCTCCGACGAAATCGCCGGCGACGAACATTCGGGCCTCAAGCCCGCCAAGAGCTTTGCCGCCGCCGTCTGGGCCGTCGCCATCGCCGATGTCAGCATGAGCCTCGACAACGTCCTTGCCGTGGCGGGGGCCGCGCGCGACCACCCCGGCATCCTCATCGTCGGCCTGGTGATCGCGGTCGCGCTGATGGGCCTCGCGGCGAATGTCATCGCCAAATATATCGAGCGCTACCGCTGGATCGCCTACGTCGGGCTGGTCGTCATCGTCTACGTCGCGTTCAAGATGATCTACGACGGCTGGGTCCATCCCGATGTCGGGGTTGGCCGGCTGTTCGGCTGACGCGGAGGCGGTGCACGACACGATCTTCGCGCTGTCGAGCGGTCGTCCGCCGGCGGCCATCGCGGTCATCAGGATCAGCGGGCCGAGCGCCCATGCCAGTGCGGCAAGGCTGGCCGGGGAGCTGCCGCCCGCCCGCCACGCCGCGGTCCGCGAGCTGCGCGGCGACGACGGCGAGCTGCTCGATGAAGCGCTGCTCCTGCGCTTCGATGGCCCGGCAAGCGCGACGGGCGAGGATCTGGTCGAGCTTCACTGCCACGGCGGCCGGGCGGTCGTCGACGTCGTCCTGGGCGCACTCGCTCGGCACGACGACCTGCGCGAAGCCCGTCCCGGCGAGTTCACGCGGCGAGCGTTCGAGAATGGCAGGATCGACCTCACCGCCGCCGAAGGCCTGGCCGACCTCCTCGAAGCCGAGACTCAGAGCCAGCGCCGCGCCGCGCTGCTTCTCGCCGACGGTCATCTCAGCCGCCAGATCGAGGCATGGCAGGCGCGGCTGCTGCAGCTTTCGGCTCGCGCCGAAGCGGCAATCGATTATGTCGATGAGGATAGCGTCGATGCGGACCCGGCAATCGCGGCCGACGCGCAAGCGCTCGTTGGTGAGCTTGACGCATGGCTTGCCCGGGCCACTGCCGAGCCGCTGCGGGACGGCGTCTTGGTCGTTATCGCCGGCCCACCAAATGCTGGAAAGTCCAGCCTTCTCAATGTGATAGTCGGTTCCGAGCGGGCGATTGTTAGCGATTCCCCGGGCACGACCCGTGACCATATCGAAGTGGCGATGGCGCTCGACGGGGTGCCGCTGCGGCTGACCGACACCGCCGGCATCCGCGAAGCCGAAGGGGTGGAGGGGATCGGGGTTGCACGAGCCCACCGGCTGGTCGATGCCGCGGACATTCTTCTTTGGCTGGGCGAAGTTGCGGACGCCCCGGCACATCCTCGGCGCCTCAACGTCCACGCCCGCGCCGATCTCCCGGACCGCCGGCGCGCACCCGCTGGATCCCTCGCCGTCTCCTCCGTCACTGGCGAGGGAATTTCCGAGTTGCTTGTCCAAGTGACGCAAATCGCCCGTCAAATGCTGCCCGGCGAGGGCGAGGTCGCGCTCAATCGCCGTCAGCGGGCGTGCCTGGCCGCGGCGCGTGATGACCTTGCCTTGCTTGAGGGCACGAGCGACTCGGCGGTGGTGGCGAACTGTCTTCGCTCGGCCCGGTCGGCGTTTGATCGCTTGACCGGTCGCGCCGGGGTTGAAGACATGCTCGACGCCTTGTTCGGTCGCTTCTGCCTTGGGAAATAGCAGATGCCCGTGATGTTTCACGTGGAACACCGACTTTGACCGCAGGCCCCTCTCTGGGCTAACTCCCCGCCATGTTTGACGTTTTGGTCGTTGGCGCGGGTCATGCCGGATGCGAGGCTGCGGCTGCGGCCTCGCGCCGTGGTGCGCGGGTCGGCCTTGTCACGTTCCGCCGCGAAGACGTCGGCCAGATGTCGTGCAATCCTTCGATCGGTGGCGTCGGCAAGGGACATTTGGTCCGGGAATTGGACGTGTTCGACGGCCTGATGGGCCGCGCCGCGGACCGCGCCGCGATCCATCGCCGGATGCTCAACCGCAGCAAGGGCCCGGCTGTGTGGGGCCCACGCGTACAGGCTGACCGGCGGCTCTATCACGAAGCGATGGTCGCATTGCTCGGCGAGAGCGATGTCGAGCTCATCGTTGCCGAAGCCTTGGGCATGACGGCCAGTGGTGGGGCTGTGACCGCGCTCGAAACCAGTGTCGGGCGGCTCGACTGCCGGAGCCTGGTCATCGCCACCGGTACGTTCCTCGATTCGCGCATGTTCCTTGGCGAGGAGGTCGTTGTTGGCGGGCGCAGCGGAGAAGGCGCGTCGGTGCCGCTGGCTGACCAGCTTCGCGATCTCGGCCTTGGACAGGGCCGCCTGAAGACCGGCACGCCGCCACGGCTCGATGGGCGGACCATCGACTGGTCACGCCTGGAGGAGCAGCCGAGCGACGAAGAGCATTGGCTGATGTCGGCGATCGATGACGGCGTTCGTCGCCCGCAGCTAGGCTGCGCGATTGCCCGCACCAATGCCGAGACGCATGAGATCATCGAAGCGGCGTTCCACCGGTCGCCGCTGTTCGCCGGGTCGATCGAAGGTCGCGGCCCTCGTTATTGCCCCTCGATCGAGGATAAGGTGAAGCGCTTCGGCGGACGCGACGGGCACCAGATTTTCCTTGAGCCCGAAGGCCTCGACGACAGCACCGTCTATCCCAATGGGATTTCGACCTCGCTCCCGCTTGAAGTCCAGCAAGCCTTCGTCCGCAGCGTGGCTGGGCTGGATCGAGCGGAGATCGTGCGGCCCGGCTACGCCGTCGAATATGAGTTTGTCGATCCGCGCAAGCTCGATACGACGCTGGAGACGCAGGACATTCGCGGCCTGTTCCTGGCCGGCCAGATCAACGGCACGACCGGCTACGAAGAAGCCGCGGCGCAGGGGCTGGTGGCAGGCCTCAACGCCGCTGCGCGCGCCACCGACTGCGATCCCATCCGGTTCGACCGAGGGGAAAGCTACATTGGGGTGATGACCGACGACCTCACCTTGCAGGGTGTAAGCGAGCCGTATCGGATGATGACCGCGCGCGCCGAATATCGTTTGTCGTTGCGCGCGGACAACGCGGTATCCCGGCTCGGCAGGCAAGCCCTCGCGGCCGGCTGCGTTGGACAAGCTCGCCGGCGCTTGATCGAAGATCACTTTGCCACTCGCGAATCTTCAGATTGGCAATCGAGCGAAGAGGCGCAGGCCGACGCACTCTATGCGCCCTATGTCGAAAGGCAGCGGCGTGAGTGGGCGGCGGTTCGTGCCGACGCCCAACTGTGGCTCGGCCACCGCGTCGACTACGCTGCCGTCCCCGGTCTTTCCGCCGAGATGATTGAGCGACTGACCACGGCGCGGCCGGAAAGCCTCGCGCAGGCGTCGCGCCTTGCCGGCATCACGCCCGCGGCGCTTTCGGCGTTGCACGTCGCCGCCTCTCGCTGTGTGGCATGATCGAAGCCCTGTCGGCGGTCGCCGGAAAGCCTGTTTCACGTGAAACACTCAATTCCTTGCGCGCCTACGAGGACATCCTCCGTAGCGAAGCGGGACGCCAGAACCTCGTGTCGGCGACCACGCTCGATTCCTTATGGACCCGTCATATTCTGGACTCGGCCCAGCTTGTCGCACTTGAGCCGGCGCCGGGCGCGTCCTGGGTGGATATCGGCTCGGGAGCGGGCCTCCCGGGAATCGTCATTGCCCTTCTGGTCGACGGCCACATGACCCTGGTCGAGCCGCGGCGGTTGCGCGCCGACTTCCTCAAACATGCCGTCGCCGAATTGCGACTCGGAGATCGCGTGACGGTAGTGCAGGCCAAAGCGCAGGGCGTTGCCGGCCGGTTCGACACGATTACCGGCCGAGCGGTGGCCCCGCTGGACCAATTCCTGTCTTTGTCCACGCACTTGTCCACGAAAAACACCCGCTGGGTCCTGCCGAAGGGTCGGAGCGCCGAATCGGAACTGGCCGAGGCCGGGACTCGGTGGCAGTGTGAGGCTGAGAGCGTTCCAAGCCGCACGGATCCGGACGCCAGGATCCTGCTGCTGCGGAACGTCAAGCCAAGGGGCAGGGCATGATCCGGGTCGCGGTGGTCAATCAGAAGGGCGGGGTCGGCAAGACGACGACCGCGATCAACCTTGCAACCGCGCTTGCCGCGATTGGCTGGCGGGTGCTGCTCATCGACCTCGACCCCCAAGGCAACGCCTCGACCGGGCTCGGCGTGCCGCAGTCGAAGCGCGAACGCTCCAGCTACGACGTGCTGATCGGCGCGCAGACGGTGCAGGACAGCGTCATCCCAACCCGCGTGCCCCGTCTCGACCTGCTCCCGGCGACGGTCGACCTGTCGGGCGCGGAGGTCGAAATGGTCGGCCTCGCCGACCGTGCTCACCGGCTGGAGAAAGCACTCGACGCCGCGCCGGGGCGGTGGGACATCTGTTTGATGGACTGCCCGCCGTCGCTCGGGCTGCTGACGGTCAACGGGCTGGTGGCCGCGCGCCACCTGCTGGTGCCGCTGCAGTGCGAATTCTTTGCCCTCGAAGGCTTGAGCCAGCTGTTGCAGACGGTCGAGCGAATCCGCGTGTCCTTCAACCCGTCGCTGGCAATCCTGGGAGTAGCGCTGACCATGTTCGACAAGCGTAACCGGCTGTCCCAGGCGGTCGCCGACGACGTTCGCGCCTGCCTTGGCCAGGCCGTGTTCGAAACGGTGGTGCCGCGCAACGTCCGCCTGTCGGAAGCGCCGAGCCACGGCCTTCCAGCGCTGATCTACGACCTCAAATGCCCCGGCTCCGAAGCCTATGTGCGGCTTGCCCGGGAGCTGATCCAGCGGCTTCCCCGGCCGGCGGAGGCGGCGTGATGGCCAAGCCAGGCACCGGGCTCGGCCGCGGCCTTTCCGCCCTTCTCGACGAAGCCGTCCGCCCGGCCACCGCAAGCGCGGATGGCGAAAGCCCGGCGAGCGGCGTTCGCGAGGTGGAAGTTAGCCGGATTCACCCCAATCCCAACCAGCCGCGCACCCAGTTCGACGAGGAAGCGATCGCCGAGCTTGCGGAATCGATCGCCGAGCGCGGGATCCTGCAGCCGATCCTGGTGCGTCCGCATGGGGCCGAGTTCCAGATTGTGGCCGGCGAGCGGCGCTGGCGAGCCGCGCAAAAGGCGCAGCTGCACCGGGTCCCGGTCCTCGTCCGCGAGATCGACGATTCGACCGCGGCGGAAATCGCGCTGGTCGAGAATATCCAGCGCAAGGATCTCAACCCGCTGGAGGAGGCGGAGGGCTACCGCCAGCTGATCGAGCGATACGGGCATACGCAGGATGCGGTCGCGAAATTGGTCCACAAGTCGCGCAGCCACGTCGCCAACCTGCTGAGATTGCTCGACCTTCCCGACGCTGTTCGCGACCCGCTGTTGCGAGGCGATATCACCATGGGTCACGCGCGGGCGATCGCGGCGGCCGACGATGCCGAGCGCCTGGTCTCCGAAATCATCAGCAAGGGGCTGTCGGTGCGGCAGGCTGAAGCGCTCGCCAAGAAGGTTCGCCCCGGGGCCGGCGCCGATATCGCCCGCGCCAGCGCCCGCAACGCCCAACCGGCCGATGCCGATTTGGCCGCGCTCGAGCGCCAGCTCGCCGACATCCTCGGCCTCCGGGTCAAGGTCGCGCACAACGGTGCCGGCGGCTCCGTCTCGCTGCACTATAGCAGCCTCGACCAGCTCGACATGATCTGCCAGCGGCTCTCCGGCGAGCCGATCTAGCTACCGGCGTTGCGCGGTCCGGGCGATCGCAATCAGTTCCTCGCCCAGCGCCTCTACCGGCGGCGGCGAATCGCCGCGCATTAGCGACCGCTCGAGCTCCCCGGCCCGCTCGGCCACCCGCGCCAGGCGCTTCGAATCCCACTGTCGAAGCATCTTCCCGACCATCGCTTTGTCCTTGAAGAACAAGGCCTTGCCCAGTGACGCCATGGCTGCGTCGACGCCTTCACCGCTATCAACCCGCGACCGCAGCCGGGCCAGCATCAGCAGCCGCCGCTGCAGCGCGCGCACCAGCGTGATCGCTTCCCCGCCGGCCGCCGACCGGCTGAGCTCGTCAGCCAGCGTCGCAGTGTCGCCGGCAAGCGCGACGTCGCCTAGCGCGGCCCATTCGCCTTCGCTGCCGACGCCGATTGCCTCCATCACGTCGCCCGCGACATCCTTGGGCCGCTCCGGCGCTGCGCCCACATAGAGCGCGATCTTGGCCAGCTCGCGGGTGATGACGCCGCGGTCTCCGCCCGCGCCCGCCGCGATCCGCCCGGCGATGCCGTTGCCGAGCCGAAGCCCTTCGGTCCGCGCCAATTCCTCGACCATCCGCTCCAAATCGCGCTCGTTGAGCTCGTAGGAGACGTGGGCCAAGGCCAGCGCATGGCTTTCGGCCAGCTTCAGCAGCCGCGAAGTCTTCTTCAACGCGCCCGCCAGCGCGATGACCGGGCTTTCCACCGCGGCAGCGCCAAGCAGGGCCTCCACCGCATCGGCGATCTCATCCCCGGCCGGCTCGATCCACAGCGCACGCTTGCCCCCGAACATGTCGATCGCCGCGGCTTCGTCGACCAGCGCCGCGGGGTCCGATTTCACCGCGCCGGCGGCAATCGCGAACTTGTCCGCGCCCATCGCCTTCAGCAGGCGGTCGGCGTGGCCGCGGGACTGCCCGTCGTCATAGCCGTAGAACAGGTAGAAGCGGGTCTTGCCGTCGGGCGAATCGAGCAGCCGGTCGATGGTCCGGCGGTCGGACTTCATGGCCGGTGCGTGCGCGCGGCGTAGAGGCCAAGGCGGGCGACGATGTCCTCCGCGACCAGCTCCGACAAGCGTTCGGCCGCGGTCTGCTCGGCGGCAACGGTCGCATATTCCGAGCTGACGACGTCGATCCCGGCGTCGGACCCGGCGGTGGCGTCGAGCACCACTTGCCCGTTCGAGACGCGCACGAGCTGGTAGCGGGCCCGCAGGATCCGCCGTTCGCGAGTGACCGCGCGGTCGCCGCGAATGCCAAGGCCGATGATCTGGTCGTCGAGCTCGACGTTGAGCCGATAGGCACCCGGCGCGGCGCGATTGGCGCCAAGGCGGTCGCGAAGCTTGTTATAGACCAGCCAGCCATTGCGGCCGGGGATCGTCGAAACTTCGACCTGGCCCAGCAGCGATGCGACCGGGCCGCCGCTGCCCCCCGCGTAAAGCGGCCGAAGCGCGCAACCGTCGAGCGCGAAGGCGGCCAGCGCGAGGAGCCACAGCCGGGTCATGCGACGATGTTCACCAGCCGGTCGGGCACGACGATGACCTTGCGCGGCGCTGCTCCATCGAGCTGCTTCTGCACCTTTTCCGAAGCCAGTGCGACCGCCTCCGCCTCGTCCCGGCCAAGCCCGCGCGCGACGACGATGGTGTCGCGCAGCTTGCCGTTGACCTGGACCGCCAGGGTCACTTCGTCTTCGACCAGCAGCGCCGGGTCGTGCTTCGGCCATTCGGCATTGGCGGCAAGCCCCTTGCCCCCAATCGCCTGCCAGCATTCCTCGGCCAGGTGCGGGGCCATCGGCGCGACCAGCCGGACCAGCGTCGCGACGCCGTCCTGCCGGGTCCGCGACGGCTTCGCTTTTTCAAGCGCCGAGACGAATTCGTACAATTGGGCGACGGCCTTGTTGAACTGCAGCCCTTCCAGCGCCTCGGTGACTCCGGCGATGGTCGCGTGCCGCTTCTGCTCAAGCGCCGGATCGTCCCCGTCCGCCGTCTCCGATGAAGCGAGCCGCCACACGCGCTGGACGAAGCGGGCGGCGCCTTCGATCCCGCTCTCCGACCATTCGAGGTCGCGTTCGGGCGGGCTGTCGGACAGCATGAACCAGCGCACCGCATCGGCGCCGTAGCGCTCGACGATCGGCTGCGGGTCGATCGTGTTGCGCTTGGATTTCGACATCTTCTCGACCCGGCCGAGCGTCACCGCCTCGCCGCTGTCCACGCCGACAAAGGCTCCGCCCTCGCGGCGCACCTGCTCCGGGCTCAACCAGCTGCCGTCGGCCGCGCGATAGGTCTCGTGCGTGACCATGCCTTGGGTGAACAGGCCCTTGAACGGCTCGGCTACGCCGACCCGCCCGATCCGCTCCAGCGCCCGGGTCCAGAAGCGCGCGTAGAGCAGGTGCAGGATCGCATGTTCGACCCCGCCGATATATTGGTCGACGGGCAGCCACGAGTCCGCCTCCTGTCGATCGAACGGCGCGTCGATCGGCTGGCTTGCGAAGCGGATGAAATACCAACTGGAATCGACGAAGGTGTCCAGCGTGTCGGTCTCGCGCCGAGCCGGCCCGGCGCACTTGGGGCAAGCGACGTCGCGCCAGCTTGGATGACGGTCGAGCGGGTTGCCGGGCACGTCGAAGCTGACGTCCTTGGGCAGGACGATCGGCAATTGCGCGCGCGGCACCGGCACCGGCCCGCAGGCCGCGCAATGGATCATCGGGATCGGCGTGCCCCAGTAACGCTGGCGCGACACGCCCCAGTCGCGCAGGCGATAGGCGACTTCGCGCGTGCCCCAGCCGCTCTCCTCGGCGCGGCGGATCACCGCCTGCTGGGCCTGGGGAACCGACAGGCCGTCCAGGAAGTCGGAATTGACGATGACGCCTTCACCCGGCTCGGCCGAATCGCCGATGGGGGTCGTCGAATCCTGCGTCGGCCCGGCCACGACCCGGCGGATCGGAAGCTCGTACTTGGTTGCGAATTCGTGGTCGCGCTGGTCGTGCGCGGGCACTCCGAAGACCGCGCCGGTGCCATAGTCCATCAGCACGAAGTTCGCGATCCACACCGGCAGCCGCCATTCGGGGTTGAGCGGATGCACCGCTTCCACGCCGGTCAAAAAGCCTCGCTTTTCCGCCGTTTCCAGGGCTGCCGCCGTGGTCGGGCCGGCGCGGCATTCGGCGACGAACTGCGCGGCATCCGGATTTTCCGATGCGACCGCTCGCGCCAATGGATGGTCCGCGGCGACGGCGACGAAGCTGGCGCCGAAAATAGTGTCCGGGCGGGTGGTGAAGACCTCGATCCCCGTTCCCACGCGCAGCGCCGCCTGGACCCACGGATAGTCGGCATTGGCCCGGTCGGGCGCGAGCTCGAAGCGGAAACGGAGCCCGTCGGACCGGCCGATCCAATTCTCCTGCATCAGCCGGACCTTGTCGGGCCAGTGCTCGAGGGTCTGGAGGCCGTCGAGAAGCTCCTCGGCGAAATCGGTGATCTTCAGGAACCATTGGTTGAGCTTGCGCCGCTCGACCTGCGCGCCCGATCGCCAGCCCTTGCCGTCGATGACCTGCTCGTTGGCAAGCACGGTCATGTCGACCGGGTCCCAATTGACCTCGCTTTCCTTGCGATAGACGAGCCCGGCTTCGTAAAGGTCGAGGAACAGCGCCTGTTCGTGCCCGTAATATTCGGGGTCGCAGGTCGCGAGCTCCCGGCTCCAGTCGAGCGAGAAGCCAAGCCGCTTCAGCTGGTCGCGCATCGCCGCGATGTTCGACCGGGTCCAGCCTTCCGGGTGGACGCCGCGCTCCATCGCCGCATTTTCGGCCGGCATCCCGAACGCGTCCCAGCCCATCGGATGCAGCACTTCGAAGCCCTGCATCCGCCGATAGCGGGCAAGCACGTCGCCCATCGTGTAATTGCGGACGTGGCCCATGTGGATGCGCCCCGACGGATAGGGGAACATCTCCAGCACATAGCTTTTCGGCTTGGCGCTCGCCGAATCGGCGATGAAGCAGCGCTCATCGTCCCAGCGCTGCTGCCAGCGGACATCGGCAACCGCTGGATCGAAGCGGCCGGTCATCGGTGCATTGCCGGGTTAGCCGCGGACGGCGGTGCGGCGCAGGTCGCGGGCGCGGGTCAGGATGATGTCCTCAAGCTTCTGCACCGTCGCCGCTGCGACCGGCGCGTTCACCCAGGCGCCGTTCTGCACGACCTGGCGCGACGCCGCGACTCGAAGCGCGTCGGCGCGCAAGTCCTGGTCGAGGATGGTGACGGTCAGCTTGACCCGCTCGCCGGTGGCGCTGGGCGGCGCATACCAGTCGGTGATGATGACCCCGCTCGCGGCGTCGGCCTGGACCAGCGGGGCGAAGGACACGGTGTCCAGCGCCGCCTGCCAGAGGTAGCCGTTGACCCCGATCACGGTCATCCGCGACGGCGCGAGCTGGTTCGGCACCGCCCGGTTACGAGCGCAGCCGGACGCGGCAAGCGCGGTCAGCAGGAGCGCGGCGGCAGTCACTTGCAAACGGGGCATCGATGTTCCTCAGCAAATCCGGTCTGGCGGCGTTATAGATGCTGGCCCATGCGCCGCAAGCGCTCCGGTTGCATCGCCGCTTGTGGTGTAAGGGCAACACGGCCCATCCGAATCGTTTCGGGGCGTGGAACCATCGGTCGCGCCATCCTATATGACTTGGACAGGGAGAGTCGTTGTGCGCGTCATGGGGCGTTTCAGTGCAGGGAAGGTAGCCGCCGCCGCAGGCGTCGCTGCACTGCTGCTGTCGCCCGCTTTGGCCGCGCCCGACTCGAAGCGCCGCGCCCCCTCGATCGCAATTTCCGCCGATTCGGGCATGAGCTTCACGCCCGCCACTGCCGACCCGCGACTCGCCGCCGCGTTCAATCGCAGCGCTTCGGTCGGCGATTTCAAATTCACGCCGGCGGCGGTCAAGACTCGCCCGTCGCAACTTCGCGTTGCCATTCGTGCCCGCGCCAGCGGCCCGACCGGGGTCGCAGCGGCGAACAGCTCCGCTTCGCCGGTCAGTGCGCTGGCCCCGGTGACCTACAGCCTCGGTGCCGCCGTCGGCTGGCGCCGCTTCGCCGTTGCCGGCGAAGTCGGGAAGGTCAGCCCGGCCGGATCGATCGTCGATGGCCGCGAAAGCGCCGCGGTCGGGATCAGCTATTCCTTGCCGCGCTTCACCGGCCGCCTGGCCGTTTCCGCCGACCGGTCGGAACGTCGCTCGGCTGTTGCCCTGCGCGAACCCGACAATGTCGCGGTCGATCTCGGCGGCTCCTATTCGCTCAGCCGCCGGATCGCGGTCACGGGCGGCGTCCGCTACAAGGTCGAAAGCGATCGCCTGCGCGCGCTCAGCGACGAACGCGTCGACAGCCAGGCCGTCTACGTGGGAACCGCCTTCAAGTTCTGAGCTAAAGCCGCCGAACGCAGCGCATCGGATTGCGTAGCAATCGATAGCAGAGCCCTAAAGTCACGAAAAAGCTGCACGACCGCGTGACTTTAGTGACGTTAAGCCAGCCAGGCGTCGATCCCCGCCCATCCGTGAAAGGCTCCGGCCACGCCTTCGAAACGCTCCTCCGTCATCCCGCCTAGCGCAATCGCCGGCACCCCCGCCGCCTTGGCAATTTCGACCGCCGCGGCTTCGCCCAACTGGCGCTGGCCCGGATGCGACCGGGTCGCGTGGACCGGCGACACGAACAGCAAGGCAGCGCCTTGCGCCTTCGCTTCCATCGCCTCTCGGAGCGAATGGACCGAGCGGGAGAAGGGCAGCCCTCCCGGCTCAAGCGGATTGTGGACCAGCGCCGCCCCGACCGCCCGCGCCAGCGCTTCGTCTCCGGCCACCGCCAGCACCAGGCCGCGGTCGCGGCAGTCCGCGGCGACCCGCTCGGCCAGCCTGCGCCGCTCGTCCGCACCCAGCCCGTAGTGGCGAAACACGATTCCGCCGCCGGCCGGAAGGCGGCCGATCGCCGGCCACAGCCGCTCGCCGATCCGCTCGTCGGTCATCAGCCAGCGGGTCGGCCAAAGGCTGTGGCGGGCGGTCATCGCCTTGCCCTATAGCGCGGCGATGACGGCTTCCGAACGCCTGCGGGAAATTCGCGACTCGATTGACGCTGCGGCCAGGCTGGCGCGTCGAGAGCCCGGTGACGTGCAGCTGATCGCGGTCAGCAAGACCCGCTCGGTCGAGGAGATCGAAGCGCTGGTCGCCGCCGGCCAACGCCATTTCGGCGAAAGCCGCGTCCAGGAGGCGGCCTCGAAATGGCCGGCGCTCCGGCAGCGGCATCCGGATGTCCGCCTTCACTGCATCGGCCGGCTGCAGTCGAACAAGGCGGCCGAAGCGGTCGAACTGTTCGACGTCGTCCACTCGCTCGACCGCGAGTCGCTGCTCGATGCGCTGGCCGCCGCGGCCGCCAAGGCCCAGCACTTTCCGTCGGTCTATGTGCAGGTCAATATCGGGGAGGAGGAGCAGAAGGGCGGCTGCGCGATCGCCGAGGTCGGCGCGCTGGTCGACGCGGTGCGCCAATCGCCGCTGCCGCTCGCCGGCCTGATGGCGATCCCCCCGCTCGGTCCCGAACCCGCCCCCTATTTCGCGCTGCTGGCCAAGATCGCCGCCGAGCACGGGGTCGCTGGGCTCAGCATGGGCATGTCGGGCGATTACCGAAGCGCGGTGATGCTCGGCGCAACGGCGGTGCGCATCGGCACCGCCCTGTTCGAGGATTCCGCCTAGAACAGGTGCCCGCTCTTGCGGCGTTTGGTCTCCAGGTAATCGGCATTGTGCGGGTTGGCGGGCATCGTGTGCCCGACGCGCTCGACCACCCGGATCTGCGCCGCTTCCAGCCCGGCCACCTTCGACGCATTGTTGGTCAGCAACCGCACCCGGTCGATGCCGAGCGCCCGGAGCATCGCCGCCGCATGGGCATAGTCCCGCTCGTCGTCGCCGAAGCCAAGCCGCAGGTTGGCCTCGACCGTATCCAGCCCCTGGTCCTGCAGCGCATAGGCGCGAAGCTTGTTGGCCAGGCCGATGCCGCGCCCCTCCTGCCGCAAGTACAACAGCACCCCGCCGCCCTCGGCCGCGATCAGGCGCAGCGCTTCCTTCAATTGCGGCCCGCAATCGCACTTGAGCGAACCGAACACGTCGCCGGTCAGGCACTCGCTATGCAGGCGCACCAGCGGCGGCCTGCCAGCGAAGGCGCCGACCAGCAGCGCGACATGCTCCTGCCCGTCCCCGGCAGAGCGGAATGCGACGACCTGCGTATCGGGCAAGCCCTCGATCGGCAGCCTGGCCCGCGCGGCCAGGATGACCTCGTCGCGCGAGGCGTCGATTTCCTCGGCGGTGACATTCACCGAAGCTGCGTTCGGGTCCACCAGCCACAAAGCCGGCAGCAGCCCGGCCCGGCGGGCGAGCAAAAGCGCGGCCCGGGCCTTTTGCGGTTCGGCCAGCGGCGCGGTGGTGAGCGGTCCGATCGGCGCGCGGGAGAAGTCCCTGGCCGGATCGGCCAGCGCCAGCGCCGTCTCGCCGTCCAGCCACTGGCTTCGCTCCACCAGCACCGGCTGCGCCCGGTCGGCGGCGTCGCGGCGGTTCGCAAGCGACAAAGCGGCGGCGCGCTCGCCACTGATCAGCAGTTGCGCGACGCCGTTCGAGTCGATCTGGCGGAGCGTTTCGGCCGTGGCGGTCTCCACGGGGATAAAGCCGATCTTCGGGTCTGGTCCGATGGCGACGGCACGCCCGCCCTTCAGCGCCCCGATCGCGCGTTCGACGCGGTCGGCGTCGCTCAACAGGCGATCTCGCAGACCAGCGGCACGTGGTCGGACGGCCGCTGCCAGCTGCGGCACGGTTCAAGCACCGAGTGGGCGGTGACCTGGGCCGCCGCGGCCGGCGAAACCCACATATGGTCGAGCCGGCGGCCGCGGTCGTTCCTGGTGTGGTCGGGCGAGCGATAGCTCCACCAGGTGAAGCAGCGCTCCGGCGCGGGCACGAAATGGCGGCCGATGTCGACCCAGCCGTGCGATTGGCGGAAAGCGTCGAGCGCCTCGATCTCTATAGCGGTGTGGCTGACGACGTTGACCAGCGCCTTGTGGCTCCAGACATCGCATTCCAGCGGGGCGACGTTGAAGTCGCCGACGATCAGGGTGGGCTCGCGCAGGCTTTCCGACCAGCGGGTCATCCGCCCGATGAAGTCCAGCTTCTGACCGAACTTGGCATTGACGCTGCGGTCGGGGATGTCGCCCCCGGCCGGCACGTAGACGTTCTCCAGCCGGATCCCGCAGGGCAGCATCGCGCCGACATGGCGCGCCTCACCATTGTCCTGCCAGTCGTGGCTCTTGGCCTCGCCAAGCGCGATTCGGCTGAGGATGGCGACGCCGTGGTGCATCCGCTGTCCGCACAATTGCTGGTGGGTGTAGCCGAGCCGGCGGAAGAAATCGGCCGGGAAGACGTCGTTGGCAGCCTTGGTTTCCTGCAGGCACAGGACGTCTGGACCATGTTCCTTCATCAGCCGCTCGACGATCGGCAGCCGGGCACGGACCGAATTGATGTTCCAGGATGCGACGGTGATGGAGCTTTGCACGGCTCGCCCTCTATCGGCCCATGTAGCGCCAGACAATAAAAGGCCCCCGCTCCGGGGGCTTGGAGCGAGGGCCGACCAAGCGTTCGTCACGCAAGGTGATCCTGAAGCGACCCGGGTAACAGGGGGAAACCCCGGCTGAGCTTCAGGGACCTTTGATGGATTACGCCGCTTATACTGACGCCGCGATGAACGGTTTTGAGTTGCTACGTTTTTACCGCTTCCGCTTCGTCGGCTCGGCGTAGCTGAACGCACTTTCCGACACGCCGACGTTATAGCGGACGTTCGACAGCTTGACGGTGGTGCGCTTGTTCTGCGGGTCGACCGCGGTCCAGCCGTAAAGCTGCAGCCCGCCCGGTCCTGCCCCGGAACGGGTGAAGGCCAGGATCAGCGTGCCGTAAGGCTGCCGCGTGGCGCGCACGACCAGGACACGCGGATCGTTGCTGGGCACGATCTTGGCGAACTTGGCGACCTGCGGGTTGTCGGCCAGCAGCATGCCGAGTGGCGTCTTGCCAAGCGGCCAGCTCGATTTCTGGCCCACTTCATAATCGAGGAAAGTTAGCTGACCGCCGTTCGATACCAGCAGCATGTTGGCGCCGCGGCCATATTCGAAACGGATCTTGCCCGGGCGCTTGAGCTGCAAGGTGCCGCTCATCTGCCGGCCCTTGCCGTCGGTCTGGACGAAGTTGGCCGTCATGGAATTGACGGCATTCAGGTGCGCCTGGACCTTGGCGAGGTCGGGCGACGTGGCGGCAACGGCGGTTGCCGGCACCGCCAGCATCGTCACTGGAATAAGCGCGCGTGCGATGGAATTCGCAAAAGACATTCAAAGCTCCTTGGGAGTGTTCCGCCATTAACTGGCGTTTGCGTATTGAATGCGCACTGAACTTGCCGGTTCCCGCCCGTTCAGCTTGGCGGCCGCTAGATCGGGTGGCCGTCGCGGTCGATCAGCACTTCGCGGCTGCCGACATGGTTGGCCGGGCCGATCAGCCCCTCCTTTTCCATCCGCTCGATCAGCCGCGCCGCGCTGTTGTAGCCGATGCGCAGCTGGCGCTGGACATAGGACACCGACGCCTTCTGGGCCTCGGCGACGATTTGGACCGCCTTGCGATACTGCTGGGTTTCCGGGTCGTCCTCGCCGGTCGGCTGGCCATCGAACAAATACCCGCCGTCCTCGGGTTCCTCGGTGACCGCCTGAATGTAATCGGGCGTTCCCTGCTTGCGCCAATGCTCGGCGACGGCGCGGACTTCCTCGTCGGACACGAACGGCCCGTGCACGCGCAGGATCTGCTTGCCGCCGGGCATGTAGAGCATGTCCCCCTTGCCCAGCAGCTGCTCGGCGCCTTGCTCGCCAAGGATGGTGCGGCTGTCGATCTTGCTCGTCACCTGGAAGCTGATGCGGGTCGGCAGGTTCGCCTTGATGACGCCGGTGATGACGTCGACCGACGGCCGCTGAGTCGCCATGATCAGGTGGATGCCCGCCGCCCGCGCCTTTTGCGCCAGCCGCTGGATCAGGAACTCGACCTCCTTGCCGGCGGTCATCATCAGGTCGGCAAGCTCGTCGACGACGACGACGATCTGCGGCAGCACTTCATATTCGAGGCTCTCGGTCTCGTATATCGGCTGGCCGGTGTCGGCGTTGTACCCGGTCTGGACCTGGCGGCCGAGCTGCGCGCCCTTGGCCTTGGCCTCGCGCACCTTCTGGTTGAAGCTGGCGAGCGAGCGGACACCGAGATTGGCCATCATCCGATAGCGCTCCTCCATCTGCTCGACGGTCCACTTGAGCGCCCGGATCGCCTTGCCCGGCTCGGTCACCACCGGCGCCAGCAGGTGCGGGATGCCTTCGTAGATGCTCAGTTCGAGCATCTTGGGGTCGATCATGATCAGCCGGCATTGCTCCGGGTTGAGCCGGTACAGCAGCGACAGGATCATGCAGTTGAGGCCAACCGACTTACCCGATCCGGTGGTTCCGGCGACCAGCAGGTGGGGCATTGGCGCAAGGTCGGCGATCACCGCGTCGCCGGCGATGTTCTTGCCCAGGATCAGCGGCAGCGAGGTGCTTGCGTCGCCGAAGTCCTGCGATCCGATCAGCTCCGACAGCGCGACCGATTCCCGGCGTGGGTTGGGAAGCTCGATGCCGATGACGCTCCGTCCCGGGATGATTGCGACGCGCGCCGACACGGCCTGCATGTTGCGGGCGATGTCGTCGGCCAGCTGGATCACCCGGCTCGCCTTGATCCCGCTCGCCGGCTCCAGCTCGTACATCGTCACGACCGGGCCGGGACGCACTTCAACGATGTCGCCGCGGACGTGGAAGTCCTCGAGCACGGATTCGAGGATTCGGGCGTTGCGCTCCAGCGCGGCCCGGTCGACCGGGGTCCGGCCCTTGTCCGTGACCGGCGCGAGGAGGGAGACATCTGGAAGGACGTAATTGTCGCCCAGCGCCAGAGCCTGCTGGGTCGCCGGCTTGCGCAGCGCCGAGGCCGAACGCGCAATCGGCTTCGTCGGCTCGGTGACCGACACGCTCGGCCGCGGCCTTGGCGGCGCAGCGGCGGCGACCTCGTTCCGCTCGGTCTCGGTCCGGCGCGGCTTCGGCGCCTTGACGCGCGGGCTGCGGCTGAACAGCCCGGCCAGCCAGTCGCGCTCGTCCATCGTCAGTCCCAGCGACAGGTACGCGAGCGCCAGTCCGCCGCAGGCGAACAGGATCAAGACAGCGATCCGCGTCGGCTCAAGGAACCGGTCGTCCGGGATCAGGCCGATCAGGGCCTGCAGTCCGGATGCGCCGGCTAGACCGAGCACCCCGCCCCAGCCGCTGGGCAGGCCGACCACGGCCGATCCGCTGGTCAGCCCAAGCGCGATTCCAATCAGAACCGCCGCGGCCCCGGCGATCAGCAAGGCGCGGCGGATCCGGCGCGGCGGCTCGGTGCGAAGCAGCCTGAGCCCCGCAATGGCGATGACCGGCAGGAAAGCGAGCGCGCCGAGGCCGAATGTCAGCAGCAGGAAATCGCTGAGGTAGGCGCCGAAACTGCCCAGCCAGTTCGCCGGCGGGCCGGCGGCAGCGGTGGTGAAGGAGGGGTCGGTGCTGCTGTGGCTGGCAAGGGCGATCGCCGCCGCGGCGCAGAAGGCGAGCAACAGCGCGCCGAGGCTGCGCAGCAGGAGCCGCCGCGAAACGTCGCGCAGCTTGTCGCGCCAATCCGGGCCCAAGTCGTCGCGCGCCCGCGTTGCAGCCGTCGCCATTGTCTAACCCCCACCGCTCCAACGCTAAAATGCCCTGCCGGGGACTCCCCGGTCAAGCGAAGTCGTGACGTCACGCCTCGCCACGGTTCAAACTGGGCGTTAGAGCGGCCGGGATGGATCGCGCGGACGTCATCATTTTGGGCGGTGGGCTGGTGGGGCTGGCGCTTGCGGCCGCGCTCGACGCAAGCGGCCTCTCTGCAATCGTCGTCGATCCCGCCGATCCCGACCAGCGCCTCGACGCCGCCTTCGATGGCCGGACCAGCGCGGTGTCCTCAAGCTCGATGCGGATGCTCGAAGCCACCGGCGTCGCGGACCATTTCCCGCAGCCTGGCTGCCCCATCCTGAAGATCGCCGTTGCCGACGGCCTGGCCCCCAGCGGGCTCGATTTCGATGCCGACGACGACGGGCCGCTCGGCTGGATGCACGAAAACCGGAACTTGCGGGCAGCGCTTCGTGCCCGTGCCGAGGCGGGATCGAAGCTCTGGCTGCTGTGGAAATCGCGCATCGCCGATGTCGACCGCAGCGAATCCGGCGTGGTGGTTAGCCTCGGCGACGGGCGCAAGCTGACGGCGCCGCTGCTGATCGCCGCCGACGGCCGCAATTCGGCGATGCGCGAAGCGGCGGGGATCCGGATGGCGCGCTGGCGCTACGATCACAACGCGATTGTCTCGGTGCTTCGGCACGATCGGCCGCACCAGAATATCGCATACGAAATCTTCTATCCGTCGGGCCCGTTTGCACTCCTGCCGATGACCGATGATGCCAAGGGTCATCGTTCGGCGATCGTCTGGTCGATCCGGAGCGGCGATGCGCCGGGCCTGCTGTCGCTATCCGACGAACAGTTCGCGGGCGAAGCCAAGGCGGCGATGGGCGGGTTCCTGGGCGAGGTTGGGATGGCGGCGCCGCGCTCGACCTATCCGCTCGGCTTCCACCACGCGGCGCACATCACGGCCGAGCGGCTTGCGCTGGTCGGTGACGCGGCGCACGCGGTTCACCCGATCGCCGGGCAAGGGCTCAACCTTGGCTTCCGCGACGCCGCTGCCCTGGCGCAGGTGCTGGTCGAAGGCGCCCGGCTAGGGCTCGACCTTGGCGACCGGCAATTGCTCGACCGCTACCAGCGCTGGCGCTCGCTCGACGCGCTGTCGGTGGCGTTCGCGACCGATAGCCTGACACGAATCTACAGTGTCCCGGGCCGCACCGCATCGGCCATCCGCCGCTTCGGCATGGGCCTGGTCGACCGCATTGGCCCGGTGAAGAATCGGCTGATGAACGAAGCGCGCGGCACCAGCGGCGAACTGCCGCTGCTGCTTCGTGGCTTGCCAATCTAACCGGCTTATTGAAGCGTCGGCTGCAGCTCCGCGCTGCCCTGGCTGAGGCGCAGGAACTGCATCAGTTGGACGAGCAGGTCGGCGCGCGTGTCGAGCGACTGCGCTTCCAGCAACGCCTGCTTGGCGGAAATGTCGAAGGGCGCGACCTGGCCAATTGCGTTGACGAGCATTTCGTCGTCCAGCCGGCCGACCGCGTTCCAGTCGACAGTCAGCCCCAACGCATCGCCTAGCCGGCGCGCTTCGCGCTCTACTTCGGAGCGCTGGGCCAGTCCAAGCGGCGCCGGCTCCCCATCATCGAACGCATCGAGGTCGACCTCGGCATTGCGGTAAAGCGTGTCGCGGTCGACTTCGCGAAGCAGGCGGAAGCGCCGCGTGCCGTTGAGCACGATATTGAAGCGCCCGTCGTCGAGCTCTTCGAGCCCGACGATCTCCCCGGTGCATCCGACGGCGTGCAGGGCCGGCCGCTCCTTATCGAGCTCGGCGGCAAGCGGCTGGATCATGCCGATGTGGGAATGGCCGTCGACCGCATCGCGGATCATGTCGCGATAGCGGGCCTCGAAGATGTGCAGGGGCAATTGCGTGCGCGGAAAGAGGATCGCGCCGGCCAATGGAAAGAGCGGGACGTGCACTGCCGAAGCTCAGGTGAATAGCAGGGCCGACAGGCGGCGGCGCTGTGCCCGGCCCCACGGATCTTGCAGGCCCTGCGCCTCGAGCAGTTGCAGGAAGCGCTTGCGCGCCTCGCCCTCGTTCCATTCGCGGTCGCGCGCGATGATTTCGAGCAATTCGTCGGCGGCGCGATCGCGGTCGCCGGACGCCATTGCGGCGGCCGCCAGTTCCAGCCGGGCATCAAGGTCGTCCGGGTTTGCGCTGACCTTTTGCTCAAGCGCGCCATGGTCCGCGGCGGGGGCGGCAGCGAGCAGTTCGAGGGCGGCGCGGGCGCGAGCGACCGGCGCCTGCTTGGCCAGCTCGGGCGAAAGCGAATCGAGGATCGCGCGTGCCTGTTCCTGCTCGCCCGCCGCGGCCAGCGCGCGGATGAGGCCGCCAATGGCGGTGGGCTCGTCCGGCGCCATCTCGCGCACCTGCTCGAAGATATTTGCCGCGCGGGCCGCATCGCCCGCCTGGAGCACCTCTTCGCCCATCGCCACCAGCGGCTCGACCTGCGCCTTGATCGATTCGCCGGGGCCCGGGACTCGAAGCTGGGCCAGCAGCTGGTCGATGACCCGGGTCAGTTGCCCTTCCGTGCGGTAATTGGTCAGGTCGGCGACCGGCTGCCCCTGATAGAAAGCGTAGACGGCGGGGATCGACTGCACCCGGAACTGCGCGGCGATGATCTTGTCGGTGTCGACGTCGATCTTGACCAGCTTGACGCCCTTGGCCGCATAATCGGCGGCGATCTTGTCGAGGATCGGCGAAAGCTGCTTGCACGGGCCGCACCACTCGGCCCAGAAATCGAGCAGGACCAGGCTCGTCATCGACGGTTCGACGACTTCGCGTTCAAGCTTGGCGATGGCCTCGCTTTCCGCTTCGCTCATGCCCAGTGTCGCCACGTCACCGCTCTCCTTCCACTGCGAGCGCATATGGGCCGCCCAATCTGGCGCAACAAGCCAAAGCGGACGCTTGCGCCGCCGCGCCGGCCCATGCTAGGCGCCCGCCACCCTGTCGCGGAGCCTTCCTTCGCGATCAGCGCCAGAGCGGGCGTAGCTCAGGGGTAGAGCACAACCTTGCCAAGGTTGGGGTCGAGGGTTCGAATCCCTTCGCCCGCTCCATTTTCTCGGATTCGCGAGTCAGAGCGCCAGGTCGGCGCCGCCGTCGCGTTCGTGCTGGGCGATAACCGCGCGCACGACATTGTTCATCAGCGTCATTCGGGTCGGCAGCGGCACCGACGTCTTCTTGATCATCACGGCCACCGCATAGCTGCTGCCGTCGGGCGCGGTCAGGATGCCGATGTCGTTATAGCCGGCCTGCACCGCACCGAGGATCTGGCCGGTGCCGGTCTTGTGGCTTAGCGACCAGCCCGGGCGGAGGCCGCCTTTCAGCCGGTTGGCGCCGGTCTTGGTATTGCCCATGATATTGAGCAGGCGCGCCGTCGAGGATGGCGACAGCAGCTCGCCGCGCTTCAGGCGCGAGAGGGCATGGACGATCGCATTGGCCGAAGCGCCGTCGTACGGGTCTTCGATGTAGCGGTTGAACGCCGCGCGCCGAACCGACAGCGGCAAGGCGTCGCGCGCCTGGTAGAAAGCGCGGCCGATCGAATAGCTCTGGGTCCAGGTCAGGCCGGCAATCTTGCTCTGCAACGAACGCTCGCCGTTATAAAAGCGGATGGCGCCAAGCCCCTTGTTGCGGATCATGGCGCGAACCGCGTCGGGCCCGCCGACCGATCGCATCAGCTTGTCGTTGGCGGTATTGTCGCTGGTGGTGATCGCCTTGAACATCAAATCAGCGAGCGTCGTCGTGTAGCCGCCGCCAAGGACTCTTGCAGCGATCGGCTGGTGGAACAGGGTAAGGTCGCTGCGGTCGAAGCTGACCGCGTCGGTCAGGCGCACCTTGCCCTTGTCGACAGCGTCGAGGGCAGTGATCGAAACCCACAATTTACTGACGCTCTGCTGCGGCGAAAGCTCATTGCCGTTCCACGAGGTGGTCCAGCCGTCATCGATGGATTCGACGGCGATCCCGACCCGACCGGCAAAGCCCTTGCCGAGTTCGTCGATGCGCCGCTCGAGCTGCGCCGGCGGCTGCGGGGATTGGCGGACGACGCGGGGCGGCTGGGCATCCTGGACGGACTTCGCCGGGGTGGATTTCTGCGCGACGGGGGCCGCCGCGGCGCCCAATTGGGCCATTGCGGCCATCGCCAGGGCAGCGCCAAGCCCCCTCCAGATTGACGTCATGCCGTTAAACTCCCACCCGCTTTTCGACTGATC
Organism: Sphingomonas sinipercae; assembly: GCF_011302055.1. Taxonomy (NCBI): domain Bacteria; kingdom Pseudomonadati; phylum Pseudomonadota; class Alphaproteobacteria; order Sphingomonadales; family Sphingomonadaceae; genus Sphingomonas; species Sphingomonas sinipercae. Next base: position 266,617 of record NZ_CP049871.1, read on the forward strand.
TGAATAGGTTAGCAGGTTCCTCCTGAACCCTTGCTAGCCGTTCGGACAGAATCGCATCCGGGATTCGCTTTGCCAACCCCCTTTGGGATCAGGCCGGCTGTTCGTTGCCCAACAGGGCGGCCGATTCCAGCTCGTCGAGGGCGCGGTGGACGGCGACATATTGGCGGGCGGAGGCGATCCAGCCGCCAGCATTGCGCGCGCCCGGAAGCCGCATCGTTTCGGCAAGTGCGGCATCGACTTCGCCGGCGCGAAGGCTGGCGGCAGCGCGCGCAGCGCGAGCCTGCGGCCGGGACGACGGCTCGTCCGACCGGCGCACCTGCACGAGCGAGCCGAATTCGCGCTTGAGCCGTTCCCAGCCGCCATCTTGAGAGTTCGAGCCGGTCAACTGGCGTTCCAGGCCGCCATATTGGGCGACGAGATCGCCGAGCCGAACCGGGGAGCGGGAGCCGGTGACGATCGTCGCCACCGCCTGTGGATGGCGCACGCCGAAGCGTTCGACCAGCAAGGGTTCCAAATAGCCGAGTGCTACGCCGCGATCGATCGCGCGCCGGGCGGCGAAGATGACGACCAGGGCATCGGCGCGGCCGGCCGAGCCTTGCGCCTCGGTGGCGGCATTTTCGACGCGCTCGAGCCGGGAGCGGAGCTCCGCGACCTGGGCTTCGACACCGGCCGGCGGCGTGGCGACGACCTGTGGAACGGCGATCAATTGCTGGCGCGGGGCCATGGCGGGCGGCGTGGACGGAGTCACCCCGAGCAACCGCGCCGCCGGCTGGTAACGGGCAAGGCCCCAGGTCGCAGCGGCGGCGCCAAGCAGGATCAGCACGAGCGCAAGCAACAGCCGCGCCGTCCAGCCCATGCCGGTTGTGCTTCCCGCCACCATCAATCGGGATTGTTGCACAGCCGTGACGCAAGGGCCAGCAGCGACGAATCGTTCGGTTCTTCCGCGACTTCGACCCCAGCCCAACCGGGCCCCAAGCCTCCGGCTGCATCGTCGCTAATGGCGGCGAGGGTGACTCGCGCGCGGTCGAGCTTCGCCTCCGCGGACAACGCCGCCAGCCGGGCGCCTGCCCGGCGCGAGTGGACGAGCACCAGCTTGCCCTCGACCTGCGCGAGATCGCCGCCCGCCGGAATTTCCGCGGATCGGTACACCGGCACGGCGGTGATCGCCTGGCGAACGCCGGACGAATCCTTGCGATGCTCTCCGCACAGGTGGACCACCCGGAGCGCCGGATCGGTCGAGCCGAGCAGCCGCTCGACCCCGGAATCGCCAACGGCTGCAATATCGAAACCGGCGTTCCGGGCCGCTTCGGCGGTCGCCTTTCCAACCGCATAGGCCGGCAGGCCGCGCAGCGATTGCAGCCCGTCGCCCGCGGCGCGAAGCGCGTTGGCGCTTGTCAGCAACACCGCGTCGAAGCTCGCGGCGTCCGGGGCGTCCCACGCCAATGGCTCAATTGCGAACAGCGGGATCGCTATCGGATCAAGCCCAAGCCGGCGGGCGGCGTCGCAGGTGGCGGTCGCGCCCGGCTCCGGACGCAAGACGACGACGCGCTTCATTCGCCGCGGAAAAGCTTCCGGATCGAGTCTGGCGCGCGCTCGAGCATGGCGTGGGCAAGCTTGGCGCCTTCGTCGCAGTCGCGCATGGCGAAGCGGGCCTGGTCGCGGACCCGGTCCTTGCCGTCGGTCGACAGGATTTCGGCGCGAAGGTGGGTTTCCATGTGCGACACGGTCGCCAAGGCCGCGACCGGCGAGTGGCATGACCCGCCCAGCGCGCGGGCGAAGGCGCGCTCCGCTTCGACGGCGCAGCGGGTGCTGACGTCGTCGAGATGCTTTAGCATCGTGCAGGTTTCCTCATCGTCGGCGCGGCATTCGACGCCCAAAGCGCCTTGCCCCGGCGCGGGCAGCATCACTTCGAACGGCAATGTCACCCCGATATGGTCCATCCGCAGCCGATGGAGCCCGGCTGCCGACAGGAAGGTCGCGTCGGCTTCGCCCGCCTCCAGCTTGCGGATCCGGGTCTCCACGTTCCCGCGCATCGGCACGATCTTCAGGTCGGGGCGAAGCGCAAGGACCTGGGCGGCGCGGCGCGGCGACGACGTGCCGATGACCGCCCCGGTGCGAAGCTCGTCGATCGAATTGGCGCCGATCAGCTTGTCGGCGACGTAAACCCGGGGGCGGATTGCGGCGAGCCGGATCTCGGCCGGTCGGACAACCTCGACGTCCTTCATCGAATGGACGGCGAAATCGATCTCGCCGGCCAGCAGCGCCTGGTCCAGTTCCTTGGTCCACAGGCCCTTGCCGCCGACTTCGGCCAACGGGCGGTCGGTGATTCGATCGCCGCTGGTGGTGATGGCGACGATCTCGACATGACCGGCGGGCCAGCGCTCCGCGACCTCAAGGGCCGACGCGACCTTGCGCGCCTGGATCATCGCCAGCGGCGAACCGCGCGTGCCAAGTCTCGGATTCCGACGCATTTCCTTCCGCTAGCGCATCGCGGAGCCTTCAGGCAAAGGCATTTGCGAATGGCAATCATCCTTGGCCTCGAATCCAGCTGCGACGACACGGCCGCGGCGCTCGTCACCAGTGACCGGCGAATCCTCGCGCAGGCGGTGGTCGGCCAGAACGATGCCCACCAGCCGTTCGGCGGGGTGGTTCCGGAAATTGCGGCGCGAGCCCACGTCCAGATTTTGCCGGGGCTGGTCCGGCAAGTGCTTGACGAGGCGGGGCTGCAGGTTGCCGAGGTCGATGCCATTGCCGCGACCGCGGGACCCGGCCTGATCGGCGGGGTGATGGTCGGGCTGCTCACCGGCAAGGGGCTCGCGCTGGCGTCGGGCAAGCCGCTGATCGCGATCAACCATCTCGAAGGCCATGCGCTCAGCCCAAGGCTGGTGGATCCGGACCTGGGCTTTCCCTACCTGTTGCTGCTGGTTTCCGGCGGGCATTGCCAGCTTCTGGAAGTCACCGGCATCGGCCAGTACCGCCGGCTCGCAACGACCATCGACGACGCCGCCGGCGAAGCTTTCGACAAGGCGGCCAAGCTGCTTGACCTCGGCTATCCAGGCGGACCTGCGATCGAGGCGTTGGCGCGTGAGGGCGATTCGACGGCGGTGCCGCTGCCGCGCCCGCTGGTCGGCTCCGGCGAGCCGCATTTTTCCTTTGCCGGCCTGAAGAGCGCGGTGCAGCGCGCCGTGCAATCGGGGACGTATTCCGCTGCCGATGTGGCGGCCAGCTTCCAGCAAGCGGTGGTCGACTGCCTCGTCGACCGGACCCGGCTGGCGCTGGAGACAAGCGACGCGCCCGCGCTGGTCGTCGCCGGCGGGGTCGCTGCCAATGGTGCCATTCGCGCCGCGCTGAAGCAGCTTGCAAGCGACCAGGGACGGGCATTCAGTTCGCCGCCCGGCTGGCTGTGCACCGACAATGCCGCAATGATCGCCTGGGCGGGCGCGGAACGCTACGGCGCGGGCATGACCGACTCGCTCGACGCGCCGGCGCGGGCGCGCTGGCCGCTCGACGAACAGGCCGACAAGGTGCGCGGCGCGGGGGTGAAGGCATGACGACGATCGGCATCATCGGCGGCGGCGCCTGGGGAACGGCGCTGGCCCAAGTCGCCGCGAGCGACGGGCAGCAAGCGCTGGTCTGGGCCCGCGAACCGGAAGTGGTCGCATCGATCAACGCGGCGCACGAGAACAGCCTGTTCCTGCCCGGCCGCAAGCTCAGCGAAGGCATTCGCGCCACGGGCGACATCGGCGACCTGGCCGACTGCTTCGCGTGGTTGGTGGTAACGCCCGCGCAGCACATGCGCTCGGTGCTGGCCGAGGCCCCGGCGTCGAACGTGCCGCTGGTGCTGTGTTCCAAGGGGATTGAGGAAGGCTCGGGCGAGCTCTTGCACGATGTCGCGCACGAAGTTCGGCCCGATGCGCCGGTCGCGGTCCTGTCCGGCCCGACCTTCGCCCATGAAGTGGCGCAAGGGATGCCGACCGCGGTGACCCTGGCGGCGCGGGACCTGGAGCTTGCGGAACGCCTTCGCCAGCGTCTCTCGCGCTCGACGTTCCGAATCTACCTCACCGACGATGTCGCCGGCGCCGAAATCGGCGGCGCGGTCAAGAACGTGCTGGCGATCGCTTGCGGCGTGGTTGAAGGGCGCGGCCTCGGCCAGAATGCGCGCGCGGCGCTGATCGGCCGGGGATTTGCGGAAATGACGCGCTTCGGCGTTGGGCTGGGTGCGCGCCGGGAAACGCTGGCCGGCCTTTCCGGGCTTGGCGACCTGGTGCTGACCTGCTCGTCGACTAGCTCGCGCAATTACTCGCTTGGCGTCGGCATCGGCCTGGGCAAGTCGGCGAAGGAGCTGATGGCTGATCGCCGCACCGTTGCCGAGGGCGCGTTCACCGCACCGGTGCTTGCCAGGCTGGCCGAAGCGCGCGGGATCGACATGCCGATCGTCGCCGCGGTCGCTCGCCTGCTTGAAGGCGCGGACGTCGATTCGGTGCTTGGCAGCGTGCTCGCGCGGCCGCCCCGGGCCGAGGGCCTTTAGAAATCGATCGCGATGCCCTTCTTTTCCCAATCGCCGTAGCGCGTTGGATCGAGCTTCTGCTCCTCCCCTGCGGGCGGGGCGGAATCGTCCAGCGGTTCGGGCTTGGGCACGGGCGTCGACTTGGACAAGGTCGCTGGCGGCTTCAGATGGGCGGGCCGTTTCATGCCGGCAAGATGTGCATTGGCTAGCCCGTTGCCAAGCACCGAGGGCGTTGCCGCGCGCCGCGCCGCGCTGGCCATGCTCGACGCCGTGCTTCGGCGCGGCCGAACGCTCGATTCGGCGGCGCAGGGATCGCGTGGGTTGGCGCCCGCCGACCAGGGGCTGGCCATCGCCATCGCCGGGGAGGTGCTTCGCCGGCTGCCCGACCTCGATGCGATGATCGACAGCGCGACCCGGCAGCGGCTGCCCGACGATTCCAAGGCGCGGATGGTGCTTCGGCTGGCGCTGGCGCAGAAGATCGGGCTCGGCACGCCGGAACATGCGCTGGTGGCGACCGCATTGCCCTTGGTCGATGGCGGGCCGCGGCGGCTGGTGCACGGCGTTCTCGGGACTCTGCTTCGGCGCGGGATCGACTCGTCGGCGCCGCCGCGCTTGCCGGAGGATGTCGAGCATCGCTGGGAAGCGGCGTGGGGCGCCGATGTCGTCGCGGCGGCGCGGCGGCAGATTGCGTCGCGGCCGGCGCTCGATCTCAGCTTCGCTTCTGCGGAAGCCGCAACCGCTTACGCGGCCGATCATGGCGGGGTGTCGCTGGCGACGCGGCACGTGCGGCTCGACAATGCGCAGGCAATTCCCTCGCTCGCCGGGTTCGGCGGAGGCGGCTGGTGGGTTCAGGACCTGGCTGCCTCGCTGCCCGCGCGGCTCATCCCCGCCGACGCCGCCGACGTGCTCGACCTTTGCTCCGCGCCCGGCGGCAAGGCGATGCAACTGGCGGCGGCCGGCCACCGGGTCACGGCCGTCGACCTCGCCGAATCGCGGTTGAAGCGGCTGTCCGAAAATCTCGATCGGACCGGGCTATCGGCCAACCTGGTCGCCGCCGACGCGCTCAGCTGGAAGCCTGGCCGGCAGTTCGATGCGGTCCTGCTCGACGCGCCCTGTTCCGCGACCGGCACCTTCCGCCGGCACTCGGAGGTCCTGTATCGGGCCAGGCCCCGAGTGATTGCCGATTCGGCCGCGCTCCAGTCGCGGCTGCTCGCCCGCGCCGCAGAATGGGTCAGGCCCGGCGGCACCCTGGTCTATTCGGTTTGCTCCCTGGAACCGCAGGAGGGCGAGCAGGTCGTCGCCGATTTCCTGGCGCGGCACGATCGCTTCCAAGTCGGTGGGGCAGGCCCGCAAATGCCCGCTTTTGTTGCTGCGACCGACCGGGGTTTCCTTCGGATCCTGCCTGGATTGCTCGAAAGCGAGGGCGGACTCGACGGCTTCTTCGCCGCGCGCCTTGTCCGCGCCGCCGATTAGCGTCTAATCGGGGCGATGCCGCTGATCGCCCCCTCCATCCTGTCCGCCGACTTCGCCCGGCTTGGCGAGGAAGTGCGGGCGATCGACGCCGCCGGTGCGGACTGGATCCACGTCGACGTGATGGACGGCCATTTCGTGCCGAACATCACCATCGGCCCGGCCATCGTGAAGGCGCTTCGCCCGCATTCGTCGAAGACCTTCGACTGCCACTTGATGATTTCACCCGTCGACGGCTTCCTCGATGCCTTTGCGGAAGCCGGGGCGGACATCATCACCGTTCATCCCGAAGCGGGGCCGCACCTCCACCGCACGATCCAGCGGATCAAGGGTCTGGGCAAGAAGGCCGGAGTTTCGCTGAACCCGGCGACTCCGGCGAAGATGCTCGACTATGTGCTGGAAGACATCGACCTGGTGCTGGTGATGAGCGTCAACCCGGGCTTCGGCGGCCAGAAATTCCTTTCCGGCCAGCTGCGCAAGATCGAAGCGATCGCGCAGCGCATCGCTAAGGAAAACCTCGACATCGCGCTTGAAGTCGATGGCGGCATCGATGCCGAAACCGCCCGGCAAGCGACGGATGCCGGAGCGACGGTGCTCGTCGCCGGGACCGCCGCCTTCCGTGGCGGCGAAGCGCATTACGCCAGCAACATCCGGGCGCTTCGGGGCAGCGAATGAGCGAGCGGCAGGCCGCGGATCGCGAAATCGTCCGCAAGCTCGCCAAGGGACCGATGCTGTCCCGCCTGCTTGGCCAGGGTAAGCAGCCGCTCCGCCTCATCGCCGTTCCGCGCGACCATGTGCAGGGCGACAAGGCGCGCGGCGATGCGCTGCTCGCCGGCAAGTTCATCGCTGGAAGCGAAATGTTGCCGCTTGCGGACCTCGACTTCGCAGCCATCGAGCCGGGCAGCCCGATCGGCGACCAGTTGCAGGGCTTCTCCTGGCTTCGCGACCTTGCCGCTGCGGCGTCGCGGGAAAAGGGATCGCGGCTGGCGGAGGCGATCGTCGGCCGTTGGCTGATCACTCACGGAACCCGCGTCGACGAGGCCTGGGTGCCGCAGCTGTGGGGCGAACGCATCCTCTTCTGGACCGCTTATGCGCCGTACATCCTGTCGAGCACCGACGGCGGTTACCGCTCGGCATTGCTCAACACGCTCGCGCGCGGCGCCCGACATCTCGATTCCACTGCGGAAAAGGCCGCGCCGGGCCTCGACCGGATCACCGCCTGGGCCGGGGTGGTGGCGGCATCGCTGATCATCCAGGGCGGGGTCGCGCGCATTGCGCGAGCCGAGGCTGGGCTCGGCCGAGCCCTTGGCGGGGGCAATTCGACGACGGCGGGCTGATCAGCCGGACGCCGTTCGCGCAGGCGTTGCTGGTCGACCGGCTGGCGCTGGTCCGGGCGGCTTACGCGGCGGCCAAGCAGAGCATTCCTGAAAGCATCGAGGGAGCGGCCGCCGCCGCCCTTGCCGCCTTGCAGGGCGTGCTGATGGGCGATGGCGCCTTGTCCAGCTGGCAGGGCGGCAACCCTGGCGATGCGGCACGGATCAGCGCGATTGTCGAAGGCTGCGGCATTCGCGCCCGGCCGCTCCGCCAGCCGCGCGGCTGGGGCTATCATCGCCTGTCCGCGCTGGGCACGATCGCGGTTATCGACGCTGCGCCGCCGCCGCCCGCGCGGATGGCGCCGTCCGGCTGCGCATCGACGCTGGCGCTGGAGCTGTCCGACGGTCCCCAGCGCCTGGTCATCAATTGCGGCGGCCGAGGCGCGTTGCCCAGCGCCTTGCCCGACGACCTGGTGCAGGCGCTGCGCACGACCGCCGCCCACAGCACGCTGACCGTTGCGGACGCCAACTCCACCGCGGTCAACGCCGACGGTTCGCTGGGCAAGGGTGTCAGCGACGTCGTCGTCGACCGGGCGGAGGAAAACGACTTCAGCCGAATCGATGCCAGTCATGACGGCTACGTCCGCCAGTTCGGCCTGCTTCACCGGCGCACCCTGGTGCTCGGCAACGACGGCAAGGAATTGCGCGGCACGGACACGCTGAGCTCGCGCACATCGCGGCGGTCGCGCACGCCGGTGGCATTCGCGATCCGATTTCACCTCGCCTCGGGAATTGAGCCGACGGTGACCGCCGACGGCATGGGCGCGATCCTTCGTTCGCGCGGGGCGCCGCCGTGGAACTTCCGCTCGCGCGGGGCGCCGATCGCGATCGAGGAAAGCCTGGCGATCGACGGGCGCGGCCATCCGCGGCGCGCGATGCAGCTGGTGATCAACGGGCAGACCGCCGCCGGCGGCGCCGAAATGGAATGGCAGTTCCGCCGCTCCAGCTGAGCGGCGACGAATAGGGAGAGACGTGTGGCCGACCTCGTGCCCATCAAGCGGGCGCTGATCTCATTGTCCGACAAGTCGGGGCTGGAGTCCCTCGCCGAGGCCTTGTCGTCGCGCGGCGTGGAATTGGTGTCTACCGGCGGCACGGCGACGAAGTTGCGCGAACTTGGCGGGCAGCCGCGCGATGTCAGCGAACTGACCGGCTTTCCCGAGATGATGGACGGGCGGGTGAAGACCCTGCACCCCAAGGTTCACGGTGGGCTGCTCGCGGTGCGCGACAATGCAGATCACACAGCGGCGATGGACGAGCATCAGATCGGTGCGATCGACCTTGTCGTCGTCAATCTCTATCCGTTCGAAGCGACGCTTGCGAAGGGCGCGGAGCGCGACGAAATCATCGAGAACATCGATATCGGTGGGCCGTCGATGGTTCGCTCGGCGGCCAAGAATCACGCCTTCGTCACCATCGTTACCGACCCCGCCGACTATGACGAATTGCTCGGCGAGCTCGAGCGCAACGACGGCGCGACTTCGCTCGACTTCCGCAAGCGCATGGCGGCCAAGGCGTTCGCGCTCACCGCAGCCTATGACTCGATGATCTCGCAATGGTTCGCTTATGCCGACCAGCAGCAGCGCTTTCCGCCACGCTGGACGCTTTCGTCGACCTTAAAGATGCCGCTGCGCTACGGCGAAAACCCGCACCAGCGCGCCGCGCTTTACGTGCCGGCGGGGCCGGGCACGGCCGGCATCGGCCAGGCGCGGCAAGTGCAGGGCAAGGAGGTTAGCTACAACAACCTCAACGACGCCAGCGCCGCGCTCGAGTTGGTCGCCGAATTCCGCGACGCGGCGCCCACGGTGGTCATCGTCAAGCACGCCAACCCGTGTGGCGTCGCAACGCGCCCGCTGCTGGTCGACGCATGGCGCGAGGCGCTGGCCTGCGACAGCGTGTCGGCATTCGGCGGGATCGTCGCGGTCAACCGCCCGCTCGACGCTGACACTGCCGCCTCCATCGCCCAAATCTTTACCGAAGTCGTCGTCGCCCCCGATGCCGGCGAGGAAGCGATGGCGATCTTTGCGCGGAAGAAGAACTTGCGCCTGCTGTTGACCGGCGACCTGCCGGACCCGGCGCGGGCCGGGCAGACTCTGGCCGTCATTGCCGGTGGGTTGCTGGTGCAGGACCGCGACAATGGCGTGATCGGGCGCGACCAGCTGAAATGCGTGACCAAGCGCGCGCCGACCGACCAGGAAGTGGCGGATTGCCTGTTCGCCTGGACGGTTGCCAAGCACGTGAAGTCGAATGCGATCGTCTATGCCCGGGACGGCGTCACGGTCGGGATCGGCGCCGGGCAGATGAACCGCCGGGACAGCGCCCGGATCGCGGCGATCCGCGCCAGCGAAACTGCCGAGGTCAACGGCTGGCCGGAGGCCCGGACGGTCGGGTCGGCGGTTGCATCGGACGCCTTTTTCCCGTTTGCCGACGGCTTGCTGGCGGCCGCCGAAGCCGGCGCAACGGCGGTCATCCAGCCGGGCGGGTCGATGCGCGACGCAGAGGTTATCGCCGCCGCCGACGAAGCCGGGCTGGCGATGCTGTTCACCGGCATGCGCCACTTCCGCCACTAGGGCCTAGCGGGGCGCGTCGCCCCCAGTGCTTGGGTCGGGCAGTCGCAAATCCTCGATTTCCGCCTTGCGCATCCGGAACAGCTCGCGGTCCTGCGGGCCGAAGCCGCGAGTCCACAGGATCAGTCCGAAGGCGGTCATGATGGCTGGGATGCCGAAGATCAGCTCGGCCCATTCGGGAAGCAGGATGGCAAGTTCGCCAACTGCGATGCCCGCCGCCGCGGCGTAAAGCAGCGGCCAGCGCCAGCCGGACACCGGCGCATCGAGCAAGCGGCTGAGCAACCGCGACTTGGTGACGGCGGCGAAACCGAGCGCCAGCACCAGGGCCATCGCCGGCCCGGTCGCTTGCCACATCATCGGCAGGTCGAACGAGCGCATGACCAGCACGATGCTAACCGCAAGGATCGCCTCCAGCACGATCATCGCCAGGCTGATCAGCATGTTGCGGTGCCGCGCGACGTAGATCAGCGCGGACTCGCTAACCGCGGCCATCGACGCGACCACTTCCGCCGCCAGCAGGAAGGCCAGCGCGCCGGTGCCGGCAACGAATGCCGATCCGACCAGCCCCATCACGCCTTCGCCCGGAATGCCAAGCGCAAGCGCGACGCCCAACTGCGCCGCAATGACCCAGAAGCCCACTTGCCGGACCTGGCGCGCGACGGCAGTCTTGTTGCCGTCGCGAAGGTTCTGCGTGATCACCGGGCCGAGGATCGGGTCGAAGCTGGACTTCAGCTTGGACGGCAGCGTCGCGACTTGCTGCGCGACATAATAGATGCCGACCACCGCCGGCGAGAAGAACAGGCCGAGCACTGCGATGTCGACACGCCGGGACCCCCATTCGACGGCGTCGGCAGCGGCGACGGGCAGGTTCTTGCGCGCCATCCGCCAAAGCGCGGCGGGGTCGGGCCGCCAGTCGTGGGGCAGGCCGTAGCTTTTAAGGAACGGGATCGCGGACGCGACCAGGGCGCCGACCATGGACAGCACATAGGCGATGATCAGCCCGTCGCGGGTCGAGATGTAGGCCCAGGCGAAGGCCGCGATGCTGATGGTCCACGGCTCGACGACCGCCCGCGCCCGCACCGTCGCGCCGATGTTGTGCCGGTAAGCGAGTGCGGCGAGCATGATGTCGGACCAGGCCAGCGCAATGATCGTGACGGGCAACAGCCAATCGAGCCCGTGCATCTCGCTGTTCGGGAACATCGCCTGCGGGAAGACCAGCAGGATCCCCATCGTCAGGACCGAACCGGTCAGCGCCACCACCAATGCGTCCCACGCAATGCAGGCGTGCGGCTTGTCGCTGTGCGACAATTGCTGGGCCAGGCCGCGCTTAAGGCCCAGTGTTGCAAGCTGCGCCGCGAACTCCACGATCAGGATTGCGTAAGCGAAGCGGCCAAGCGCTTCGGCGCCGTACATCCGGCCAGCGATGAATAGGAACGGCAGCCGCGCCGCCAGCCTGAGGATGAAGCCGAAAAAGTTGATCCGCCCGCCGCGTGCGAGCGCGGCAAGGTCGGCAGTCGCGGCGGCGCCCTGGGCCGTGTCGTCGCTCAATGCGCCGTGCCCCAGTTGGCGCCCCAGCCGACTTCGACATCCAGCGGCACGTCGAGTTGGAGCGACGGCGCCGCGGCTTGCGACATCACCGTCCTGACGACTTCCGCGGCCTCTTCCTCGCGGCCCTCGGGCACTTCGAAGACCAATTCGTCGTGGACTTGCAGAAGCATCCGCACGCCGCCCAGTCCGGCTGCGTCCAGCGCATCGTCCATTCGAGTCATGGCCCGCTTGATGAGGTCGGCGCTGGTGCCCTGGATCGGTGCGTTGACCGCCGCCCGCTCGGCCCCGCCGCGAAAGCTCTGGTTCGACGAGCGGATGTTGGGGAAATGCGTCTTGCGGCCGAACAAGGTGCGGGTGAACCCGGTTTCGCGGACGAACGCCAGGGTCTGCGCGATATAGTCGCGGATGCCGGGGAAGCGCTCGAAATAGCGGTCGATGATGAACTTGCCTTCGTCCCGCGACACGCCGAGCCGCCCGGCCAGCCCCCAGGACGAAATGCCGTAAAGGATCGCGAAATTGACCGTCTTCGCCTTGTTGCGAGCGTCGCGGTCTGACGTTCCGAACAGCTCCTCCGCGGTCATGCTGTGGATGTCGGCTTTCTCGCGGAAGGCCTGCTTCAATTGCGGCACGTCGGCCATGTGCGCCGCGAGCCGAAGCTCGATCTGGCTGTAGTCGGCGCTCATCAGCACATGGCCCGGCTCGGCGACGAAGGCGTCGCGGATCTTGCGCCCGATTTCGGTCCGGATCGGGATGTTCTGGAGGTTGGGTTCGTTTGACGACAGGCGGCCGGTCTGCGCGCCGGCGAGGCTGAAGCTGGTGTGCACGCGGCCGGTGTCGGGGTTGATCTGGGCCTGCAGCGCGTCGGTGTAGGTCGACTTGAGCTTGCTGAGCTGGCGCCAGTCGAGCACCAGCCGGGCGCATTCGACGCCCTCTCCGGCAAGCCGTTCGAGCTCGTTGACGTCGGTCGAATATTGGCCGCTCTTGCCCTTGCGGCCGCCCTTCAGCCCAAGCCGCCCGTACAGGACTTCGCCAAGCTGCTGCGGCGATCCGATGGTGAACGGGCCGCAGGCGCTGTCGTAGATGCGGGTCTCCAGGCTGGCGATTTCCTCGGCGAATTCGCGGCTCAGGCGAGCGAGATATTCGCGATCGACCTTGACCCCGCGCCGTTCCATTCGGCCGATCACCGGCACCAGCGGGCGATCGACCCGCTCATACACCTGCGCGACGTTTTCCGCCGCGATCCGGCTCTTCAACCGTTGCCACACCCGCAAGGTGATATCGGCGTCCTCCGCCGCATATTCGGTCGCTTCCTTCAGCGGCACCTTGTCGAACGTGATCTGGCTCTTGCCGGTGCCGCACAGCTGCTTGAACGGAATGCATTCATGCTCGAAGTTCAGCTTCGCCAGCTCGTCGAGACCGTGGCCGTGAAGGCCGGCGTCGAGGTCGAAGCTCAGCAGCATCGTGTCGTCGAACGGCGCGACCGTGATGCCCGCCTTTTCGAACATCACCCAATCGTATTTCAGGTTGTGGCCGATCTTCAGGACCGCCGGATTTTCCAGCAACGGCTTTAATCGATCGAGCACCAAGTGCATCGGCAGCTGGCTCGGCGCGTCCGAATAAAGGTCGGCGCTGGAATGGCCGACTGGAATGTAGCAGGCACGGTTCGGCTGGGTCGCAAGGCTGATCCCCGCCAGCTTGGCGACGACGCAATCGATGCAATCGGTTTCGGTATCGAGCGCGACGAAACCCTGCGCCGATGCTTCGCTTATCCAGCGGTCCAGCGCGGCTTCGTCGGTCACCGTTTCGTACAGTGATCGGTCGACTTCGATCTTCTCCGGCGCGGCCGGTTTGGCGGGGCTCGCGCCGAGCGTCGCGGCCATCATGTCGATGCCGGCGCCGCTGCTGCTGCGCGCGCTTGCCGGGGCACCGCCGTTCAGCCGGTTGAGCAAGGTCTTGAACCCCTGCTCCTCCAGGAATTCACGCAGCGGCTCGGCCGGAATGCCCTTGAGCGCCAGTTCTTCCAGCGGCTCGGGAAGCTTCGAATCGCAAACCAGGGTGACCAGCTGGCGGCTGAGCCGCGCGGAATCCGCATGATCGATCAGCGACTGCTTGAGCTTGGGCTTGGCGATCTTGTCGGTGCTTGCCAGCACCGCTTCCAACGACCCGAACTCGGCGATCAGCTGGGACGCCGTTTTGGGTCCGATGCCGGGCACGCCCGGCACGTTGTCGACCTTGTCCCCCATCAGCGCCAGCACGTCGCCAAGCTCGGCCGGCCCGACGCCGAACTTCTCGCGCACGTAGGCGCTGTCGATACGGCGGTCGTTCATCGTGTCGAGCATGTCGACGCAACCGTCCTGAATCAGCTGCATCAGATCCTTGTCGGAGCTGACGATGGTCGTCTTCCAGCCGGCGTTGCAGGCGGCGGTGACGTAGCAAGCGATGATGTCGTCCGCTTCCAGCCCGGCCTCTTCGATGCACGGAATGGAAAAGGCGCGCGTGGCGGTGCGGATCAGCGGGAATTGCGGGACCAGGTCTTCGGGCGGCGGCGGGCGATGTGCCTTGTACTGGTCGTAAAGCTGGTTGCGGAAAGTCGATTCAGACGCGTCGAGGATGACCGCCATGTGCGTCGGCCCGTCGGCGCGGTTGAGCCCTTCCGCGAGCTTCCACAGCATCGTCGTATAGCCATAGACCGCGCCCGCCGGCTGCCCGTGCCGGTTGGTCAGCGGCGGCAGCCGGTGATAGGCGCGAAAGATGTAGCTCGAGCCGTCGACGAGATAGAGGTGGGGCTGCGCTTCGGACATGAAGCCGTCGCGTTTAGCAGGGTAGGCGGGGGATGCCAGCGCCGCTGAAGTCCAGCTGTAAGACCGCTTGGCAACCGATGGCGGGCGCAACGGTTGTTGATCAGATGGAAGAGAAAAGCACCGCCGATCACCGCCTTTGGTGGACCGTCCAGCGCGGCGACGGTCCGGTCCTGGCCACCGCAATCCACGACGGCAACGGCCTCCGGCCCGAAATCGCGGCGGCGATGAAGCTCGCCGACGCCGACCGGCTTCGGGAGGAGGATCCGTTCACAGGCCAAGCAATCGTCGACGTGCCGACCCACGTCATCGCCCACCGCTCGAGGTTCGAATTCGATCTCAACCGCGGCGGGCAGGACGCAATCTACCGGACCGCGGACCAAAGCTGGGGGCTGGAGGTATGGGATCGGCCATTGAGCGAAGCGGATGTCGCCGCCTCGCTGGCGATCCACAACGCATATTATGCGATGCTCGGGCAGCTGCTCGATTCGATCGCCGAGCGCCACCCAAAGTTCGTGCTGATCGACGTGCACAGCTACAACCATCGCCGCGACGGGTCGGATGGCGACCCGATGCCGCAGGACAAAGCGCCGGACATCAACATCGGCACCTTCTCGATGCCGCGCGAGCAATGGGCCTGGCTGCTGGATCCGCTGATGGAAGGGATGGCGGGTTTCGACTTCAACGGCCGCCGCCTCGATGTGCGTGAAAACGTCGCCTTCCAGGGCAAGGGCGAACAGACGCGCTTCGTCCACGATCGATATCCCGGGCAGGGCTGCGCGATCGCCCTCGAGTTCAAGAAGTTCTTCATGGACGAATGGACCGGCCAGCCCGATCCGGCCGAGCTCGATGCTATGCGCCGGTTCATCACCTTCATCGCCGGCGAAGCGGAACGACTGCTTAAGTGAACCAGGCGCACCGCAACATCGCCGAAGCCAAGGCCGGGCCCGAGTTCGGCCCTGGCGGCGCGCTTCGGGCCCAGGTCGGCGAACACGGCCGGGTCCATCTCGATCGCTGGCTGCCGTTCATCCTGCTTCACCGGGGTGATGAACCGGCGGACGGACTTGCCCGGCGAGTCGCGATCGAAAGCCCGGCCTACCTGGTGTGGTCGCCCGAAGACGACGCCGCCGCGATGGATGTGCTTGATCAAATCGGCGCGGCTGCCGCCGAAGCTGCCGGCGGACGACTGCTCGTCATTACCCTCGACGACCATCAGGTCGAACATGTCGGCGAGGGCACGCAGGACTTGCCCATGTTTATGGCCGAGGTCGGGGCCGGCGATCAGGGCGACGTCGGCCGCGCGGCGGGAGCGCTGGAACGCGCCCTTCACGAGATCGAAATCGACCTGCGCAAGTGCAAGGTGTCGCGCGTGCCGTTTGCGCCATTGTTGCCGGCGTCGTTCGACCGGTTGCTCAACGGCATCGAGGGCGTCCAGCGATTGTCGCTGCGAATCCCGCAAATTCACCGCTCCTCCGACGGCCGCGAGTTCCCCGCGATCCGGCACGAACTGTCGACCCGGATCGGCGATGCGCTGTTGCGGACCGGCTGCGCCTTCCTCGACGACGGCCGGGGCCATGCACCGGCGCATTACCGTGCGCTCGGGCGAAGCGCTTACCTTGCCGCCGCCCGCAAGGCGGACCGCCAACTCGACCGGATCGCGCGCAGCTTCGATTTCCTGCTGTCGGTATCGCCGATCGACACAGCCAAGGCGCTCGACCGCTTCATTGCCGAAGGCGAGCAGAAGCCGCCGCGCTTCCATTACCGCCCGCTGACCGTCGATCCGGACATCGCCAAGCGTGACCTTTACGCGATCGATTTCCGCCAGCTCGAAGATCCGCTGCTGGAGCAATTGCTGGGCGAAAAGCGGCACGAGCTGGATTCGCAACTGACCATGCTGGCGACCCGCAACACGCCCGCGTTCCACGCCGCGTCGGTCTTCCAATATGGCACCGTCGCCCGCGAACTGCTGGACGATGCCCACGCCATCCTTGCTGCGGAAACGCGGCGGCGCCCCGCCGGCGATGCGGTCGGCGCAATGGAGCTGGCACACGCTATCGACGAGCTTTCAGCGCGCTATCGCCAGGTCGATCCGTCCTTCGCCCCCGATATCCAGGTTCGGGACGATGTCGCCGGGCTGATGGTGTCGGGGCCCAAGATTTTCATCGGCTCCGACAGCGTCGTCCCGGCCCAACGCGTCAACGCCCTGCTCGCGCACGAGGTCAGCATCCACTTGCTCACCCATTTCAACGGGGCGGCGCAGGGCCTGACCATCTTCCGCACCGGCCTTGCCGGCTACGAAGGCATCCAGGAAGGGCTGGGCGTGTTCGCCGAATGGGCGACGGGCGGCCTGACCAGCGCCCGATTGCGCCTGCTTGCGGCCCGGGTCGTCGCGGTCGACGCGTTGCAGCAGGGCGCGGGCTTCATCGAAGTGTACCGGCTGCTGAATCGCGATCACGGTTTTTCCCGCCGCGGCGCGTTCGGCATCGCCGCCCGCATTTTCCGGTCGGGCGGGTTTGCCAAGGATGCGATTTACCTGCGGGGGTTCCGCGCCGTTCTGGCGCTGGTCGCCGCCGGCAAGCCGCTGGCGCCGTTCTGGCTGGGCAAGATCGCCGAGGCGCACGTGCCGGCGATCGAGGAACTGCTTCAGCGCGGGCTCGTTCAGCCGCCGCGGTTCACGCCGCTTTTTCTCGAAGACGACGACAGCTCCAGCCGCATCGCCAAGCTGCGAAAAGCGAAAAGCTTCGCTGAGATGATTTCAGGAGAATGATGGGTGCTGATCGCGTTTTTCATCAATGATCTGGAGCGCGAGCATCCCGGATATACGACCACGGTCCTCGCCCACCAGGCGACCGAGCGCGGCCATCGCGTATGCTACCTCACCCCCAGCGACTTCGCGCTTCAGCGCGATGACACGCTGCATGCGCACGCCCGGTTCATGCCCAAACGCAAGTATCAGGACGCCAAGGAATTCTTTGAAACGCTGAAGTCCGGCAAGGCCAAGGTCGAACCGGTCGACATGGCCGAAATCGACATCCTCATGCTGCGCAACGACCCGTCGATCGACGCCGAAACGCCGTGGGCGATGGAGGCGGGCATTCTGTTCGGGCGCGAAGCCGCCAAGCGCGGCGTGATCGTCCTCAACGATCCCGACAGCCTGGGCCGGGCGATCAACAAGCTCTATTTCCAAAGCTTTCCGACCGAAGCGCGCGCGGAAACCGTGATCACCCGCCACGCCGACGACATCAAGGCGTTCGCCAAGGATCATGGCGGCAACATCATCCTCAAGCCGCTGCAGGGATCGGGCGGATCGGGCGTGTTCAAGGTCGACGCCAAGTCGAAGTCCAACCTCAACCAGATCATAGAAGCGATTGGCCGCGACGGCTACATCATCGCCCAGGCCTATGTCCCGGCGGCGAAGAAGGGCGACATCCGGCTGTTCCTGATGAATGGCCGGCCGCTGCAGATCGACGGTAAATATGCCGCCCTTCGGCGGGTCGCGTCGGCCGACGACATCCGTTCAAATATCCATGCCGGCGGCACTGCCGAGGCGGTCGAAATCGGGAAGACCGAACTGCACGTGGCCGAACTGATCCGACCAAAGCTGGTTGCCGACGGCATGTTCCTGGTCGGCATCGACATCGTCGGCGACAAGATCCTGGAGGTGAACGTCTTCTCTCCGGGCAACCTCGGCAGCTGCTCGCGGCTCGCCGGGGTCGATTTCTCGGTCCCGATCCTCGAAGCGATGGAACGCAAGGTCGGCATTGCCTCGCAATATGCGAACAGCTTCGACAACCGCCATTTGGCGGTGCTGTAGCGCCACTACGGAACCAGGATCGTGTCGCGGGCCTCCGGCAGCGTTGCCGGATAATCGAGCGTGTAATGAAGGCCCCGGCTTTCGTGGCGGCTTAGTGCGGACCGGACGATCAGGTCGGCGACCTCCACCAGGTTGCGAAGCTCGATCAGGTCCGGCGTAACCCGAAAATTCTTGTAATATTCGGCGACTTCCAGCCGCAGCAGGTCGATCCGCCGCTTGGCGCGCTCGAGCCGCTTGGTGGTCCGAACGATGCCGACGAAATTCCACATGAAGCGGCGGATTTCGCCCCAGATCTGCGTGATGACGACTTCCTCGTCGCTATCGGTGACCCGGCTTTCATCCCAGGCCCGGACTTTCGGCATTGCCGGCAGCGAGTCCCAATTGGCCAATATGTCTTTCGCCGCCGCTTCGCCGAAGACGAGGCATTCCAGCAGGCTGTTCGATGCCAGCCGGTTCGCGCCATGCAGCCCCGACTGGGTCACTTCGCCGGCTGCATAGAGCCCGGCCGCGTCGGTGCGGCCGTTGCGGTCGATCATCACCCCGCCACAGGTGTAATGCTGGGCCGGCACGACCGGGATCGGCTCCCTGGTAATGTCGATGCCAAGGCCAAGCAGCTTCTCGTAGATATTCGGGAAATGCTCGCGGACGAAGGCGGGTTCGCGGTGCGAGATGTCGAGGTGGACGTAATCGAGCCCAAGCCGCTTGATTTCATGGTCGATGGCGCGGGCGACGATATCGCGCGGCGCCAGCTCCGCCCTCTTGTCGAACCGCGGCATGAAGCGCTCACCAGTGGTCGGAAGCTTGAGCTGCCCGCCTTCGCCGCGCACGGCCTCGGTGATCAGGAAGTTCTTGACCTCAAGGTTGTACAGGCAGGTCGGGTGGAATTGCATGAATTCCATATTCGACACGCGGCAACCGGCGCGCCAGGCCATGGCGATGCCGTCACCCGTGGCGCCGCGCGGCGCGGTGGAGAACAGGTAAGCGCGCCCGGCGCCGCCGCTGGCGAGGACGGTTGCGCGCCCGGTCAACGCTTCGACCCGCCGCCGCTGCTTGTTATAGGCGTAAAGCCCGTGGACCTGGCCGCTGGTTGAAAAGTCGGCGGCGTGGCGGCCGGTGATCAGGTCGATCGCGACCATGTCGGGCAGCAAGGTGATGTTCGGATGTGCCGCCGCCGCTTTCTCGAGCGCCGTCTGGATCGCCCGCCCGGTGGCGTCCGCGACGTGGACGATGCGCCGGTGGCTGTGGCCGCCTTCGCGGGTCAGGTGAAGGCCATCGCCTTCGGTGGCGAAGGGCACGCCCAATTGCTCCAGCCGGGCAATCGCCGCCGGCGCTTCCCCCACCACATATTCGACGATCGCCTTGTCGTTGAGGCCGGCGCCGGCGATCATCGTATCGTTGACGTGCGCTTCGAACGTGTCGCCTTCCTCAAGGACGGCGGCGATCCCGCCCTGCGCCCAGCCGGTCGCACCCTCGCCGAGCGAGCCTTTCGCGATCACCGCGACCTTGCGTTCCGGGGCAAGGTTGAGCGCCGCGGTAAGTCCCGCCGCCCCCGACCCGACGATCAAGACGTCGAAGGCCTTGCTCACGCGCTGGCGCCGGACACCAGGCTTAGGAACACGTCTTCAAGGTCCGGTTCGCGAGTCTTCACATCGACGATGGCGAGCCCGTCCCGCTGCAGCGCCGCCAGCACCTCGCCGGCGTTCACCCGGTCCTTGCGGTAAGTGATCTGCAACGTGCGTTCGTCGAGCAGGCCGATGTTCTGGAAGCAATCGTTGGTCGGAACGTCCTCGACGGCCTTGTCGAAGGTGACCACGACGGACTTTTCCTGCGCCTTGGCGATCAGCGTCCGGGTCGGCTCATTGGCAATCACCTTGCCGTGGTTGATGATCGCGATGCGGTCGCAAAGCTCCTCGGCTTCCTCAAGGTAATGGGTGGTCAGCACCACCGTGACGCCTTGCTCGTTGAGCGAGCGCACATAGCCCCACAATTGCTTGCGAAGCTCAATGTCCACGCCTGCTGTCGGCTCGTCCAGGACCAGGATCGGCGGCGAATGGACCATCGCCTTGGCCACCAGCAACCGCCGCTTCATCCCGCCGGACAGGGTGCGCGCGTAGGCGTTCGCTTTGTCGCTGAGGTGCATTGCCGCGAGCAGTGCTTCGGTCTTGCGCGCCGTGGCTGGGATTCCATAAAGCCCGGCCTGGATTTCCAGCGCCTCGGCGGGGGTGAAGAAGGGATCGAACAGGATTTCCTGCGGCACGATGCCGATTGAACGTTTCGCATTGCGCGGGTGGCGGTCGATGTCGAAGCCCCAGACCGTTGCCCGGCCGCTGGTCTTGGTCACCATCCCCGCAAGGATGTTGATCAGCGTGGACTTGCCCGCCCCATTGGGGCCGAGGAGTCCGAAAATCTGGCCGCGCGGCACGTCGAAGCTGACTTCGTCCAGCGCGCGCTTGCCGCCGGCGTAGGTCTTTGACAGCGATTCGATGCGGATCGCGGGTTCGGCTGGCTGCATCGCCGTCGCATAGCCCCCGGCCCGCGCTTGCCACAAGCGGCGGTGGGTTAATTGGCCCTTTACCCTAACCGACAAGATGATCTTGAAGTTAACCGTGTAGCGGCTTCGGCATGATCCGGCCCTCCTCCTTGGCTCAACTTGCGCTGGCCGCGGCGGCGATGGCCGTACCCGCGCGCGTGGACGCCGTGCCTGCGTCGAAGAACGCGACCGGCGCCGCGACGCTGCTTCGGCCGTTGACCCTGCAAAAGAAAAGCGACCTCGATTTCGGCAACGTCATCGGCAGCGCCGCGGCCGGAACCGTCGTCCTCAACCCGGCGACGACGGCAGTGACCACAACCGGCGGGATTACGCGTGCAGGCGGCGTTCCAAGCGCCGCGCGCTTCACCGGCGCCGCGTCCGACGGGCCGGTGGTGAACATCAAGCTGCCGAACCAGCCGGTACTCCTGACCCGGGTCGGCGGGACCCAGACGGTCAGCTTGTCGGCCTTCACGCTCGACGGGCCCGCCAAGCGCGTGATGGGGACCGCGCCAAGCTTCGATTTCTCGGTCGGCGGCACGGTGACGATCCCCGCCAACCCGGTGGCCGGCGACTATGTCGGAACGTTCCCGGTGACCGTCCAATATCCCTGACCCGTTTAGGGGCGTGGTAAACTTTTCGCGTACCTCGACTCTTCAATCGCCAGTCATCCGCTTCGCCGACAATCGCGCTAACGACACATTGCGCGAAGGAAATCGACGTGGGGACTTCAAAGCTGATGATCGCGGCCCTTGCCGCAGCACTGACCGTGCCGACGGGCGCACAGGCCGCCGGCGTTCCGGCGACCACGGATTCGGGCGGCAAGGCACTAATCCTGGTGCCGTTGACGCTGACGAAGATCGACGACCTGGATTTCGGCACGGTCATCCCGTCGTCCGTGTCGGGGGTCGTCACCATCAACGCGACCACTGGCGCTCGCAGCTTCGCTGGCGGCGTGACGGGCATTTCGACGGTCGCCGGCAATCGCGCCGAATTCGCCGGTGCCGGCTCGCCCAGCCAGCAGGTCATCCTGGCGCTCTCGCCGCCGGCGCAGCTGACCAGCGCGGCAGGCGATACGGTCGACGTGCTTGGCCTGACGCTCAACGGCTCGGCGATCCGCACCATCGATCCGACCACCCGGGCGTTCTTCGTCGGCGTCGGTGGATCGCTGCTGATCGGCGGCGACCAGCCGGAAGGCGACTACAGCGCCGACTTCTCGCTGACCGCTATCTATCAATAGGATGCCTTGTCGCGGCTGGCGCGCGACCTTAAGTGCGCAGCTGCGATGAACGGACCACCGCCTCCTGAAACCTTCAAGGTGACTGCGCCGCAGGTTGCCTGTGACGGGTCGGGGGCGGTGTCGCCCGAATTGGGGCACCCGCGGGTCTTCCTTCGGATCGACCCCTCGGTCGGGTTCGTCGAGTGCGGTTATTGCGACCGCCGCTTCGTGCTCGAAGGGGGAGTCGCGGACACCGACTCGGCATGAGCATCGATCCGCGCCAGTTTATCTATCGACCCGGCCTGCTCGATCGCGACGACGCCAAGCGTCTGGCGGGCGTGCACCTGTCCGGCTGCGACGATGGCGAGCTGTTCCTCGAATATAGCGCGAGTGAGGGGTTCGGGTTCGACGACGGCCGGTTGAAGACCGCGGATTACAGCACCGGTTCGGGCTTCGGCCTGCGCGGGGTCAGCGGTGAGATGACCGCCTTCGCCCACGCCAACGAAATCAGCGCCGCCGCGATCGATCGCGCCGCCGCCACGCTCAAGCTGCTCGACCCCGCCAAGGGCGCGCCGTCGCCGTCCCCGGCCCGGACCAACCAGGCGATGTACGGCGCCGACGACCCGCTCAGCGCGGTTGCGTTTGCCGACAAGGTCGCGCTTTGCCAGCAGATCGATGCCGCCGCCCGCGCCCGCGACCCGCGGGTCGCGCAGGTCAGCGTCGCGCTTTCGGCAAGCTGGCGAGCGATCGAGATCGTCCGTTCCGACGGCTTCATTGCCTCCGACGTCCGCCCGCTGGTTCGCCTTGGGATCCAGATCGTCGCCGCCGACGGTGCAAGGCGCGAAACCGGCAGCTACGGCACCGGCGGCCGTTATCTTTACGACCGGCTGTTCGACCCGGCGGTCTGGAACCGCGGCATCGACGAGGCGCTGGCGCAGGCGATTACCAACCTGTCCTCGGTCGCGGCGCCCGCAGGCGAAATGCCGGTGGTGCTCGGCCCCGGCTGGTGCGGCGTGCTGCTTCACGAAGCGGTCGGCCACGGGCTGGAGGGCGATTTCAACCGCAAGGGCACCTCGGCCTTCAGTGGGCGCATCGGTGAGCGTGTCGCGGCGCCCGGCGTGACGGTGATCGACGACGGCGCGATCCGCGACCGGCGCGGGTCGCTGACGATCGATGACGAAGGCACCCCGACCCAGCGCAACGTGCTGATCGAAGACGGCGTCCTCAAAGGCTATATCCAGGACCGGCTCAATGCCCGGCTGATGGGCGTCGATCCGACCGGCAACGGCCGCCGCGAAAGCTTCGCGCACGCGCCGATGCCGCGGATGACCAACACCTTCATGCTCGGTGGCAACGACGATCCCGACGAGCTGATCACCCGCGTCCCCGACGGCATTTACGCCAAGAGCTTCGGCGGCGGGCAGGTCGATATCACCAGCGGCAAGTTCGTATTTTCCTGCACCGAGGCCTATCGAATCCGCGGCGGCAAGATCGCCGAGCCGGTCAAGGGCGCGACCCTGATCGGCGACGGTCCGACGGTGCTGACCCGGGTCAAGGGGATCGGCAACGACATGTGCCTCGACGAAGGCATCGGCGTTTGCGGCAAGGGCGGCCAATCGGTTCCCGCCGGGGTCGGGCAGCCGACAT
This sequence comes from Sphingomonas sinipercae, assembly GCF_011302055.1. NCBI lineage: Bacteria > Pseudomonadati > Pseudomonadota > Alphaproteobacteria > Sphingomonadales > Sphingomonadaceae > Sphingomonas > Sphingomonas sinipercae. Next base: position 290,084 of record NZ_CP049871.1, read on the forward strand.
TGCTGATCGACGGGCTGACGGTCGGCGGCACCGCCGCTTGACCGAGGCCGCCGCAAACTGGCGTGCCGATGTCCTGAATTTCTGGTTCGGCCTGGGCTACGACCGCTGGTTCGGGGGCGATCCCGAACTGGATGAAGCGATCGCCGACCGCTTCCAGCATCTCTGGGCCGAGCAGCGCCAGCTACCGGTGGACAGTTTCCTTGCCGATCCCCGCACCGCGCTTGCCGCGGTCATCCTGTTCGACCAGTTCCCGCGCAACATGTTCCGCGGCTCGGCGGAACAGTTCGCCACCGACCATCTTGCGCTACAGATCGCAAAGGCGGCGGTTGCCCGCGATTTCGACGACGGGCTGTCCGACGACGAGCGCGCCTTCCTCTACCTGCCGTTCCAGCACAGCGAGGATCTCGATGACCAACGGCACTCGCTGCTGCTGGTGTCGGGGCTGAAGGATCAACGGTATCTGCCGTTTGCGCAAAAGCACCATGACGTCATCGAACGTTTCGGCCGCTTTCCCCACCGCAATGCGATCCTTGGCCGATCGCCGCGTCCCGACGAAATTGCCGCCGGCGACGTCGTCCCGTGGTGACTGCCGGCTAAGTTTACAGCAGGTGGGCGATCGGCCCGATGTCGACTCCGGCATCGGCGGCCGCGGCCTCGAGCTGGGCGACCGAAGCGCCCTGATGCCGACGGGCGACTGCCCAGGCGAGCGCCGACCGGGTTCCGGAGCGGCAGAACGCAAGCACCTTTCCGTCCGCGGACTCGAGCGCCTGGCGCATCAGTTCGACGTCCGCGGGGCCGATCCCCCGGACGATCGGGATGTGGCGGTAAGCGATGCCGGCTTTTACCGCAGCATCCTCGATCTCGGCGCTGCAGGGTTGGCCTTGATCCTCGCCGTCCGGCCGATTGTTGATGATCAGGGTCACGCCCTCATCCTTGAACTGGGCGATTTCGGCGGGCGTGACCTGGCCGCTCACGAATGTGGTGTCGTCGAGCTTGCGGATCATGCGCTTTCCTCCTCGAATGCCCGAACGCTTGCGAGCATCGCTTCTCCATAGCGCTCCAGCTTCGCTTCGCCCACGCCCTGAACTTCGGCAAGTTCGCGAAGCGTGCCCGGGCGCCGCTCGGCGATTCCGCGAAGCGTCGAATCGTGGAACACGACGTAGGGCGGAACCCCGGCGGCGGATGCCAATGATCGCCGCGCTTCCCGCAATGCCTCGAACAGCGGGTCGGCCGGACCGTCCGACGATCGCCGCCGCGACCCGCGCTTGCGCGGCGGGGGCACGGCAATGACCAGCCTCTCGTCGCCCTTCAGGATCGGCCTTGCGCCGGGGCCGAACGACAGCCCGCCATAGGCATCGGCGCGAAGCGCATCGCGGGCGATCAGCGCGCGCGACACCGGCTTTAACAAGGCGAGCTCGTCGGCGTCGGCAATGCCGAACACCGATAACCGGTCGTGGCCGAAGCTGCGCACCTTTTCGCTGTCATTGCCGCCCAGCACGTCGGCCAGGTGGGCGACCCCGAAGCGCATTTCCGTGCGGAACGCGGCGGAAAGCAGCTTTCGCGCAACTTCCGTCGCGTCGATCGTTGCCGGCGGGTTCAGGCAATTGTCGCAGTTGCCGCAGTTTTGCGCCGGCGCCTCGCCGAAGTGGCGCAGCAGGATGGCGCGGCGGCAGGAGGCCGATTCGACCATCGCGGCGAGCGCGTTCAACCGCTCGCGTTCGCCCTGGCGGCGATCGGGCTCGACCTCGGTTTCGATCCGCCGGCGGGCGCGCGCAAAGTCTTCCGCGGCCCAGAACAGCCAGGCCTCGGCCGGCTCGCCATCGCGACCGGCGCGGCCGGTTTCCTGGTAATAGGCCTCGATCGACTTGGGGATTGCGGCGTGGGCAACGAAACGCACGTCGGGCTTGTCGATCCCCATGCCGAAGGCGACGGTGGCGGCGATCACCATGTCTTCCGAAGCGACGAAGGCGGACTGGTTGCGCGACCGCACCTGCGGTTCCAGGCCGGCATGGTAAGGCGCGGCCTTGCGCCCGCCGGCGGCGATCGTCTCGGCGATCCGCTCCGCCTTGTCGCGGCTTGGCGCATAGACGATGCCGGAGCCGCCGTGGCTGGCAAGCAGCGTCTTGAGCTGACCGGGCAATCCGTCGCGCGGCAGCACGTGATAGCGGATGTTGGGCCGGTCGAAGCCGGCGATGACCAGCCCGTCGTCGGGGATTCCAAGCTGGGCGAGGATATCGCTTCGAGTACGCTCGTCGGCGGTGGCCGTCAGCGCCAGCCGCGGGACGCCGCCGAACGTGTCAAGCAATGGCCGCAACAGCCGATAATCGGGGCGGAAATCGTGTCCCCATTCGCTGACGCAATGGGCTTCGTCGATTGCAATAAGCGACAGCGGGACGTCGCCGAGCAAGCGCTGGAAGCTGCCCGTGGTCGCCCGTTCCGGCGCTGCATAAAGCAAGTCCAGTTCGCCCGCGCGCAACCGCTCGATCGTCCGCTCACGGTCCGAGTCCGCCGACGTCAACGCGGCGGCCCGGATGCCGGCCGCGTCTGCGGAACGGATCTGGTCGTGCATCAAGGCGATCAGCGGCGAGATGACCAGCGCCGTCCCTTCGCGGGCGAGCGCGGGCAGCTGGTAGCACAGCGACTTGCCGGCGCCGGTCGGCATCACCGCCAGCGTGTGCCGGCCGGCCATCACGCGGTCGACCACCCGCTCCTGCACGCCGCGGAAGCTGTCGAAACCGAAAACCGTCTTGAGGATTGTGCCCGGATCGCTCGTCATTCCGCCGCCAGCGCCGCCTCTTCTGCCGAGCGCTCGCTGGCCTGCCGATTCCACAGCTCCGCGTAAAGCCCGTTGCTGGCGAGCAGCTGGGCGTGGGTGCCGCTTTCGGCGACCACGCCCTGGTCGAGGACGATGATCTGGTCGGCATCGACGATGGTCGACAGGCGGTGGGCGATGACCAATGTCGTCCGGTCGAGCGCCAGCCGCTCCAGCGTCGCCAGGATCGCTTCTTCGGTGCGGCTGTCGAGCGCGCTGGTCGCTTCGTCGAGGATCAGCAGCGGCGGATTCTTCAACAGCGTCCGGGCAATCGCCACCCGCTGCTTTTCTCCGCCGGAAAGCTTCAGCCCGCGCTCGCCGACCAGCGATTCATAGCCGCTGGGGAGCGATTCGATGAAGCCGTCGATGGCCGCTCCGCGCGCCGCTTCTTCGACTTCGCCGTGTTCGGCACCGTCACGCCCGTAAGCGATGTTGTAGCCAATGGTGTCGTTGAACAGCACCGTATCCTGGGGCACGATCCCGATTTGCGCGCGCAGGCTGTCCTGCTTGACCTCGGCAATGTCCTGGCCGTCGATCAGGATCCGGCCGCTCGACGGTTCGTAGAAGCGGTAAAGCAGCCGCGCGATGGTCGACTTGCCCGCGCCCGACGGGCCGACGATCGCTACCCGCGAACCCGGGCGGACCTCGAAGCTCAGCCCTTTCAGGATTTCGCGCCCGTCTTCGTAACCGAAGCGCACGTCCTCGAAGCGGACGTGGCCGCCGTTGACGCCCAGCGGCTTCGCGCCCGGCCGGTCGACGATCTCCGGCGCGGTGTCGAGAAGGCCGAACATCGCTTCCATGTCGATCAGCCCCTGGCGGATGGTGCGATAGACCCAGCCGAGCATGTCGAGCGGCCGGAACAGCTGCATCAGCAAGGAATTGACCAGCACCACGTCGCCCGGCGTGAACTGCCCGCGGCTCCACCCCCACACGGTGAAGGTCATCGCCCCGGCCATCATCAGGTTGGTGATGAAGGACTGGCCGATGTTGAGCCACGCCAGCGAAACTTCATTCTTGACGGTGGCGCTGGTGAACTGGCCGATGGCGTCGTCGTAGCGCTTGGCCTCGCGCTCCTCGGCGCTGAAATATTTCACCGTCTCGTAATTCAGCAGCGAATCGACGGCGCGGCCGATGGCGCGGTTGTCGACCTCGTTCATTTCGCGCTGCAGCCGTGCCCGCCAGTCGGTCACCTTGCGCGTGAAGGCGATGTAGAGGGCGACCATCGCCAGCGTTGCCGCGACCAGCCCGAACCCGAACTTGACGAAGAAGATCACGCAGATCGCCGCCAGTTCGATGATCGTCGGGCCGATGTTAAACAGCAGGAAATAAAGCATCATGTCGATGCTCTTGGTGCCGCGCTCGACCACCTTGGTCAGCGATCCGGTGCGGCGTTCAAGGTGGAAGCGAAGCGACAGCCGATGGATGTGGCGGAACACCTGGCCGGCAAGACGCCAGGCCGCGTTCTGCCCCACTTTTTCGAACAAGGCGTTGCGCAGATTGTCGGACAGGACCCCGGCGAAGCGCGCGCCGGCGTAGGCCAGGACCAAAGCGGCGACGACGGAGAAGACGGCGGCGCCCGTCGCCATCCGGTCGATCACGCCCTTGTAGGCGAACGGCATCAGAAGCACCGCCGCCTTGCCGGCCAGCACGAGCAGGACTGCGCCGACGACGCGCGCCTTCAACTCCCGCTCCCCCGCCGGCCAGAGCATCGGCAGGAAGCGAAGCAGCGTTTTGAACCCGCCCTTGGGCTTTTCCGGAACCTGTGCCGCCGCTGCCATCCGCCCCTACGTAGGAGCGCCCACGCGCGCCAGCAAACGGATGCGACGAACCGTTTGGAACCACGCCATTAATTGTCGGTTCTGAAGACAAGTTCACCGACAGGCGAGAACACATGGGTCCGGGTTACTTTATCATTGCAATCCTCGGCTGCGCCGACGGCGGCACCGCCTGCACCCCCGTCGCCACCGCCCCGACGCGCTACGAGAGCCAGGCTGCGTGCGAGGCCGCGACGGTGGAAACGCTGACCAAGAACAGCGATTTCGATTTCCCGAGCTTGCTCGCCCAGTGCCGCGCGGTCGGCCCGAGCGAGACTGCGGAAAAGGCCAAGGCCGAACAGCCCAAGCCTCGGACCCCCGCCCGACAGGCCTAGGCCCAACGCGCCGAGCGGCGCTCATCTGAAGACCAACTGCAGGAACGGCTTTTCGCGGCGCCGGTTGAATCGGCGAAGTGCCGCGTGCCGTGCCGGCGCGCGAAGCGAATGGACCGCCAAGGGAGCAGTGCGATGAGCGACAATGATGTCATGGAACCGATGATCCACGAAGATCGGGAGCCGGGCCATGAAAGCCAGCTCGAGCCGAAGCCCGACTGGGCGCCGCGCTATCCCGGGTCGGGGCGGCTGCAGGGCAAGGTCGCGCTGATTACCGGCGCCGATAGCGGAATCGGCCGCGCCGTCGCGGCGCTGTTCGCGCGCGAGGGGGCTGACGTCGCAATCCTCTATTTGTGCGAGCACGACGACGCGCGGAAGACGAAGGAGATCGTCGAAGGCGAAGGCCGCCGCGCCATCGCCATAGCCGGCGACGTCGGCAGCAAGTCTTTTTGCGAACAGGCCGTCGCCAAGACGATCGAGGCGTTCGGCCGGCTCGACATCCTCGTCAACAACGCGGGCGAGCAGCATCCCGACGAAGACATTCGCGACATTACGGAAGGGCAGCTGAAGCGGACTTTCCAGACCAATTTCTACGGCTACTTCTTCATGGTGCAGGCGGCGCTCGACCACCTCAAGCAGGGGTCGGCGATCATCAACTGCACATCGGTGACGATGTACAAGGGCTCGCCGCAGCTGCTCGACTATAGCGCGACCAAGGGCGCGATCACCGCTTTTACCCGGTCGCTGTCGAAGGCGCTGGTGGACAAGGGCATTCGGGTCAACGGCGTGGCGCCCGGACCGATCTGGACTCCGCTCAACCCGTTCGGCGGGCAAAAGCCGGAAGACATTCCGGAGTTCGGCAAGGATACGCCGATGGGCCGCCCCGGCCAGCCCAACGAGGTCGCGCCGGCCTTCTTGTTCCTGGCCTGCGAAGACAGCAGCTACATGATCGGGCAGGTGCTCCACCCCAATGGCGGCGACCTGACTTCAAGCTAGGAAGTCGGCGAAATTCACCACATCATGGCGGTGAATTGGTGGGAATTTCTGCCAGCCCGAAAGCACGAACACTGTAAACATTGGATAATTCCAAATTGGCACGATCCCTGCATTGAAGGTTGCAGGGGTCCGATCGTGGGTCCCGACAGAAAAGGGAACAGACCGATGATCGCAATTTTCGAACCGAACCGCACGACCGCCACCTCGCTCGCCGCCGCCTTCGTGTCGGCCATGCTGCTGATCAGCAGCGCCACTTCGCTGATCGCCTGACGGAAGGAATGGCAATGAACGGACGCTTTTTACTCAACCGCAGCGACGGCAAGCTGATGGGCGTCGCCGCCGGACTGGCGGACTGGAGCGGCGTCGACGCGCTGATCATCCGCCTCGGCCTTGTCGCCGCACTGCTTGTCACCGGGCCGGTCGTGGTCCTCTTCTACGTCCTCACCGGCTGGCTCGCCTCGGAGCGCTGAGCCAGCCGCCTCACTCCGGCCGGGCGCAGCCGCTGCGTTGCTCGCCGCCGACGGTCAACGACACCGCAATCGGATAGACCGTGTCCGACATGCCGTCAGAGCATTTCGCGTCTGGCTTGGTCTTGAGCACGAACGGCCGGCCATCAAGCATCCCCGACCAGGTGCCGCTTTCGCCGGTGCCGGCGAACTTCGTCCAGACCCGAGTCCCCGCCTGGTTTTCGGGCGTCGAGTAAGTCACGCAGCGTCCTTGGATGCGCGTGCTCCAGAACGGCTCCGTCCCCGTGCCGCGCAGCCTGGTGGTGGGCAGCACCTTCCCATCCTGGAAATCGCACGGGCTCGCCGCGATCGATGGCCGACCGGGGGCCGGCAGCGGCGTCGTCGGCGCTGGCGCAGTGGCGTTCGTCGCCATTTCGGGGGGTTCGGAAGGCTCCTGGTTGACCGTGACCTCGGCGACGGCGGCGTTCTCCGTGGCGGATGGCGGCGCCTGGGTGCAGGCCGAAAGCGCCAATGCTGCAGCTACGATCGTTCTTTGCATGGCCGTAACAACGCCGTTGCGGGCGATTGGTGTCCCCGCGCTGGCGCGCTGCTCGTCCCTTGGCTAGGCTGGGGCCAAGTCGGCCGGGAGAGCGCGCATGCATAAGTTTCTGATTGGATTGTCGATTGCCGCCGTGGCCGCGCCCGCATCCGCCGCGTTGCCGGTGGGTGCGACGGCCCCGAACTTCACCACCGTCGGCGCGCTTGCCGGCAGGCCCTTCCGCTTCCAGCTCGCGCAACTGCTAAAGCGCGGCCCGGTCGTTCTCTATTTCTATCCCAAGGCCTTCACCAAGGGCTGCACGCTTGAAGCGCGGGCCTTCAGCGAAGCGCGCGATGATTTTCGCAAGGCGGGCGCGCAAGTGATCGGCATGTCGGCCGACGACCTGCCGACGCTGAAGCGCTTTTCGGTCGAGGAGTGCCGCAACGCCTTTCCCGTCGCCACCGCGACGCGCGCTACGATCAAGGCTTACGATGTCGCAATGCCGGTGGTGAACAATCTCAGCACCATGTCCAATCGCACGTCCTACGTCATCGCGCCGAACGGCAAGATCGTCTTTGTCCATTCCGATCTCAATTGGAGCGAGCACGTCAAGAAGACGCTGGCGGCGGTCGAAGGGCTCAAAGGGAAGTCGTAATTTCGGCTCTGGGCGATTGGCTTTTGTTGCGTTACTGGAACTAGTCGCCTGCCCAGGCGCTATAGCCGACTCAGGTTCGATCAATAGGGGTAAGCTTAGATGAAAAAATTCACCGTACTCGCAGTAGCCGTTGGCCTTGGTTCGCTGGCTGCCTGCAACCAGAGCCCGCAAGAGCAAAAGGCCGACAACATCGAGGCCAATGCCGAAGCCACGGCCGACAACCTTGAGGAAGCGGCCGACAACGCCACGACCGAAGCTGGCGAAGACGCCCTGGAAAACAAGGCCGACGCCACGCGTGAAGCCGGCGAAGAAAAGGCCGATTCGGTCCGCGAAAGCGCGGACGCCGACGGCAACAGCGCCAACTAAGCTCGACGCAGAGCACGCGTCGCGGGGCGTCCTTTGGGCGCCCCGTTTGCGTTTCGGCTCACCGCGCCGAGCGGTGGAACAGCCACGCAGCGCCTAACCAGAGCGCAACGAAGACGGCGGTGATCGGTCCGGTCACCGGATCCTGGGGGTAGCCGATCGCACCCGTGACGCCGTGGGCAGCCGCCGCCGCCGTCAGCAACACGGCCATGGGCTTGGCCCGCATCCGGACGGCCAGCGCGCCAATCAGCACCAGCGGCGGGATCGCCAGCAGCGCGATGTTGAGCGGCGAAGACCCGTCGCCGATATATCCGACCGCAAGGTCGCTCCAGACCAGCAGGAAACCAGTACCGATCGCCGTCAGGGCGCCTAGCCGCTGTGCCCAGTTACGGGCCGCGCGCATCGCCAGCTCGACGACCAGGCCGACGGTGCCGATCAGGCCCGCGGCGAAAACGAAATCGCTAAGCGTCCAGTTGACGCCGGCGTCCGGCGCCAGCCGCATCGCCACCAGCGGCAGCAGGATCAATGCGACCGCGCCGCCCCATCCGACATAGCGTACCCAGCCCAAGTCGCGTTGGTGATTTTCAATCGTGTTCATCGCCGTGCATCCCTTCATTTCACTGGCGGCGAGGTAGCGCGCCGTCGAATGAGCGGCATGAGCGACGGGTGAGCAATCGCTGAAAAGCGTTGGAGCGGTCGCCGTGGACTTCGCGCCCCAGGCTAGCGCTCGCAAACGTCCGGCGTTCCAGTCGAAGAGATTCGCGCGAACGTGTCAGGCGAAGTGCTGATGACGATCCCGCGCGACTTGCAGTCACGCAGCTGGAACCGCACCTTGCGGGACCGGAAGTCGAGCGAGACTCGGCGGAATGATTTCAGAAGGTCGGTGCCCAGCAGCAGCGCCGGCTGGTCCTGAAGCCCGAACAGCTTGAACGGCGGCACATCGGCAAACGCGATCGGGACATCGTTGAGGGCTACCGGGCCCAACTGGAGTTCGCCGATGCGGGCGAAATCCATCTCAACCTTGACGCCGGTGACCCCGGTCACCTGCATCTTGACGAACTTGTCCTTGTTCCGGCGCAGCAACTTGTCGCGCAGTGCAAGGTTGCCGATCGTCACCTGGGTGCCGGTATCGATGACCGCGTCGAGCGGCAGGCCGGCGGCGTGCACCTGGGTCAGGATCAACTGGCCGCGGCGGCGGCGAGCGGTGACGACAATATCGCCGGGGCGGATCTTGATCGGGACTCGGGCATCCTCGATCCGGATCAGCCGCCGTTCGAAATCGAGCATCAGCCGCTGCTGAACGAGCGCGTCGATGCCGATCAATCCGTCGGCCCCAAGATGGGCTTCCCGGAGCGCCGGCAGGCTGACGTCGGTCAGTCGGTTTGACCCCAGCTTGAGCTCGGCAACCCGCACCTGGTCGACGACGTCGCGGGAGGTCATGCCGTTAAGGATGACCGGTTTGCCCACGGGTAGCGCCAGCGCGCGCGCGATCCGCTGTCCGATGACCGACGTGTCGGCGCCGCTGTCGACGACAAACTGATATGGGCCCTGGCCATTGATGAAGACCGGCACCGTCAGCCGCGTTTCCACTTCGCGCGCCTTCAATTCCTCGCCGCCGATCGCCAGTCCCTGGTCGATCTGCGCCGGCGGCAGCGGGGCCACGGTCGATTGGCTCGGCGGCGCTGGCCGGGGCTTGGCGGTCACTCCGCTGACAGCGGATGCCAAGGCCGCCAGGCCGGCCGCAGCGATGATCGACAAGGTCAGATTGCGGGTCACGCTGGCATCCTCGATGGAGCGATCTTTCCTGCCCATCGCTGGCGCGTCAATTGCAGCCTTCCCGATACCCCAGCGCTGGCTGCACGCCGGCGGAGATTTCGCGGACCCGACCGCTGCCGTCGAGGTCGAGCCGGAGGCCGGGCTCGGTCTTGGTCGCTTCGGGCAGGACCAGGACATTGCGCAACGGGTCGCCGGGAGCGGCGAGCAGCTTCGCGCCGTAAAGATGGCGAAAGCCGGGGTAGGCGGCGCGAAGGTCGGCCTCGGTCGAACCAATGCCGATGCCCACGCTGGTTCGGATGGCCGGCGTGACCGGGTCGCCTTCGCCATCCTGCGCCATCACGCTGACCCGCGTGACGATGCCATGTTCCACATAGACGTGAAGGCCGGGGGCCTCGGCCGTCGTATAGATTGCGCAATCGTCGGTGTAGTCGGGCCGTGTCGCCAGCCGGTAGGCGCGCTTCGCGTCGGCCAGCCGGCTGCCAATGGCCAGCTTGCCATAGCCCGCAGCCGACAGTTGCGGGGGCGCGCAGGCCAGGCTCGGCGCCGCGACGATGGCGAGCAAGGTCGCGACGACCGGGAACCGTCCTGCTGTTGTCATCGCACGATCCAGCTCATCTGAAGTTGCAGCTGATGCCCGCCCACATGTGGCTGATCCGGGCGGCCTTACTTGTCCCGTCCAGTATCCCGAACAGGTCGCCAGCAGCGAATTCAGTGCCAAGAGTCGATTCGAAAACCTTCGCCACAAGCGCGCTGTCGAGTTCGGCGCGCGTGCTGCCGGGGCCGATTCCAGCGGCATTGGCGAGGCGCTCGCCACCCGGCTTCGAGTTGCCGCCGCCGGCCGCCCAGCCGACGAACTTGCCGTCCTGGAAATAGACGGCCAGCCCGTCGTCCCAGCTCGCCTGCTGGAGCGGGCCGGCGCCGCATTCGTCGAGCTTGCCGCCGACCGGTGGTCCTCGGAAGGCCAGCGCATCGAGCAATTGTTCGCCCCAAATGCCAAAGCCAAGGGTCCGCGACGAACCCGATTCGCGATCGAACAGCATCAGACCTTCGCCGGCCAAGGCGAGCGCCGGCGGCTCGGCCTGGGCGGGCTCGGCCGACACCGCCGGGGCGGGCCTAACGGCGGGTGCTGCTGCGGTCGGTCGCTGGGCCGTCGCCGCGCCTTCGTCCGCGCCGGGCGAGCAAGCGGCGAGCGCCAGTGCAAAGGCGATGCTTGATAAACGTCGGCTCATCGGCCGACATCAGCCACATCGAACGGGCGGAAGGCTAGAAAAATAATGCTTGCTACCGTACTATGGTACGGAAGTTAGACGCTGGCCACCGGCGGCGAATCATTGCCCCGGAAAGCGAAGGAGACACGAAATGAACAGCCAGATGACCGAACAGCAGACGCAGGCGGCAAAGCTCGACACGCGGGGCGGCTGCCGCTGCAATCCGTGCACCTGCAAGAACTGCGGCTGCTAAAAAACGACACGGCCGCGCCTCTGCCGTGGGGCGCGGCCGATTTCGTGCTAAAGAAGCACCTGCACACCAGGAGAGCAGCCATGGCCAAGGGCCAGATGAAATCGAACAAGGAAGCGCGCAAGCCGAAGAAGGAAAAGGTGAAGACCATCGCCGCCAACCCTTCGACCAAGGGCGGCGGCGGGCTTGAGAAGCTGGAGCATTTCAAAAACAGCTAAGCCGCGATGAGCGCTGCCGTCCGCATCCTGGTCGACGCCGACGCCTGCCCCGTAAAGGACGAGGTCTACAAGGTGGCGTGGCGGCGCGGCGTGCCGGTGGCCGTGGTCAGCAACCAACGCATCCGCGTGCCCGATCACCCGCTGATTGAGCGGATCGTGGTGTCGGACGCCTTCGATGCCGCCGACGACTGGATCGCCGGGCAGGCCGACGTCCGCGCAGTGGTGATAACTGGCGACATCCTGCTTGCCGACCGCTGCCTGAAAAAAGGCGCGACGGTGATCGCCCACAACGGCAAGCCCTTCACCGGCGCCAGCATTGGCGGCGCCATCGCCACCCGGGCGATCATGGCCGATCTTCGGGTCGCGGCCGACGGCATCACCGGCGGACCTGCGCCGTTCGCAAAGGCCGACCGGTCGCGGTTCCTGCAGGCGCTCGACACGGCGCTGGAGCGGCTGCGCCGGTAAGACGCCGCCTCGCTCTCCAATTTAAAAAACGCGCAGCGCGCCGGCCGATTTTTGACCGCGGTCAAAGTCTTCCATCCCAAGCGCGCCTAATGCCGCTCCAAGCAAAGGAGTTCGGCAGATGGTTGCTCGCCTCGACAAAGTTCAATTGATCGACAGCAGCGAAATTGTCGCTGCGCCGCCGGCGCCGGCCTGGCAGGACTATAGCTTTGAGCTTCCGCTTGGATTGCACCTTGCCATGGGCGCGCTCTTCCTGGGCTTCGTGGCGGTACTCAGCGCCGCCTTTGCCAATCCCGGGATGGCGGTGCCCTTTGGCATTTGCGTCGCCTTCATCGCGGCCTTCTTCACCGTTCCGGCGATCTTCGTCCGCTCGGCCCCCGACGGAAGCGCCAAGTCGAAGCGCTGGTCGGATTTCATCGAGCATGGGATCGCGGTCGAACGCGGCCGCTGTGGTGGTAGCGAGGCGGTGGTCCTGGTCCTTGTCCTGCCGGTGCTGATCTTCTGCTGGGCGCTCGCCATCGCGACGATCGCGGCGCTGACCTAAGCCGCGAGCTGTTCGAGCCGGACGGCGTCGACGAGCCTGACTCCGCGGCGGCCCTGGCGGGCGATCACGCCTTCGCGCTCCAGCCGGGAAAGCTGGCGGCTGACCGTCTCGATGGTCAGGCCAAGTACGCCGGCGATTTCCGCGCGGCTTAGTGGAAGGTCGAATTGGGCGGCGGCGTGGCACGGGGATTCGCTGGCCGAACGGGCGATGGAAAGGATGAAGCCGGCGACCTTCTGCTGCGCGCTGCGGCGGCTCATCAGGTCGATGGCCGACCGGCTTTCGAACAAATCCTGGGCAGTGCGCCGGAGCAGGGCGCGGCCAAGTGCCGGAAAACGCTCGATCGCACGCTCGTAATCCTTGCGAGCGAAGACGCACAGGTTGCTGTCGGTCAAGGCGACGACGTCGTGCCGCTCGACCGGTGCGAACATCTCGCCGACGAACCCCGCCGGATGGACCAGGCTCAAAATCCGCTCGGTCCCGTCGGCGGAGAAGCTCGCGATCTTCAACGCGCCCGAGATCAACGTTGCGCACGCAAATCCCTCGTCGCCCGTTGCGAACAGCGTTTCCCCACGGCGCAGCGTGCGATGCTGGCCAAGCTGTGTAAGCTCGGAGCGTTGATCTTCGGTAAGCGCGGAGCAGGCGGCACGATCCCGCACGGGGCAGGTGGCGCAGGCGAGAGGATTGGCGGCCATGCGTCGGATTCTAGGCGCGAAGCGAGCCCATCGCCACCGCTAGATACTCCCAGCGCCGAGCCGTCAGATTGACCGCAGTCAAAGTAGGAGTAGCGTCGCGCGAATAGCCGGGCGCAACGACCGATCTGGAGTGACTCGATGTACCGCCTTTTGACGTTCGCCGCCTTGGTGATCCTGTCCTCGTCCGCGCAGGCCCACGTGAAGTGGTTCGAGGAATTTGAGGTGGCGCAAAGCCCGGTCCCGATCCTGACCACGCTGGCACTGCCATACTTCTGGCTGGGCATGGGCCTGGTCCTGGCCTTCTTCCTGACGACCACCATGCTGGAACGGCGGGCGCCCGGCATCGCTGTCAGCAGGGGCCTCGACAAGGCGACCCGGCTGCTGCGCGACAATGCCGACGCCTTCCTAATCGCCGTCATCTTCGCTTTCTTCGTTGCGCTCTACGCCGTCGGCGGATCCTACCTGACGCCGGAGCTGAAGACCCGGTCCGAGCTGATCCCGTGGGCGCAGCTGGTCATTGCCTTGCTGGCCCTCGCGCGGCGGACTCGGCCGATCGCGGCGATTGCGATCGTCCTGCTGTGGCTGGTCGCGATGGGCAATTACGACCTGTTCCACCTCTACGATTATCTCGCGCTGGGCCTTGGCCTGGCCGGCTATCTGCTGCTGTCGGGCATGAAGGACGGCGCGTGGCATGATCGCCGTTTCGCGGTCCTGCGCTGGGGCGTGGCGCTGGCGCTAATGTGGTCGAGCATGGAAAAGCTCATGTACCCGCAGTGGTTCACGCCGCTGCTTGAAGAAAAGCCGTTCCTGGCCTTCGGCATCCCGTTCGGCCCGTACACGACGATGGCGGGGGTCGCCGAATTCACGCTTGGGTTCGGGCTGTTGTGGACCTCGCTGATCCGGCGGCTGAGCGCGGCGGCGCTGTTCCTGTTGATGTTTTCGGCGGTCTATCCGTTCGGGCGGGTCGACATGATCGGCCATGCGACGATCCTTGCGGCGCTGCTGGTCGTCATCGCCGATCCGGCGCCGCGCGAAGCGCTGGAAGTCGCGCCGCACGATCGCCGCTCGACCTGGTGGGTGCCGGTCGGGCTGGTGATTGCCCTGGCGGTGACGATGATCTCCTACTCCGGGCAGCATTACGTCATTTACAAGCAGGCGACGGGACCACTGGCGGCGCTTCTGCGGCCGGAAAGCAAGCGCCCGCCATCGTCGCAATCGGGGGTCGGCCCGGGCGCTTTCTGGCGCGGGCAGGAGCATTATCATGGCCAGCCGGGGCCCGAGGCAGACCCGGCGACCGCGGCCATGATGGAAGCGATGGACGCGATGCAGGCCGACATGAACGGGGTTCGCATGACCGGCGACGTCGACCGCGATTTCGTCGCAATGATGGTCCCGCATCACCAGTCGGCGGTCGCGATGGCGCAAGCCTACCTGCAAAGCGGTCGCGACCCGCAGCTGCGCGCGCTTGCCCAGCATATCGTCGACAGCCAGCAGCAGGAGATCCGACAGATGCAATCGCGCGGCGCAGCTGCGGGAGCGCACGCCGGCCACTGACACGGGCTTTGGTCTATCACCGGCATCGACCGGCGGCCCGCCGCGTTCCCACCAGCAAACAGCGATGGGAGAACGAAGATGGCCGAGATGACGATCGAGCAACTGAGCGAAAAGATGCGCGACATCGATTTCTGCATGCTGACGACGATCAGCGACGGCGGGCTGGCGGCGCGGCCGATGTCGAACAACCGCGAAGTCGCCTTCGACGGCGACTGCTTCTTCTTCAGCGACGGCGACAGCCGCACGGTCAAGGACCTGGAACGCGACCCGACCGCGGGCCTGAGCTTCCAGGGCAGCGGCGGGCTGATGGGCGTGGTCGGCAAGCCCGGCATCTTCATCGCCATTGAAGGCAAGGGCGAGCTGATCCGCGACAAGGCGCAGTTCGAGAAGCGCTGGCAAAAAGGGCTGGAACGCTGGTGGCCGCAAGGGATCGACACGCCGGGCCTGACGCTGATCAAGGTCAAGGCCGACCGCGTGCATTATTGGGATGGCGGCGATGAAGGGGAGGTCAAGCTGACCAGCGCCTGACCCGCAGGAGCCGCAAGATCGGCGCTTAACGTCACTAAAGTCACGCGGTCGTGCAGCATTTTCGTGACTTTAGCGGGCGGGTCGGCAGCCTCGGCGAGACGGCGAATCGCGCCGTGATGCACCGACGGCGGCACCGGGCGATTCCAGCACGAAGGCCCGCCTGTAGGACAGCAAAATCGGCCGGCGCGTGGTAAGCGGCGGGATGGCCGGCGACCCTTTCAACCTGCAGCGCTTCGTCGATTCGCAAGGCGGCGGCGTGTACGAACAGGCGCTGGCCGAGTTACGAGCCGGCGAGAAACGCAGCCACTGGATCTGGTCCCGTCGCAGACGCGGACAGTCCCCCGGACTGCTCGCCCATGCTCCGTCCCCCAGCACCGCGACCTGGGGCGAAGCGAGATGGCGCAATATTACGGCCTGTCAGGCGAGGATGAGGCGCGGGCGTATTTGGCGCATCCGCTGCTTGGGCCGCGGTATCGCGAGTGCGTCGCGGCGGTGCGCGCGTGGGTGGATGAAGGCCGAAGCCTGGAGACGATCTTCGGCACCCTCGACGCGATGAAGTTCAGGTCGAGCGTGGAGATTTTCGCGCTTTAGGCCAGCGCACAGAAAAAGGGGCGGCGAACGCCACCCCTTTCCTCGTTCGTTTCGCTCCGCGTTCAGGCAGTGCGGATATAATAGAGCCGGATTTTGCGGTCGTAATCGTCCGACCATTCGGGCTCCCGGCCGCCCGCTGCGCCGGTGGCGGGCAAGCCTGACCGCCTGGGGTGAAAGCACCGGCGGCGGCGCTTCTTGGTCCGACTCGGCCGCAAGGCGTATGGTGGAGCCCCCGTCAGCAAAGGAGGCTCCAGATGCGACGGCTTGGCGATATCGTGCACTTCGATGCCCGCGATGATTTCAGCGAGGGCGATCACCAGGAGTATGTTGAAAGCGGTCTGCGCGACATGCTGCTAATCGGTGGCGCGGCGGTGCTGCTGATCGGCGGTTTCGTGGCATCGCTGCTTTAGCGCGCGCGGGGTGCCTGAAGACGGGGCGCAGGCCTAGCGCGCGGGCTGCGTATTCTCGCCTTCGCGCGAGCCAGTCGCGCCGGGATGCGCCTGCGGCCGGGCGATGTGGCGCTTCATTTCGGCAATCTCGCGCACCTGCGCCGCGATGATGGCATCGGTCCGCTTGCTCGTCATGATCGCGAGCGAATGGTGTGGGATCATCGCCTCCATATAGGCCACGTCCCCCACCGTTTCCTGGCGCGCACCAGCCACAGACGATCTTCGGCGCGCTCGATGCGATGAAATTCAGGTCGGGCGTGGACATTTTCGGGCTGTAGAAGATGACCGGCAGGGAGGTGGACGCGATGGAAAACGATTCCGGATCGATCGAGGGCAAGTGCCTGTGCGGCGCCGTGACGGTGCGGGCAGTGCCGCGCCGGCGCACGGTCGAGGCCTGCCATTGCACGATGTGCCGCAAGTGGAGCGGGGGCGCTTACCTGGGCGTCCAGTGCGGCAGCGAAGTCGAGTTTTCGGGGGCGGAGCATATCGTGCGCTACCGATCCTCACAGTGGGCGGAGCGCGGCTTTTGCGGGCGCTGCGGAAGCAGCCTTTTCTTCCACTATTTGCCGGGCGACGGCTACGGCCTGCTCGCCGGCCTGTTCGACGACGACGCGCTGGAGCCGCTCGCCGAAGAAATCTTCATCGACGAAAAGCCGGCCTATTACGCCTTCGCCGGCAATGCCGAGAAGCTGACCGGGGCGCAGGTGATGGCGAAATTCGGCGTTGGCGAGAGCGGGGGCGGCTGAACGACCGGCGGCGGCGCGCTTAGCCGCGATGCCACGCCAGCGTGGGCGCGACGAGGGCCTTGGCGTGGCCGTGGCCCATCTCATGCTCCGCCTTCAGCCAGGCGACCAGCTCCATGTGCTTCGACGGCGGACGGGCGCGGATCAGCGCCTTCCACTCCGCGATCTGGCGGTAGGTGTCTTGATCGAGGGGAATTAGGAGGCGGGGCCTTTGATGGGGGTGGTCATCGGGTCTGTTCAAGAATTCGCCGTCAGAGGCAGCCAAGCGCAGCAGGCGCTGACGGCATCATGCATCTGACAACCACCCTTCCTCAATTAGGCGAGCTATGGCGATGCCTATCTGCCGTTCCGTAAAGCTAGATTTTCGTACGTTCCAAGCGGCGCAGAAATTCTTAATCTCCGGCACAGCTGTGGATCCTATCTCGGTAGCTGCCCAGTGGGTCGTCGCTAATAACTCGAGCCCCACGGGGGTTTCGAAACCTTCGATGAGTCTGTCGATGCCCTCCAACCGTCGCTCAGTGTCGACATCTGAGCTTAACACCGCCGCTGCCTCTTCGACTGCAGTCGGCACTAGCGAAATTTTCTTGAACGGCTGGTCGCCTCCGTCACCGTAGCCAGCCGTATAATATCCTTCCATGTCACTCAGGACGTGGCGAAGATTGTCAGCGTACGGACCGTAATGGCCCTTAACGAAGCGGAGCCTCATGGGCAGCCCGGAAGTCTGGAGGAAGTAAACGAGCTTGTGAACTTCTAACAGAGTGACATACGGCTCCATTAGCCCGCGAACATACCTGTCCATAATGCTCACGAGAGCTGCACGGTATGGCGTGAGTTGAGGGGCAGACTTTCTTTTGTGACGCGCCATTCTGTCGCTATCTGCATGCGGCTCAAAGACGAGAATGTCGACGTCTTCGATGCTTTCAAGAGCATCAATAATTCTAGCTTTCACGGCGGGCCAAGGTAAGCCGCCAAGGCCACTCCCCAGGGGAGGTATGGCAACCGACTTCACTTTCAATCGCTGCAGCTCTTCTCGTAGAGCAAACAAACCAGATTCGATATCCTCGAGCTTACTATTGCCTTTCCAGTGGCGCTTTGTCGGGAAATTGATGATGTACTTCGGATTAGTCATCTCACCAGTATGGTGAACGTACATCTTACCTGGGACGACTTCGCCAGCTGCGCATGCCGCGGCGTACGAAGAGAAGTTTGCCGGGTACATCTTTTTGAATTGCAGAGCGATTCCTCGCCCCATAATGCCCACGCAGTTTACCGTGTTCACCAACGCCTCTGCGTCGCTATTAAGCAGATCCCCGCGTGCGAATCTAATCATGCCGAGGCCTCCCCACTAGTAGTACCATCCCGACATACGCTGAACGAGCGGCCGGTGAGGCTGGCCCTGCAAGGCCTGCGCCACCTGCATTGCGATCGGGTCTGAATGAGTCCCAACACGATCGAACAGTTCCCATGGGAAGAAGTCGTGGACCAGTAACTCAGACTGTTTTGCCTCCTTCACCTCAGGGTCGGTGAACATCGTTCTCGGTATGAGGTCCCATCGTAGTTCATCAAGACTCCCCCGATGCGCTCGAAATTCTGTAAAGACGGCGGTCGCGTTACCTAAGCTGAAGGCCCACGGGACCTCTTGCTCTTCCACCCAGTCCAACACACGAGCCAAGTCGGCTTCCAGATGGATAATCGGCTGCTGACCGCCTCGGTACGCCAGGGCCGGATGGTTGGCCATGTGTATCACATAAAGCATGATTGATCTAGAACAAAAGTAGAACGGCACATAGTCGCCGACGAAGGTTCTAGGCCGAACGTCTACCTGCCGACGCAGCCGTGTAGCCTTCAAATCGCCCATTCCGATCGTGGTACCGCACGCCCCGGCGGCGCGCATACGCGCGTCACTTAAAAGACCGCCTGCCGCTAGAATGCTAGGGAGCCGGTCGATGTGTACAATGTGGTAGATCTTGGCGTTGGCCGGACATGGCGGCATGCCAGTCTACGCTCCCTCCCGCTTATGACCGGGGAATCGTACGGCGCTTGCGCAGCGACCGCCAGAGTCAATTATGTCACACCCTAGTATCTAGACAGACTTCGCCACATAGAGGCCGCCACCCTCCCGATAGCGCTCAAACATCTCCGCCGTACCGGCTTCCGCTTCCTCAGCGGCAATGCTCTGCTCCAGCGGAACATTCTGCTTCGCCGCAAAATCCCTGACCTCCTGCCTAATCTTCATTGAGCAGAACTTGGGGCCGCACATCGAGCAGAAGTGCGCGGTCTTGGCGCCTTCGGCCGGCAGCATCTGGTTATGGTGTTGTTCGGCCGTGTCGGGGCCCAACGGCAGGTCAAACTGGTCCGCTGGAGCCGTGCAACGCGCACTGGGTGCGGGAGCGGGGCATTTGCGGTAGACTGCCTGCACGGTCCGGCAGTGGCTTGGTCCGCGCTACGTTCAGCAAGGGGATGGCTCCATGCCCATCTTGAACACGCATCCCGAACGGCATTTGGTCGAGCGCATCGGCTGGCTTCGCGCCGCGGTCCTCGGCGCCAATGACGGGATCGTGTCGACCGCCAGCCTGATCGTCGGCGTCGCCGCGGCGGCGTCGGGGCGGGGCGAGATATTGCTTGCCGGCGTGGCCGGGCTGGTCGCCGGCGCGATGTCGATGGCGGCGGGCGAATATGTGTCCGTCAGCTCCCAGGCCGACACCGAAGCCGCCGACCTGGCGCGCGAGCGGGCCGAACTGGCCGCTTCACCCGCGTTCGAGCAATCGGAACTGGCCTCCATCTATGTCCAGCGCGGCCTCGACGAAGCGCTTGCCGGGCAGGTCGCGGAGCAGCTCATGGCCAAGGACCCCATCGGCGCCCATGCGCGCGACGAGCTGAGCATCACGCACGTCACCACCGCGCGGCCGGTGCAAGCCGCGCTCACTTCGGCCGCGACCTTTACCGCGGGGGCGGCGCTGCCACTGCTCGCCGCGTGGCTGCTGCCGTCCGGGCCGGCGATGATCACCGGCGTGGCGAGCGCGTCCCTGGTGTTCCTGGCCCTGCTTGGCGCGGTCGGCGCCAAGGTCGGCGGTGCGCCGATCGCCAAGGCGACGCTGCGCGTGGCCTTCTGGGGCGCGCTGGCGATGGCGATCACGGCCGGGATCGGCAGGCTGGTCGGGGCCGCTGTCTAGGACCGGGCAGCGTCCGGTCGCACTATCGCCCGGCGGTGTCGGTCGAGCGGTCTATGGCGCCGGCTTTGGCGCTGGCGGCCAAGGGGCTTGCGGGAGGCGGTGGGAATATCGGTAGATCACTTGCCATTGGCCGCCCCGGCGGACCCAGGTGTCGGTGACGGCGAAGCGCATCGCTTCCGCGGGGCGGTCGGGCCGGCGCTTGACCCGCCACAGCCCCTGCGCAAGCGCCACCGCGGTATCGCCGGCGACCGCAACGTCGACTACCTCGACCGCGAATGCCTCGTGCTGGAACGCGCGCGAATTGCGCATCCATTCAGCCCGGAACGTAAGCCGTTCCTGACCCGCGTCCGTCACGCCCGCCAGCCTGAATTCCGGGGCAACGATGCGGTCGATGAAGGCGAAGTCCCGCTTGACGAAAGCCTGGCCCCAATCGTGCTCGAGCTTGCGGATTTCGGCGACGATGGCGGCATCGGCCGGCGGCGGTGCGAGTGCCTGCGGCGTGGCCGGCGCAGGCTGCAACGCGGCCGCTGCAGCGGCGATCAAAAGCGCATTCATCGGCATCCTCCCGTCAGCTCGTCCCAATATCCCTTTTGGCCTTATGCTCCGCCACCAGCCGGTCGATCTCGGCGATGCGCAGGCGTTCGGGCGTATCCCTGGGCAGGCCTTTCAGGCGGCAGGTTGCCCACAACGTCCTGCGTTCGGATTCGAGCTTCTTGAGGTAGAGGTCGGCCATCAGTCGTGTTCTCGACCCCCTGCGCCGATGTAGAGTTCGCGGCCGCCTTCGTTGTAGCGCTGCGACATCTCCGCCATCCCGGCTTGAGCTACGCTCATCTCCAGCTCGCTTGGCGAGCTTTCGATTCCCGCTTCTTCGGCCGAGCGCCCCTCGACGTCGCTCGGGACGAACGGGGTGGGCGTGTTCAGCAATCCGGCTTCTTGTTTGGCCGCAAAATCCCGCACTTCCTGCGTAATCTTCATCGAGCAGAATTTCGGGCCGCACATCGAGCAGAAGTGGGCGGTCTTCGCGCCTTCGGCCGGCAGCGTCTGGTCATGGTATTGCTCGGCGGTGTCGGGATCGAGGCTGAGGTTGAACTGGTCGCGCCAGCGGAATTCGAAGCGAGCGCGGGACAAGGCGTCGTCGCGCATCTTCGCGGCGGGGTGGCCCTTGGCGAGGTCCGCCGCGTGGGCGGCGAGCTTGTAGGTCACCACGCCGACCTTGACGTCGTCGCGATCGGGCAGGCCGAGGTGCTCCTTGGGCGTGACGTAGCAAAGCATCGCCGTGCCGAACCAGCCGATCATCGCGGCGCCGATGCCGCTGGTGATGTGGTCGTAGCCGGGTGCGATGTCGGTGGTCAGCGGCCCAAGCGTGTAGAAGGGCGCCTCGCCGCAGCTTTCCAGCTGCTTGTCCATGTTCGCCTTGATCTTGTGCATCGGCACGTGGCCGGGGCCCTCGATCATTACCTGGCAGTCGTGCGCCCACGCCTTCTTGGTCAGCTCGCCGAGCGTGTAGAGCTCCGCGAACTGGGCCTCGTCATTGGCGTCGGCGATGCTTCCGGGACGCAGGCCATCGCCCAATGAGAAGGCGATATCGTAGGCCTTCATGATCTCGCAAATCTCGTCGAAGCGTTCGTAGAGGAAGCTTTCGCGGTGATGGGCGAGGCACCATTTGGCCATGATCGAGCCGCCGCGGCTGACGATCCCGGTCACTCGCTTGGCGGTCATCGGCACGTAGGGCAGGCGCACGCCGGCGTGGATGGTGAAGTAATCGACGCCCTGCTCGGCCTGCTCGATCAGCGTGTCGCGGTAGACGTCCCAGGTCAGGTCCTCGGCGATGCCGCCGACTTTCTCCAGCGCCTGATAGATTGGGACGGTGCCGATCGGGACCGGCGAATTGCGGATGATCCATTCGCGCGTGTCGTGGATGTTGCGGCCGGTGGAGAGGTCCATGACCGTGTCCGCGCCCCAGCGGATCGACCAGACCATCTTGTCGACCTCGGCCGCGACGTCGGACGCGACCGCGCTGTTGCCGATGTTGGCGTTGATCTTGACCAGGAAGTTGCGGCCGATCGCCATCGGCTCCGATTCCGGGTGGTTGATATTGTTGGGAATTATGGCGCGGCCGCGGGCGACCTCGTCGCGGACGAATTCGGGCGTGACGAAGTCGGGAATCGAGGCGCCGAAATCCTCGCCGTCGCGGACGTGGTTCAGGGCCTGTTCGCGGCCGAGATTTTCGCGGGTGGCGACATATTCCATCTCGGGCGTGACGATGCCGCGGCGGGCGTAGTGCATCTGCGTGACGTTGGCGCCGGGGCGGGCGCGGAGGACGCGCTTGCGGACGTTGGGGAAGGGGGCGACGCCGCCGCTACGGTCTGGCCCAAGCTGGCCATTATCCTCGGGGCGGACTTCGCGCTGCTGCACTTCCTCGACATCGCCGCGGGCGCGGATCCATTGGGCGCGAAGCTCGGGCAGGCCGGCCATGATGTCGATGCGGGCATTGGGGTCGGTGTAGGGGCCGCTGGTGTCGTAGAGGTTGAGCGGCGGCTCCCCCGACGAAGGCTCCAGGTCGACGGCGCGCATGGCGACCCCGTTGACGTGGCTCTTGCGGCTGCCACGGATCGGGCCCGTGGTGACCTTGAGTTCAGTGCGTGCAGGTGCGTCGGCCATCGTGGCTCTCCTTCTCCCTACGCCGGTGTCAGCCGGATCAGGTTCGACGGGTCTCTCTCAAGCGCGCAGCCGCGCTACCCCGGGGAAGAGTCGGGTCTAGCCGCGTTCGGGCTTCGGCGCCACCTCCGGGCAGGGCATGGTCGACACGCGCATGTGGCCGCTTGGGCAGACCTCCATCGTCGGGTTGCCGCTGTCCCGCGGCGGGGGCGGCTCCTCACCCAGCGGCGGCAGGTCCGGCATCGGCGGATCGGGCAGCGGCGGGCCGAAATTGTAGACCAGGCTGGCGAGGATGGAGTGGGAGCTTAGCCGCTCCCCGAAGTCGAAGCGGCCGGTGCGGAAATAGCGATATTTGAGGCCGGCGGTGAGCGGGCCGCTGACCGGGACATGGGCGCCGCCGATGAGTTGCCAGGCGAAGGCGCTGTCGCTCGTCCCCAGCACCCGCGCGTCGGCCAGGCCGATCCCGGCGCCGCCGTAGATGCCGTAGCCGGCACCGCCGTAATAGCCGAGCGCATTGGCCATGCCGGACAGGATTCTGCCGTGACCGCCGCCGTCGAGCCCCGCGCGCTTGAGGCCGAGCTCGCCCTCCAGCCGGAAGGTGTTGAAGTTGTAGCCGGCGATGGCGTCGAGGTCGGTGCCGGTCTTGAGGCCGTCCGTGCGGGGAAACAGGATGCCGCCTTCAAGCCCGACGTAGGGGCCGGGGCTTTGCGCGGCGGCAGGCGCGGCGGCGAGGGCGAGGAGCGCGAAGGCGAGGGTTCGGGTCATCGCGCTTGGGTAGCAGTTGCGCGAAGCTTCACAAGCTGGCGGGCTCGGCTAAACCGGACCGCATGGCGGTAATGGGGCTGACGCATCTCGACCGGCTTGAGGCCGAGAGCATCCACATCATGCGCGAGACGGTCGCCGAGGCTTCGGCGCCGGTGATGCTCTATTCCATGGGCAAGGATTCGGCGGTGATGCTGCATCTTGCGCGCAAGGCGTTCTTCCCGGCGCCGCTGCCCTTCCCGCTGCTGCACGTCGATACGACGTGGAAGTTTCGCGAGATGTACGCGCTTCGCGACACAGTCGCGGCGGAGCGGGGCATCGCGCTGATCGTGCACAGGAATGCCGAGGCGGAGCGGCAGGGGATCAACCCGTTCGACCATGGGCCGGTGCACACGGATTTGTGGAAGACGGAAGGGCTTCGCCAGGCGCTGGACGAACATGGCTTCGACGCGGCGTTCGGCGGCGCGCGCAGGGACGAAGAGATGAGCCGCGCCAAGGAGCGGATCTTCAGTTTCCGCGACCGCAATCACCGCTGGGACCCGAAGCGCCAGCGGCCGGAATTGTGGTCGCTCTACAACCTCAGGAAGAACAAGGGCGAGAGCCTGCGCGTCTTCCCGCTGTCCAACTGGACCGAGCGCGACGTGTGGCAATACATCCTGCGCGAGGCGATCGAGGTCGTGCCGCTCTATTTCGCCAAGGCACGGCCCACGGTCGTCCGCGACGGCCTGATCGTGATGGTCGACGACGAGCGGATGCGGCTGGAGTCTGGCGAGGAGCCGATCATGCGCAAGGTCCGATTCCGGACGCTGGGCTGCTATCCATTGACGGGCGCGATCGAGAGCGAGGCCGAGACGGTCGAGGACATTCTGGCCGAGATGGCGGTGAGCCGGAATTCCGAACGCGTCGGGCGGGCGATCGACCGCGATGGCGGTTCCGCGAGCATGGAGCGCAAGAAGCAGGAAGGCTATTTCTAGTGGACCTGCTGCGGTTCATCACTTGCGGCAGTGTCGACGACGGCAAGTCGACCCTGATCGGCCGACTGCTCCACGACACCGGACAAGTGCGCGACGACCAGTTGCAGGCGTTGCACGCGGACAGCAAGCGGCACGGGACTCGGGGCGAGGCGCTGGATTTCGCGCTGCTGGTCGACGGCCTCGCGGCGGAGCGCGAGCAGGGCATCACCATCGACGTCGCCTATCGCTATTTCGCGACCCCAAAGCGCAAGTTCGTCGTCGCCGACACGCCGGGGCACGAGCAATATACGCGCAACATGGTCACCGGCGCTTCGACCGCCGAGCTGGCGGTGCTGCTGGTCGATGCGCGCAAGGGCGTGCTGACGCAGACCCGGCGGCATTCCTACCTGGCGCAGCTACTGGGCATCCGCCGCTTCGTGCTGGCCGTGACCAAGATGGATCTGGTCGATTGCGACCGCGCCGTGTTCGCGGCGATCTCGGACGAGTATCGCGGCTTTGCGGAGAGCATCGGAATCGCCGACTGGATTGCCATCCCGGTGTCGGGCGTGACCGGCGACAATGTCGTCGCGCGCAGCGAGCGGATGCCATGGTTCGAAGGGCCGACGCTGCTGGAGCAGCTTGAGTCGGTCCCGGTCGATGCGGCGTCGGAGCCGGCCAGGCCGTTGCGGATGCCGGTGCAGTGGGTCAACCGGCCCGACCAGGACTTCCGCGGTTTTGCCGGGACGATCGCATCGGGGACGGTCGCTCGATCGCAGGACGTGCGCGTCCTCCCCAGCGGCCGGACGACCCGGATCGAGCGGATCGTCACGGCGGACGGAGAGCTGGAGCGCGCCGTTGCCGGGCAAGCGGTCACGCTGACCTTCACCCACGACGTCGACTGTTCGCGCGGCGACGTCGTCGCCGCCGCCGAGGCACCGCCCCAGGCCGCCGACCAGTTCGAAGCGACGATCGTCTGGCTGGATGAGCAGGCGCTGCTTCCGGGACGGGGTTACTGGCTCAAGCTGGGCACGCAGACGGTAACGGCGACGGTGCAGCACCCGAAATATGAGATCAACGTCAATTCGCTGGAGAAGCTGGCGGCGAAGACGCTTGCGCTCAACGCCATCGGGGTGGCCGAAATCGCCACCGACCGGGAGCTTGTGTTCGAGCCTTATGCGGTGGCTGGGGAAAGCCCGAACCGGGTACTTGGCGGCTTCATCCTGATCGACAAATTGACCAATGCGACGGTCGCCGCAGGGATGATTCACTTCGCGCTTCGCCGCGCGCTCAACGTCCATCGCCAGCCGCTGGAGGTCAGCCGCGAGACCCATGCGATGCTGAAAGGGCAAAAGCCGGCGGTGCTGTGGTTCACCGGCCTGTCGGGTTCAGGCAAGTCGACCATCGCCAACCTCGTCGAGAAGAAGCTCGCCGCGCTTGGGCGCCACACTTTCCTGCTTGACGGCGACAATGTCCGCCACGGCCTCAGCCGCGACCTTGGCTTCAGCGAGGCCGACCGGATCGAGAACATTCGCCGGGTCGGCGAGGTCGCGCGGTTGATGGCCGACGCGGGGCTGATCGTGCTGACCGCCTTCATCTCCCCGTTCCGGGCAGAGCGGGCGCTGGTCCGCCGCATGCTGCCGGACGGCGAGTTCACCGAGATCTTCATCGATACGCCGCTTGCGGATGCGGAGAAGCGCGACCCGAAGGGGCTGTATGCCAAGGCGCGTGCCGGCGAGATCGAGAATTTCACTGGCATCGGCAGCCCATATGAAGCGCCGGAGAAGCCCGAGATCAGGATCGACACCACCAAGGTTTCAGCCGAGCAAGCGGCGGACCTGATCGTCGAACGGCTGCTCGGCCGGCTTTAATAGCCGGTGCGGTGCCAGTCGGTCGTCGCGGCGCCGGGGTCCGTGATCTTCAGCCACGCGCCGGGCCCGTCGGGCGGAAGCATGAAATTGTAGCGCGCGCCGCAGGCGTCGGTGAACAGCCAGCCTTCGATATTGTCGGTGGCAAGGTCGCGCGGGACGCCGCCGCGGTAAATCACCAGTCGATGCCCGCCGAGCCGAGTCACCCGGACGCTTTCACCGCCGCTGACGTAGGTGCCGTGAAACTTGTCGGTCAGCGCCGGGCCGAACCGCGGGTTTTCGGGCAGGGGAACGGTCGCGCAAGCCGGCTGCGCGGGCACGACCGGCACCGGCATTACCGGCGCAGCAACGCACGCGCCAAGTGCAAGCGCGGCGGCGAGCGGAAGGATAAGTGCCCTCATGCCGCAAAAACGGCTGTCGGAAAGCTGAGGTCCCAGACAATGACTGGGGCCGTCACGGAGTAAATCCGTGACGTCAGTCCTGTCCGCTAAGCGGCAGGCTGGCCGGCCTTGCCCGATGGTCATCTACGATTCCGCGCACTCTTTGACATAAGCGGGCGATTGCATGCGCAATCGCCGGCTTATGCTCGGACGCTCAGGCTCAGTCCCCCTCGCCCGCGTCCGGGGTGAAGTATTTGTCGTACTTGCCCTCTTCGCCCTTATGCTCGTCGGCGTCGGCGGGGCTGTCTTTCTTGCGCGTGATATTGGGCCACTGGCTGGAGAAAGTGGCGTTGAGCTCGAGCCACTTTTCCTGCCCGTTTTCGGTGTCGGGCAAGATCGCTTCGGCCGGGCATTCGGGCTCGCAAACGCCGCAGTCGATGCATTCGTTGGGATTGATGACGAGCATGTTCTCGCCCTCATAGAAGCAATCGACCGGGCAGACCTCGACGCAGTCCATATACTTGCAGCGGATGCAGGCGTCGGTGACGACGTAGGTCATGTGTCTCAAGCTCCCTTTGGCCGCTGGCTAGGTCGCCGCGCTATTCTCGTCAACGCCTGTCCCGCCCGCGAGGGGGTGGAGTTCTTCGTAGCAGGCCCGCGCTTCCGCTGGCGGGCCGCGGCGATCGGGCAGCGCAAGCACCTTCAGGACCCGGACCCGGTCGTGGAGCGGAAGGGCAACGATGCTGCCGGCGCGCACCGGATCGCTGGCCTTGCCGACCCTTTTGCCGTCGATGCGGACATGGCCTGTCTCGACGATGGCCTGGGCGATGGAGCGGCTTTTCGCCAACCGGATGCAGTGGAGGAAGCGGTCGATCCTCATTCCAACGGGCGGCTCACCGCTTCAGTTTCGCCAGTTCGGCAAAGGCGTTGGGCTTGGCGGGGGCGCGGCGATCCTCGCGCGGGCGACGGTTGCCGCGCCACTTCCAGCTGTCGCCGGCGCGGGCAAAACCGATATCCGCCATCAGCCGGGCAATGGCGTCGTCGTCGAGCCCGATCGACGTCGCGAAGGCGGCATCGACGGGATTGTCGCCGCCCGCCGAACGGACCTTGTGGGCGTGGCTTGCAAGCCGGTCGGCAAGGTCGATCCGGATCCAGTCGCGGCCGAGGCGGCGGTAGGCGAGCGCCGCGCCGCGCGAGTCGGCGTCCGACCCGAGCATCGCCGCGCCGGCGGCGGGGAGCAAAGGCATCGGCTGGCCCGAACGCACCGCTTGCAGCGCCGCGCGCCAGAATTGCGCTGCCGGTTTGAGCAGCGGCGCCAGGTAAACGTCGAGCGGCCCGAGGCGGATGCGCAGCTTGTGCAGGGTCTGGCGGTCGGCCTGGTCGAGGTGGGCGATGGCGCCGGTCACCGCCTTGCGCGGGAGCGAGCCGCCGGCATCGGTCAGCATTGCGCCGAGCGCGCGCACCCCGGGCGAGCTGGCGCGGCCGACGGATGCGGCCGCAAGCGCCGTGAGCGGATGCAAGTGACGGTCCACCTGGGCGTCGAGCCAGCGTTCGAGGCGCGTGCGCAAGGCGGCGCGGCTATCCGCGGCCAGGCGGTCGAGCGCGCGCGCGGTGCGGATGGCCGGCTCAAGCAGCGACCGGCCCGGCGCGAGGCGGGCGAGGATGTTGCCGTCCCAGCCGATGGCCACGCCGCCGCTGTCCTCGACGACCAAAGCGAAGGCTTCGTCGGGGGCGTCGAGCAGGCCGGTTGCGCGGCGCTCGAGCTCGTCGCCGAGGCGGCGCTCGGCGGCGGCGAGAAGCAGGCGCTTGTCGGCCAGGCGGGCGGTGGGATCGACCTTGAAATCGAAGCCGGCGAGATGGCCGATCGGTTCCGGCCCGACGCTGACTTCGCCGTCGGCGGCGACGGTCACCGGCAGCGCGTCGGCCCCGCGCGCGCCAATGTCGCGCACCAGGACGGCGGTGCGCCGGTCGACGAAGCGCTGGGTCAGCCGTTCGTGCAGGGCGTCGGACAGGCGCGCTTCGACGTCGCGGGTGCGTTCGGCCCATTTGGCCGGATCGGCGAGCCAGTCGGCGCGGTGGGCGATGTAAGCCCAGCTGCGCACCCCGGCGAGGCGGTCGGCAAGCACTTCGATGTCGCCGTTGACGTTGTCGAGCCGGGCGACCTCGGCCGCGAACCATTCGTGCGGGATATGGCCGCCGTCGCCGGTGTAGCTGAAAATCCGGCGGACCATTCGGGCGTGGTGCATCGGCCCGACCTTGCGGAAATCGGGCAAGCCGCACGCCGCCCACAGTCGCCGCGCCTGGACTCCGCGCCGGGCGGCGACCGAGGGGTCTTCGGCCACCAGCTTGAGCACGGCGAGATCGATAGCGAGCGGCGCGGGGCGAAGCAGCGGGTCGTCGCTCGGCCGTTCCAGGCTGGCGATCAGCGTTAGGACATCGGTGAAGTCGAGGTCGGCGTTGCGCCAGTAAAGGTGGTCGAGCGGCCGGAAGCGGTGATCCTCGATCGCCTCAATCTCCTCGTCCGAGAAGTTGGCCCCATCCTCCCCGCCAAGGCCGAGCGTCCCGAAGCTGCCGTCGCGCTGGTGGCGACCCGCGCGGCCGGCGATCTGGGCCATTTCGGAAATGCTCAGACGGCGCTGGCGGCGGCCATCGAACTTCTCAAAGCCGGCGAAGGCGACATGGGTGACGTCCATGTTGAGGCCCATGCCGATGGCGTCGGTGGCGACCAGATAATCGACCTCCCCGCGCTGGAACATCGCGACCTGCGCGTTGCGCGTGGCCGGGGACAGCGCCCCCATCACCACCGCCGCGCCGCCCTTGAAGCGGCGCAGCATTTCGGCGAGCGCGTAGACCTGCTCGGCGGAGAAAGCGACGATTGCGGAGCGCGGTGGCAGCCGCGAAAGCTTGGTGTTGCCGGCGTAGCGAAGCGTCGAAAAGCGCGGCCTGCTGACGACCTCCGCCTCCGGCAGCAGGGCGCGGATCATCGGGCGCAGCGTGTCGGAGCCGAGGATCAAAGTTTCTTCGCGGCCGCGGGCACGCAGCATCCGGTCGGTGAAGACGTGGCCGCGTTCCGGGTCGATGCCGAGCTGCGCTTCGTCGATCGCGGCGAAGGCGAACTGGTCCGGAAATGGGCCCTCGGCTGGTCGGTCATCGCGGCCGGTTTTTACCGGCATCGATTCGGCGGTGCACAGCACGTAGCGCGCTTGCGGCGGGACGATCCGTTCCTCGCCGGTCAGCAGCGCGACGCTGTTGGCGCCCTTGATGGCGACGACCCGGTCATAGACTTCGCGGGCGAGGAGCCGCAGCGGGAAGCCGATCACGCCGGAAGAATGGGCGCACATGCGTTCGATGGCGAGATAGGTCTTGCCGGTGTTGGTGGGCCCAAGGATCGCCCGAACCGGTGCATCGTCGCGCCGCATTGCCACAAGGTGGCAGCGCCTGGCCCAAGTGCAAGCTCCCAAAGCGCAATAATCCCCAATTTAAACGCGGCGTTAACCCTGCTGGGGGATGACGGCGGCAAGGGAGAGCGAAGGTGCTGTCGGTCGCGCGGTTGATCAACTGGAAAGCGGGTAGGGATTCGGCGCCGTTCAGCTTCGTCGTCGATCTCGCCCACGAGCCGATCGGCGGGCGCTGGTTTCGCGGCGCCGCGACCCTGGCCTTGCTGTGCGGAGCTGCGATCGCGCTTTCGCCCGGGCTACCGAACTTTGCCACGGGCGCGCCCGAGCCGATGCCATCGGGACGCCAGTTCCAGATGAATGCGATGCTGTCGGCGACGGGGGACATTCCGGTGCTTCCGAGCCGGCCGGTCGCGGCGCCGCCCAGGCGGCCCGATGAAATCGTCAAGCCGACGGTCGCCGCGCAAGGCGACATGATCCGAGTCCAGGGCGCGGTGACGGAGGGGCTCTATTGGTCGCTTCGCGATGCCGGAGTCTCATCGGAGATGGCGGCCGATTACCTGCGCGCGCTGTCGAGCCGGATCGACGTCGGCACCGAGGTTGCGCCTTACGACCGGTTCGACCTGGTCATGTCGCGCGCGCCGGGCGGCGGCCTGCTATTCGCTGCGCTGCATCGATTCCAGGGTGACGACGTGCAGCTGGTGAAATGGAACGCCAACGGGCGTGTCGACTGGTTCGACGGGGATGCCGGTGCGCGCCGGTCCGACGGACTGATGGCTCCGGTGGCGGGACGGATCACGTCAAGTTTCGGCATGCGGCGCCACCCCATTTTGGGCTTCGCGCGGATGCATTCGGGGATCGACTTCGGGGCCAAATGGGGCAGCCCGATTGCCGCCGCCGCCGACGGGCGGGTGATCGGCGCCGGCTGGGCCGGCGGCTACGGCCGGCAAGTGCAGGTGCTCCACGAAGGGGGCTATGTCAGCAGCTATTCGCACATGAGCGGATTTGCCGCCGAGCCGGGGCAGGCCGTTCGGCAGGGCCAAGTCATCGGCTATGTCGGATCGACCGGCCTGTCGACCGGCCCGCACCTCCATTTCGAGGTCAAGATGGGCGGCCGCGCGGTCAACCCGATGGCGGTGCGGCTTCGCTCCGCGGGGGCGATCAGCGGGCCGGCGTTGCAGGCACTGAAGGCGCGGCTGAAACAGCTGACGTCGATTGGGGCGCCGGCGTAGCCTCGGCATTGCCGAACATTGGCCCGGCCTCCGGATAGAGGCTCGCCAGCAAGCGCTGCGCCATGGCGGTCAATAGCGACTGCAGGGCCGCCTCGGTCTGTTCGGGGGCGGCATCGCGGGCGTTCCCCCAGGCAGCCTTGATGGCGCGACGATTGTGTTCGACCTCCGCGGCGACGGCGGCCTGCCAGCTGGTCGGATGCTCGCCCTGTTCCCATTCGCCGCGGCCACGGCCGAAATGGGCGACCGCAAGGTAGCGCAGCAGCGCCGACCGGATCAGGCCGGTGTAGAATTCTTCCGACCAGCGCACGGCATTGCGATCCTCGCCGCGCGCCATGTTGTAGGTCTTGGCCGCCGACCCGGCGCCGACTGCGCCGAGGATCCCGCCGACGATCATGCCCCCGCCAAGTGTCAGTCCACCGGCGGCGACGTCAGCGGCAAGGCCGCCGGCAGCGCCGGACATCAACCCGCCGAGCACCGCCGCGATTCCAGGACGCGCGGGCGCGGATTCCTGATAGTCCTTTTGCAGCCGGCTGAGCACTTCCTGGCTGGCGCGGCCCGACAAGCCGTGCAGCGCGATCAGCGCGTCGGTGCTGGCGCGAATGCTTGAATCGAGCCGCTCGGCAAGCTTGCCCATCGCCCGTTCTCCGGCGGCCGAATTGCCCCCGCCAGCCGGGTTGAGCACCGCTCCGCGCACCACGTCGTGCCATTTTCTGTCGCCGATGTCCTCGCGGTCGCGGGCGACTTCGCCGAGCTGCGATGCAAGCACGCGCATCGAGGCGTGGAAGCGATCGAGGTTGCGGTCGGTCCATGCGTCGATCAGCCGCCGCATCGGTGCCTGCTTGTCCGCATCGAGCACGCGTTCGACCGCGTCGAGCAACGTACGTTCCTGCACCCAGCAGCGGGCGAATGCGTCGAGCGTGAGCACGTCGCGGACCAATGGGTTTGCGCCAAGCTGTTGCCGCCAGCGATCGGCATCCTCGTCGCTCGCTTCGCCAGGCGGGCCGGTCTGGTTCAGCAGCAGCAGGATCGGCTTGCCGACCCATTGCAGCACTTCCATTTCCAGCGGGACATAGGCGGCGCCGGAAGGATCCTCGCCGGCGCTGACGAGGTAGAGGACGACGTCGGCCTCTTCGCGGGCGTTGCGCACCGCCTGCTGGCTCGACCATAGCGGGCGGTCGCGGAAGCGGTCCCAGACCTGGGTGAGCAGCCAGCCGATGGGGTTGCCGGACTGCCGCAGCCGCCCGACCAGCCGCGCGGTGTCGCCGAAGCCCGGCGTGTCCCACAGCATCAGCGTATCGTCGCCCGACTGCACCATCGGATAGCCCGTCGCCAGTTCGGTCACATGCGCGGCGTCGCGCACTTCGCCGACGTCCTGTTGCAGCAGGGTGCGGACCAGCGTGGTCTTGCCGACATTGGTGTGGCTGACGAGGCTGATGTTGACGGTGCTCATGCGCTCGCCCCTGAACGCATCAGCGCCTGCTCAAGGGCCCGCGCGGCCGCACGTTCGTCGGCTTCGGACAGCGAAACG
This sequence comes from Sphingomonas sinipercae, assembly GCF_011302055.1. NCBI lineage: Bacteria > Pseudomonadati > Pseudomonadota > Alphaproteobacteria > Sphingomonadales > Sphingomonadaceae > Sphingomonas > Sphingomonas sinipercae. The sequence goes on from NZ_CP049871.1 coordinate 323,001, forward strand.
ACGGTGGGCGCGGCGCCGCAAGCCGCGAGCATCGACCGCCAGGCGTCGACTCGTTCCTCGACTCGCCGGTCGGCCGAGGGTTGGCCGCGCAAGCGGTGGCGAAAGGCGCTGTCGTCGAGCAAGACGGTGACCGCCGTCGGAGCGCCGCGAAGCGCGGCCTGGATCCCGGCGACCAGGGCGCCGTGATTCTCCGCTTCGGGGGTCGAAGACAGGTTGAACAGGACGACCAGCTGGTCGGACTGGCGGAGGTCGGCGCCGTGACCGGCGAGCCAATCGTCTTCATTGCCGTATGGGATTTCGGGCTCGATCGCGATCCTCGATTTCTCGCCGACCGCGCCGCGCAGGCTGGCTTGCAGTTGCTCGCGGGCCGGATCGGCCAGCGCGAAACCGTACGGGATGACGCGCAGGCTGGTAGCGCGGCCGGTCGCGTCGCGAAGGAGGCTGCGCAAGTAGAAATCGTCGGGGACGGCAATTCTTCGCGCCAGCATTGCGGCCCGGGCGCCGCTGAACGCCGCAAGGACGAGCCGCGGGACGATGACGAACAGGGTCGCGGTGACCGCCCACAGGATCAGCCAGTCGCCGGCATTCTCGCCGCCGCCGCGAAGCTCGCGCAGCCGCTCGACACTGGGCAGGGCAATGCCGGTGAGAAGGCTGGCCGGGCCGAAGATGATCCGCAGAAGCACTGCAATCTCATTCTCCGCGCCGGCCCAGGTGCCGGACCAGCCGGCCGAATAGTTGGCGGTGTAGCGGGCGCGCAGCAGCATGCCGGCAAGGATGCCGACGGCGAACATGGCGGCGCCGATGTGCAGCGTCCGGCTGGCGCGGGCGTGGGTCAGCGGCCCGGCGGCCTGGGCCCAGTTGCGGGCGTAGAGCGCGACCCCGCGTTCAAGTGTCGGTTGCGCCGCCAGCCGCGCGCTGGCCGGGCGGACCAGCCATTCGAGGGCGCGGCGCAAGGGATGCGCCGAATGATCCTTGCGGGTCGCCGACGACAGCAGCGCGCGCGCGGCGAGCAGGACGTACATCGCCAGGTTCCAAGCGATCAGCGCCAGCAGCGGAAAGGCCAGGATGTTGAGCCGCTCGCCATCGAGACGATGGCTGACGAACCCGATTCCAAGCGCCGCCACGGGCACCGCCCAGTTGAGCCACGCCGGCCAGCGCGACAGCGTGCGGACTCGCTCGAGCGTCGGATAGCGGGCGGTCAATCGTTCCAGCGCGCGGCCGGCTCGGGCGGCGAGGAAGGCGGCGGTTTCGGATCGCCCTGGATCGTCCGGCATCGGCTGTCCCGAGAGCGCCGCGGCAGTCGCATACTGCCGGTCGTCGCGGGTCAGGACGAGCGCGTCGGAATCTTCCGTCTCGATGGCGCGAACCAGCAGGACGTCGATCGCTTCGGGCTCGCTGAGCCGCGCCTTGGTCACGATGTGTCTCACCCTGCTGCGTTACGGGGGGACAACGATGAACGACAGCTTTGGTGGCACGGCCCCGCCAGCCCGCCGTCGCCGAGGGCAATGGCCGGGGGCGAAGCCTTTTCAGCGAATCATCATGTCCCGCTCATGCCGCTCACCCGCGCGGTGGGCACCGGTGCCCCATTACCAATGGGAGTTTCGTCCATGCGCGTTTCAAGACAGCTTGCAATCATCATCCTGGCCACGGCTTCGGTCAGCGCACTTGCCAGGCCCGCGCTGGCCGCACCCGCGGAATTGGCGACCGGCGCGTTCAAGGTTGAGGCCGATGCGCTGCTGCGGTCGGCCTTCGCGGCCGATGGACCGGGCGGGGCAGTGATCGTCACCCGGCGCGGGAAGGTGGTCTATGCCGCCGCGCGCGGACTTGCGGACGTGGAGACGCGCCGGCCGCTGACGCTCGACACGCCGTTCAAGCTGGGGTCGATCGTCAAGCAATTCACCGCCGCCACCGTCCTCCAGCTCGTCGCCGAAGGAAAGGTCTCGCTCGACGATCCGATTTCGCGCTTCCTGCCCGATTTCCCTGAACCGGCCGCCCGGGCAACCGTCCGGCAGCTGCTCAACCACAGTTCGGGGATCAACGACTACAGCAAGATTCCCGGCTGGATCACGACGGTCGGTCGGCGCCCGCATACGACCTCCGAGCTGGTCGCCGAAGTGCGCAACCGGCCGGCCAAGACTGCGCCGGGGGCAAGCTGGGAGTATAACAATGCCGGCTATGCAATGCTCGGCGCGATCATCGAGAAGGTGACCGGGAAAGCCTGGCACGAAGCGATTGCGGAGCGGATCGCGCGCCCGCTTGGGCTGAAGTCGCTGCTCTATGCGGGCGGGCCCGAAGCGAACCGGCTGATGGCGCGCGGCTACAGCGATGACCAGGGGCGGCAGCAGCGGGCCCTGGGCGGCGATGCGAGCGTGGCCCATGCGGCGGGCGGCATGGTCGCCAGCGCCCGCGACCTCGCGGCATGGGCGAACGCCTTGCATCATGGCCGGGTGGTCAGCCCGGCGCTGTACCGGGAGATGGTGTCCCCTGCCCGGCTGGCGGACGGCACGACCCGGCCATATGGCTTCGGGCTGCGGATCCAGCGCTTGCTCGGGCAACGCGCACTCGTTCACGGCGGCGCCGGCGCGGGGCTCGACACCGACACGGCCTATCTTCCGGACCAGGACATTTACGTCGCCGTCCTGGCCAACACGGAAGATGCGAAGCTGGATGCAAGCACATTGAGCCGGCGGCTTGCCGCACTCGCAATGGGGCAGCCATTCCCGACCTTCAGCAAGGTGGACGTCCCCTTGCCGGAACTGCAGCCGCTGTTCGGCGCCTATCGCGCCAAGGGCGCACCGCCTATCAGTTTCTTCAACCGGGCCGGCAAGCTCTACCTGTCGAGCGGCGAGCAGGAGATGGAGGCCTTCGCGGCGGGCGGCGACCGCTTCTTCTTCGGGCCGGACCGGCTGTTATGGATGCGGTTCTTGCGCAAGCCCGACGGCGCCCATGTGATGGAGCTTCACGAAGCCGACGACGCCAAGCCGGGCGAGGCCGTGCGCGCCGGCCCGGTGCCGCCGCCGATGACGGTCCCGGCGGCGATCCTGAAATCCTATACCGGGACGTACAAGACCGAAGTGTTCGAAGTGACCGTGGCGATGGCCGGCGACGGATCGCTGACGATCGCGCCCGCCGGCAAGAGCCCAGCGCCGATGCGGCCGGTTTCGACCACGGAATTTCGGGTCGATGCCGCTGGTTTCCGGGTCGTGTTCCATCCGGATGACGGCAAGGTCGACCACCTCACCATGCACCGCGGCGCGCGCGAGCTTCACGGCACGCGGATCGCGAAATGATGTGAGCCGGGTGGTGCCGTCATGCGCTCGATCGCGTGACGGCGGCCCGCGCCAGTCTAGCGGCCGTGCCCCCGCCAGCGCTTGACGGTGCGCTGGATAATGCCTTCCTCGCCGCCGGTTTCGCGCCACAAGGCGGCGAAGCTCGGGTCGGACGAGGCCGGACGCTTTTCCGGCTCCAGGTCGTCGAAGCGGACCCGGATCGGGATGGAGACGCCTTCGCCGCAGACGATGCATTCGCGGTTGCGAAGCGCCGGAATCGCGTCGAGGAAGCCGCGCGCGCCTTCCGGCATCGCGGCGCGGACGCAGGCCTGGTCGCGGTCGTTGTTCAAGCGCATCGAGATGATCGTGCCGCACTGCGACAGCACGCCTTCCGCCAGGTCCGACGGACGTTGCGTGATCAGGCCGAGCGAAACGCCGTATTTACGACCTTCCTTGGCGATCCGCTCCAGGATCCGGCGCACCGACTGGCCCGACGCATTCTCATCCTTGGGCACGTAACGGTGCGCTTCTTCGCAGACCAGCAGCAGCGGGCGCTGCGCCTCGGTCCGCGACCAGATCGCATAGTCGAACACCATCCGGGCGAGCACGGAAACCACGACCGAGGTGACTTCGGAAGGAACGCCGGACACGTCGACGATGGAGATCGGACGGCCGTTCGCGGGGAGCCGGAACAGCTTGGCCAGGAACGACGGCATCGAATCGCTGACCAGCATCCCGGAAAACATGAAGCTGTAGCGCGGGTCGGCCTTAATCTCGTCGAGCTTGGTTTTCAGCCGCTGGAACGGCAGCGTGTCGCCAGCCCGGTCGAGCTTGCCCATTTCGTTGACGATGATGCCGTTGAGGTCGGCGAGCAGGTAAGGGATCGGCGAGTCCACCGTCACCTTGCCATATTGGCTCATGTCCTTGCCCTTGGTGCGGGCGGCGAGCAGGCACTTGGCGAGGATGTCGGCGTCGCGCTGGCGTTCCTGGCCCTGCGTCGTCAGCAGCACCTCGCAATGTTCTTCGAAATTGAGCAACCAGTAAGGCAGCTGGAGGTTGTCGACGTTGAACAGCTCGCCGCAGCCCTTGAACGCGGCGGAATATTCGCCGTGCGGGTCGATCATCACGATGTGACCTTCGGGGCTGAGCTGCGAGATCCGGTGCAGGATCAGCGCGACCGAGGTCGACTTACCGGTACCGGTGGAGCCCAGGATCGCGAAGTGCTTGGACAGCATCGGATCGACGTAGAGCGCGCCGCGAATGTCGTCGGTCGGGTAAACCGTGCCGATTTCGATATGCGGGCTGTCGTCGGCGGCGAAGACGGACCGCAAGTCGTTGGTCGTCACCGGCATCACTTGCGAGCCCGGGATCGGGTAGCGGGTGACGCCGCGGCGGAAGTTGCTCATTGCCCCGCTGGCGTGGCGCGTGCCTTCGCCCAAAAAGTCGATGTGGGCGGTGATTTCGCCCTGTTCGTTGGCGGCGAGCGTGCGGACGTTGGCGATCAGCCAGCTGTTGTCGACCAGCATCTTGACCTGGCTGCCGACGTGGCCGGACATCGAAACGGCCGGGTCCGAATGGGCATGAAGTGCCGACAGCGTCGCCGCGTCCATGTGGATCTTGGACCCCGAGCCGGCGATCTCCATCACCCGGCCGACATGCGGCAGGTCGCGCGCCGAAGCGCTTCCCGCTGCCGCCGGCTCCTCGCTGAAGCTGCTGAGTTCGCTGACGAACTGTTGCAGGTTCGGCTGATCGTCCATGAATAGTCCCTCGCCACAGATTACGTGCAGGGGATTAACCGGCAGCCGTTAATATTTGGCTTAGAAGCGGCGGCGGAATGCCATTGCGGCGGCGTAGCCGAGGCCGACCGACATCAGCACCGCGGCGAGGCCGTAGAGCAGCGCGTGGCGACGGGCAGCCAGGGCGACGAAGCGTTCGAACCCGCTCTTTCCGATCTGGATTTCCCGGGTTGCGGCGGCGAGGACCCTATTGTTGTCGATTAGGAAGGTCTCCGCCGTGTAGGTGCCGACCGGAACCTGGCTGGGGATGCTGATCCGCGCCCGGTAGAGGACGCCGTCGGTAATCTCGACGCCGTTGGGATCCTCGGCATAAAGGCCCTGGCGGTGGCGAAGGTCGAGCAGACCCGCTTCGAACCGGCGGGCCTTTTCGGGCAGCGCGCCGGTGCCGGGCGAAAGCTGCAGGTTCTGCAGCCCCAGCTCATAAACCGCGGCGGTGCGTTCATCGACCAGCTGCGCGATCGGTTTTGAGGAGGCGATTGCGTAAAAGGAGGGGGCCGAGCGGAAGCGGCTGGAATCCGCATTCATCCAGATGGCCGCGATGCGCTGCTTTTCGCGCACCACGATCGGTTCGACCGGGCCTTTGACGACGACCACGACCTGCGCGCTTTCATTGGGCTGGCGGCCGTCGGGATAGATGATGGCGCCGAAGAGAAGCAGTTGCGCTCCGGTGAAGCTGTAGCGAATCTGGATGTTGCGCGAGGAAACGTCGGGGACGAGCACCGGCTTGTCGGCCGCGGTCAGGCCAAAAGCGGCAAGTGCAAGGATCGCGGCGCGCGCGCGGTTCACAGTTGCTCGATCGAGAAGATTTCGTCCGGCCGCCAGACCAGCCCAAGCCCCATCCGGAGCGCGACAAGCAAAATGACGATGGCGAGGGCAAAGCGGAGCAGGTCCGGCTTCAGCCGAGTCGCGAGCAGCGCCCCATATTGCGCGCCGACGACCCCGCCGATCAGCAACAGCCCGGCAAGGACGATGTCGACGGAGCCGGTGGTCATCGAGTGAATCAGCGTGGTGCCGGCGCTGACGCACAGCACCATCGCCAACGACGTGCCGATCACCACCCGCGGCGGCATCCGCAGCAGGTAGATCATCGCCGGCACCAGGATGAACCCACCGCCGATGCCCAGCAGCAGGGTCAGCATCCCGGCGCCGAAGCCGATCGCCAGCGGCGCAATCGGCGACAGGAACAGGCCGGACGCGGCGAAGCGGAAGCGGAACGGAAGCGATGCGGCCCAGCGCGTGTGGCGGGCCGGTTCCGCCGGCTGGGCGAACTTCACCCAGCCCAGCGTGGACAGCGCATCCTTGAGCATCAGCCCGCCGATCCCGCCAAGCAGGAGCACGTAAAGGAAGCCGATGACGACATCGATCTGGCCGGTGCTCTGAAGCGTCCGGAACAGGAATGCGCCGGCGACCGAGCCGAACAGCCCGCCGACCACCATCACCGCCGCCATTTGCAGGTCGACCCCGCCGCGGCGCATGTGCACCAGCACGCCCGAGACGCTTGCGCCGGTGATTTGGGTTGTGGCTGACGCGACCGCGACCGACGGCGGGATGCCGTAGAAAATCAACAGCGGAGTCGTCAGGAATCCGCCGCCGACCCCGAACATCCCGGACAGCAGGCCGACCACCCAGCCGAGGCCGACGATGAAGAGCGCATTGACCGACTGCCCGGCGATGGGAAGGTAGATGTGCATCGCGGTTCAGTGGCTAGCGCCAAAGCCGCCGCAGGGCCACCCGCGCAGGGCCTCGTCGGCTAGAAGTCGGCTGCCAGCGTCAGTGCCGCCCCGGAATTGGGCAGCGCGCTCCCCGCCAGCCGCTGCCGATAGTCGACGTGCGCGCGGATGTTGTTGCGCAGCCGGACGGTGACGCGCGGCCCCGCATCGACCCGGTAGATTCCGGTCTGGTACCCGCCCCACATGCCGAAGCCCGCCGAATAGCGGCCGTAGACCGGGCGCGTGAACGCAAGCGCGCCGTCGGCGAACAGGTCGCGCTTGCCGATGCCGACCATGCCGGCCTGCATATAGCCGTCGAGCAGGAAGCCGAGCGGCACCGGGCGATTGTACAGGCCGCTTTCGGCAAACAGCGCAAAGTCGGAACGGCCGCCGCCGAAACTGCTGATCGATTGGCGGCGTTCAAGGGTGAAGGCGACCGGCACCGATTGCATCGGCGTGAAGCGGACCCCGCCGGCGATTTCCGCGCCGCGCGATCCGCCGAGCGGGCTGGTCGTGCGCAAGGATGCGGCCAGCCATTTGTTGAAGGCATAGGTCACGCGGGCGCCGCCCTGGCTTCCGCCGAGCGTGCCGCCGGCAGCGAGCGTGCCGGGGGACGACGGTCCGCGCAGCACCGCCCAGGACGACATCTGCCAGCGATCGAGCTTTCCGCCGGGTTGCTGCGACTGGACGGCTGCCGGCACGCTTTGGGCAGCGGGCTGGGCGATCGCGTTAAGCGGGGGAAGCGGGGAGAAGCCCTCGGCCGCGGCGGGGTAATAGATCGACGATGGGTCGAGCGCCGGCAGGCTCCAGGGACCGCGCGGGGCCAGGGCAGGAAGCGCGCTGGCCACCTGCGCCGCCGGTGCGCTGACCGGCATGTAATAAGGGACTGGGATCGCCATCGGGCGGAATTGCGGAAAATACTGGCCGGGGGCGGCCGCGGCGACCGGTTCGTTCGGCCAGGGCGTCGGCGGCGCCAATTGCGGTTCGAATGACGCCAGTTGCGTCGGCACGATTGGCGGCAGGGCCGCGCGCGCCGGGGTGATCGTAAAGCCGGGGATGGCGCCGAGCGCGGTCATCCGGACAGCCGCCCAGCCCGCTATTGCAAGAGTCAGGAACCGAAGTGGTGCGCTCATGCGCCAACGTCGGCGGGGAAGATATGCCGGGTCTTGTCCCAGACCGGCTTGGAGCGGCCGATGTAAAGGCGGAGCGCGCGGAAGGCGGCGAAGATGGTGATAAGGTTGCCGACCACCAGGCGCGGGATCGCCAGCAACCCTTCGCGCCAGCCATAGGCCGAGCCGGTGAACGCCACCCGCATCGCGATCCGCCAGGCGAGCAGCCACAGGTTGATCCACAACAGGACCGCAAGCGCCGGGTCGATGCCAATCTGGACCGGCGCGCCGATCGCCTGGGCGACCCACAATTGCCCCCAGAGGAGCGCTGCGAAATAACCGCAGACCAGCAACAGCGCGGCGATCGGCCCGCGCCGGTCGCGCAGCCGCATCCACCGCTCGCCGATGCCGGCGCCCCAGCCCAGCCGGTCCCAGCCGGTCAGCGCGATCCCGCCCAGCCAGCGCGCCTTTTGCCGCACTGCTTCGGAAAAGGTCGACGGGAAGTGGCCGCGGCTGGCGACGACGGCCGGGTTGCCGGGCGCCGCCGGCATGCGCACGAAAATGGTCTTCAGCCCAAGCCCGCCGGCCCGCAGGCCGAGCTCATAGTCTTCGGTCAGGCTGGCCCCGGCGAACGGTCGCCCTTCCTGCATCGCCGCCATCCGCGCCAGCGTATCGCGCGAGATAGCGCAGCCGACGCCAGCAAGTGGGATGCTGGCGCCGACTGCTTCCCGGACGACGAGTTCCTTGGTGTGAGCCTCGGCAAACTCGTCGCAATAATGACCCGCGATCCAGCGCGAGCGCGGATCGATCAGCGGCAGGACTGGCAATTGGATCGCCGCGGCACGATCGATCAAACGGTTGAACACCGCGAATTCGAGCGGGTGGACGACGTCTTCCGCGTCGTGGAGCACGACCGCTGCCGCGGGCTCGTCCGCGCGAAGCTCATAAGCCAGCAGCGCATCGTAAAGATGGTTGAGGCAGTCCGCCTTCGTCGTTGGCCCGTCCACATCGACGAGCACCGGCTCGATCCGGGGGTCGGCGACGGTCGCGATGGCAGCGCCCGTCAGCGGATCGTTGCGATAATGGCCGACGAAAATCCGGTAATTGGAATAGTCGATCCGGGCGAGCGACGCGCGCAGCATCTGGGCGATGACCGCCGCTTCGTCCCACGCGGGAACGAAGACGGCGAAGAACGCCTGTCGATCGCCGCCTTCGGCAAGGGTCTGGCCGAACGCCCGTGGAAAGCGGCGGTAGACGGTCGCCGACCGCCACAGCTGGCGCGCGAAGTAGATGACATCCACGACCAGGTCGTTGATGGCAAACAGCAGGAACCCCACGCCGCTGAACAGCGCGAGCTCGGACGCAATACGGGTCAGGAAATCGGCGGCGACCATCGACTAGAACAGTCGTTCGGCCACATATGCGGTGATGGAATCGCTCGGCACTCAGCGCCTCCGGACAAGGGCTTTGATTGAACCGAGCGCGGCTTGGATGGCACAAGCGCGACGAAGTCTCAAGATTGGATGGTTACCGCATGATAATGGATGCGTTAGGTTGATCGCCATGGCCGGACGCTATCTCCTTGCCGTTTCGGCGCTTGTCGTCGCGGCCCCCGCCGCTTCCCAGGTAATCTTCGCCCGCGGCCATTGGGCAGCGATGACATTCTCCGGCCGTTGCGAAGCGCGCGCCCGCCCGCTGCGCGCGAACACGGCAGCCGGGAATGCGTATGCCGGCTTCGCCTTCGAACCGGGCGGCCGCCGCTGGGGTCAATTCTATGCCAAGCTGCGGCGGCCGGTGCGGCCGGGATCGAGCGTGATCGTCACGATCGGCAACCAGCCGTTCCTGATTGCCGCCGGCGGCGCGCTTGGGCTGAGCCGGGACAGGCAGCAGCAACGGGCGATGATCGAGGCCGCCCGCTATGCGACCATGATGCGCATCGAAGCCCGCGATGCATCCGGCCGCCGGTCGGTCGAACGCTACTGGCTGGACGGCGCGGCAACGGCGATCGATGCCGCCGCCGCGGCCTGCGCTGGCAAAATGCGCTGATCGGCACTAAATCCCTGTTTCCGCAATGACCGCTGAAACCGCCTTGATGCCGATTCCCGGCGCGATCGATCCCGTGCCCGTTCCGCGCGGGGCCGATCTCGCTCGCGTTGCCGACGGCCGCATTGAATTGCTCGGCCAGTCGAAGGACGGACTTCGCGCCGCGCTTGAAGGGGAAGGGCTGGACGCCCGCCAGGCCAAGCTTCGCGCCAAGCAATTGTGGCACTGGATATACAATCGCGGCGTGTCCGACTTCGACTCGATGAGCGACATCGCCAAGGTGCAGCGCCCGTGGCTGAAAGAGCGCTTCGTCATCTCCAGGCCCGAGGTGGTGGAGGCGCAAGTGTCGTCCGACGGCACCCGCAAGTGGCTGCTTCGTACGCGCGACGGCAACGACTTCGAAATGGTGTTCATCCCGGACGCCGACCGCGGTACCTTGTGCGTGTCGAGCCAGGTCGGCTGCACGCTCAACTGCCGCTTCTGCCACACCGGGACGATGCGGCTGGTGCGCAACCTGGAGCCGTCGGAAATCGTCGGCCAGGTGATGCTGGCGCGCGATGCCCTGGGCGAATGGCCGTCCCAGCCGGACGGGCGGATGCTGACCAACATCGTGATGATGGGGATGGGCGAGCCGCTGTATAATTTCGACCATGTCCGGGATTCGCTCAAGATCGTCATGGATGGCGACGGGCTGGGCCTGAGCAAGCGGCGGATCACTTTGTCGACGTCGGGCGTGGTTCCGATGATGGGCCGCTGCGGCGAGGAGATCGGGGTCAATCTGGCGGTCTCGCTGCACGCCGTGACCAAGGAGGTGCGCGACGAGATCGTGCCGATCAACCGCAAGTATGGCATCGAGGAGTTGCTTCAGGCTTGCGCCGACTACCCGGGGGCGAACAATGCCCGGCGGATCACGTTCGAATATGTGATGCTGAAGGACAAGAATGACAGCGACGAAGATGCGCGCGAGTTGGTCCGCCTGATCCGCCACTACAAGCTGCCGGCGAAGGTCAACCTGATCCCGTTCAACCCGTGGCCGGGCGCGCCTTACGAATGCTCGACGCCGGAGCGGATCCGGGCGTTCAGCAACATCATCTTCGAAGGCGGGATTTCCGCACCCGTTCGAACGCCGCGCGGCCGCGACATCGACGCCGCCTGCGGCCAGCTGAAGACCGCCAGCGAGAAGAAACGGCGCTCTGTCATCGACGCCGAGACCGAGGCGGCCGGCTAGCAGTTGCGCGGCGCTGGTGACGCGGCGTAGCTTGGCGCAATCCAGAAGAGCGAGGCGTCTATGTCGCTGATTGGGCGGTTCATCGACCAAATCCTGCCGGTCGGAAGCATCACCATCGTCGAAGCCGACGGGAAGCGCGGCACCTATGGCCCGGGCGGCGGCAAGCATGTCACCATCCGCTTCCACGACAAAAGCGTGGCGCTCGAAATCTTCCGCAACCCGCGACTGCGGTTCGGCGAATTGTACATGGACGGGCGCGTCACCGTCGAGGACGGCACCATCCTCGACCTGCTCAAGCTGGTGGTCGGCGCCAAGCCCTGGGAACGGGGCGGCGGACGCAAGGCGCTCGGCAAGGGCAAGGTGAAGTGGATCAAGCGCCTGTTCCGCAACAACAACCCGAAGCGCGCGAAAATGAACGTCGCGCACCATTACGACATCGGCAACGCCCTGTACCGGCTCTTCCTCGACGAGGACATGCAGTACAGCTGCGCTTACTTCACCGATCCGGAAAACTCGCTGGAGCAGGCGCAGCTCGACAAGAAAGCGCACATCGCGGCGAAGCTTCACCTGCAGACGGGGCAGCGCGTGCTCGACATCGGCTGCGGCTGGGGTGGGATGGCGATCTTCCTGCACCAGGTCGCCGGGGTCGATGTCCTGGGCGTGACCTTGTCGGAAGAACAGCTCAAGCTTGCCCGCGAGCGGGCGGACGCGGCGGGCGTCTCCGACCACGTCAAGTTCGAGCTGATCGATTACCGGCAGATCGACGGCAAGTTCGACCGCATCGTCTCGGTCGGCATGTTCGAGCATGTCGGCGCGAAACATTACGACGAATTCTACGCCAAGTGCCGCGAGCTGCTGGCCGACGACGGGGTCATGCTGCTGCACACGATCGGCAAGTTTGGCGGCGCCGGCGGGCCCGACCCCTTCACCGACAAATGGATCTTCCCCGGCTATCACTTGCCCAGCCTGTCGCAGATGTGCGCGGCGAGCGAAAAGTCGAAGATGATCGTCAGCGACGTGGAGAATTTGCGCCTGCATTACGCCTATACGTTGCGCAACTGGCTGCAGCGGGCGGAGGCGAACCGCACCAAGATCGAGGCGCTGTACGACGCGCGTTTTTTCCGGATGTGGGAATTCTACCTGGCCGGCGGGATCGTCATGTTCGAAGACGGCGCCGCCTGCGTGTACCAGACGCAATATATCCGCGACCGCCGGGCGCTGCCGATCACCCGCGATTACATGGCGCAGGCGGAGCAAAAGTACCGCGAAGCCTCGGGCAAAAAGAAAGGCCCGGCGCCGAAACGCCGAGCCTCTCCAGGCAAGCCCAAGGCCGGTTAGCCGCGGGGGCGGCCGCCCATGCGCTGATGCGCGGCGCGCATTTCGTCACCGGTCAGCCGTCCATCGCGATTGGTGTCGGCAGCGTCGAAGTGCGCGGCGGCGGCGCCGGTTGCTTCCTGCAGCGAGACGCGTCCGTCACGGTTGGAGTCGGCCATCTGGAACATCCGCCCGCCAAGTGCGGCCATGTGCATCCGGCCGCCCATATGCCCGCGCATCGCCATCTTGCCCTGGCCCGCGTGCGCCTGGTGAGCGCTGTCGAATTCGACTCGGCTGATCGCGCCATCCTTGTTGGCGTCGAGCCGGTCGAAGCGCTTGCCGCGGACTTGGGCGATCTTGTCCTGCCGGCGGTCCTTGTTCATCGCGCGAAGCGAAGCCAGTTCCGCCTGGGTGACGAAACCGTCGCGGTTCTGGTCGGCGCGGGCGAAATGCTGCTGCACCTGCTGCAGCAATTGCGCGCGGTTCATTTCCTTCATCATCATCTGATGATGGGGCGCCTGGGGGGCCGGCTGCTGCGCGATCGCGGGCGCGAAGGCGGCGAGGCCAAGGGCCGCGACGGCGGCGAGAAGTTGAGTGCGCATGTGATGTAACCTCCTGAAGACTGGGGGGTTTCCTAGTGCGACTCGGCTGTATGGAGGTTGAATGATTTGTCAGCGCGGCGTGTAGGCGCGGACGCTGATGATGCCCCACTGGCGCTCTGGCCCGGGGCGGCGGACCCGGGCGAGTTCGCGCGGCAGGTCCCCGGCGGGGTCGATGACATCGCTTTGCCGGGCTAGCAGCCAGATGGTCGGAATCCGGGCGAGCGCGGGATCGTTCGCGGCGGCGCGCGCCTGCTCCGGCGTAAGCGACTTGACCGCCGGCGACCCGGCCCGGACCAGCCCTGGCGAAGCAACTGCTGGATAAGGGTCGGGAAGCGCGCGCGTCTGGGTGCCGTTGTTCCAGCCGGCGGCCGCGAGGGGCAGGGCGCTGTCGTTGGGATATAGCCAGACCTGGTCCGACGGGCCGACGTTGCGGTCGAGGTAAGCCGCGACCTCCCGCCACTGCTCGTTCGCCGGCCGAAGCGCGACCTGCATCGCGCCGACAAGCAAGGATGCGGCGAGGGCACCGCCAATGAGCATCCGCTCCCGCGAAACCTCGGTGCGGGCGAGCGCTCCGGCCATGGCGAGGTATGCGGGGATCATGGCCCCGGCGAGCGCGCGCGGGAGGAAGACCGGCATGAACAGGAAGGAGATGGCGGCGGCCATGAGTGCCGGCCCAAAGCCGGCGACGAGGAGCGCCTTGTCGCCGGTCCAGCCGCGGCCGGCCATTGCGTGGTCGCACGCCCGCTTGAGCAGAAGCAGCATCGCAATCGCCGCAATGCCGGTGACGACGCCGAGCAATTCGAACGGGATCGAGTAAAGCGTCAACAGGAGCAGGACCATCGCCGGCTCCCATTTAAGCCAGCCGCTGCCCCAGTCGCCGGCCCGGGCGACGATCATCGCCAGGCAGGGCGCGTAGACGATTGCGACGGCGGCGCCGACGGCGATCCCCCGCCAGATCCGGGCCCGTGTCGGTTTCGACAGCCAGGCTGGAAGCAGTGCGGCCGCCAGCGCGATTGCATACAGCGGCCCAAGGCCATGCGACCACAGCACGATCTCGATGCCGCCGCCGAGCAGCAGCCACGATCCCCAGCGTCCCGGGCCGCCGCAGGCGAACTGGCGGAACAGGCGAAGCAGCGCGAGCACCGCCACGGCGTAGGCAAGGATCAGCAGCGGATAAGGCCGCGCCTCCTGCCCAAGCAGGACCAGCATCGGCGAACAGGCGACGAGGATGCCGGCAATCGCGATCCGCAGCGACGGCCGGGGCGACGGGTCCTGGCGTTCCTGTTCGCGCACCGCTGCGGCCACCACTGGCACCGTCGCGACGGCGCAGATGACGGAAAAGGCGCGGAGCGCGATTTCGCTTCCCCCCCACAGGCCGCGCCACAGCTTCAGCACCGAATAGTAAAACGGCGGATGCGGCTCGTAGGTCGGCACGACTGCCCACAATTCATGCCAGCCGCGCGTCGAGAACCAGGCGCTATAGGCCTCGTCCAGCCACAGCGGTCGGAGGTCCAGGCCGGCAAGGCGGACCGCCAGCGCGAGCGCCGTAAGGGCGACGACCAGCCAAGCAGCGGAAGGGCGCGGCTTGACCAGCGAGGGGCGTTCGATCGCAATTGCCGGGAAGACGGCGTTCATCCAGCCGAGCCCTAAGCAGGTTTGGTTAACAGCCGGTAAGGCGACGCCGCATGGACAATCGGGGCATTGCCGCTAGTGACCGCCGCTTCGCTTCTGGAGCAGGTGGGACGATGGCCGGTACGGCCGCGGCAACGAGGGACGGGGCAGACAGGGTACGCGCCTGGTGGGAGGTGCGCTGGCTGATCGCTGTGCTGGTCCTGCTGAGCGCAATCCCCTTGCTCTATCCCAAGGTCCCGCCGCTGGTGGACCTTCTGGGACACATGGGCCGCTATCGGGTCCAGCTAGACCTCGCGCAATCCGAGAGCCTGCAGCGCTTTTACGCGTTCGATTGGGCGGCGATCGGTAACCTTGGCGTCGACCTGTTGGTGGTGCCGCTAGGCGCGGTCTTCGGCCTGGAACTGGCGGTCAAGCTGATCGTCCTCGCCATCCCGCCGCTGACCGTCGGCGGCTTCCTGTGGGTCTCGCGCGAGGTTCACCACCGGGTCCCGCCAAGCGCCTTTTTCGCGCTTCCGCTGGCCTATGGCTACCCATTCCTGTTCGGCTTCGTGAACTTCGCATTGTCGATGGCGCTAGCGTTCCTCGCCTTCGCACTCTGGCTGAACCTTGGCGAGCGCGGGCGGTGGCGGCTTCGCGCAGCGTTGTTCGTGCCCATTTCCGTGATCGTCTTCTTCACCCACGTTTACGGCTGGGGCGCGCTCGGCCTGCTGTGCTTCTCCGGCGAGGCGGTGCGCCAGCACGACCGCGGCATCGGCTGGGTCCGGGCCGGGGCGAAAGCAGCGGCGCACGCGATGGCGCTGACGCTGCCGATCGTCATCATGCTGGCCTGGCGAAGCGAGGCGCATGGCGGGATGACCGCGGGCTTCTTCGCGTGGAAATACAAGTGGGAGTGGCTGTATTCGGCGCTCCGCGACCGCTGGCAGATCTGGGATCTCGCGTCCCTGGCGATGATCGGGCTGGTCCTGTTGTTCGCCCTGGTCAGCCGCAAGCTGCAATTCTCCCGCATGCTGGCCTTCTCCGCGATTGTCTTGGCCGCGTCGTTCGTCCTGCTGCCGCGGATCATCTTCGGCTCCGCTTATGCGGACATGCGGCTGGTGCCGTACATGCTTGCGGTGTTCGTGCTCGCGATCCGGTTCAAGGGGCCGATGCACGTGCCGACCGGGATGCTGCTGGCCGTGTGCGGGCTCGCCTTCTTCGGGCTTCGCCTGGCGTCCACGACCGCTAGCCTGGCCATCGCCGCCGACGACCAGGCTGCGAAGTTGCATGCGCTCGACCACGTTCCGGCAGGCGCGCGCGTCGCCAGCCTGGTCGGGCGCGGCTGCATGAAAAGCTGGGACCTTGCCCGCAACTCCCACCTTGGCGCGATGGTCATCGTCCGGCGCAACGGTTTTTCGAACGACCAATGGGTGATGGAGGGGATGAACCTGCTCGGCCTGCGTTATCGGGGCGCGGGCGCCTTTTCCTCCGACCCGTCGGAAATGGTGCATCCCAATCATTGCGGCAGCCGCGAAGCGCCGCGCTCGATCAACCGCGCGCTTGCGACAATTCCGCGCGACGGGTTCGACTACGTCTGGCTGATCGACCCGCTGCCGTTCGATCCGCGCCTAGCGCATGGCCTGGAGCCGGTGTGGGCCGGCAACAACGGATCGATCCTGCTCCGTTCAACCGGGGCGGCGAAGGACGGCGATCAGGGACACGCCAAACGGTAACGGCAACCGGCCGATCACCGGCGCTTCGGCGGCGAAGATCGCCCGCAGCAGGCGGTTGACCGGCGCCGGGGGCGGGGCGTCGTCGGCGCTTTCCTTGCCCGCGACCTTGCCGGCGATGCGCGCGGCCGCGGCGAGCGGGAAGAGGAAGCTGTTGAACGGCGAAAGCAGTTCGATCTCATAGCCCGCGGCGAGCGCGAGGCGCTTGATCTCCCGCTTGCGATAGCGGCGGTGGTGATGGTGAGCGACGTCGTGCGCGCTCCACATCCACGGGTTGGCCGGCACCGTCACCAACAGCTTGCCGCCGGGTTTGAGCAACTGGAAGATTGCCGCCAGCGACCCGGCATCGTCTTCGACGTGTTCAAGCACATCCAGCAGCGCGACGAGGTCGAAGCTGTCGCGCTTGAACATCGACAAGTCCGGCAGTGCGGCGCGCTCCACCGGTCGGCCAAGCCGCTTGCTGCTTAGATCGCGCGCCCAATCGTCGAGCTCGGTCGCCTGCACGTGCCCGAACCGGCCCAGCATCTCCAGATTGTGACCGGTGCCGCAGCCGACCTCGAGGATGGCGGCGTCCTGCGGCGGGCGGACGATGCGGCGGAGCACGGTCTCGAGGATCTGGCGGCGGGCGGTGAACCACCAATGGTCGGCGTCCGATTGCGCCATGCGTTCGAAAACGGCTGCGTCCATCAGTCCTCGTCCCCGATCCTTTCGCGCACGACGTATAGCGGCCGGTGTTTCACTTCGGTCAGCATCCGGCCGACATATTCGCCGAGGATGCCGAGCGAGAGCAATTGCAGTCCGCCGAGAAAGGAAATGGCGACCATCAGCGATGCGTAGCCAGGCACTTCGGTGCCCCAGATCATGGTGCGGATGCTGAGGAAAATGGCGTAGCCGATGGCGAGCAACGCAACGATGCCCCCAAGGTAGCTCCAGACGCGCAGCGGGACCGTCGAAGCCGACGTGATCCCGTCGATCGCGAACTTCCACAGCTTCCAGTAGCTGAACTTGGACTCCCCGGCCTCGCGCTGGGGACGGGTGTAGGGGACGTAGGCTTCGCGAAAGCCGGCCCAGGCGAACAGGCCCTTCATGAAACGATTGCGCTCGGGCATCGAGCGGATGACTTCGACCACCTTGCGGTCGAGCAGCCGGAAATCGCCGGCATGTTCCGGAATCTTGTCGTCGCTAAGCCAGTTGTGGGCGCGGTAGTAGAGGTCGGCGGTCAGGCGCTTGGGCAGGCTGTCGGTTTGCCGGTCCTCGCGGATTCCGCAAACCACGTCGAAGCCTTCGCGCCAGCGCGCGATCATCGCCGGAAGCACTTCCGGCGGGTCCTGCAGGTCAACGTCCATCGGCACCACCGCATCGCCGCGCGCGACGTCGAGGCCGGCGGTGAGCGCCGCTTCCTTCCCGAAATTGCGCGATAGCGACACCGCCCGAACGCGCCGTTCGGAAGCGTGCGCCTCGCGGATTCGCGCCAGCGTTGAATCGGTGCTGCCGTCGTCGACGAACAGGATTTCGAAGTCGCGGCCGGCGGGGTCGTCGATTTTGTCGAGCACGGCAACGACGCGCGAGACGAAGGTTGCGATCGACTGCTCCTCGTCCTTGACGGGAACGACAATGGTCAGCGCGGTCATCCGAATACCCATCGGCGATGCAGCGCGAAGGTCAACACCGGCGTGACGAAGATGATCGGGATCACCGGCCACCACGTCGGCCCACCAAGCTGCTTGACCAGCAGCCAGACGAAGAATTGGTTGGCCGCGAAACCCAGCAGGTTGACGGCCAGGAAGCGGGCGGCGCGGACATGCTGGCGGTCGCGCGACCCGTGGCCGCGAAAGCTGAAGGCGCCATGGGTGACGTAGCTGACCGCGGTGAAGAACAGGAAGACGACGGCCAGGGACAGCATCGGGTCGACGTGCAGGAATTCGCTGATCGCCCAATAGCTGCCGGCGACGAGCAAGGTGATGACTCCGCCGGCAAAGGCGTAGCGATAGGCCTGCCACAGCAACTGACTGCGTTTGGGGTCGATGAAGCTCGGCAGCGGGATGGTCATGAAGATGGTGCGCTTGCCCTTTGAACCTCACCGGCTAGAGCGCGAAAAATGTTGAAGCGCAAGGAACACCTCAGCCCCGATCGGCTCCTCGCGCTGCTCGACCGGCATTGGAAGCTGGTCGTGGTCATTGCCTGGGTCGGCCTGTGCGCCTGGTACCTCAACGACCGGTGGGGCGATCTTCGCGCATTCGCGCTCGGCGATACCGACGACAACATGCGCATGATGCAGGTCCGGGCGCTGCTCCACGGGCAGGACTGGTTCGACCTTCGGCAATATCGGCTCAACCCGCCCTACGGCGCCAACATGCATTGGAGCCACCTGGTCGACCTGCCGCTGGCCGGGCTGATCCTGCTGCTCCGGCCGTTGGTCGGCGGGCCGATGGCGGAGATGTACGCCGCGGGCTTCGCGCCGCTGATCCCGTATCTCGCGCTATTGTTCGGATTGGCGCTGGTCGCCCGCCGGCTGATCCATCCCGCCGCTTATCCGCTGGCGATCGTCGCCTTGTTCTTTGCCGGGTCAACCAACGGCATGTTCATGCCCGACCGGATCGACCATCACGGCTGGCAACTAGCGCTGCTTTCCATCGCGCTTGCCGGCCTTGCCGATCCCCGGCGCGCGCGCGGGGGGATCACGCTTGGCATCGCCAGCGCACTGTCGCTGGCGATCGGGCTTGAGCTGTTGATCTACCTCGCCATCGCCGGCGCCGCGACAGTCCTGTTCTGGGTCGCCGATCGGGAGGAGCGCGGGCGACTGGCCGCTTATGCGGTCAGCCTTTCGGGCGGCGTCGCGTTCTCGTTCCTAGTCTTCGCCTCCTACGCCAATCGGGCGCCGGTGTGCGACGCGCTGTCGCCGGTGTGGCTGGCCGACGCGCTGCTTGCCGGCGCGCTGCTGTTCGGCCTGTCGATGCTCGGCACCGCTGACTGGAAGCGGCGGCTGATGCTCGCGCTGGCGGCGGGGGCAGTGCTTGCGCTGTTCCACACGCTGACCTGGCCGCATTGCCTGCAACGGCTGGAGGGCGTGTCGGACGAGGTCAATGCGCTGTGGTTAAGCCACGTCCGGGAAGCGCGGCCGGTCTATCGCCACGGCTGGAAGCTGGCGATGTTGATCTGCGCACTGCCGGTCACCGGCCTGGTCGGCTGGGCCTTGCTCAGCTGGCGCAATCGCATCGACCGCGACCTGCTGCGCCGGACCTTGGCGGCGGCGGCGCCAGCCGTTGCCGCGACGGTGCTGCTCCTGTGGCAGACCCGCACGGGTCCCGCGGCGCAGATGATGGGGACGATCGGAGCGGCGTCGCTGGTCGCCATCCTGCTGCCGCTGACGCTGCGGGCGCCAAGCGCGGTGCTGCGGACGATCGGCCCGGCGCTGATCATCATCATCGGCGCCGGCGCGGCCGTGCCGCTGATCGTCAGCTACGTCCCCGCCAAGAAGCAGACTAAGCGCGAGAACCAGATTGCCGCCGCCAACCGCGGCTGCAACTTCATCGGGTCGTTCAAGCCGATCGCGAAGCAGCCGCGCGGAATCGTCTTCACCTTCGTCGACACCGCGCCGCGGCTGATAGCCGTGACCCGGCATTCGTCGATCATCGGCCCCTATCATCGCAACGGCGAGCAGATCGGCGACGTGATGAAGGCCTTCCGCGGATCGCCCGAACAGGCCCGCGCGATCATGGCGAAGTATCGCGCCGACTACCTGCTGACCTGCCCCAATGCTTCGACGACGACGATCTTCCGCTCGGAAACGCCCAAAGGATTCTACTCGCAGCTTGAACGTGGCCAGGTGCCCGGCTGGCTGACGCCGATCGACCTGGGCAAGGATTCGCCGTTCAGGATGTGGCGGATCGCCCGCTAACCAGCGAGGCCCGGGAGGCTGCGTTCCAGCCCGTCGAGCACGAACTGCACCGCCAGCGCGGCAAGGATGACGCCAAGGATGCGGGTGATCATCGCTTCCAGCTTGCTGCCGATCAGCTTCATCAGCGGTCCGGCCGCGAGCAGCGCGACGAGCGTCAGCAGGATGACCAGGGTCATTGCGCCGAGCACGACCAGCCCCTCGCTAAGACCGTCGGCGCGCGCGGTGAGCAGCATCACCGTCGCGATCGAGCCGGGGCCGGCGATCATCGGGATCGCCATGGGGAAGACGGAAATGTCCTCGGCCTCGGGCGTCCCCTCGATTTCGCGGGCGCGTTCCTCGCGCCGTTCGGTGCGCCGTTCGAACACCATGTCGAGCGCGATCATGAACAGCATGATCCCGCCGGCTAGGCGGAAGGCGCTGAGGCTGATCCCGAGCGTGGAGAGCAATGGCTCGCCGAGCAGGGCGAAGAAGACGAGGATGCACCACGCGACCGCGGCCGAACGGATCGCCATCCGCCGCCGGTGACCGGCATCGGTCCCGCTGGTGAGCGACGCGAAGATTGGCGCGCACCCCGGGGGATCGATGATCACCGCAAGGGTGATGAAGGCGGTGGTGAAAAGCTCGATCATTGCGGCGGTGCTGCGACCTTGTCCTCGACCACGGTTTCAAAGCGCTTGCCGTTCCACTGCTGGGCAAGGAAGCGGCGATCACCCTTGGGCCCGGTGGTCCACGACCACACCAGGGTGCCGTCGGCGGAACGGCCGCCACCGGTGTTGTAGCCGACGGCGCCGACCGTCCCGAGCACGACCGCATTGCGCGGCTTGCCGCGGCACGCGGCCAGGCGCGGCTGGATATCCCCGCCTTCGGCGCGCGGCGTGTCGAGCGCGTCGCCGCCGTCGTAGATCCACTTCCAGCCGCCGTCGGGCTGGCGCTGCCACACGGTGGTGAAATAACCGACAGCCTTGCCCCAGTCGCGCACCCACGGGCCGGTGTTGATCGCGAGCTTGCCATCGCACGAGACGTAGCTTCGTCCCGGCCACCAGAAGATCGCCACTGGCGGGTTCTTCCGGCCGCTGAGCATCGCATGGGCGTTGGCCGGATGCGGCGTGAACATCACCGCCTTGTCCGACGACCATTTGAGGAAGGCGGTGGTTTGCCCGATCTTCTGTGCGTCGGCGGCAAAGGCGCGCTCCGCCTCGACGGCGGTCGCCGGCGCGGCTGCAGCGAGGAGGATCAGCGCGATCATAGACCCTCCGGATCGGGCAGGCCGGCGCGGCGGTGCGCGGCGACCAATGTGTTCCTGAGCAGCATGGCGATGGTCATGGGGCCGACGCCACCGGGGACGGGCGTGATTGCCGAAGCGACGCTTGCTGCTTCGTCATAGGCGACATCGCCGACCAGCCGGGTCTTGCCCTCGTCGGCGGGAACGCGGTTGATGCCGACGTCGATGACCACCGCGCCCGGCTTGATCCAGTCGCCCCTGACCATTTCGGGACGCCCGACCGCGGCGACGACGATGTCGGCGCGGCGGACGACTTCCGCCAGGTCCTTCGTCCGCGAGTGGGCGATGGTCACCGTTGCGCTTTCACCGGTCAGAAGTGCGGCCATCGGCTTGCCCACGATGTTGGAGCGGCCGATCACCACCGCGTCCTTGCCGGCCAGGGAGCCAAGTTCCTGCTTGAGCAGGTACAGGCAGCCGAACGGCGTGCAGGGCACAAGCGCGTCGAGCCCCGTGGCGAGCCGGCCGGCGTTTATCGGATGGAAGCCGTCGACGTCCTTGGCGGGGTCGATCGCCGCAATAATCGTGTCCGCGTCGATCTGGGTCGGCAGCGGGAGCTGGACGAGGATGCCATCGACTCGGTCGTCGGCATTGAGCGAGGCGACCAGATCGAGCAGCTCGGCCTGGCCAAGCGTGTCCGGCAGGTGATGGGCGAACCCTTCCATTCCGGCTTCGGCCGTGGCCCTGGTCTTGGAGCGGACATAGACAGCGCTTGCCGGATCCTCACCGACCAGCACCGTCGCCAGCCCCGGCGCCCTGCCGGTGCGTTGACGAAAGTCGGCGGCAGCGGCGGCAACCTTGTGGCGGACCGCGGCGGCAGCGGCCTTTCCGTCGATCCGCCGTGCCGTCATAGCGAACCCGTCAGCAGGCTCCGCTCCGCGCCGTTGAGCAGGATCTGCAGGACGTTCAGCAGAAGCAGCAACACGAGTGGCGAGAAATCGATGCCGCCAAAGTCAGGCATCACCTTGCGGATCGGGCGGTAAAGCGGCTCAGTGATCCGATCGAGCGCCTGCAGGAATGCGCGCACCCCGCCGGAACCGGTGTTGAGTACGTTGAACGCAATCAGCCAGCTCAGGATCACCTGGACGATGATGATCCACCAGACGACGTTGAGGATGAGCCGAAGCACATCGAAGATAGCAGCAACCATGCCCGCCCGCTTAGCGGCGCGGCCTTGCGGCGGCAATCAGGGCGCGGATCGGTTAGGCTGCGCCTGCGCGAGGATGAGCGAGAAATCCTCGTGCCCATCCTCCCACTCGGCAATCGGGGTCCAGCCGCCCGCTAGCAGCAGGACCCTCGCGCCGCGCTGACCGTATTTGTGGCTGTTTTCCGTGTGGATGGTCTGGCCGGCGGCGAAGTCGAAGGCGTGGCCGGCAATGGTGAAGCGAACGTCGCGGGTCGCCTCCAGATGCATTTCGATGCGCGACAGGATGTCGTTCCAGACGACCTTGTGCCGGAATGCGTCGCTCGGAATGTCGGCGCCAAGCTCGCGGTTGATCCGGCGGAGGAGGTTGCAGTTGAACTCGGCAGTGACTCCGGCCGGCTCGTCATAAGCGGCGAGCAGCCGGTCGACGGGCTTCACCCGGTCCATGCCGATCAGCAGCAGCGCCCCGGTGCCGAGCAATTGGCGGAACTGGCGGAGCAGGTCGGTGGCGCTGCGCGGGACGAAGTTGCCGATGGTCGAACCGGGGAAGAAGCCTAGCTTCGGCAAGCCATCGATTTCGGCCGGCAGGTCGAACGGCCGCGCGAAATCGGCGGCGACCGGGAAGATCGGCAGTTGCGGGAAATCCGGCTGCAGGTCGGCGGCACTCTTTTCCAGATACTCGCCCGAGATATCGACCGGGACGTAAGCGGACGGCGCGATGGCGCGCAGCAGCAGCGGAGTCTTGGTCAGCGAGCCGGCCCCGAATTCGACGACTGCCAGCTTGCCCGGAATGCGCTCGCGAAGTTCGGGCGCAATCCGTTCGAGCAATTTGGTTTCCGTTTGCGTCGGATAGTAGCTCGGCAGCTTGGTGATGGCGTCGAACAGTTCGGACCCGCGCTCGTCGTAAAGCCAGCGGGCGGGGACGGCCGGGGTAGGCGCCGACAGCCCGGCGATCACATCGTTGCAAAAGGCGTCGTCACCAGTCGCGGGCAAGGCGCACTCCAGTAAATTGCCAGCGTGCGCTGGGGGGAAAGAAGTTGCGGTAGGACGCGCGGCTGTGGCCCCGCGGCGTGGCGCAGCTGGCGCCCTTCAGCACTTGCTGAGAGCACATGAACTTGCCGTTATATTCGCCCACCGTGCCTTCGGCGGTCGTAAACCCGGGGTAGGGGGTGAAGGCGCTTTGCGTCCATTCCCAGACGTCGCCGAAAATGTCGCCCGGCGGCTTCGGCATGGCCGCGCCGGCGCAATCGAGCTGGTTGCCGAGGTTGGGATCGGCGGAAGCGGCGAAATCCTCCCACTCGGCCTCGGTCGGAAGCCGGGCGCCGGCCCAGCGGGCGAAGGCGTCGGCCTCGTAATAGCTGATGTGGGATACCGGTGCAGCGGGATCGACCGTGCGGCGGCCGGCAAGCGTGAACTGGGCCCCGTCCTCATCCCAATAGAGCGGGGCCGCGACGGCGTCGCTGCGCACCCACTCCCAACCTTCGGAGAGCCACAAGGCGGGCTTCTCGTAGCCGCCGTCGGCGATGAAGGCGCGCCATTCGCCGTTGGTCACCGGGCGGCTGGCGATTGCGTGTGGGTGGAGCAGGGTGCGGTGGCGCGGGCGTTCGCAATCGAACGCGAAGCCGTCGCCGCTCGCGCCAATTTCGACGATCCCGTTGCGGCCGGGAAGCCAGCTTAGCGGCTCCGGCGCGTGGCAGTTGGCCGCCGGCGCCTCCGCGTAGGCCGGCTCCAGCGGGTTTTCGGCGAAGGTCGCGAGAATGTCGGTAAGCAACAGCTCCTGATGCTGCTGCTCATGCTGAATTCCGAGTTCGACCAGCTCCAAAGCCGCCGGCGGCAGGCCGGGAAAGGCGCGCTCGACCGCGTCGTCGACGTGCCGGCGCCATGCGCGGATCTCCTCCAGCGAGGGCCGGCTGATCAGTCCCCGCTTGGGGCGCGCGTGGCGCTCGCCCTCACCCTCGTAATAGCTGTTGAACAGGTAAGCGAAGCGGTCGTCGAACGATTTGTGGCCAGGCACGAAATCACGCAGCACGAACGTGTCGAGGAACCAGGTCGTGTGCGCCAGATGCCACTTGGCGGGCGATGCATCCGGGAACGGCTGGATGGTGGCATCGGCATCGGACAGCGGGGCAGCCAGGTCGAGCGTCAGGGCACGGGTCCGCTGGAACCGCTCGAGGAGGGAAGTCGTCGTGCCTATCGCGTTGCGCCGGGTTGCCAAAGCACGTCCCCACCCTGTTCCGAGGCAATGAAACGCGCCGCCACGAATAAGTGGTCCGACAGCCGGTTGATGTAGGCAAGCAGCTGCGGGTTGACCGTCTCCGCTTCGGCCAGCGCAACCGTCGCCCGCTCGGCGCGGCGAACGGTTGTCCGGGCCAGGTGAAGCGCCGCGACGTCGGCCGATCCGCCGGGCAGGATGAAGCTGGTCAGCGGCTCAAGCGCCGCATTCATCGCATCGATTTCGCGCTCAAGCCGCTCGACCTGGCTTGGCACGATCCGAAGCGCGCCTTCGATCTCGCCCGGGGTCGCGACATCGGCGCCAAGGTCGAACAATTCGTTCTGGATGCGCCGCAGTTGGTCGGCGGTGTCGCCGGGCCGGAGCGCGGCGATGGCCACCCCGATCGCCGCATTGGCTTCGTCGACTTCGCCAATGGCGGCCATCCGCGCGCTGGACTTGCTCACCCTCGATCCGTCCACCAGCCCGGCGCTGCCCTGGTCGCCGGTGCGGGTGTAAATCTTGTTGAGCTTGACCATCTAGCGGCCGGCGCTGGCCATGATCAGGATTAGCGCGACGATGACGATTGCGACCGCCTGGTACAGCACGCGCTTGCGCATCCATTGCTGCTGCGCTTCGCTGGACCCGGCCTTGCCGTTGGCCATTGCGACGACGCCGCGAACGAGCACGTAGGCAGTCGCCGCCATGGCGATCGCCAGCACGATGATGAGGAGGGTGGTCATTGGCCCTATTTAGGCGTCGGCGAGCCGAAAACCAGACGGCAGTAAGCCGGTAGTCAATCCGTCGGCCAATTCGCGGCCGTCCACGCCCGCTTCGCGCATCGCGGCGAGCGTCGGCGCCTGGTCGCGCTTGGCCAGCCGCCGGCCGTCGTCGTGAACGACGAGCTTGTGGTGGAGATAGGTCGGCTCCGGCAGTTCCAGCAGCAGCTGCAGCAGGCGCTGGATCGGCGTGGAAGGGCGCAGGTCGGCGCCGCGCACGACGAGCGTGACGCCGCTTGCGGCATCGTCGACGACGCAGGCCAGGTGGTAAGCGGCGGGGGCGTCCTTGCGGGCAAGGATGGCATCGCCGACGTCCGTTGCTTTGGCGCGGTGGATGCTGCCGTCCTGCTCGGCCCAGCCCGGTAGCGGACACCGTTCCAGCGCCCGGGCGCTGTCGAGCCGCCAGCTATGCGGCGTCGAAGCGCGTCTCTCCGGGTCGTCGGGCAGGCCGCGGCAGGTCCCGGGGTAATGGAGCCCGGGGTCGCCGTGCGGGGCGGCGGCGACCTGGACAATGTCCGCGCGGGTGCAAAAGCAGGGGTAGGCAAGTCCGTCCGCGCGCAGCCGGTCAAGCGCGTCGAGGTAAGCGGCCGCCCGCTGCGACTGGACGATCGCCGGCCCGTCCCAATCGAGCCCGAGCCAGCGCATGTCCTCTTGGATCCCATCAACGAATTCGGGACGGCTTCGAGTCTGGTCGAGGTCCTCGATCCGCAGCAGGAAGCGGCCGCCGGCACTCCGCGCCGCCGCGTGGCCCAAAACGGCGCTGTAGGCATGGCCGAGGTGAAGCCTGCCCGTTGGCGAGGGCGCGAAGCGGGACGTCAGCATTTCACGCCCTTGCCGACATTGAGCACTTGACCGCGAGTCATCGAAAATGCTGTCATCACCTTGTCACGCCGGGTTGGCATCCGGTTGGTCACAAGGGAAGACGGGCCTGAACGGACCCATCTCCTCCTTGCGTGCGACAGGGCCGGAGAAATGTTCGTCGGGCAACGGACGAAAGGTCATTGCCCGCGCATGTATCATCCCGAGGTCATTCGTCATCCCGAAAGCTGTCCGGCGCTGGTGCTCAACGCCGATTACACGCCTCTGTCTTATTATCCGCTGAGCCTTTGGCCGTGGCAGACGGCGGTCAAGGCGATGTTCCTGGAGCGGGTCGACGTGGTCGCCCATTACGAGCGCGAAGTACACAGCCCGAGCCGGGCGCTGAAACTGCCGTCCGTGATCGCGCTGCGCCAGTTCGTGAAGCCCAACGAATATCCGGCATTCACCCGGTTCAACCTGTTCCTTCGCGACCGCTTCCGCTGCGTGTTCTGCGGGTCGCCCCGCGAATTGACGTTCGATCACGTCATTCCGCGCTCGCAGGGCGGCCGGACGACCTGGGAAAATGTTGCGACGGCCTGCGCCCCGTGCAACCTGCGCAAGGGCGGCCGAACGCCGCGCCAAGCCGGAATGCACATGGAGCGCGAGCCGATCCGCCCGACGAGCTGGCAATTGCAGGACCATGGGCGCGGCTTCCCGCCCAACTACCTGCACGAAACGTGGCGCGACTACCTGTATTGGGACATCGAGCTCGACCCGTAATGGCGGCGAATTTATCCCGCCATTAACCATTATCGGCCAGACTGTGGGCATGGATGCGCTATTTCTCCGTGATGCGGCAGATCAGCCGCGCCTGCTGATCATCGAGCCCAATCGCTCGTACCTCGGCGTGTTCGCGCGCCGGCTGGCGCCGTTCGGCTTCCGCATCGCCACTGCGCTCAACGTCCACGACGGGCTTGCCGAAATGCAGCGGATGCCGGTGGACCTGGTCCTGTGCGCGGTACGGATGCCGGGGACGGGCGGGATCGAGCTGGTCCGGATGCTCCGAGAGGATCCGGTGCAGCGCTACCTTCCGGTGATCCTGCTCGGCGGCCGCTCCGACGGCGCTGACCTGATCAAGGCTTTCGATGCCGGCGCGGACGGAGTCATCCGCAAGCCGTTCGACTTTGCTGTCGTCGCCGCCCGGCTCCGGCGGGAAATCGACCGCTCCCACGCCATCGCCAGGCTGCGCGCCGACAATGCCGCGCTGGATGCCCGGATTACCAGCCGCGCCATCGAGCTTGGCGAATTGCGGGCCGCGCTTGCCGCCAGCGAAGCGGAACGCCGCCGGCTGGGCGTCGCCAACGCCGCTTAGCGGCGGGCGAGGAACTCCCGCACTTTCGGCGCGACATCGTCCCGCTCCAGCGCCAGCGCGAGATTGGCGATGACGAAACCGGCAGCGCTGCCGCAATCGTGCCTTTCCCCGTCGAACAGGAAGCCGTGGAACGGCTGCTTGCCGATCAGCTTGGCCATCGCGTCGGTCAACTGGATTTCGCCGCCGGCGCCGGTTTCCTGCGCATCGAGTTCGCGCATGACTTCGGGCTGCAGGATGTAACGCCCCGGAAGCATCAGGTTCGACGGCGCGGTCCCGGGCGCGGGCTTTTCGACCAGGCCGCGGATTTCGGTCAGCCGGCCTTTCGTCTCGCCCGGATCGATGACTCCATATTGGTGGGTCTGGTCATCGGGCACTTCCAGCGCCGCCACGACGTTGCCACCGACCTGTTCGTAGGCCGCGACCATCTGCTTCAGGCAATTGGGCTTGCCCAGCATCAGCTCATCGGGAAGCAGCACCGCGAACGGCTCGTCGCCGACGATGTCGCGCGCGCACCAGACCGCATGGCCAAGGCCGAGCGGCTGCTGCTGCCGGACCGAGACGAGCTCGCCGAAGCCGGTGCGTGACGGCGCGAGGGGGTCGAGGCTCTTGCCCTTGGACGCCATCGTCGTCTCAAGCTCGAACGCAATGTCGAAATAGTCGTCCAGACTGCCCTTGCCGCGGCCGGTGACGAAGATCAGCTGCTCGATGCCGGCCTCGCGCGCCTCATCGACCGCATATTGGATCAGCGGGCGATCGACGATCGTCAGCATTTCCTTGGGGGTGGCCTTGGTTGCCGGGAGCAAGCGGGTGCCCAGGCCGGCGACCGGGAAAACGGCTTTTCGAACGGGCTTGATCATGTTGGCTTGACGGGTCCTTCGGCACTGGCGCTCGCGTCATCGTCCTGCGTTTCGACCGGGGCGTCCGGCGCACCGCCGTTGGGCGGCGGCAGGTCGAAGCGGTCGCTTGCCCGCGGCGCGGACTTGCGCATCAGTTCGTCGACGCGGTCGGGGTCGGCGTAGGCAGGCGGGGTGAGCAATTGGTTCGGGGTCGGGACGACGTGCGCCATCAGCGGCTTGACCGGCAGCTTCTGGCCCGGCCCGGGGCGAAGCTCGGACGACTTGCCGCAGGCCGCCAGCAACAGCGGAAATACGGCGATGACGATGGCGCGTCGCATAGTTGAAGCGCGTAGCCGCTCGGCGGCGGCGGTTCCAGCCCGCTTGCGGCGGATGGCAGCGCCAACTAATCGCCGGCCATGGCCAATCGCACCTTCCTCCTCCTGCTTGCTGCTTCACTTTCGCTCGCCGGGTGCGGACGGCAGGGCGAAGGCGATCAGGGCGAACCGCAGGCGGAGGTGCCGGCGAAGGGCGCCGACCGCAGCCAGGCCGGAAAGCCCATTCCCGATACGGAGCTTCGTAACGCGGATGACGAGGCGGCGACGCTGCAGGAGGCGTCGGGGCAACCGCTGCTCGTCAATTTGTGGGCGACCTGGTGCGCGCCGTGTGTCAAGGAACTGCCGACGCTCGACGCGCTCAGCCGGCGACCGGGCGCGCCCAGGGTCGTTGCCGTTTCACAGGACATGGGGCCGCGCACGTCGGTCGAGGCGTTCCTCGACAAGGCCGGGGTCAAGGATCTGGAACGCTGGCACGACCCGAAGATGAGCCTGTCAGGCGCGCTCAATGCACAAGTGCTGCCGACGACCATCCTTTACGATTCGAACGGGCGGGAGGTGTGGCGCTTTATCGGCGACCTCGACTGGACCAGCGCGCAGGCGGCTAAGCTGCTGGCCGAGGCTCCTGCCGCCGCCGGCCCAGGCCGAGCAGCCGGCCGTCGATAGCGGCGAGCCCGAAAGCAATCAGGCCAAGGCCGAGGAAATCGCGAGCGGCGATCGTTTCGTGAAGGAACAGCCACCCGAGCAGGATCGCGACCGGAGGCACGAGCAGGGTCACCAGCAAGGCGTTGGTCGCCCCGGCCCGGTCGATCAGTCGGAAATAGAGCACGTAGCCGAGCGCGCTGCACACGACGGCTAGAGCGACGATGGCGCCCAGGGCAGCGGCGGACGGCATCGGCTGCAGCCAGGGCCGGTCGACGAGTAAGGCAAGCGGCAGCATCAGCAGGGCCCCGGCGGTGAGCTGGCCGGTGCTGACGGCGAGCGGCGAAATGCCCTGGCGGCGGTAACGCCGCGCCCAGACCCCGGCGAGCGCATAGGAGAAGGCGGCCGTGAGGCAGGCGATTTCGGCGAGGCTGTCGCTGCCCAGCGAGGCGAGCAGGTCGGGGCCGATCATCAGCGCCACGCCGCCAAAACCAAGCAGGACGCCGGCAACCTTGCGCGGGCTCATCCGCTCGTCGTCGGTGAACAGGTGGGCGACGACGACGCCCCAGATCGGCGTGGTCGCGTTGAGGATCGACGCGAGCCCGGCGGCGATGTGCGTTTGCCCCCAGCCAAACAGGGTGAACGGGATGGCGTTGTTGAGCAGCGCGAGCAACAGCATCGATGCCCAAGCGCTTCCCGGCAGGCCAAGCTTGCCGCCGCGCCACAGGACGTAGGCCCACAGCGCAACCGCCGCGAAGGACAGGCGCAGGAACACATACGTGAACGGCGGCACTTCGCGGACGGCGACGCTGATGAAGAAGAAAGCCGCGCCCCAGACAATCGCCAGGAACAGCAGGATCGCCCAGTCGGCGCGGTTCATGACGGAGCGGATCATCGGCACCGGATAGCCGGCGGTTGCCGCCGCCGCATCCTGAAGCTTGCGGCTAAAGCCGTGCCGATGAACCGTCATCCATGGCGGATATCAAAGGCATGGGCGGCCCGGCCAACAAATGCTGGCGCGAAGCCGATAAGGCCGGCTTATGCTCAGTCGCGCAGCAGTTCGTTGATGCTGGTCTTCGAACGCGTGCGCTCGTCGACTCGCTTGACTATCACCGCGCAGGCCAGCGACGGTCCGCCGCTGCTTCCGGGCATCGCGCCGGGCACGACCACCGAATAGGCCGGGACGCGCCCGTACATCACCTCGCCCGTGGCCCGGTCGACGATCCTGGTCGAAGCGCCCAGGAACACGCCCATCGACAGCACCGACCCTTCCTCGACGACCACGCCTTCGGCGACTTCGGAACGCGCGCCGATGAAGCAATTGTCCTCGATGATCACCGGCCCGGCCTGAAGCGGCTCAAGCACCCCGCCGATCCCCGCGCCGCCGGAAATGTGGACGTTGCGGCCGATCTGCGCGCAGCTGCCGACCGTCGCCCAGGTGTCGACCATCGTGCCTTCGCCAACATAAGCGCCGATGTTGACGAAGCTGGGCATCAGCACTGCGCCCGGCGCGATGTAGGCGCCGCGGCGAACGATGGCGCCGGGCACGGCGCGAAAGGCCGCGGCCTTGAACTCCGCTTCGCTCCAGCCGGCGAACTTCGAGGGCACCTTGTCCCACCAATTGGCGCCGCCCGGGCCGCCCGAAATCGCCTCCATCGGGTTGAGCCGGAACGACAGCAGCACGGCTTTTTTGAGCCACTGGTGCACCTGCCATCCATCGCCGGCCTTTTCGGCGATCCGTACTTCGCCGCTGTCGAGCGCGGCCAGCGCGGCCTCGACCGCATCGCGGACCTCGGCGTTCGAACCGTCGAGCGTTTCGCGCTCGTCCCAGGCGCGGTCGATGACCTGTTCAAGCTGTGCGTTCATCATCGTCCCCAATGATCGTTTCGAGCCAGGCGCCGACTTCGGCGATGCGGTGGTCGACATGCTCCGGCGTGTATCCGTGGCTGCCGCGTTCCGAGCCGTTGTCGACCCAGACCGTGGTCATCCCCAGATCCTTAGCGGGCTTCAAATTCTGCGCCATGTCTTCGACCATCAATGCCGCCGCCGGATCGATCGCGTAGCGCGCGCAAATGAGGTCATAGCCGTGGCGGTTGGGCTTGGGCCGAAGCTCGCTGGCGTGGATGTCGTGAAGCTCGTCGAAATGGCCGTGGATGCCGATCGCTTCGAGCACGCGGCGCGCATAAGGGCCGTCGCCATTGGTGAAGACGAACTTGCGGCCGGGCAGGCGATCGAGCGCGGCGGCGAGTCGGCGGTCCTCGCTGACCCTGTCCAAGGCAATGTCGTGGACGTCGTCAAGGAAGTCGTGCGGATCGACGCCATGTTCCTCCATCAATCCGGCGAGCGTGGTCCCGTGCTTGTGGAAGTGGCCCTTCTGCACCCGCCGCGCCTCGACCGGATCGCAGCCGAGCAAGCGCTGGATATAAGCGCCCATGCGCTCGTCGATGAGCGCGAACAGCCCGGTCGACGCCGGGTACAGGCAATTGTCGAGATCGAAGATCCAGTCTCGAACATGGGCAAAGCGGGCGTCCATCGACGGCGCGCTAGACGCTTTGGTTCAGACGGTGAAGCTCTCGCCGCAACCGCAGGCACCCTTGGCGTTGGGATTCTCGAACACGAAGCCGGCGGTGAAGTCGTCCTCGCGCCAGTCCATAACGCTGCCAATCAGATAGAGGACCGATGCGCCGTCCACGTAAAAGGTGCCGCCGGGCGTTTCGATCTTCTCGTCAAAAGCGATTTCGTCGGTCACATAGTCGACGGAGTAAGCAAGGCCGGAGCAGCCGCGGCGCGGGGTCGACAGCTTGACGCCGATCGCGTCGGCCGGGGCGCGCGCCATCAGGTCGGCGATGCGCTGCTCCGCCGATTGCGTGAGCGTGATCGCGGCCGGGCGGGCGCGGACCTTGCTGTGCTCGTTCATAACATTCCCAGTTCTAGGCGCGCTTCGTCGCTCATCTTCGCCGGGTCCCATGGCGGTTCCCAGACCAGCTTCACTTCGGCATCACGGATGCCCAGAACGCCAAGGACTCGAAGCTCGACTTCCTGCGGCATCGATTCCGCGACCGGGCAATGCGGGGTCGTCAAGGTCATGGTGACGACCGCGTCGCCATCCTCGCTGATGTCGACGTCGTAGATCAGGCCGAGCTCGTAAATGTCGACGGGAATCTCGGGATCGTAGATCGATTTCAATGCCTCGATCACGCGCTCCTTCAGCTCCTCGTTGCCGGCCGGCAGCGCGGTTTCGGTTTCGCCGGCCAGGAAGCCGGTCAGATAGTCGCGCTTGCGTTCGAAGGTTTCAGCGGGGCTTTCGACACGCGCCCGCGGCGGCGGCGTGACCGCCTCCACTTGCTCGACCTCGATCCGGCGTTCCTCGTTCATCCGAAAATCCGTTTCACTTGTTCAATACCGCGGACCAGCGCGGCGATGTCGGTACTGTCGCTGTGCGCCGCAAAGCTCGCCCGCGCCGTTGCCGGCACGCCCAGCCAGTCCATCAGCGGCTGCGCGCAATGGTGGCCGGCGCGAACCGCGACGCCCGCATCATCCAATATGGTGGCGGTATCGTGCGGATGCACCCCGTCGACGTTGAAGCTGACGATGCCCGCAGACTCTTCGGGGCCGTAGAGCGTCACGCCGCCAATCGCGCGCAAGGCGTCGCGGCATTCGGCGCCGAGCGCTGCTTCATGCGCTTGAATCTTCTCCATGCCGATGCCCTGCGCCCAGTCGATTGCGGCGTGCAGGCCGATGGCGCCGACGATATGCGGCGTTCCCGCCTCGAACCGTGCTGGCGCGCCGAGATAGGTGGTTTCGGCGAAGGTCACGCGGTCGATCATCGCCCCGCCGCCTTGCCACGGCGGCATCGAGCCCAGCAGGTCGGCGCGGCCCCACAAGGCCCCGATTCCGGTCGGGCCGTAGAGCTTGTGGCCGGAAAAGGCATAGAAGTCGCAGCCAAGCTCGGCGACCTTCACCGGCAGGCGCGGCACCGCCTGGCACCCGTCGAGCAGCAGCAGCGCGTCCTTCGAATGGGCGATCTCAGCCGCCCGGCGGGTGTCGAGCACGCTCCCAAGCGCGTTGGACACGTGGGCGAAGGCGACGACCAAATGCTCGCTGCTGATCATCTCCGCGGCGGCGTCGAGGTCGACCTGCCCGTCGGCGGTCAGCGGCACCGCGTCGACCTGGAAGCCGGCGAGCTGCCACGGGACGATGTTGCTGTGATGCTCCAGCGTCGACACCAGCACGCGCCGGCGCCCGGCGCGGGGCAGCGAATAAGCGACCAGGTTGATCGCCTCCGTCGCGCCGCGCGTGAAGACCAGCTCGTCCGCCTTGCCGCCGATCAGCCCGGCGGCGGCGGCGCGGGCGGCTTCGTAGCGGTCGGTCATTGTCGACGAGCGCTGGTAAACGCCGCGGTGCACCGTGGCATAATCGGCGCCGTAAGCTTGGGCGATTGCGTCGATCACCGCCTGCGGCTTTTGCGCGGTCGCGGCGCTGTCCAAATAATGCCAGTCGGCGATGCCCGGAAACTGGTCGCGCACGTTAAGGGACGATTTGGATTCGGGTTGGCGCGTTCATCGCGTGACGCTCCGCAATGCAGCGCGTGCCGCACTGGCGATTGCCTCGCGCTTGGCGTCGTCGGTAATGCCTTCCCACAGGCCGGTGACGAACCCTTCCAGCAGCAGCGCCTTGGCCGATGCCGGATCCATGCCCCGCGACATGGCGTAGAATAGCTGATCCTTGTCGAGCTCGCCGACCGTGGCGCCGTGCGCGCACTTCACGTCGTCGGCGTAGATTTCCAGTTCGGGCTTGGCATTGGCGGTTGCGCCGCGGTCGAGCAGCATCGCCTTGATCGACTGCTCGCCGTCGGTCTTCTGCGCGTCGCGCGCAACCTCGACCTTGCCGAGGTAGGAGCCGATCGCCTTGCCGCCGAGCACGCTGCGCACCGTCTGGCGTGAGCGGCCGCTGGGTTCGAGATGGCGGACGTTGGTGACGACTTCGTTGTTCGAATTTCCGCCGCCGATGTTGGCGACGAACAGGTCGAACTCGGCGCCTTCGCGCATGTGCACGATGACTTCGGTGCGGCCGTAAACGGGCGCGAAGTTGAGCGCGAACAGCCGCATCCGCGCGCCGGCTTCAAGCTCGATGCAGAGACGGCGGACCTGCACGTCGTCGCCGGTCGGAAGCCAGACCTGCTCGTGCGTCCGCCCGGCCCCGACCTCGACGATCGTCGGCTCGCCAAAATGGTCCCAGACCGATTTCAGCGCCTCCAGGTCGGCATAGCGCCATGCCTCCTGGGCGCGAGTGGGCAAGGGCGCGTTCATGCGACTTCGACGTAGCCTTCGCGCTCGAGCTCGTGGGCGAGTTCCGGCCCGCCGCTGCGCTCGATTCGGCCGGCGCGGAGCACGTGGACTCGGTCGGGGCGAACGTAGTCGAGCAAGCGCTGGTAATGGGTGATCAGCAGCACGCCCTTGTCCGGCTTGCGCATGATGCTGTTGATGCCCGCGCCGACGGCTTTGAGCGCATCGATGTCGAGGCCGCTGTCCGTCTCGTCGAGGATCGCGAAGGTCGGATCGATGATGCCCATCTGCACCATTTCCGCCCGCTTCTTCTCGCCGCCGGAAAAGCCGACATTGACCGGCCGCTTGAGCATCTCGGCGTCCATGCCGAGCGCCGCGGCCTGTGCGCGCGCGAGCTTGATGAACTCGGCGCCCGACAGTTCCGCTTCGCCGCGCGACCGGCGCTGCGAGTTCAGGCTTTCGCGCAGGAATTGCAGGTACGAAACGCCGGGGATTTCGACGGGATATTGGAAGCCGAGGAACAGGCCGGCGGCGGCGCGCTCGTGCGGCTCGAAGGCGAGGAGGTCGGCGCCGCCGAACGTGGCGCTGCCGTCCGTGATTTCGTAGCCGGGCCGCCCCGCAAGCACATAAGCAAGCGTCGACTTGCCCGACCCGTTCGGCCCCATGATCGCATGCACTTCGCCCGCCGGCACGTGCAGCGATACGCCGTTTAGGATCGGCTTGTCGGCTACCGTCGCGTGGAGGTTGGTGATCTCAAGCATTAGAAACTTCTCACGATCCAGGAGTCGAGTTTCGCGCCGGCATCGCGGTCTTCGCAAATCCGGAGGTATTCGGGCGAATTCAAGAAGGCGCGCGCCGCATCTTCGCTGCCGAAGCGGAGGATGACGATCTTGTCGACACCGGCACCGTCGCCATCGAACGGCTTCGGCTCCTCGTCGGCCGCAAGTACCTGCCCGCCACTCGTCGCGAACACCGCCGGAAAGGCAGCGGCGTAGCGCAGGTAGCGTTCCTTGTCGGTGAACCGAAGGTTTGCGACGACGAGTGCACCAGCCATCAGCCGACGCTTCCTTCAAGACTGATCCCGAGCAACTTCTGCGCCTCGACCGCGAACTCCATCGGCAGCTGTTTGAGCACCTCGCGGGCGAAGCCGTTGACGATCAGGGCGACGGCCGCTTCCTGGTCGAGCCCGCGCTGCATCGCGTAGAAGAGCTGGTCTTCGCTGATCTTCGACGTGGTCGCTTCATGCTCGATCTGCGCGGTTGGATTCTTGACCTCGATGTAGGGCACCGTGTGTGCGCCGCACTTGTCGCCGAGCAGCAGCGAATCGCACTGGGTGAAGTTGCGCACGTTCTCCGCGCCCGGAAGCACGCGCACCAGCCCGCGATAGGTGTTGTCGCTGCGGCCCGCGCTGATGCCTTTTGAGACGATCGTCGAGCGGGTGTTGGCGCCGATGTGGATCATCTTGGTGCCGGTGTCGGCCTGCTGGCGGTTGTTGGTCAGCGCGACCGAATAGAATTCGCCGACGCTGCCTTCGCCCTTCAAAATGCAGCTCGGGTATTTCCAGGTGATCGCGCTGCCGGTTTCGACCTGCGTCCAGCTGACCTTCGATCGCGCGCCGCTGCACAGCGCCCGTTTGGTGACGAAGTTGAAGATTCCCCCCTTGCCCTCGGCGTCGCCCGGATACCAATTCTGGACGGTCGAGTATTTCACTTCGGCATCCTCGTGCGCGAAGATTTCGACCACCGCGGCGTGCAGCTGGTTCTCGTCGCGCATCGGCGCAGTGCAGCCTTCGAGATAGGACACGTAGCTGCCCTTGTCGGCGACGATCAGCGTGCGCTCGAACTGGCCGGTATTTTCGGCATTGATCCGGAAATAGGTGCTCAGCTCCATCGGGCAGCGGACGCCCTCGGGGATGTAAACAAAGGTGCCATCGGAAAAGACCGCGGCGTTCAAACAGGCGAAGTAATTGTCGCGCTGCGGCACCACGCTGCCGAGATACTTGCGGACGAGGTCGGGGAACTCCTTCACCGCCTCGCTGATCGAGCGGAAGATGACGCCGGCGCGGTCGAGTTCCTCACGGAAGGTGGTCGCGACCGAGACGCTGTCGAACACCGCGTCGACCGCGACCTTGCGCGCGCCCTCGACGCCGGCGAGTACCTTCTGCTCCTCGATCGGAATGCCGAGTTTCTCGTAAGTGCGGCGGATCTCGGGGTCGAGTTCGTCGAGCGACGCGAGCCTCGGCTTCTGCTTCGGCTCGGCGTAATAATAAGCATCCTGGTAATCGATCGGCGGGATCGTCAGGTTCGCCCAGTCGACCTCCTTCATCTCCAGCCAGGCGCGATAGGCCTTGAGCCGCCACTCCAGCAGCCATTCCGGCTCGCCCTTCTTGGCCGAGATGAAGCGGACGGTGTCCTCGGTGAGGCCCTTGGGCGCGAACTCCTGCTCGATGTCGGTGGCAAAGCCCCACTCGTAATCGGCAAGCCTGTTGGCGGCTTCATGCGCCTCGCGGTTCTTGATGGCGGTCTGTTCGGTCACTGATTGCTCGCAAGGGAGTGGAGGGTGACCGCGCCGAGCGCGCCGCGAACGGCGTTGCTGACGATGTTCATGTGCGGCTTCACCCGGCAATGCGCGTCGAGCGCGCAGTCGGAAACTTCGTCGGAACCGCTGCACTGGGTCATTGCGATCGGGCCTTCGACCGCTTCGATGATGTCGGCCAGGCTGATCTGCTGCTCCGGGCGGGCGAGCGTGAAGCCGCCGCCGGCTCCGCGGACGCTGGAGAGCAGGCCGGCGCCCGCCAGCTTGCCCATCAGTTTCTGCGCGGTCGGAAGCGGTACGCCGGTTTCCTCGGCCAGCTCAGCCGCGGACAGCCGTTCGCCCGCGTCGCGGCGGGCGGCAGCGGTCATGATCACGACCGCATAATCGGCGAGATGGGTCAGGCGCATAGGCTAATTCGGAGCTTTCCAGTCCGATTTAGGCGCTTGGCCGCGCAAAGACAACCGGATAGGCGGGCAGCGATGTCGCTTTACCGCCTTTTGCGCCCGGCGCTGTTCGCGATCGATGCGGAGCCGGCGCACCGGCTGGCCATCGCCGGACTGAAGCTTGGGCCGTCGGGTCAGCCGCCGCGGTTCGACCCGCGCCTGGCGAGCAGGGTTGCAGGCCTGGCCTTTCCCTCGCCGGTCGGGATGGCGGCCGGATTCGACAAGGATGCCGAAGTCTTCGCCCCATTGCTCGGCCATGGCTGGGGCTTCGTCGAGGTCGGCACCGTCACGCCGCTGCCGCAACCCGGCAATCCAAAGCCGCGCTCGTTTCGGCTGGCCGAGGACGAAGCGGCGATCAACCGCTTCGGCTTCAACAGCCTGGGGCAGGGTGCGGCGTTGGCAAGGCTTGCCAAGCGCGATCGGACCCGGGGAATCGTCGGGGTCAATATCGGCGCCAACAAGGACAGTCCCGACCGGATTGCCGATTACGCCGAGGGTGTCCGGCGGATGGCCGGGGCGGCGGATTACCTGACGATCAACATCAGCTCCCCCAACACGCCGGGGCTGCGCGCGCTTCAGGATGAAGGCGCGCTGCGGGCGCTGCTGGCCGCGGTCAGGGACGCGCACAGCCCGGTCCCGGTGTTCCTGAAGGTCGCGCCGGACCAGTCGGAAGGCGAGCCGGAGCAGATCGTGCGGGCCGCGATCGACCATGGCATCGACGCGCTGGTCGTCGGCAATACGACGATTACGCGTCCGTTGTTGAAATCGCGGTACGGCGGTGAAAGCGGCGGGCTTTCGGGGCAGCCGCTCAAGCCGCTCGCGCTCGACGCGCTGCGCCGTTTCCGCAAGGCTAGCGGCGGGCAGTTGCCGCTGATCGGAGTCGGCGGAATTGGCTCGGTCGACGATGCCTGGGAACGGATCCGCGCCGGTGCCAACCTGGTGCAGCTGTACACGGCAATGATCTACGAAGGACCCGGCATTGGGCGCCGCATCGCCGAGGGCCTCGCGCGCAAGCTGGACGAGGCCGGCTTCGCCAGCATTGCCGAGGCGGTTGGGAGCGAGTAGCCGACGCCGATGCGTCGCCTGTCCCTGATCGCCGCCGCCGGCCTGATGTCGCTTGGAGGGTGCGCAGCCCCCGTCGCCATCGTTCCCGCTGCACCCGCCCCCGCCACCCAAAGCCCCGGCATGGTCAGCGCCGCCGACCCGCGCGCGGCGCAGGCGGGTGCCGAAATCCTTCGCGCGGGCGGAAGCGCGGCGGACTCAGCCATCGCGACGCTGGTCGCACTGACGGTGGTCGAACCGCAAAGCTCGGGCATCGGCGGCGGTGGATTCCTCGTCTACTCGGCGGGCGGGCAGCAGCCGCTGACCATCGACGGGCGTGAGACCGCACCGGCGGCCGCCGACGGGAAATGGTTTTACGAAGACGGCAAGCCGATGCCGATCGACCGGGCGATTCCCGGCGGGAAAAGCGTCGGCGTGCCCGGCAACGTGCAGCTGATGGCGCAGGCCCATCGCCGCTTCGGCAGGCTGCTGTGGGCGCGGCTGTTCGATCCAGCGATCAGGCTGGCCCGCGACGGGTTTGCGGTCACGCCGCGATTTCGCGAGTCGCTCGACCGGTTTCGTGCGACCGGCGCACTATCGCCCGAAGCGCGGGCCCTGTTCTATGCCGGGAACGGCGAGCCGAAGCCCGTAGGCGCGATGGTGCGCAACCCCGTCCTCGCCGAATATCTCGAGCATCTGGCCGCGGCGGGTCCCGACAGCTTTTACCGGGGCGGCAACGCCCACGCGATCGTCGCGACGGTCAACGGCAGCCGGCTGAACCCGTCGCGGATGTCGGCGCCGGACATTGCAGCTTATCGGGCGATCCCGCGCGAAGCGGTCTGCGGCACCTATCGCGGCTACCGGATTTGCGGGATGGGGCCGCCCTCGTCCGGCGCGACGACGGTCTATGCAATCCTCAAGCAGCTCGAGCGGTTCGACCTTGGCCGGCTCGGGCCCGGATCCCCGACCAGCTGGCATTTGTTCGCCGAATCGACCCGGCTCGCCTTCGCCGACCGCGACATTTACCTGGCCGACCCGTCGTTCGTCCGGGTGCCGGTCGCAGGGCTGACCGACGCCCGCTACCTGGCCTCACGATCGGCGATGATTTCGCCGACCAAGACCTTAACGGGGGTCGTTGCCGGAGACCCGGTTGGTGCGCCGCCAGCCTGCCCCGCGCCACCGGCGGCCGAGGCCGGCACGTCGCACTTCGTTGCCGTCGACCGCTGGGGCAATGTCGCCTCCCTGACCTCGACCATCGAAAGCGCGTTCGGCTCGGGGCTGATGGTCAACGGCTATTACCTCAATAACGAACTCACCGACTTCAATTTCGAACCGGTCAGGAACGGCTGCGCCGTCGCGAACCGGGTCGAAGGCGGCAAGCGGCCGCGCAGTTCGATGAGCCCGACCATCGTCTATGGCCCGGACGGCGACGTGCGGCTCGCCGTCGGCGCGGCGGGCGGAGCGACG
This sequence comes from Sphingomonas sinipercae, assembly GCF_011302055.1. Taxonomy (NCBI): domain Bacteria; kingdom Pseudomonadati; phylum Pseudomonadota; class Alphaproteobacteria; order Sphingomonadales; family Sphingomonadaceae; genus Sphingomonas; species Sphingomonas sinipercae. The sequence continues at coordinate 363,469 of NZ_CP049871.1, forward strand.
ATCATCGCCCAGGTCGCCAAGGCAATCATCGGCGTGGTCGACTGGAAGCTGAGCGCGCAGGACGCGATTGCCTTGCCGATGCTGTTCGCGCCCGGCGACACCGTGCTGGTCGAAAAGGGCACCAGCCTGGAAGCGATGATCCCGGCGCTGGAGAAGCTTGGCCACAAGGTCGTGGCGCGTGACGGCGGCTTCAAAGCGAACGCCATCGAACGCATCGACGGGCGCTGGGTCGGGGCCGCCGATCCGCGCAGCGAGGGCACGGCGGTCGCGCAATGAAGCAGGCCCGGCAGCTCGAGCATTTCGACAGCCTGGTCGACATGTTCCTGGCCCGCGTGCGCGAAAAGGGCGACGCGCCGTTCCTTTGGGGCAAGCGCGACAAGCAGTGGCAATCGGTCAGCTGGAACGAGGCGGCGCGACAGGTTGGCGCCTTTGCCGCGAGCCTGCGCAAGATTGGATTGAAGGCCGGCGACCGCGTCATGCTGGTCAGCGAGAACCGGCCCGAATGGCTGATCGCCGACCTTGCGATCATGGCCGCGGGCTGCGTGACCGTTCCCACCTACATCACCAACACCAGCCGCGATCACGGGCATATCCTGGGCAATTCCGGCGCCAAGGCAGTGATTGTATCAAGCCGCAAGCTGGCGAAGACGTTGCTGCCCGCAGTGCTGTTCGCGTCCGAATGCCACCATGTCATCGGCATTGAAGATGTCGCGCCGCCGCAGGGTGTCGAAGGCACCAGCTTCCATTCGTGGGCCGACATGATCGGCGGCGACGGCGACCTCGCGGCGATGACCGAGCGGGTCAAGGCGATGCGCCGGTCCGACCTTGCCTGTATCATCTACACCAGCGGCACCGGCGGCGCGCCGCGCGGCGTCATGCAGCATCACGGCGCCATCCTGCACAATGTCGCGGGCGCGACCGACGTCATCTCCACCGATTTCGGCTGGGCCGACGAAGTCTTCCTGTCGTTCCTTCCGGCCAGCCACGCGCTTGAGCATACCGGCGGCCAGATGTTCCCCGTCGGGCTTGGCGCGCAAATCTATTATGCGGAAAGCCTGGAGAAACTCGCCGCTAACATCGAGGAGACGAAGCCGACGATCATGATCGTCGTGCCGCGCTTGTTCGAGATGCTGCGCACGCGCATCCTCAAGGCCCTGGAAGGCGGCGGCGGCGTATCGCGTTACCTGTTCAAGCGGGCGATGCAGATCGGCCAGCACAAATATGACGGCAGGCTCAAGCCGTGGGACCTGCCGATGGACCGGTTGCTGGAGCTGACCGTCCGCAAGAAGGTGCGGGCAAAGGTCGGTGGGCGGACCAAGGCCTGGGTTTCCGGCGGGGCGCCGCTCAACCCCGAAATCGGAATCTTCTTCCAGTCGCTCGGGATCACCTTCCTCCAGGGCTATGGCCAGACCGAGGCGGCTCCGGTGATCAGCGCCAACCGGCTCAAGAGCGGCATTCGGCTCGACACGGTCGGGCCGCCGCTCAAAGACACCGAAGTCAGGATCGCGCCCGACGGCGAGATCATGGTCCGCGGCGAACTGGTAATGCACGGTTATTGGCGCAACCCGGAAGAAACGGCGCGGGTGCTTCAGGACCCCGGTGACGGGACTGGCGTCTGGCTGGCGACCGGCGACGTCGGCCATTTCGACGACAAGGGCCGGATCGTCATCACCGACCGCAAGAAGGACATCATCGTCAACGACAAGGGCGATAATATCGCCCCTCAGCGCGTCGAGGGGATGCTGACGCTGCAGCCGGAAATCGCGCAGGCAATGGTGTTCGGCGACCGCAAGCCGCACCTCGTCGCGCTGCTGGTCCCGGACCCGGAAATTGCCGGCAAGGCCGATGTGCAGCAGCGGTTGTCGGCGGCGGTCGATCGCGTCAATCGCGAGCTGTCGGTAATCGAACGGGTGCGCCGCTTCACGCTCTGCGAAACGCCGTTCACGGTCGAGAACGAGCAACTGACCCCGTCGATGAAGATCCGCCGCCACGTCATCACCGCCGCCTATCGGGAGCGGCTGGCGGGCCTTTACGGCCGCTAGCGGGCGACCTTCGCGTAGGGCGTGAACGCGCCCAGCGCGCAGCTGCCGCGCAACATGCCGGAACGCAGGTCGCGAACCTCGGCGATGTCGCCGCGGCAAAGCTGGCCGCCGCCAAGCGAGCGGGTCACCAGGGTATAGCCGGGCTGTCCAAGCCCATTGCACGCCCCTTCGATATCGTTGCGATAGATCGTCCGGCCGGAACCGAAGAGGATCGTCTGCGGTCCGATCGCCCGCATTTCGGCGGTGTCATGACGCGGCAGGCAGTCGCGCGGCGCGCCGGCCGTCCTGCCCGCGAGTTCGGCCGAGAGCTCGCTCTGCGCACGCGCCGAAAGGCCCGCCGGCGGCTGAACGGTGCAGCCGCCGGCCAGGCAGGGTGCCAGCAGCAGGAACGGCTTTACACTCATGGCTTCGTGTAGGGGACGAAGTCGCCGAGCGAACAATTGCCGACCGTCATCCCGCTGCGCACATCGGCAACCCGCGCAATGTCGCCGCTGCACAGGTTGGTCGAGGGCGAGCGCGTGACCAGCGAGTAGAAGCCGCTGCCAAGCTGGCTGCACCCGCCGGGCGGATCGTTGCGGTAAATCGTGCGGCCGCTGCGGAACAGGATCGTGTTGTCGTCGATGACGATCATTTCCCGGCGCTGGTTGGGCTGCAGGCATGACAGCGCGGGACCGGCGACGCGGCCGGCGAGCAACTGCTGCAGGCGACCCTGCGCCTGGCTGGTTCTCGACGCTGGCAACACCTCCGCGGCGCACCCGACGAGGGTGGCGGAAAGGAGCAGGACGGCGATGCTACGAGTCATGGCGACCTCCTGAAATGGGCGTTCCGCTTTCCAAACAAGCGCTCGACGAGCTTAACCGAAGCTGTCTTTTTCGCTGCGCAGGCGCGCGAACTTTTCGACGCCTGGACTACGAACGAAAGGGTTGGTCGCCCGTTCCTGCGCGACCGTGGTCGGAAGCGTGATTTCGCCGCGGCCGCGCATCGCGGTGACGGCGGCCAAGCGCTCGGCGATGGCGGCGCTTTCCGGCTCGGCATGCGCGGCGAACCGGGCGTTGCCCAGCGTATATTCGTGCGCGCAATAAAGGCGCGTGTCGGGCGACAGGCCGGCAATCCGCTGCAGCGCGTCGAACATCTGCGCGGCCGTGCCCTCGAACAGGCGCCCGCAGCCCATGGCGAAGATCGTGTCGCCGACGAATGCGATGCCGTCCGCCTCGAACACCAGGCCGATGTGGTCGAGCGTATGGCCGGGAATTTCGATCACTCGGCCGACGTGCGCGCCTAGGCGGATTTCAGCCCTTTCGCGCAATTCGACATCGCGGCCGGGAATGCGCTCGCCCGCCGGGCCGGAAACGGTCGCTCGCGCCGCATCCTTGACGGCCAGGTTCCCGCCGGTGTGGTCGGGGTGCCAATGCGTGTTCCAGACCTGGCTGATGCGCCACCCGCGCCGCTCGGCTTCGGCCAGCACCGGCACGGCGTCGCCGGGGTCGACGACCGCGGTTTCACCGCTGTCGGGATCGTGAACCAGCCAGATGTAATTATCGCTGAAGGCAGGGACCGGGACGATCTCCAGCATCACCATTCGCCGCTGTTCGGCATCGACGCCCAGGGCTCGGCGGGCGCGAGCGCCGCGTCCTTCTGCAGCAGTTCGATAGAGATGTTGTCGGGCGAGCGCACGAAGGCCATCCGCCCATCGCGCGGCGGCCGGTTGATGGTCACGCCGGCGTCCATCAATTGCTGGCACAGCGCGTAAATGTCGTCGACCTGGTACGCCAAGTGGCCGAAGTTGCGGCCGCCGGGATAAGCGTCGGACTGATCCCAATTGTGGGTCAATTCCACCTCCGCATCCTCGCCCGGAACGCCCAGGAAAATTAGCGTGAAACGACCGCCTTCATTGTCCATCCGCCGGCGCTCTTCGAGCCCGAGGAGGGTGAAGAAGCCAATGGTGGCCTCCGGGTCTTTGACGCGAAGCATGGTGTGGAGGAAGCGCATGCGAATAGCCTTACTCCACCGCGGTTGAACTTGCATCGGCAAGTCCGCCGACCGTGCGCAGGATCAGATCGATTTCATTCGGCTCGGACAATCGATGCCCGCCGCCCTTGACGATCGTCAGCTGGATGTCCGGCGATTGAAGCTGCTGCAGCAACCGGTAAGCGACCGGCAGCGGCACATCGCCGTCATTCTCGCCATGCAATAGCCGCACTGGGCAGGTGACGGGGATCGGCTTGTCCAGCACGCACAACGGCCCGCCGGATTGCAGGAAGCCAAGCGTCATTATCGGTGGGCCATCGACCTTGCCGGCCTTCGCGATGTGGGCGCGCTGGTCGTCGCTAAACCCCCAGTCGGTGAAGTCCGGGGCAGCGGCGATGCCGACGAAAGCGGCGATACGATCGGGCCGCTGAAGCGCCAGGTGAAGGCCGATCCAGCCGCCCATCGACGATCCGACGACGATCACTGGTCCGCTCGTCAAACGGTCGATGACGGCAAGCGATTCCGCCAGCCAGCGGTCCAGCGTTCCTTCCTCGAAATTGCCGGGCGACGAACCGGTGCCCGAATAATCGAAGCGCATCATCGTCCGCCCACGGCGTTCGGCAAGCGCGTCGAGCGCGAGCGCCTTGGCGCCGTCCATGTCCGACGCGTAGCCCGGAAGGAACAGGATTGCCGGGCCGCCGCCTTCACGCAGCCGGTACGCGATTCGCCGGCCCTCGACGTCGAGTTGCTGGAGCTCAGGAGTCACGGCGTCGATCTGTCGAGGCGGCCGCCAGGCCTTAGGTCATTGCCCGGTCGACGACCCACATGATGAGAATGAAAATGATCGCGGCGGCAACCGCGATGGTGATGAGCACCGGGGTCGTCTTTGAGCGACGGCGGTCGCGCTTGCGCGCGCGGCGGGCGCTCTTCTTCCGGAAATACGCTTCCCAATCGTCCATCGGTTGCAATTAAGCGCAGCATTCGCGGACTCGTCAAGGACGTCGCCAAGCGGCGATCAAGCGACCAGCCCGCGCGATTCAAGCTCTTCGCGCGCCTGGTCGACGCGATCATCGGCGGACTGCCGCGCAACCCACTCGGAAAGCTCGGCAAGCCCCTCCTGAAAATCCTTTTTGGCGAGGAAGCCAAGCTTGTCGGCGGCCCTGGCGCCGTCGCAGAAGCAATGACGGATGTCGCCGATCCGCGATTTGCCGACGATCTCCGGCTCGATATCGTTGCGCTTCAGCGCCGTCGCCAGTTCGCGCGCGACGTCGTTGACGCTGCGATGCTTGCCGGAGCCGATGTTGAGCACTTCGCCGACGACATCCGGGTGAACCAGGGCGTCGCAAAAAGCGCGGGCGACGTCGCCGACATAGACGAAGTCGCGCCGCTGCTCGCCGTCTTCATAGACCAGGGGTCGCTGGCCGTTGAGCAGCCGCGACGAGAAGATCGCGAGCACGCCGGTGTACGGGTTGGAAAGCGCCTGGCCGGGCCCATAGACGTTGAACAGCCGCAGGCACGTGCCCTCCATGCCATAGGCGTTGGTCATGATCAGCGTCTGGCGTTCCTGCACATATTTGCCGAGCGCGTAGATGGATTCGAGGCTTGGCCGCTTCGATTCCGGGGTCGCGACGGGGGTCAGCGGCCGGCCGAGCGAATCGAGTGGCTCGTAGCCTTGGTCGGCGCCCTGGCGCGGCTGGCGCTTGGCGTCGTGGACCAGGGCGCCGTCGGCATCGCGGTAGAGGCCTTCGCCGTAGATGCTCATCGACGACGCCGTGACGACCCGGCGGACGGGCCGTTCGATCAGCGCTTCCAACAGCACCGCCGTGCCGACTTCGTTGGCGGAGGTGTAGCGTTCGACCTCGTACATCGACTGGCCCACGCCGACTTCGGCGGCCAGGTGGACGATGCTGTCGACGCCATCGAGCGCGCGCGCCACCGCATCCTTGTCGCGGACGTCGCCGCGGATGAATTCGGCCTCCTTGGAAAGATCGGCGGGTGCGCTGTCGCCGTGGACTTGCTCGACCAGGCTGTCGAGTACCCGCACCCTGTTGCCGCGTTCCAGCAGCATTCGGACGACGTTGCGGCCGATGAAGCCGGCGCCGCCGGTGACCAGGACTGTTTCGCGCAACGTGGTTCCCTCTCTTGTCGCCGGCCCGGCCTGTGCCCGTTGCCGCAGCGGTCAGCAAGGCGGCACTCCGGTCAGGTGGTCCCAGGCGTGAAGCCAGGTGCCAACTCGTGCGTTTTGGCGGCGTGAAATCGAAGGAGGAACCGCAATGCCAGCAAAGTCCAAGTCGCAGCAGAAGGCCGCGGGCGCGGCGCTCTCGGCCAAACGCGGCGACACGCCGAAGAGCGAGCTCAAGGGCCCGTCGAAGCAAATGGTCGAATCGATGACCGAGAAGGAGTTGGAGAAGATGGCTTCGACCAAGCGCAAGGGTAAGCCAGAGCACGCCGGCTGAACCCGCCGAGAAAAACCGAATCGGGGTTGGGTGTGGGGAAGAGTGCCGCTAGGCCCGGACAATGGGCCACGATGCAGCGAAGACCCGGCGGGAGGAGCGTAACGCCGGCCTGCTGTTGATCGCGGCGGCGGCGCTCGCCCTGCTCGCGGCGAACAGCGCCGCTGGCGACTTCTACCATCACATCCTCGACTATTCTTTTGGGCCATCGCTTCCCAGGATCGGGGTGCCGACGGTCCACCTGTGGGTGGCCGACGCGCTGATGGCGCTATTCTTCCTGCTCGTCGGGCTGGAGGTTAAGCGCGAATGGTATGAAGGACGGTTGTCGACGGCTGCCGAGCGGCGCCTTCCGTTCATTGCCGCCGCCGCCGGCATGGCGCTGCCCGCGCTGGTCTTCATCAGCATCGTCCAGTCCGATCCGTCGCTGATCAACGGCTGGGCGATCCCCGCTGCGACCGATATCGCCTTCGCCATCGGCATTCTCGCACTGCTCGGGTCGCGCGCGTCGCCGTCGATCAAGCTGCTGCTGGTGACCATCGCCATCATCGACGACGTCGGCGCGGTGCTGATCATCGCCTTGTTCTACACCGCCGACCTTAGCGTGTACGCGCTTGGCGCATCGCTGGTCATCGCCGGGGTGATGGCGTTCCTCAACGTCGCCGGCGTGCGCCGGCTGTGGCCTTACCTGGTGCTTGCGGCTTTCCTGTGGTTCGCGGTGCTGGCCAGCGGGATCCACGCGACCATCGCCGGGGTCGTCGCCGCACTGACGATCCCGCTCGGTCGCGGCGAAGCGCATTCGCCGCTCCGCAAGCTCGAACATACGATCCACCCGTGGGTGATGTTCGGGGTGGTGCCGCTGTTCGGCTTCGTCAGCGCCGGGGTCCATGTGGGCAGCATTGGCGAAATCCTTCGGCCACTGCCGCTGGCGATCGGGCTTGGCCTGTTCGTCGGCAAGCAGACCGGCGTGTTCGGCGCCATCTGGCTGGCGGTCCGAAGCGGGCTAGCGCCGCGTCCGGCGGGCGCGAACTGGCAACAGATTTACGGCGCCGCCATGCTGTGCGGGATTGGTTTTACGATGAGCCTGTTCATCGGCGCGCTGGCTTTCCCCGGTCAGCCGGAAGCGGTCGAGGCCGCCAAGCTTGGCACGCTGGGCGGGTCGTTCCTGGCGGCGGTTGGCGGCTGGCTCGTGCTGCGCACCGCCGGCCCGGCCGAGCCGGTAGAGGAAGACGCAAGCGAAGCGGCGGAAATTTTTGGCGAGGATTGGATGGCTGACCGGCAGCCGTAGGTTCGGCTAACGAATGCGTCCAAAGGCGGGAGAATGATGATGATGCGATGGACCCTGGGCGCGACTGCGCTGTCGCTCGGCGCTTGTGCCCAGCTCCCGCCGGCGCTCGTTGCCGCTCCCCAACCGCCCGCCCCATTGCCCGCGCCGGCCGACACGCTCGACGCCGCAGCGCGCGACTATGTCGTGTTGCAGCTGGCCATCGGCGAAAAGGAAGCCGGTTACATCGACGCTTATTACGGCCCGGCCGAATATCAGGCGCGGGGGCGGGAAATCGCCGCGGCGCGCAATCTCGCGCAACTCAAGGCCGACGTCGATGAATTGTCCGCGCGTGTCGCGAAGCTGTCGGCGACCGACGATCCGGCGCTGGCGCGGCGCGGGCGCTACCTGCTTGGCAACCTGACCGCCGCGAAAACGCGGCTGCGGATGATGGCGGGCGAAAAGCTGAGCTTTGCCGATGAGGCGGAAGGTTTGTTCGGTGTTCGGCCGGTGCTGAAGCCGCTGTCGGCTTACGATCCGATCCTGGCCAAGGTCGAAACGCTGGTGCCCGGCAAAGGGCCGCTGTGGAAGCGCGTCGACAGTTTCGCCGACCGCTTCATCATCCCCGCCGACCGGCTAAAGCCGGTGATGGATGCGGCCATTGCCGGCTGCAAGGCGCGGACCCTGCGCCACATCGCCTTGCCTGCGGGCGAGCGCTTCGACCTGGCGCTGGTCACCGGGAAAAGCTGGGGCGGCTACAATTACTATCAGGGAAATTATCATTCGAAGATCGAGATCAACACCGATCTGCCGGCGCGCATGTCGCGGGCGGTCGATCTTGGCTGTCACGAGGGGTATCCCGGGCACCACGTGCTCAACGCGCTAATGGAGCGCGAACTGACCCGCGGCCGCGGCTGGATCGAATATAGCCTCTACCCGCTCTATTCGCCGCAATCGCTGATCGCCGAAGGGTCGGCCAATTACGGCATCCACCTCGCCTTCCCGGGGTCCGAGAAAGTGGCCTTCGAAACCGCCACGCTCTATCCGCTTGCGGGCCTGTCGAGCGCGGATGCGGCCCGCTACGACCAGCTCGGCACGGCGACGGAGGGGCTGAGGGGTGCGTCGATCACCATCCAGCGCGACTATCTGGAGCAGCGCATCGGCGAAGAGCAAGCGGTCAAGCTGCTGCAGCATTATGGGCTGCAGAGCGAGGAGCGGGCGCGCAAGGCGATTTCATTCGCCAAGCAATATCGCAGCTATGTGATCAACTACGGCCTTGGCCAGGACATGATCCGGCAGGACGTGGAATCCTATCCGCCCGCCGCGCGCTGGAAACGGTTCGAGCAGATCATCAGCGAGCCGACCTTGCCGTCGGACCTGCGCGCCGCTCAGTGACGCGGCGTTGAAGCGACCAGCTTGTCCATGAAGGCGAGCATCACGCCGGATGCGATGAAGACCAGGTGGATCGCCACCATCCAGAACAATTGATGTTCCTTGGCAGCGGTCATCCCGGCGGGCTCCAGGGCCATAAAGTTCTTGAGCAGGTTGATTCCGGAAATGGCGACGATCGATGCGACCAGCTTCAGCTTCAGCCCGGCGAAGTCGACCTTGCCCATCCAGTCGGGCCGGTCGGCATGGTCGCCGATGTCCATCTTCGACACGAAATTCTCGTAGCCGGCGAACAGCACCATCAGCAGCAGATTGCCGGTCAGGGTGATGTCGATCAGCGACAGGACGGCAAGCACCGCGTCGGATTCGGTCATCGCCAGCGTGTGGGTGACGATGTGCCAGCATTCCTGGGTGAACTTGACCAGCAACATGCCGAGCGCGACGACCATCAGCAGGTAGAATGGCGCCATCAGCCAGCGGCTTCCGAACAGCACCGTCTCAAGGCCATGCTCGATCCGCTGCCGCGGCGTGCGCCGTGCCTCTTCAACCTTGATCGCTACGTGCTTCATCGTCGTCCCCCGTGCCGTCGCGGCCTAGCGGGGGAGGGGTTAAAAACGCGCTAAGCCTAAGGCTTGCGCTGCAGCGCGACCTGGTAGCTGAAGACCTTGCCGCGCATCAGCCCGGCCTTCACCGCCGGATCGCCGTCCAGCACCGCTTCGGCGGCGGCGCGGTCGGGCGCTTCGAGGATGATCAGCCCCATCGTGTCGGGCACGAGGTTGCCGTTGGGCAGCGTATCCTGGGTGCGGCCGAACAAGACGACCTTGCCCTCGTCCGTCATCGTCTTCAGCCGCTGGAAGTGCGCGCCGACGGCGGCGTTGTCCGCCGGAGTCCAGGCTTTCGGATCCTGAAGCTCGGGCCGGGCGAGCGAGAGGACGATCAGCCATTGCGGCATGCGCTCTGCAGCGGCAGCAGGAAGGCTGGAAAGTGCCGCTGCGGCGAAGGCAAGCAGGGCCGGCATAGACTTCATCGAGCGCTCCTTCCGTAACCGCAAGCGTTACCTCAGTTCGAAGACGACGGTGCTTTGATAATATGACCGGACCGGTTGGCCCTTGGCGTCAAGCGCGGGATCGAACCTCGCCTTCCGCATCATGATGCCGCACACCACATCGTCGAACTCCTTGGGTCGGGTCGACACCTGAACGTGGCACGATTCGGGAATGCCCTGTCGATTGACGATCAGGCGGATGTTGACGATGCCCTCTTGCTCCGACCGGATCATGTCCAGCGGGTAGTCCTTCGATTGGAACCAGCTTTGCGCGGAGGGGCTTGGGCGCGCCTCCCGGGTCAGGCCTTTTTGCTCGGCCACGTCCAGACCCCAGCTTCCGACGAGGTCCCAGACGCAGTCGCGCAATGCCTTCATCGGTGCGTCCATCGGGCCAGTTTCAAGGACCAGATCGAATTTCATGATGTCCTTGACCGCAAGCCAGCTTGCTGCACGTTCGCGCGCGGCGCCCACGGGCGGTGGTTTGTAGTAGGTGCCGGCACTGGCAGCCAAATTGATCGCGTCTTCCTCGGCTTTCGAAAACGGTGCGATTCGTTGGGATGCCTTGATCAGGAAGACCGGCTTCGATCCTGCCAGCGCTCGGACGCCTTCGATTTCGCTTTCTGCGTTACCCGGCCCGAATTGCAGTTTTCCGAGGATCGGTCGCACGGTGTTCGCCGGCTTCACGGTCCAGCCGGCCAATGTGACCTTCAGCGAATCCCCCGGCTCGAACTGGTCGAAAACGAGGAGGACTTCGCTGTTGCCCGTCCCGAACTGTCGCGACATGCGGCAATTTTCGGCGGCATAATCGAGCGTCCAAGCACTGCTCGGCGGCAAGCTCCGCACCTCGCGCGGCTTTGCGGTCGCGGTGGAGGTCAGGAGCCCGCCAATCACAAAGGCGGTCAGCAAATTACGCATGCGGCCCTCCTAGACAGTCGTTCTAAAGCTTCTCGGTCAGCTCCGGGACGATTTTGAAGAGGTCGCCGACCAGGCCGATGTCCGCGACCTGGAAGATCGGGGCGTCTTCGTCCTTGTTGATGGCGATGATCGTCTTGCTGTCCTTCATGCCCGCAAGGTGCTGGATGGCGCCGGAAATGCCGATCGCGACATAGACTTCGGGGGCGACGATCTTGCCGGTCTGGCCGATCTGGTAATCGTTCGGCGCATAGCCGGCATCGACCGCGGCGCGGCTGGCGCCGACAGCGGCGCCGAGCTTGTCGGCAAGCGGATCGATCAGCGCGTGGAACTGCTCGCTGCTGCCGAGCGCTCGGCCGCCGGAGACGATAATCTTGGCGCTGGTCAGTTCGGGACGTTCGCTTTCGGAGGCTTCGAGGCCGACGAAGCTGCTGTTCCCGACCGGCGCGGCGGCGTCGACCGTCTCAACCGAAGCGCTGCCGCCTTCACTGGCCGCTTTCTCGAACGCGGTGGTGCGGACCGTCATCACTTTCTTGGCGTCGCTGGAACGGACGGTGGCGATGGCGTTGCCGGCGTAGATCGGGCGGGTGAACGTGCCGTCGTCCTCGACCGACAGGACGTCGCTGATCTGCATGACGTCGATCAAGGCGGCGACGCGCGGGGCGATATTCTTGCCGAAGGTCGAGGCCGGAGCGACGAAGGCGTCGTAGCCGTCCATCAGCCTGGCCGCGAGCGCGCCGACTTCCTCGGCAAGATCATGCTCGAGGTGACCGGCGTCGGCCGCGAGCACCTTCGAGACGCCGGCGATCTTCGCAGCCTGCTCGGCAATCGGCCCGACGTTCGCACCGGCGACCAGCGCGTGGACTTCGCCCAGCTTCGACGCTGCCATTACGGTCGCCAGCGTGGCGTCCTTGACGGTCTTGCCGTCATGCTCGACCAGGACCAGCACGCTCATTTCGCAATCCCCATGCCTTTGAGGCGTTCGACAAGTTCGTCGACCGACCCGACCTTGATCCCGGCCTGGCGCTTGCCCGGCTCGACGACCTTCAAGGTCTCGATGCGCTTCGCAGTATCGACGCCGTAATCCGCCGGCGACTTGGTCGCGAGCGGCTTCGACTTGGCCTTCATGATGTTCGGCAGCGAAGCATAGCGCGGCTCGTTGAGGCGAAGGTCCGTGGTGACCACCGCCGGCAGGTTGAGCTTCACCGTTTCGAGGCCGCCATCGACTTCGCGGGTGACGGTCAGCGCGCCGTCCGACGCTTCGACCTTCGACGCGAAAGTACCCTGCGGCCAGCCGAGCAGCGCGGCGAGCATCTGCCCGGTCTGGTTGCAATCGTCGTCGATCGCCTGTTTGCCGAGCACCACCATCTGCGGCTGCTCTTCGGCGGCAATCTTCGCGAGAATCTTGGCAACCGCGAGCGGCTCGACCTCGTCATCGGTCTGGACCAGGATCGCGCGGTCGGCGCCCATGGCGAGCGCGGTGCGCAAGGTTTCCTGCGCCTTGGCCGGTCCGATCGAAACCGCGACGATCTCGGTCGCGACGCCCTTTTCCTTGAGGCGGATCGCTTCCTCGACCGCGATCTCGTCGAACGGGTTCATGCTCATCTTGACGTTGGCGAGATCGACGCCGGAGCCGTCCATCTTCACCCGCGGCTTCACGTTATAGTCGATCACTCGTTTGACGGCGACGAGTAGCTTCATGCTTTCACTCCATGTGTCCCTGCGAAGGCAGGGACCCAGTACTGGGCTCCTGCCTTCGCAGGAGCACAACCAAAGTTACGCCGCCTGTTTGACCTCCGCGACGATCTTCTTCGCGGCGTCGCCGAGGTCGTCGGCGCTGACGATCGGCAGGCCGGACTTGGCGAGGATGTCCTTGCCTTGCTGCACGTTGGTGCCTTCGAGGCGGACGACCAAGGGCACATTGAGGTTCACCTCGCGCGCGGCGGCGACGATGCCGTCGGCGATGATGTCGCACTTCATGATGCCGCCGAAGATGTTGACGAGGATGCCCTTCACGGCGGGATCGGAAAGGATGATCTTGAAGGCCGCGGTGACCTTTTCCTTATTGGCGCCGCCGCCGACGTCGAGGAAGTTGGCCGGGAAGGCGCCGTTCAGCTTGATGATGTCCATCGTCGCCATGGCGAGGCCGGCGCCGTTGACCATGCAGCCGATGTCGCCGTCGAGCTTGATGTAGGCGAGGTCGTACTTCGACGCCTCGATCTCCATCGGGTCTTCTTCGGTGAGGTCGCGAAGCTCGGCCAGATCCTTGTGGCGGAACATAGCGTTGGAATCGAAGCCGACCTTGGCGTCGAGGACCAAAAGCTCACCCTTGTCGGTGACGGCCAGCGGGTTGATTTCGATCTGCGAGGCGTCGGTGCCGAGGAAGGCATCGTACAGCCTGGCCAGAACCTTGCCCGCCTGCTTGGCGAGGTCGCCGTCAAGGTCGAGCGCAGCGGCGACGGCGCGGCCGTGGTGCGGCATCAGGCCGGTGGCCGGGTCGATGGTGATGGTGTGAATCTTTTCCGGCGTGTCGTGAGCGACCGCCTCGATATCCATGCCGCCCTCGGTCGAGGCGACGACGGCGATCCGGCCGCTGTCGCGATCGACCAGCAAGGCCAGATAGAATTCCTTAGCGATGTCGACGCCGTCGGTGATGTAGAGGCGCTGCACCTGCTTGCCCGCATCGCCGGTCTGAATGGTGACGAGGGTCTTGCCGAGCATTTCCTCGGCGTGGGCGCGCACTTCGTCGATCGACTTGGCGAGCCGCACGCCGCCCTTCGCGTCGGGGCCGAGTTCCTTGAACTTGCCCTTGCCGCGGCCGCCGGCGTGGATTTGCGCCTTCACCACCCAGAGCGGCCCGGGCAGTTTCTGCGCGGCGGCGACAGCCTCCTCGACGGTCATTGCGGGATAGCCGGCGGGGACGGGCACGCCGAACTTCGCGAGCAGCTCTTTGGCTTGATATTCGTGGATGTTCATCGTGCGGGCCTAAAGCAGATTGCCGCTGCGGATGCAAAGCCGCCTTAAGGTCGCTAAAGTCACGCGGTCAGGCGCCTTTTTCGTGACTTTAAGACCCTCCTCCCGCTGCGTCGGCAAGCGATGAAAAACGGCTTGGGTCATAGCGGCCGGAGCCTAGGGGAAAGCGCGCCTGTAGGACAGCCGCAGGTCGACCCGGGCCGCCCGCCACGCAAGATCATCCATGTCGACATGGACGCTTTTTATGCATCGGTTGAGCAGCGCGACGCGCCCGAGCTGAAGGGGAAGCCGGTCGCCGTCGGCGGCGGCCATCGCGGCGTGGTCGCGGCGGCTTCCTATGAAGCGCGGGTGTTCGGGGTCCGGTCGGCGATGCCGTCGGTGACGGCGAAGCGGCGCTGCCCCGACCTGATCTTCGTCAAGCCGCGCTTCGACGTCTATCGCGAGGTGTCGCAGCAGATTCGGGCAATCTTCGCCGACTATACGCCGCTGATCGAACCGCTGAGCCTGGACGAAGCCTATCTGGACGTCAGCGAGGATCGGCTCGGGCTGGGTAGCGCAAGGGCGATCGCCCAGGATATCCGGCGCCGCATCCGGGAGGAGACGGGCCTGACCGCATCCGCCGGGGTAAGTTACTGCAAGTTCATCGCCAAGCTGGCCTCCGACCACCGCAAGCCGGACGGTTTGTGCGTGATCACGCCGGACAGGGGCGCCGATTTCGTCGCTTCGCTGCCGGTCGCGCGCTTTCACGGCATCGGGCCGGTGACGGCGAAGAAGATGGAAGCGCTGGGCATCCACACCGGCGCCGACCTTCGCGCCTGGAGCCTGCCGGAACTGGAAGCGCGCTTCGGCAGCTCCGGCGGCTGGTACTGGCGAATCTGCCGCGGCATCGACGAGCGCGAGGTCAAGCCCGACCGGCCGTACAAGTCGGTCAGCGCCGAGCGGACCTTCGATGAGGATTTGATCGAACCGGGGGCGCTGGCGGCGGAGCTCGAGCGGATCGCCGGCTATGCCTGGGCGCGGGTCGAACGGGCCGAGGTCACCGGGCGGACCGTCACGTTGAAGGTGAAATTCGGCGATTTCACGACGATCACCCGCTCCAAGAGCTTCGTGCAGTGCGTCGATGACCAGCAGGCGTTCGCCGCCGCCGGCCAGGCGCTGCTTGCGGGCCTTCACCCGCTGCCCAAGGGCATCCGCCTGCTCGGCCTTGGGCTGCACAGCCTGTGCGAAGAGGGCGCCACGGGGCCGCTCCAGCTGACCCTTGCGGTCTGAGCGAGGCCAGACTCGCGTCTGGACGCAAGTTGTGCTATAAAATTGTCACACAGGCCGCATCCTTTTCCGCGGCCGGACAAGCAGGAACTAGCACTTCAGACGGAAGAGCCGCGGCCAGCAGGTCGTTTTGGGGGACGATGCGGGATGTGTCGGCTCTCTTCGTCGTAATCAGAAAGGTGAGCAATGGCTGCTAAAGCGCTTAGCTTCGACGTTGGCGATTATGTTGTGTACCCCAAGCATGGTGTCGGCCGTGTCGTTGAGCTGCAGAGCACGGAGATCGCCGGCACCCGCCTCGACCTCTACGTCCTTCGCTTCGAGAAAGAGAAGATGACGCTTCGAGTGCCGGTGGCGAAGGCCGATTCGGTCGGGATGCGCAAACTGTCGTCCGACAAGACGATGAAGGACGCGCTCGAGACGCTCAAGGGCAAGCCGAAGGTCAAGCGGACCATGTGGTCGCGCCGCGCCCAGGAATATGAAGCGAAGATCAACTCGGGCGACCTGACGTCGATCGCCGAAGTGGTGCGCGACCTGTTCCGCCCGGACGATGCGCCGGAGCAGAGCTATTCAGAGCGGCAGATCTTCGAGGCCGCTTCTTCCCGCCTGGCCCGTGAGCTCGGCGCGATGGAAGAGACCGACGAGAAGGGTGCCCTGGCCAAGATCCTGGAGATCCTGAACAAGGCCGCCGAAATCCACCACAAGGCCAAAGAGCCCGCTTAAGCGAAGCCTTTGACCGACGAAGAGGGCGCGACCGCAAGGCCGCGCCCTTTTTCGTGCGCGTCGGATTCCGCTTGAAGCTACGATTGTAGAACTGTATGGTCTTCCTAACACAGGGAGAGTCGGGATGCGCAACGGAATTGTCATCGCAGCTGCGGCGCTGGTCGCCGCGGGGGGTTGCAGCCAGGGCCATGCAGAAAGCGGTCCGAGCGTCCAGCGGCAGTATCAGGTCAGCGGCTTCGACCGGATCGCGGTGGCCGGCCCTTATGACGTCAAGGTCGTGACCGGCCGGCCGCCCGCTGTCTCGGCGCACGGGTCACAGGCGCTGATCGATCGCCTGGTGGTCGAGGTGCGCAACGGCGAATTGATGATCCACCCGCGCAAGGAACGCAGCTTCAACTGGAACGGCGTGCACGGTTCGGCGGTCGTCGAAGTCTCCGCCCAGATGATCCGCGGCCTGGCGCTGGCCGGTGCCGGCGACGTCACGATCGACCGGATCGCCGGCGACAGGTTCGAAAGCAGCATTGCGGGCGCCGGCGACCTGACGATCGGATCGGTCGCGGTGCAGTCGCTCGACGTCAACATCGGCGGCGCCGGCGACGTCAGGGCCAAGAGCGGCCAGGCGCGCACGGCCAGTTACAGCATTGCCGGATCGGGCGAGATCGATGCGGCCGGCGTTAAGGTCACGGCCGCGAAAATCTCGATCGCCGGGTCGGGCAACATCCGCGGGCAGGTGTCCGGGGCGGCTGACGTGAGCATCGTCGGCTCCGGCGACGTCGCCTTGTCCGGCGGCGCCAAATGCTCGGTGTCGAAGCTGGGCAGCGGCGACGTCCGCTGTTCCTAACCCGCCCTTAACCATCAGCGGCGACAAGGGCCGCCATGCGCTTGCACCTTTTCGTCCAGATGGCCCTCGCAATTGCCGCGGCCTCGCCGCCGGCGGCCGCGACCCGGTCGTTCACCATCACCGGTTTCGACCGAATCCGGGTCGACGGACCGTATAAGGTCACACTGACCAACAATGTCGCGCCCTTCGCCCGGGCGACCGGGCCGCTCGGCGCGCTCGACCGGGTCAGCATCGATGTGCAGGGACGCACCCTGATCGTCCGCCCGGCAGTGTCGGCCGCGGCCGGAAACCGGTCGTCGCAACGCGAAGGGCCCGTCGAAATCGCGGTCGGCACGCATGAGCTGACCCAGGCGACGGTCAACGGTTCCGGCTCGCTCAGCATCGACAAGGTGCGCGGGCTGTCGTTCGAACTGTCGGTGCAGGGGGCGGGCGGCGCCCGGATCCAGCGGATCGACGTCGACCGGCTCAAGCTGTGGCTGAGCGGTTCGGGCAGCAGCACGGTCGCGGGCAAGGCTGCGACGTTGACCACCAGCGTGCTTGGGACCGCCCTGCTCGACGCCGCCGCGCTGACCGCGAAAGACGCGACCATCGCGGTCGAGGGAACGTCGACGGTGCGGCTGAACGTCGCCGACAGCGCGAAAGTGAATGCGCGCGGACCGGCAATCGTCGAACTTGGCGGCCGCCCGTCCTGCACGCTTCGCGCGGAAGGGTCGTCGGAAGTGACCGGCTGCCGCTAGAGGGCAGCCGACCGCTTAGTTGACGGCGGCGTTGGCCTCGACGCCGGACAGGAAGCCCCACAAGGCATCGGCCAGCTCGGCGGCAGCGCCCAGCGCCTCGACCTTTTCGGCGTCCGGCAGCTTGTCGAGCAACTCGCGGCAGACGGCGCTATGTTCGACGTCGGCACTTTCGTGGACCCGGAAGAAGCGCAGCGTTTCCTCCGCGGTGATCCCGTAACGGTCGACCAGCCCTTCGATCTTCGCCGACGCGACGCCCGGGAATTGCGATTCGTAGGCGTATAGCGCGCCCAGGCCGGAGGCGTAGGACGTGCCCGACAAGCGGCGGAACGTGTCGATGAGGTTGCGGGTCTCGACGTTCAGCGCCTGCTCGCGCACCGCGGCGTCGTTTTCGCCAAGGCCGCAGGCGAACATCATCCACAAGGTCGCGTGATCCTGCTTGCCGGCCTCGAGCCCTTCTTCCTCGGCGAGGTTTTCCGCGAGCATCCGGCGGCCGTCGCGGTCCGGACAGGCGCTGTGCACCGCGCTGACCGCGCGCGGGAAAGCTTCGACATGGTGGAAATATTGGCGGGCGTAGGCGCGCAGCGTGTCGAGCGGCAGGCGGCCTTCGGTCCATGCCTGGTAGAACGGATGCGAAAGCATCGCGCGCTCGGCGACAGCGGCGTCGATCTGGGTGGAAATGGCGATGGTCATGAGCGGGCCTCCCTGTGCGTTCGGCACCAGCGATAGGCGGCACGCCGCTGCTGGGCAAGACGAGTGAGCGGCCGGCGCCCCCGGCGGTGCTCGGGCGCGGCAACCGATGCGCCGTTCGACCGTTAAAGCTTCAACACGAAAAAAAGGGAGTTGGACTATGTATATCGGTATCGGCGGTCTTATCCTGTTGATCATCCTGCTGGTGGTCCTGTTCTAAGACCAAGCAACACGATTGAATTACGGCTGGCGGTGCGGGCGTTCCATTAGACGAGCGCAAGCGCCGCCAGTTTTCCATAGAGCCGTGGTGGAAGCAGCCCGACGCCGCTGACTTCCTCGCCGACATCTTTTTCATCGCCGCGCTCGTAGTAACGCCAGCCCTGGTGGGCGCGGCACTGCGTCGGCGTCAGCCTGACCAGGGCCGCCGCGCAGACGATGTCGACGCGGCCATCCTCGCGATCGTCGAAGCGCAGGATCTGGTTGGAGCCGACCAAGCGGTGCTTGACGATCCAGTGGAGCCCGCCGCCGATCACTTCGTCGGCGCGCTTGGGCCTGTAACGGGTGGCGATGCGAAGCTCCCCGCCTTCGGCACGAAGGGCGATACGCGCGGCGAGCGCGTCAAAGTCGCGGCAACCGAACGCCACCTTCGTCAAACCCACAGCCGGCATACACCCAACTTACAAATTATGGGTGCGAAGACAATAGCTTAGCGCACAACACCGGAAGCAGTGGCAAGGCCAAGGAAGGCCAGGAAGCCCATCGAATCGGTGACCATCGTGACGAAGACGCTGCTGGCGACCGCGGGGTCGGCGCCGGCGCGCTCGAGGGCCAGCGGAACCATCACGCCGGCAAGGCCAGCGACGATGATGTTGATCAGCATGGCCGCGGCGATGACGCCGCCCAGCGACGGGCTGCCGAGCACGAGCGTGACGCCGATGCCGATGAGCACGGCGATGGTCAGCCCGTTGAGGATTGCGACCCGAATCTCGCGCCCTACCGCGCGCCAGCGGTTGGAGCCGGTGAGCTGGTTGGTGGCGATGGCGCGCACCGTGACGGCCAGAGTTTGCGTGCCCGCATTGCCGCCCACGCCGGCGACGATCGGCATCAGCACGGCCAGGATCGCAAGCCGTTCGATGCTATGTTCGAACTGCCGGATGACGAAGGCCGCGACGAGTGCGGTGAGCAGGTTGGCGATCAGCCAGCGGACGCGCGAACGGTAGCTTTCGCCGACCGGTTCGTTGATGTCGCCTTCATCGACGCCGGACAGCAGCAGCGCATCCTCGCTCGCTTCTTCCTGGATGATGTGGACGACGTCGTCGACGGTGATCATGCCGACCAGGCGCCCGTTGTCGTCGACCACCGCGGCGGACACGAGCGCATATTTCTGGAAGCGGAGCGCCACGTCCTCCTGGTCCATCTCGACCGGGATCAGGGTCTGTTCGCGCTGCATGATGTCGGCGACCGGGGTCTTGCGCGGGGCCCGCAGGATGCTCGACAGCTTGCAGGTGCCGACCGGCCGGTGCGCCGGCGAGACGACGAACACTTCCCAGAAGTCGTCGGCCAGTTCGCCCGGGGAGCGCAGGTAATCGATGACTTGGCCGACGTTCCAATGTTCGGGCACCGCGATCAGGTCGCGCTGCATCAACCGGCCGGCGGAATCCTCCGGATAGGTCAGCGCTTCCTCGATGGCCGCGCGGTCGTCCGGCTCCATCGCCCGCAGGACGGCGCGCTGCTCGTCCTCTTCCAAATCCTCGAGAATGGCGACGGCGTCGTCCGTCTCCATCTGCCCGGCGATGTCGGCGACCTGCTGCGGCTCAAGCGCATCGAGCAGGTCCTCGCGGACATATTCGTTCATCTCCGCCAGCACGTCGGCGTCGACGATCCCGGCGAGCGCCTTGACCAGCCCTTCGCGCTCGTCGCGGGCGGCAAGCTCAATCAGGTCGGCGACGTCGGCCGGGTGCAGCGGCTCGACCAGCTCGCGCGCGGTGGCGTCGTCGCCGGCCTCGACCGCATCGAGCACGCGGTCGACGAATTCCGGGCGCAGCCGGTCTTCCTCGTCAATTGCCGATGCGGGGGCGGAGCCGAGCGCTTCTTCCTCGTGAGGGGCGGAGACGTGTTCGCTCTCGCTCATTGCCCTCATCCCCTGCGCCCGTCCCGGCCCTCCTATTGCCGAGCCTCCACTGGCGCAAGCGCGGGCGGCTCCCTAAGTCGTCGCCAATCGAACCCTTTTAACAGTCGGAGACTCGACGATGGCGGACAGCCTGACCTTCACCCTTTCCAGCGGCGGCGACGTCGTCATCAAGCTTCGCCCCGACCTGGCGCCCGGCCATGTCGAGCGGATCACCCAGCTCGCCAGCAGCGGCTTTTACAACGGCGTGCCGTTCCACCGGGTAATCCCTGGCTTCATGGCGCAGGGCGGCGACCCCACCGGCCGCGGCACCGGCGGGTCCGACCTGCCGGACATCAAGGCGGAATTCAGCGCCGAGCCGCACGTTCGCGGTACCTGTTCGATGGCGCGCACGAGCGATCCGAACAGCGCCAACAGCCAGTTCTTCATCTGCTTCGACGACGCGCGCTTCCTCGACAAGCAATATACTGTCTGGGGCCAGGTCGAGAGCGGGATGGAGCATGTCGACGCCTTGCCCAAGGGCGAGCCGCCGGCGAACCCGGGCACGATCGTCAAGGCGACGGTCGGCTGAAATGACTCAGCCGGTCGCGCTGATTACCGGCGCGTCTGCCGGGCTGGGCGTCGAGTTCGCCCGGCAGCTGGCGCGGCGCGGCCACCGGCTGGTGCTCGCCGCCCGGCGCAAGGACAGGCTTGAAGCGCTTGCCCGCGAGATTGGGAACGCCCGCGCGGTCGCCATCGACCTGGCGCGAGCCGGATCGACGGCGCGGCTGGTGGCGGACATCGAAGCGGCCGGCGAAGAGGTCCATGTGCTGGTCAACAACGCCGGCTTCGGCCTTCGCGGCAAGTTCGCGGAGCTGGATTCAGCGCGTCAGCGGGAGATGATCGACCTTAACATCGGGACGCTCACCGACCTGTGCCGGGCAGTGGCGCCGGGCATGATCGCGCGGCGGGGCGGCGGCATCCTCAACGTCGCTTCCACCGCAGCCTTCCAGCCGGGGCCGAACATCGCGGTCTATTTCGCGACCAAGGCCTATGTGCTGTCGTTCACCGAAGCGCTGCACGAGGAATTGAAGCCCCACCACGTTCGCGTGACGGCGCTGTGTCCCGGGCCGACGCGGACCGAATTCGGCGCGGTCGCGGGCTTCCCGGACAATGGGGCGTTCGACCGGGTGGCGATGGACGCCGGCCCAGTGGTCAGCGCCGGGCTGGCCGGGCTGGACGACAACAAGGCGGTCGTGGTGCCCGGGACGATCAACAAGATCGGCGCTGCGTCGCCGCGCTTTATCCCGCGCGGAATCGTCCGCAAGATCGCCGGAGCGATCAAGTTCTGAAGGCACCGGCATTGAACCGTCCGCACGCGCGCCCGTTAGGGGGTGTGGAGCTTATTGGGAGGCATGATGGCCGACACTGACACCCTCGACCGGACCAAGGGCCGCCGCGTCCAGGTTGCGAACCTGCCGCCGGGCGACAGCGGCCGCGGCATCGCCCGCCTGCCCGAAAAGCTGATGACCGAGCTAGGCCTGGCCGAAGGGGACACGATCGAGATCGTCGGCCAGCGTTCGACCGCCGCCCGCGCGATCCGCCCGTATGGCGAGGACGAGGGGCTGGAGATCGTTCGCCTCGACGGCCTGCAGCGCGCCAATGCCGGCATCGGTTCGGGCGACTTCGTCGAAATCCGAAAAGTGAAGTCGAAGGCGGCGACTCGGGTCGTGTTCGCCCCGGCCCAGGACAACGTCCGGCTGCAAGGCTCGTCGGAAGCGCTTCAGCGCACCTTCGCCGGGCGGCCGCTGTGCGAAGGTGACGTCGTCGCCACCGCCGGTCACCAGCGGGTCAACGCCGACATGCCCGACGCGGTTCGGCAGCTGCTCAACGCGCCCGCCTTCGCCATGCAGGAAGTGCGGATGGTGGTGGTGACTGCGACGCCGAAGGGCGTGGTCCACATCGACGAGTCGACGAAGGTCGAGCTGCTGCCCGAATATCTTGGTGGCAAGCCCGGCGAGCGCCGCGCCGACGTCACCTACGACGACCTTGGCGGCATGCGCGATACCATCGATTCGCTGCGCGAAATGGTGGAACTTCCGCTGCGCCACCCCGAACTGTTCCAGCGGCTTGGCATCGACCCGCCCAAGGGCGTGCTGCTGCACGGGCCGCCCGGCACCGGCAAGACCCGGCTAGCGCGGGCGGTCGCGAATGAAAGCAGCGCCCAATTCTTCCACATCGCGGGCCCGGAAATCATGGGCTCCGCTTATGGCGAGAGCGAGCGCAAGCTGCGCGAACTGTTCGAGCAGGCGGCCGCCGCGGCCCCGTCGATCGTTTTCATCGACGAAATCGATTCGATCGCGCCCAAGCGCGGGCAGGTGCAAGGCGAGGCGGAGAAGCGCCTGGTCGCTCAGCTGTTGAGCCTGATGGACGGGATCGAGCCGCGCCAGAATCTGGTCGTGATCGCCGCCACCAATCGTCCCGAAGCCATCGACGAGGCGCTTCGCCGCCCCGGCCGCTTCGACCGCGAGATCGTCGTCGGAGTCCCCGACGAACAGGGGCGGCGCGAAATCCTGCAAATCCATACGCGCGGCATGCCGCTGGCGGCGGACGTCGATATCGGCGCGCTGGCCAAGCGCACCTACGGCTTCGTCGGCGCCGACCTTGCGGCGTTGATGCGCGAAGCTGCGATGGAAGCGGTCCGGCGGATCATGCCGCGGATCAACCCGCAGGAAGACACGATCCCGACCGAGGTTCTCGACGCGCTGTCGGTCGAGCAGCGCGACATCGAAAACGCCATCAAGCGCGTGCAGCCGTCGGCGATGCGTGAAGTGATGGTCGAAGCGCCGTCGATCGGCTGGGACGATATCGGCGGGCTCGACAACGCGCAGGAGAAATTGCGCGAAGGGATCGAGCTTCCGCTCAAGCACCCCGAGGCGTTCAAGCGGATCGGGATCCGGCCGGCGAAGGGCTTCCTGCTGTACGGCCCACCGGGCACCGGCAAGACCTTGCTTGCGAAGGCGGCGGCGCGGGAGAGCAATGCCAACTTTATCGCCACCAAATCGTCCGATCTGCTGTCCAAATGGTATGGCGAAAGCGAACAGCAGATCGCGCGCCTCTTCGCCCGCGCCCGGCAGGTCGCGCCGACGGTCATCTTCATCGACGAGATCGACAGCCTGGTGCCGGCGCGCGGCGGCGGGCTTGGCGAGCCGCAAGTGACCGAGCGGGTGGTCAACACCATCCTTGCCGAGATGGACGGGCTGGAGGAACTCAACAGCGTCGTCGTGATCGGTGCGACCAACCGGCCCGGGCTGATCGACCCGGCGCTGCTTCGGCCCGGACGCTTCGACGAGCTGATCTACGTCGGCCCGCCCGACACCGCCGGGCGCCGTCGGATCCTGGCCATCCATGCCAAGGCGATGCCGCTGGCCGACGACGTCGACCTGGAGGACTTCGCGCGGCGCACGGACCGGTTCACCGGAGCGGACCTTGAGGATTTGGTGCGCCGGGCTGGCTTGTCGGCGCTCCGCCGCGGGCTCGATTCCGGGACCGTCACCAAGGCCGATTTCGAGGCCGCGCTCGCCGATACGCGGGCATCGGTCACCGAACAGATGCTGCGCGAATATGAAAGCATCCAGCAGACGCTCAAAAGCGATGCGGTGCGACCGATGGGCGGCATCGGCTTCGTCCTGCCAGGGATGCTCCGCTCGCGCGCGGGCGGCAAGGACGCGTCAGCTCCGGCCGAGCCGGCGGCTGCCCCAAGCCAGGACGACAAGGATCAGGGCTGACACTTCGAACGGCAGGTTCGGGTTGATCCCGTAAAGGGCCATTCCGAGCGCGGGCGCGGCGATGAAGCTGATCCCGTTGGCCGAGGTAATGACCCCGGCGACGCTCCCCTGCTCGGCCAGCGGCACCGCCAGCGACGCGCCGCCGGTGAAGCCGGGGCGGGTCATGCCGAAGCCGAACGAGGCGACCGCGAAGCCGACGGTGATCCCGTAAAGCTCGTTCGCAAGCGTGATCCCGCCAAGCCCGGCGGCGGCCACCAGCGAACCCCAGATCATCAGCCCGCGCGGCCCCGCGCCGAGCCGCGGGATGACGCCCCACTGCGCCGCCAGGGTCGCGCAGGCACCGGCCATCATGACGATGGCGATGGACGATTCGGCGCCGTTGGGGCTGAGGGCCAGCCGGTCGATGACGAAGAAGCCGAGGCAGGTGAGGGTCGCCGCCTGCGCGTGGCCGGCGGCGATCCCGGCAGCGATCCAGCCGCGGATGCGCGGATCGTTCCACTTCAGGCGGGCGAGGCGGCGTCCCGAGGTGGCGGCAATGACGCTGGCGCCGGTGGCGGTGGACGCTTGCGAGGGATAGCTCATCGCCGCGCCGCGCCCGAGCCGGCGCTCGCCCTTGTCGTTGGGCAGCCACAGCAGCACCGCGACGAAGACGACCGCGCCGATGGCGGCGAAGGCGAACAGCGGGCCGGACAGGCCGAACGGTTCGAACACGAACAGCGGCGCGCTGGCCGGGCCGATGATGGTGCCAAGGCCGAACGACGACGACAGCGCGGAAAGGGCGGCGACTCGCCCGCTGCGCCGAGTCTTCGACGCCAGATAGGCCTGCGTTGCCGACGGAGTCGCGCAGCCGAACGTGCCGTAAATGGCGCGGAACAGCGCGAACACCGCGAAGGTCGCCGCCCCGCCAAGCAACCCGCGAAGCCCGATATCGAGGATGACCCCGCACAGCAGCGTCGAGACGATGAACCCCGACACCCCGACCAGGGTGAGCGCCTTGCGGCCGTGGCGGTCGCTCTTTTCGGCCCAGTAAGGCGCCAGCAGCACCCACAGGATCGCCGACCAGGTGTAAGCGATGGCCACCCAGAAATCGGCGATGCCGATTTCCCGCCCGATTGCCGGCATCACCGACTGGAGCGCGGTATTGCCGGCGGCGGCGACCAGCATCGCCGCATAGAGCAGGAAGAAATGGGGCTTGCTCAGCGCTGTCGCGCCGACGGCCTTGCGTTCACCGATGGCTGCCACCACTTCGCCTTAGCGACGCCTCGCTTGAAGCGGAACCGCGTCGAGACGAGGAACCTTGCCAAGCCGCGGCGCATTTGCCAACGCAGCCCGCCGAAGCCTCCACGGAGCCCAAATTGCCAACCACCGCGAGAACTCTCAAAGGATCGCGCCGCCTTGCCAAGCGCTCGGCGCGCCGGGCGCCGAATCCGCGGTGGCAGTTCCTGCGCGGCTTCCTGAAGCATCCGGTGATGGTCGGTTCGATCATCCCGTCGAGCCGGATCCTGATCGACAAGATGCTCGGGCCGGTGTCTTGGAAAAGCACCAAGCTGTTCGTCGAATATGGGCCGGGGGTGGGCACCTTCACGCGCCCGATCCTGGACAATCTGCCGGCGGATGCGACCCTGATCGCGATCGACACCAATCCGGAATTCATCCGCTTCCTGCGCCAGTCGATCCCCGACGATCGCCTGATCGCGGTCACCGGCTCGGCCGCCGATGTCGAACAGATTGTCCGCGACCACGGCTTCGACCATGCCGATTACGTGCTCTCCGGCCTGCCCTTCTCGACGCTTCCGCCAGGCGTCGGCGATGCGATCGGGGAAGCGACGGCCAGGGTCATCCGCCCGGGCGGCGCGTTCCTGGTTTATCAATTCAGCGCCAAGGTGCTCGATTTCATCACCCCCTGGTTTGATCGCGTCGACAAGGGGTTTGAATGGATCAACGTCCCGCCGGCCAAGCTGTACTGGGCTTGGCGCGAGCTCTGATTTTCAATCGACCCGGAAGTTCAGCCGCCGGGTGACGGTGTAGTCCATCGACGTCACCAGCCAGTGTGAAACCGTCCACTTGATCCGGCGCCAGAGCGTCGAGCGTTCGCGGTGGAGCTGGGGCGTAATCTGCTGGCTGTCGGCTTTCTCCCGCTCAAAATAGCCGCGCATCTGCTTGGCGAAGCCCGCGTCCTCGATCCGCAGCATGATTTCCAGGTTGATGTAGAAACTGCGGAAATCGAAGTTGGCCGAGCCAAGATGGACGACGTCGTCGACGACGATCAGCTTGGTGTGGAGACGCGCCGGCAAATATTCGTACATTTCGACGCCGCGCCGGAGCAGCCGCCGATAGGTCGAGCGCGCCGCCGCGATCGTTGCGCGGTTGTCCGACTTGGACGCAGTGATGACCCGCACCTGGCCGCGCTGCATCACTCTGCGCATCCGCCGAAGCATCGATCCCGACGGCGAAAAGTAAGCCGCGATCACATCCAGCCGGCACGCTTCGTTGACGTCGGACACGATGGCGTAGACCCACGGGTTGCGCCGGCTCAGCGGGGAGGTGAACTTCCACTGCAGGGCGCCTTCGGCCTGGCTGTGATCGCATACCAGGCGGCGCAATTGCTTGACCTTCGACCCCTTGGTGATCGTCCAGTGGTAAAGGTCGTCGAAATATGCAGCCGCCGGCGGCACCGCCTCCCCCTCCAGCAGCAACCACAGGTCGCGCCAGCAGGTTTCGCCCTCGTCGCTCAAATAGCTTTCGTGCAGGTTCGCCCCGCCGATCAGCGCCAGCTGGTCGTCGAACACGGCCAGCTTCTGATGATTGCGCATCAGGTAGCGGCGGCCGTAGCGCGGATGGAAGATGCAATGGTCGCCGCCGGCTTGCTCCAGCCCGCTGAAGAAGTCCGGCGCGATGTCCCCCGACCCGAAGCCGTCGAGCAACACGCGGACTTCGACTCCGCGGCCGGCGGCTTCGACCAGCGCGTCGCGGATCCGGGTCCCGGCTTCGTCGCTGTTGAACATGTAGAAGAGCAAGCGGATGCTTCGCTTGCTTTGCCCAATCAGCCGAAGGATCGTGTCCAGCCGCTCCACACCGCTTTCCAGCAGGGTCAGCTGCGTGCCCGCCACCTTCGCCTGGATCGCATGCCGCTGCTTTGGACGGGGGCCGTTCATCTGCCGCCACTGTTAGGGTCGCGGTAGCCGCGTGCAAGCGCGTTCGGCGGCGATTTCGTTGACTTTGCGGGCCTTCGACCCTAAATCGCACGCCTTCCCGGCATTGCCCGACTTCTTATTTTGCGAGACCAACGATGGCGCGCGTTACAGTCGAAGATTGCGTCGACAAGATCCCCAACCGCTTCGACCTGGTGTTGATGGCCGCCCAGCGCGCCCGGCAGATCTCCGGCGGCGCCGATCTTACGATCGACCGCGACCGCGATAAAAATCCGGTCGTTGCGCTGCGCGAAATCGCCGAAGTCACGCTCAAGCCGCGCGACCTGGAAGAAGCGATCGTCACCAACCTGCAAAAGGTGCGGATCGACGAGGAAGACGAGACGGATGAGCTGGCTTCGCTCAGCGATTCGGCCGAAGCGCTGCGCCTGACCGCCGCCGCCCCGCCGCGCCCGAGCCCGAGCGGCAACGAATACGAGTGACGAGCCCAGGCTGTCCGCCGGACGGCCGAGCTCTTCACTGTCGAAAGCCGCGGCCTAGGCCGCGCGGTCGCGCTTCAGGAATTCTTCGCGGCTGATCCACATCAGGTCGCCGCGCGCCAATTGCCGGCCATCCTGTGCCTGCACGCAGATCGGCCGAATCGGCTGGCCACTGACATTGTCGGCAAGGACCACGGACGCTTCGCCGCCGCAGGCCCATCGCTCGCCCCACTGCCGCATCGCCAGCACGGCCGGCAGCAGGTCCTCGCCCTTTTCCGTCAACGCATAGATGACCTTGCGCTTGTCGGACGGGTCGGGCGTGCGTTCCATGATTCCGCCCGCGACCAGCTTGCCCAGGCGGTCCGAAAGGATGTTGCGCGCGATCCCCAGGCCGGCCTGGAACTGTTCGAAATGCTCGAGCCCGTTGAAGGCGCCGCGAAGGATGAGGAAGGCCCATTTCTCGCCGATGAGCTCCACCGCCATCGGGATCGGGCAGCTCAGCGCCGCCTCGCGGAATGCCGCAATATCCGTGCCAGCGCTGGATGCAGCCACCGTCCTCGTCTCCCTCTCGCTCACCAGCAAAGCACAGAAGCCTGGCGATGAACAGTTTTTCGACATGTAACGCGGCTGTCTCATCCAGAAGTTAATCGCCGCTGGCGAAGGGGGCCGCGCACTCCACTCCCCGCGCGGTTCCTTTCACCCTTGCGCATGGAGGGGGCTGGGCTCCATCTAAGGACCGTGCTGCGCCAATATGAATTGATCGAGAAGGTCCGGGCCTACGATCCCGATGCTGACGAAGGACTGATCAACCGCGCCTACGTTTTCTCGATGCAGGCGCATGGCAGCCAGAAACGAGCGTCGGGCGACCCGTATTTCAGCCACCCGATCGAAGTCGCCGGGATCCTCACCGACCTGAAGATGGACGACCAGACGATCGCCACGGCGATCCTCCACGACACCATCGAGGATACGCTGGCGACCCCGGAACAGATCCAGAAGCTGTTCGGGAAGAACGTGGCCCGGCTGGTCGACGGGGTCACCAAGCTGAGCAAGATCGAAGCCCAGTCGGAGAACGAGCGCGCAGCCGAGAATTTGCGCAAGTTCCTGCTCGCGCTGAGCGACGACATCCGCGTGCTGCTGGTCAAGCTTGCCGACCGGCTGCACAACATGCGCACGCTGTATCATGTGCCGGCGGAGGAGAAGCGCCGTCGGATCGCGCGCGAGACGATGGAGATTTACGCGCCGCTGGCCGAGCGGATCGGCATGTACGAAATGATGACCGAGATGCAGACGCTCGCGTTCCAGCAGCTGGAACCCGATGCCTATGCCTCCATCATCCGGCGCCTGAAGCAATTGCACGACCAGGGCGGCGACCTGGTCAACCGCATCGGCCTTGGACTGCAGCTCCACCTTGCCGACAACGGCCTGGAAGCGGACGTCACCGGCCGCGAGAAGCATCCCTATTCGATCTGGAAGAAGATGGCCGAGCGGCACATCAGCTTCGAGCAATTGTCGGACGTGATGGCGTTCCGAGTGATCGTCGAGGACGGCCCCACCGAATGTTATCGCGCGCTGGGGCTGATCCACCAGCGCTGGCCGATGGTGCCGGGTCGCTTCAAGGATTACGTCTCGACCCCGAAGCGCAACGGCTACCAGAGCCTGCACACCTCGGTGATCCACGATTCCAAGATGCGGATCGAAATCCAGATCCGGACCCGGGCGATGCACGAGCAGGCGGAGCGCGGGCTCGCCGCCCACTGGGCCTATAAGGAAGGCAAGCCGAAGGCCGACCTGAAAGTGCCGTGGATCGACGAGCTGGTCGAAATCCTGGAACATGCGGCAAGCCCCGAAGAGCTGCTCGAGCACACCCGGATGGCGATGTACCAGGACCGGATCTTCGCCTTCACCCCGAAGGGCGAGCTGATCCAGTTGCCCAAGGGCGCGACGCCGGTCGACTTCGCTTATGCAGTGCACACCGACCTTGGCGACCGCACGGTGGGCGCGAAGGTCAACGGGCGCGTCGTGCCGTTGCGCACCATTTTGGAGAACGGCGACCAGGTCGAAATCCTGGCGTCGGAGGCGCAGCATCCGCAGCCGTCCTGGCTGCGCTTCGTCGCGACGGGCAAGGCGCGGGCTGGCGTGCGCCGCTTCGTTCGCCACAAGGAGCGCGACGAGACCGTCGAGCTTGGGCGCAAGATCTACGACGAGATCGTGCAGCGGCTTCCGGCGGAGCTTGGCCCCGATGCGCTCAAGCGCGCGCTCAAGAAGCTGAAGATGGAAGATGCCGAAGCGCTGATGATTGCGGTCGCGCGCAAGCGGGTCAGCGATGACGAAGTGATGGAAGCGCTGATGCCTGGCTCAGCCGGCGGCGACGTCGCCCAGCGCCCGCTGCCGCAACAGACGGCGATATCGATCAAGGGCCTTACCGCCGGCGTCGCTTATCACCTCGCCAGTTGTTGCCACCCGATCCCGGGCGATCGCATCGTCGGCCTTCGCCGGGAGGATGAGGAGATCGAGGTCCACGTCATCGGCTGCGACACGCTTGCCAGCGGGATCGATGCCGATTGGCTCGACCTTGCGTGGGGCGAAGGTTCGGACGGCGGCGCGGCGCGGATCTGCGTGATCCTGCAGGACGTGCCGGGTGCGCTGGGCATCATGTCGGGTATCCTGGGCGGCAAGCACGCCAACATCGTCAACCTGCGCCTGGTCCACCGCGACGGCAGCTTCCAGACCTTTCACATCGACATCGAAGTGCACGACCTGGCGCACCTGCACACGATCATCGCCGCCTTGCGCGACGCCGACCCGATCAGCTCGGTCGAGCGGATTTAGCCGCGCGGCCGGCGCGCTCGCGCGTGCTTCCGGCCGCAAGGACGGCGAGCGTGACGAGGTCGGAGGCGCTTGCCGTCATCGGCGCGATCTGCACCGGGAGCTCGAGCCCGAGGATGAACGGTCCAAGTACGCTTTCACCGCCCAGCGCGCGCAGCAACTTCGACGACAGGTTCGCCGATTGCAGGCCCGGCATCACCAGCACGTTGGCCGGGCCGCTCAAGCGGCTGAACGGATAATATTGGCGCTGCATTTCAAAGTTGAGCGCGACGTCCGGCCCCATTTCGCCTTCATATTCGAAGTCGAGATGCATGCTGTCGAGCAGCTTCACGGCGCCGCGAAGCTCCTCGATGTGCATCCCCGGCGGGTTGCCGAAGGTGGTGTAGGAGATGAAGGCGATGCGCGGGTCGAGGCCCATCCGGCGGGCAAAGCCGGCCGAGCGCATGGCGATCGCGGCAAGCTGCTGCGCGGTCGGCCGTTCCGTGACCGCGGTATCGGCGATCAGCACCGTTCGGTTGCGCGAGACGACCATGTTGACGCCGAACGGCGTGGAATCCTTTTCGTCGTCGATGATCATCCGCACTTGCTTGAGCGACTGGCTGAACGGGCGCGTCGTGCCGGTGATCATCGCGTCGGCCTCGCCCAGCGAAAGCATCGCAGCGGCGAAGAAGTTGCGGTCCTGGTTGACCATCCGCTCGACTTCGCGGCGAAGCAGCCCCTGGCGCTGGCAGCGCTGGTAGATGTGATCGACGGCGCGGCCGACCAACGGTGAGTTGCGGCTGTTGAGCACTTCATATTCTTCCGGCCGGTCGACACCGAGTTCGCGCAGCAGGTCGTGGACGTTTTCGCGGCCGACCAGGACGGGCGTCCCGTAACCCGCCTCCTTGAAGGCGATTGCGGCGCGAAGCACGTTCGGCTCCTCGCCTTCCGCGAAGAGCACCCGCTTCGGATTGGCCTTGGCGGCTTCGTAGGCAAGGCTGAGCACGGCCACGGTTGGGTTGAGCCGGGCCCGAAGTTCGTGCCGGTACTTGGCCATGTTTTCGATCGGCTTCTGGGCAACGCCGCTGTCGATCGCCGCCTGCGCGACGGCCGAGGCGACGACTTCCATCAGCCGCGGATCGAACGGCGCGGGGATGATGTAGTCGCGGCCGAAGCTCTGGCTGCGCCCGCCGTAAGCGGCGGCAACTTCTTCGGGGACGGCTTCACGGGCAAGATCGGCAAGCGCCGTCGCGGCGGCGATCTTCATTTCGTCGTTAATCGCGGTGGCGCGCACGTCGAGCGCGCCGCGGAAGATGAACGGGAAGCCCAGGACGTTATTGACCTGGTTGGGGAAGTCCGAGCGGCCAGTGGCGATGATCGCATCGGGCCGGACTGCGGTCGCATCGGGCGGCCAGATTTCCGGGTCCGGGTTGGCCATGGCGAAGATGATCGGTTCCTTGCCCATCGTCTTGACCATGTCGGGGGTCAGCGCGCCGGCGGCGGACAGGCCAAGGAAGACGTCGGCGCCGACGCAGGCATCGGCCAGGTCGCGGGCGTCGGTGTCGATCGCGTGCGCCGACTTCCACTGGTCGAGGTCCGTGCGGCCCTTGTGGATGACGCCCTTGCGGTCGCACATCGTCACCTGGTCGCCGCGCACGCCCATCGCCTTGATCAGCTCGGTGCAGGCGATGGCCGCGGCGCCGGCGCCGTTGACCACGACCTTAATGTCCTTCAGCTCGCGGCCGGTCAGGAAGCAGGCGTTGATCAGGCCTGCGGCGGTGATGATCGCGGTGCCGTGCTGGTCGTCGTGGAAGACCGGGATGTTCATCCGCTCGCGCAGAGTCTGCTCGATTTCGAAACAGTCGGGCGCGGCAATGTCTTCAAGGTTGATGCCGCCGAAGCTCGGCTCCAGCAGGGCCACCGCCTCGATGAACTTCTGGCAGTCTTCCGTCGCCACTTCGATGTCGATCGAATCGACGTCGGCGAAGCGCTTGAACAGCACCGCCTTGCCTTCCATCACCGGCTTCGAGGCGAGCGCGCCGAGGTTGCCGAGGCCAAGGATTGCGGTGCCGTTGGAGATGACGGCGACGAGGTTGCCCTTGGCGGTGAGGTCGTAGGCCCGCGCCGGATCCGCGGCGATGGCGCGTACCGGAACCGCCACCCCCGGCGAGTAGGCAAGGCTGAGGTCGCGCTGCGTCGCCATCGGCTTGGAGGCGATGATCTCGATCTTGCCGGGCCGTCCGCGCGAGTGGAAATCGAGCGCTTCGGCCTCGGAGAATTTAACGTTGCTTTCGGACATGCTCGCTCCCTTGCGGCGGCTTTAGCCAAAGGGTGTGGGAAGAGTCACCCCGAGCGGCTACCAAGACGCCATGGCCCGAGCCGACGCCCCGACTCCAATGATGGCGCAATACCATCGGCTCAAGGCCGAGGCGGGCGACGCCCTGCTGTTTTATCGCATGGGCGATTTCTTCGAACTCTTCTTCGACGACGCCCGGCAGGCGGCGGCCTGCCTCGACATCGCGCTGACCAAGCGCGGGGAATCGGAAGGCGAGCCGATCCCGATGTGCGGCGTGCCGGTGCATTCGGCGGAAGGCTATCTGGCGCGGCTGATCAAGGGCGGCTTTCGCGTCGCCATCGCCGAGCAGACCGAAAGCCCGGCCGAGGCGCGCAAGGCGCGCGGGTCGAAGGCGCTGGTCGACCGGGCGATCGTCCGGCTGGTGACCCCGGGCACGCTGACCGAAGAAACGCTGCTGGAATCGGGCGCTGCCAATTGCCTGGCGGCGATCGGCCGGGCGGGCGAGGAGTGGGCGATTGCCGCCGCCGATATTTCGACGGGTCGGTTCGAGCTGATTGCGTGCGGAACCGGGGAATTGTCGTCGGAACTGGCCCGGCTGTCACCGGCGGAAACCGTGGCCGACGGCAAGGTGCCGGGAATCGCTACGCGTCCCGGCCAGGGCGGGTTCGAAAGCGGGGCGGGGGAGCGGGCGCTGAAGGCGCGGTTCTGCCTTGCGACGCTGGATGGAATCGGCGCGCCGTCGCGGGCCGAGCTGGCGGCGGCGGGGGGCCTCCTCGCCTATCTCGACGCGACCCAGAAAGGCGCCGGCGTGCTGCTGGACGTGCCCAGACGGGTCGCGCGCTCGGCCTTCATGCAGGTCGACTCGGCAAGCCGCGAAAGCCTTGAACTGACGCGCTCGGCCAGCGGCGGCGTCGCCGGGAGCCTGCTTGGCGAAATCGACCGCTGCGTCAGTGCCGCCGGACGGCGATTGCTATGCGCGGACCTGGCCGCGCCATTGACGGAGCGGCGGGAGATCGAGGCGCGGCTGGCGCTGGTCAGCTGGTTCCACGAAGACCAGCTGCGGCGGGAGCGGACTCGCAGCGCGCTGAGGGCGCTTCCCGACCTCGCCCGGGCACTGGCGCGGCTGACCGCCGGGCGCGGCGGCCCGCGCGACCTTGCCCAACTGCGCGACGGGCTGATCGCCGCCGCCTCCCTGGAAGCCGAACTCAGCGGCGAGCCCAACCTGCCGCCGCTGCTTGGCCAATTGCTGCCGCAGCTGCGGGGTCATGCGGCGCTGACCGACCGATTGGCGCTCGCGCTGGTGGCGTCGCCGCCGCTCGATTCCGCCAAGGGCGGCTATATCGCCGAAGGCTTCGATGCCGCGCTGGACGCCTTGCGATCGGCGTCGTCGGACGGGCGCCGCGCGATTGCCGCGCTCGAGGCGCGCTACCGCGAAGCGACGGGCGTTTCGTCGCTGAGGATCCGGCACAACGCGGTCCTTGGCTATCATATCGAGGTTGCGTCCCGGCACGCCGACGGGCTGATGAACCCCGACAGCGGCTTCACCCATCGGCAGACGCTGGCCGGCGTCGTCCGCTTCAATGCGCCGGAGCTTCACGAGGAAGCATCGCGCGTGGTCGAAGCGGGCGGGCATGCGCTCGCCGCGGAAGCCGGGCACCTTGAACAGCTGACCGCCCTGGCCCTGTCCCGCAGCCAGCCGATCCTCGCCACCGCCGACGCGCTTGCCCGCGTCGATGTAGCCGCCGCGAACGCGGAGCGGGCGGCCGAAGGCGGCTGGGCGCGGCCGACGCTGACCGACCAGCCGTGCCTGGAGATCGAAGGCGGCCGCCATCCGGTCGTCGAAACCGCGCTCAAGGAAGGCGGCGAGCGCTTCGTCGCCAACGACGTCGAGCTTGGGCCAGGCGACCGGCTGTGGCTGATCACCGGCCCCAACATGGGCGGCAAATCGACCTTCCTTCGCCAGACCGCGCTGGTGGCGGTGCTTGCGCAAAGCGGCTGCTTCGTTCCCGCCGCGCGCGCCAAGGTTGGGATCGTCGACAGGCTGTTCAGCCGGGTCGGGGCGTCCGACAACCTCGCCCGCGGACGCTCCACCTTCATGGTCGAGATGGTCGAAACGGCAGCGATCCTGGCGCAGGCGACTTCGCGAAGTCTCGTCATCCTCGACGAAATCGGGCGCGGCACCTCGACCTACGACGGGCTGGCCATCGCCTGGGCGGTGGTCGAAGCGATGCACGACCAGGTCCAGTGCCGGACCTTGTTCGCCACCCATTATCACGAGCTTACCCGCCTGGCCGGGCGCTTGGATGCGCTGTCGCTGCACCATGTCCGAGCGCGCGAGTGGAAGGGCGACCTGGTGCTTCTGCACGAGGTTGCGGGCGGGGCGGCCGACCGCAGCTACGGGATCGCGGTCGCCAAGCTCGCCGGCTTGCCGCCGTCGGTCGTCGGGCGAGCGAAGGCGGTCCTCGCCAAGCTGGAGGCCGGGCGCGACGCCACCGGAGGGATTGCCGCTGGGCTCGACGACCTGCCCTTGTTCGCTGCCGCGGCCGATGAGGCGCCCTGCGATCCGCTGGCCGATGCCGTCGAAGCGCTCGATCCCGACGCGTTGACGCCGCGCGAGGCGCTGGACGCGCTCTACCGGCTCAAGCGCTTGTGGACGGAACGGAGCGGCGAGTGAACGCGCCGTTCGATCCCGTCGAGAACCGGCGCGCGATCGTCGACCCGCGAACGATTGCCGACCGGCTGCGCGGCGCCGACCGGGCCCAAGCCGCCGACATCCTCTGTTCGGCGCTCAAGCAGGGACGGGCGGAAATCGAACGGCGGTTGCTCGCCAATCCGGGCCGGGGCCGCAGCACGGCCCGCGCCACTTACTACCTTCACTCCCAGATCGTCCGCCTTGCCTATGAGCATGTCAGCGGGGACAGCGCACTGGAGCTTGCGATCGTCGGCCTTGGCGGGACCGGCCGCGGGGAGATGGCGCCGTTCAGCGACGTCGACCTGATGTTCCTGACCCGCGCCAAGCCGTCTGCGGCGGTCGAGAAGATCGTCGAGGCGGTGTTGTATTTGCTGTGGGACCTGCAGCTCAAGGTCGGGCACTCGATGCGTTCGATCCCGCAACTGCTGGAGCTGGCCAAGTCGGACATGACCGTGCGCACCGCCTTCCTGGAGGCGCGGCTGCTGTGGGGCGACGAGGCCGTGTTCGAGGAAGCGGCGGCCTTGTTCCGAAGCAAGGTGGTGAGCGGGACGGCCGCAGAATATGTCGCCGCCAAGCTGGCCGAGCGAGACGAACGGCACGTGCGCATGGGCGACAGCCGCTACGTCGTCGAACCCAATATCAAGGACGGCAAGGGCGGGCTGCGCGACCTGCACACGCTCTATTGGATCGGCAAGTATATCCACAATGTGCAAAGCCCGGCCGAACTGGTCAGCGTCGGCTTGCTCAGCGCCGAGGAATTCGCCTCGTTCGAGCGCGCGGAGCGGTTCCTGTGGGCGGTTCGCTGTCACTTGCACCTGGAGGCCGGGCGCGCCGAGGAGCGGCTTGGCTTCCAGTACCAGAAGGCGATCGCCGAACGGATGCGCTACGCCAACCGGCCGGGCAAATCCGCCGTCGAGCGGTTCATGCACTTCTATTTCCTCAATGCGAAAACAGTCGGCGACCTCACCGGCGTCTTCCTTGCGCAACTCGACGAGCAGATGGCGCGCAGCGGGTTCCGCTTCGCGCTGCCGACGATCCGCCGGCGGCCCAAGCGGCTCGATGGCTTCGTGCTCGACCGCGGCCGGCTTTCGATCCCGTCCGACACCTTTTTCCAGGACGATCCGGTCCGCCTGATCGAAATGTTCGCGCTGGCCGCCCGCGAGCAATTGGAAATCCACCCGACCGCGATGCGGGCGGCGACGCGCGACACGAAGCTGATCAAGAACAAGGTGCGCCGCGACCCGCGCGCCAACGCTTACTTCCTGGAAGTGCTGACCAGCGTCAACGCGCCGGACATGGTGCTGCGCTGGATGAACGAGGCCGGGATCTTCGGCCGCTTCGTGCCGGACTTCGGCCGCGTGGTGGCGCAGATGCAGTTCGACATGTATCACCATTATACCGTCGACGAGCACGCGATCCGGGCGATCGGCCTGCTTGCCGCGATCGAGCGCGGCGAGCTTGCCAAGGACCATCCGCTGACGACCGCCCTGTTCAAGCAGATCGCGTCGCGGCGGTTGCTGTACGTCGCGGTGCTGCTCCATGACATCGCCAAGGGACGCGCGGGCGACCACAGCGTGCTTGGCGAGCAGGTGGCGCTTCAGCTCTGCCCGCGGCTCGGCCTCGATCCGGCGGAAACGGAGACGGTGGCCTGGCTGGTCCGGCATCATCTGCTGATGAGCGCGACGGCGTTCAAGCGCGACCTTGCCGACCCGAAGACGGTCGAGGACTTCATCGCCAAGGTGCAAAGCCCTGAACGGCTGCGGCTGCTCCTGATGCTGACGGTCGTCGACATCCGCGCTGTCGGGCCGGGCGTCTGGAACGACTGGAAGCGGCTGTTGCTTCGAACCCTGTTCGACGCGGCCGAGGAGAAGCTTCGCCTTGGCCACAAGGAGCGCGGCCGGAGCGAAGTGGTGACCGAGCGGCAGGAGCGGCTGGCCCGGGCGCTGGACTGGAAGCCGAAGGTCGCGCGCGCGTACTTCCGCCGTTTGCCCGACAGCTACTGGCTGGCCGAGCCGATCGAGGGGCAGCTCGCCAATGCGCGACAGGTAGCCAGTGCGGAGGCACGGATCGGCGACCGGCGGCCCAGCGTCGAGGCCGCGCACGAACCGGATCGCGCAGCCGCCCGGATCAGCGTTTTCACGCCGGACCGCGAAGGCCTGTTCTATCGCATCTCCGCCGGGCTGGCCGCAGCCGGCGCGAGCATCATCGACGCGCGGGTGCACACGACGAGCGACGGCATGGCGCTCGACAATCTGCTAGTGCAGGATTCGCAAGGCGGCGCTTATGCCGACAAGCGGCTTCGCGGCCGGTTGGTGAAAGCGGTGGAGAAAGCGCTGACCAGCGAAGCGCCGCCGGCGATCCCGCGGCCGTCCCGAGGGGATTCGACGCCGTTCCACGTCGCGCCCGCGGTCGCCATCGCCGAAAAGGCCTCGTCGCGGACGACGGTGGTCGAAATCAATGCGCTCGACCGGCCCGGCTTGCTGGCCAGGCTGGCGCGCGCGATCCACGATTGCGAGCACCAGATCCACTCGGCCCATATCGCCACTTATGGGGAGCGGGCGGTCGACGTCTTCTACTTGACGACGACCAAGGGCCGAAAGCTGAACGCCAAGCAGATCGACGACCTTCGGGTCGCGCTGCTCGCCGCCGCGGCGGCATAAAAAAGGCCCCGCCGAAGCGGGGCCTTCTCAACTGTCTTGGCGAAGCGGTTTAGCCGCGCTCGCCGGCCGGCGGTGCCGGCGGCACCGGCGCTGCCGGGCACATTGCATCGGCGGCGATGACGGTGCCGTCCGGGCAGGTCTGGGCCTGCGGCACCGGCGCCGGCGCTTCCGGCGGAGCGACGTAGGCCGGGCCGGCCGAACGGCGACCCGAGAACTTCGTGCGCAGGGTCATGCCGAAGGTCCGCGGTTCGGCTAGGAACGCGCCGAACAGCTGCGTCGAGCGGGCGATGAAGCCGCTGTCCACCGCACGGGTCGTGCCCGACCCCTGCAACGGCGCGTCGAAGCCGACCTGGATGTAGTTCTTGTCGAACAGGTTGCGGCCCCACAATTCGATGGCCCACATGTTGTCCGGACCGTGGATGCCGACGCGGCCGTTGAAGACCGTGTAGCCCTTCTGGGTCTTTTCGACGTCGAGGTCGGAACCGGTGTTGTACGTCGTCGAATGACGGGCATCGAGGTAGACGAGGCCTTCCAGGCCGCCGGCGCCGATCGGCGGGGTCCAGGTGATCGAGCCGGTGCTCGTCCAGGCCGCCGAGTTCGAGATTCGCCGCCCCGGCAACTGGAACAGCTCGCGCGAAGTCGCCGATTCCGCATCGGAACCGACGAGGTTTTTCGAATAGCGGCTGTTCACGTAAGTGGTGCCGAAGTTGAGGCTGAGATCGCGCGTTGGGCGGGCGAAGACTTCAAGTTCGACGCCGCGGCTGCGGACGCCATGCTTGAGCTTGCCGGTGCATGTGCCGGTGTCGCTGTCGTAGTCGGTGTCCGCGCCACCCAGGTCGTTGTCGCACCCGTTTACGGTCTCCACTTCGAAGCTGATGCCGTTGAACAGGTTCAGCTGGAAGTCGTCGAACAGCTGTTGGAACACGGCGACATTCACGTCGAAGCCGCGGCCGTTATACTTCGCGCCAACCTCGACGGCGTCGTTGATCTCCGGGTCGAACTGGAGGTCGTTGAGCGTCGCGGTCGGCAGGACGTAGCCGTTCTTTGAGAAGCGCGGCAGCGACGCGCGGTCGAGGTTGTAGCCGCCCGCTTTGTAGCCGCGCGAGTAGCTGGCGTAGGTCAGCAACTGGTCGGTCGGCTTGTAGCTGAGGACGACGGTGCCGGAGACCTTGCTTTCCGTCTTGGAATCGCTCTGCGTCAACTGGCCGCCCGGAAGGTCGGGGATGACGCAGACCAGCGGCCGCACGTCGGCGAAGGCGGGTACCTGCGAGATAGCGGTACAGAACGGATTGGCCCCGGTCAGCGTGGCGTCCAGCTTCTTGCGCTCCCGCGTGTAGCGGGCGCCGACGGTCAGCTTGAGCTGCGGCGTGATGCTGAAGATGTTGTGGGTGAACAGCGCCAGGTTGTTGCTGGTCTGGTCGTAAAGGTCGTTGCTGGCCACGTCGAACGCACCGTTGCCCGGAATGCCCAGCGCATTGGCGACCGAGCCGAGGCCCGGGTTGCCCGGCGTGAAGTTGATCGCGCCGACGAGCTGCGCCTGCGGGATCAGCGTGGCGAGCGTCGCCTGCAGGCCGGCCCGCTGTGCGAGTGCGCCTTGCAGCTGCGCTTCCTGCTGCGGGGTGCGGTTCGGAATCGCCTGCAGCTGGTTGATGGCGGCTGTCAGCTGGGCGATGCCGGTCGACAGCTGGGTGATGCCGGCCGTGAGCTGCGCCTGCGCGGCGTTCAGAGTCGTGGCGTTCAGGCAGTTCGTCGAGTTAGGATCGTAGAAGGTCGCAAGCGGGCCGCCCGGCGTGCTTGCGACTCGGCAGTTGACGAATTCCTGATAGTCCTCGCCGTAAGCCAGATTGTCGCGGACGCGTAGCTTCTCGTTCGCGTAATAGCCGCCGACCAGCCAGTCGAGCGGGCCCGAAGTGCCCTGCAGGCGAAGTTCTTGGCTGAAGGTCTTGAAGCGGTTGAAGGCGCCGCCGTCGTCGTCGCGGTACAGGATATCCAGGTTATTGAAGTCGGCATCCTGGCCGCGCGTGTACTTGTTGTAACGGTAAGCGGTGATCGAGGTCAGCTCGGCGGCACCGAAGTCGTAGACGAGCTCGCCGGAAAGGCCGCCGTCGACAACGTCGGAGCGATAGCTGCGGCCCGGGGTTACGGACACGCGGCGGGCGAACGGATCGTCGTTGATGATCGCGCCGCGCGCCGTCAGCGCCGCCGCCAGGCTCGACGGCTGCTGGCCCGCCGCGGTCACGTCGAACGTCGGCAAATACACTGCGGCGCAACATTCCTCGTCGCGCTTGGCGTAATCGGCGATCAGCCGGAACGAAACGTCGTCGTTCGGCTGGACCAGGACCTGGCCGCGGAGGAGCCAGCGGTCGCGGTC
This sequence comes from Sphingomonas sinipercae, assembly GCF_011302055.1. NCBI lineage: Bacteria > Pseudomonadati > Pseudomonadota > Alphaproteobacteria > Sphingomonadales > Sphingomonadaceae > Sphingomonas > Sphingomonas sinipercae. The sequence goes on from NZ_CP049871.1 coordinate 404,113, forward strand.
ATTGATGTCGCGGCCGGAGATGACATCGCGAACGAAGCCGTCGCGCTGCATGTAGACGCCGTCGAGGCGGGCAGCGACGGTCGAGCTAAGCGGCCCGGTAACGCCCAGTTCGACACGGCGAAGGTCGAAGTTGCCGATATCGAGCTGGCCGTACGCTTCGGTATGGAAGCGCGGGCGGGCGGTGATCACGGAGATCAGGCCGGCGGATGTGTTGCGCCCGAACAGGGTACCCTGCGGACCGCGCAGCACTTCGATCCGGTCGACCGCGCCAAGCTCCGTCAGGCCGGTGCCGGTGCGCGAGCGGTAAACGCCGTCGATGAAGACGCCGACCGACGATTCGAGCCCGGGGTTGTCGCCGACCGTGCCGACGCCGCGGATACGGGCGACGGCCGCGCCGCCTTCGGACGAGGTCGAGGACACCAGCAGCGACGGGGAAAGCTGGGTCAGCGCGCGAATGTCGCTCGCGCCGGAATTCTCCAGCGATTCCGACGTGACCGCGCTCACCGCGATCGGAACGTCGGACAGCGCTTCGTTGCGCCGGTTGGCGGTAATGACGATGTCGCCGCTCGTGGCTTCCTGCTGGCCGGTCGTCTGCTCGCCGCCGCTGCCGGTCTGCGAGCTTGCCGAAGTCGTTTCCGGAGCGCTGTCAGGTTGGGGCTGGATGCCCTCCTGCGCTTCTTGCGCGTAAGCCGGCGTCGAAAGCGCCATGAGTCCTGCAGACAGCAGCCACACCGATTTACGCATGAAGTCCTCCCCTTAAGAACCGTCCGGCCACCGGCAGGACGCTTGCAAGGGGACGACGCTAATTGACCCGGAAGGGCGTGGAAAGAGAACGGAGGTTAGGCTTGCACACAATCGTGTAAGTTGCAGCAAAACTGCAACAAACCGGTTGCTTATAGCAATCGACTTTCCGTTTTATTTGGGGGCCAGCACCATCAACATCTGGCGGCCTTCCATCCGCGGATGCGCTTCGACCTTCGCCATTTCTGCGGTCTGTTCCTGCACCCGGCGAAGCACGGCCATGCCCAGTTCGCCATGCGCCATTTCGCGACCGCGGAAACGCATGGTGACCTTGACCTTGTCGCCCTCGTCCAGGAACTCGAAGACCTTCTTCATCTTGGTATCATAGTCATGGTCGTCGATGTTCGGACGCATCTTGATCTCCTTGATCTCCTGCGTCTTCTGGCGCTTGCGCTGCTCGTTGGCCTTTTTCTGCGCTTCGTATTTGAAGCGGCCGATATCGAGGAATTTGGCGACCGGCGGGTCGGAGTTCGGGGAGATTTCGACCAGGTCCAGGCCGACTCCGGCAGCCTGTTCGATCGCTTCACGCGTATACATCACACCCAGGTTTTCGCCGTTTTCGTCGATCACCCGCACCTTCTGGCTCTGGATGAATTCGTTAAAGCGGGGGCCGGTAAATTGCGGCGGGGCCTGCGGGCGGCGCGGATAGGGTGGTATAGCGGTGTCTCCAATCGGTTGTTCAAGGACTCGTGCGAATTAGGCGTTTGCCGGCCAATTTAAAAGGCGGGCGCCAAGTTCCGAACGTTTTTTGCATCGGCTGTAGCGAACGCGCGTCAGCGTAAGTCCGGCGCAACCGCATCGGCGGCGATCATCGACACGGCCTCGTCCAGGCTCATCGCGACCTGCCGTTCTTCCGAACCGAGCCGGCGAAGCGCGACCGTTTGCTCGTCTGCCTCGCGCTTGCCGACGACCAGCAGCAGCGGGACCTTGGCCAGGCTGTGCTCGCGCACCTTGTAGTTGATCTTCTCGTTGCGAAGGTCGGTGTCGACTCGAATCCCGCGCGCCGCCAGCCGGGCCGCGACCTGCAGCGCATAATCGTCGGCATCGGACACGATCGTCGCGACCACCACTTGCACCGGCGCCAGCCACAGCGGGAACTTGCCCGCATAATGCTCGATCAGGATGCCGATGAACCGCTCGTACGAGCCGAAGATCGCCCGGTGGAGCATGATCGGCAGATGCTTCTGCCCATCCTCCGCGATGTAGCTGGCGTCCAGCCGATGCGGCAGCACGCGGTCGGACTGGATGGTGCCGACCTGCCAGGTGCGGCCGATGGCGTCGGTCAAATGCCATTCCAGCTTCGGCGCGTAGAAGGCGCCTTCGCCGGGCAATTCCTCCCAGCCATACTCTTCAGTCGCCAGCCCCGCGGCGACGACCGCGTCGCGAAGCTCGCCTTCGGCCTTGTCCCAATCCTCGTCGCTGCCGAAGCGCTGGTCGGGCCGAAGCGCCAGCTTGATCGCATAGCCTTCGAAGCCGAGGTCCTTGTAGACCCGGTCGGCAAGCGCGCAAAAGGCCTGCACTTCGGCGACGATCTGGTCTTCGCGGCAGAAGATGTGGGCGTCGTCCTGCGTGAACTGGCGGACGCGCATCAGGCCGTGGAGCGCGCCGTGCGGCTCATTGCGGTGGCAGCTGCCGTTTTCGTACAGCCGCAGCGGCAGGTCGCGATAGCTTTTGATGCCCTGGTTGAAGACGATGACGTGCGCCGGGCAGTTCATCGGCTTGAGCGCCATCAGGTCGGCGTCACCCGACAGGACCGGCCCTTCGTCCTCCGTGTTCGGAATCTCGTCGGGGACGACGAACATGTTCTCGCGATACTTGCCCCAGTGCCCGCTCTTTTCCCACTGGCGCGCGTCCATCAGCTGCGGGGTCTTGATCTCGCGGTATCCGGCTTCGTCGATCCGGCGGCGCATATACGCCTCGAGCTCGCGCCAGATGAGGTAACCGTTGGCGTGCCAGAAAACGCTTCCGTGCGCCTCCGCCTGCATGTGGAACAGGTCCATCTCCTGCCCCAGCTTGCGGTGGTCGCGCTTGGCCGCTTCCTCCAGCCGGACGAGGTAAGCGTCGAGCTGCTTCTTGTTCAGCCACGCCGTGCCGTAGATCCGGCTCAGCATCGGATTTTTGGGGTCGCCGCGCCAATAGGCCCCGCTGACCCGGGTCAGCTTGAACGCCTGCGGGTCCAGCTTGCCGGTCGAAGCGAGGTGCGGGCCGCGGCACAGGTCGAGCCAGCTGTCCTGCTTGCTGCCCGAACGGTACATGGTGATCGGCTCGCCTTCGGGCAGTTCCATCACCCATTCGGCCTTGAACTGCTCGCCCTGCTTTTCGAACAGGGCACGCACGTCCTCGCGCTGCCAGACTTCGCGCACAAGCGGCTCGTCGGCGGCGATGATGCGCCGCATTTCCTCCTCGATCGCCGGCAGGTCTTCCTCGGTGAACGGGCCGCGGTCGGGGGCCGGCGCGAAGTCGTAATAGAATCCGTCGTCGGTCGCCGGGCCGAACGTGATCTGCGTGCCCGGGAACAGCTTCTGCACCGCTTCCGCAAGGATGTGCGCGAAATCGTGGCGAAACAGCTCGAGCGCGTCCTTCTCGTCGCGCGCGGTAACCAGCGCCAGTTGCGCGTCGCCCTCGAACGGACGGGTGATGTCGCGCAGCTCCCCGTCGATCTTGGCGGCAAGCGCGGCCTTGGCGAGGCCAGGGCCGATCGCCGCTGCAACGTCGGCGGGCGTCGACCCTTCGGGCATTTCCCTGACCGATCCGTCGGGAAGCGAAATCTTGAACATCTTCGTCATGTGCGCCGCATGTAGCCGCGCGCTTCAGCTTTTTGCACCCCTCCACCGACGACAAGGACGCTTGACACCGCTACGCATTGATGTAAAGCGAGCTTGTCTAATTGAGGAGCTACCTTTACATGGCGCGTTACAAAAGCCCCGCCGTCCGGCGCTACCTGGTCCGGTTGAGCGTCCTGATGATCGCTTATCTGGCCTTGTTGCTTGTCGCGGTGCGGACCTTCCGCAGCGGCGCCGACATCGGTGTCTTCGCCTGGCCGCTCGCGGTCGCGCCGGCCTTTCCGATCATCGGCGTTTTCTGGGCCGTGATGCGCTTGCTGGTCGAGGAGCCGGACGAATATCTGCGCACCTTGTTCGTCCGCCAGGTGCTCATCGCGACCGCCTTCTGCCTGACCGTGATGACCGTTTGGGAATTCCTCCAGAACTTCGACCTCGTTCCGGCGGGGACCGGCGGCTTCGGCGCCGCCTTCATCTGGTTCCTCGGCCTTGGCGTCGGCGCGATCTTCAACCGCGTGACCGACGGAACGTCGGGGAATTGTCCGTGAACAACCGGCTGAAGATCTTGCGCGCCGAACGCGACTGGAGCCAGCAGGACCTTGCCGACCTGCTCCAGGTTTCGCGCCAGAGCGTCAACGCCATCGAGACGGGCAAGTACGACCCGTCGCTGCCGCTCGCCTTCCGCATCGCAGAATTGTTCGGGCAGCCGATCGAGCAAATCTTCGTCAGTCCCAGCCGGGGCTGACGGCGTAGGCACACCCTCCCATGACTTTCAGGAGAAATCGCATGCGCTTTTACCCAATGGCTCTGTGCGCCCTTATGTCCGCCTTCAGCGTCATTACACCCGCGTCGGCGCGGCCCGCGGAAAAGCCGGTCGCGGCGACGAGGGAAGAGCGGCTGGACCATATCTCCGTCGTCGCCATTGGGCGCGGCGATCCGATCGTCCTGATCCCGGGGCTGTCCTCCCCCCGGGCGGTTTGGGATGGCGTCGCCCCCAAACTAGCCCGCGACCACCAAGTGCTGCTTGTCCAGGTCAACGGCTTCGCCGGCGACGGACCAGGGGCGAACAGCGGCCCCGGCGTGCTCGATGGACTCGTCGACGACCTCCATCGCTACCTGCTTCGCCACAAGCTGCGGTCGGTCACGGTCATCGGTCATTCGCTTGGCGGTCTGTCCGCGATGCTGCTGGCTGCGCGCCAGCCCGGCGACGTTGCGAAGGTGATGGTGGTCGATGCCTTCCCGTTCGCCGGCGTGATGTTCGATGAAAACGCCACGCCGGAGGCGCTACGGCCGCTTGCCGCGATGCTGAAAGGCCGGATGCAGGCCGGTTATGCAGGGGTGAGCGGCGAGGCATCGGCGGAAAGCACCGCAAAGAGCTTGGCCCTCAGCCCGAGCGGCGCGGCATTGGTGAAGGAGTGGGTGCTCAAGGCCGACCCCGCCGTGAGCGCGCAAGCGATGGCGGAGGCGATGCTGCTCGACCTGCGTCCGCGGCTGACGGCCATTTCGGCGCCTTTGACCATCGTTCACCCTGCAACCGTTCCCGGGAAGGACGCGGCGCAAACGGCGGCCTTCTACCGCGGCCAATATGCCGGTGTCCGGGCGGTGAAGTTCGTTCCTATCGAAGGGACACGCCACTTCATCATGCTGGACCAGCCGGCGGCGTTTTCTGACGCGGTCGAGCGCTTCCTAAAACCCTAAGCAGCTCCGGCGCTTCAGATCGGTCCCATTCAGGTGGACTGGGCTAGGGTCGGCGAATGATCGATCCTAAAAGCGCCATTGGGCGGCGGGAACTGATTGGTGGCGGTTTGGTCGCCGGCGCCGCACTGCTGGCATGGCCGCGACAGCGCGCCGAGGCCGCGGTCGCTTTCGAAGTCAGGCGGTCGACTGGCGAATGGAAAAAGCTGCTCGGGCCCCAGCGCTATGCGATCCTGCGCGAGGCCGGGACGGAGCGGCCCTATTCGAGCGCGCTCAACAAGGAGCATCGGCGCGGGACGTTCACTTGCGCCGGCTGCGGGCTGCCGCTGTTTTCCTCGGCGACCAAGTTCGAAAGCGGGACCGGCTGGCCGAGCTTCTTCCAGCCGCTCGGCAATGCGGTGGTCACGCATTCGGACCGAACACTCGGCATGGCCCGCACCGAAGTGCTTTGCCGCCGCTGCGGCGGGCACCTCGGCCACGTGTTCGATGACGGGCCGCGGCCGACCGGCCTGCGCTATTGCATGAACGGGCTGTCGCTGAAATTCCGGCCCGCCTGATGGAGACGAAGATGAAAGCCCTGCTCGCCGTCGCTGCCTTGGCGATCACCGCGCCCGCCCCGGCTGCCCCGCAACAATTGCAGACCGCGGTCCTCGCCGGCGGCTGCTTCTGGGGCATGGAAGCGGTGTTCGAACATGTGAAGGGCGTGCAGGACGTCGTTTCGGGCTTTGCCGGCGGTGAGGCGGGCGACGCGACCTACGACAGGGTCAGCACGGAACGCACCGGCCATGCGGAGGCCGTGCGCATCCGCTTCGACCCGAAGCAGGTGAGCTATGCCGACCTCCTGAAAATCTATTTCACCGTCGCTCACGATCCGACGCAGGTGAACCGCCAATATCCGGACACCGGGCCAAGCTATCGCTCCGCAATCTTCCCGCAATCGCCGCAGCAGCGGGCGCTTGCGGCCGAATCCATCCGCCGGCTCAACGCCGCGAAGGCGTTTCGCCAACCGGTCGCGACGCGGATCGAAGGCGGCCGCTTCTATCCCGCGGAGGCCTATCACCAGGATTTCGCCCGCAAGAATCCGCGCCACGCCTACATCGTCGCGCACGACGCGCCGAAGGTGGCGAAGTTGAAGAAGACCTACCCGCAATATTGGCGAGGGTAGAACCGCGCTGTGACGCGCGATCTGCACCAAGCCATCGCAAGGGGTTCGCGACGGCAGCTCCATATTTTGGCTTTCGTACCAGCCTGATCAGCTTACAGGCGATATTGAATTGGTGGAGGTGCGGCTGAACGCGACCCCTGAGATCGTGGACACGTTCGTTGCTGCGCTCGGCTGGTCACTTGAGCCCGTACAGTGGGGTGACACGCTCTTTCTGCGCCGCGAGCAGTCGATGGAGCGGAACGCCGTCGGAGCAATGCTTATCGACATGCTTGAGTTTGCTGGACTCGCCGGCATGCGTTTTCACTCTTGGCTGCACGGCTCAGATTTAGAAGACTGAAGCCATGGTTCTCCGAAACGTGCTGCTTGCCTCGGCTTGTTTCGCATTCGCGGCCTGCTCCGCCGACACGAGCCGTCCGCCGAGCGATGGGCAGGTTTGGGCTACTTCCTGCGGCGGCGACCTGTATGCGATCCTCCACCCCGACGGGACGTTCGTCGAGGCGGGTGATGGCCGCGGCACTTGGAGGCGGGAAGGCAATACATTGCGGTTTCGGGTGATCGCTCACCCCGGCGTCGAATTCCTCAGCATGTACCCGGAGCTGATCTCCCTGGATGACGATGGTCTGCTGCCCTTTGTCGACGAGAAAACAATCGAAGCCGAACTCGGCGGACTTCGAAGGCGGTTCTATCGCTGCTCCTGAAATGCCCTCTCCGGCGCGCTTGGGGCATTACTCTGTCCGACAGGGTTGATCGGACCCTCAATGCAATTGTCGGGGCCGCTCGGGGCGCAGCTAGCCTGCGACCAGCAGGCGTCGAGCTGCTAGAGATTGACGCAGACACCCTGCAGAAGTTCAACATAGCAAGTTTGTGACGCTCTACAGCGCGCCGATCGCTGTCCTCGACATGCCCCCGGCATGTCTCCGGGCGGCGATGGTGCCCAGGGACGGGATCGAACCGCCGACACTGCGATTTTCAGTCGCATGCTCTACCAACTGAGCTACCTGGGCATACCATCGGCGGGGCGATTGGCCCGCGGGCGACCGGCTCCCTAGCCCTCGCCTTCCTCACTGTCCACCCCGCCGGGCGGGACCGGCGGGCCGGGGATGCGATAGCCTTCGCCAAGCCATTTCAGCAGGTCGCGGTCCTTGCACCCGCGCGAACAGAATGGCGCATGCTCGTCGGACGGCGGCTTGTCGCAGATCGGGCAGCGCTTGCGGTCAGGCTTGCTCGGCATAGGCCCCCGAGATGGCAAGCGATGGCTCGGCGCGCAAGCTGACGGTGCCGCCGATTTGGCGCGCGAGCTGCTCAAGCCACGCGGGGTTCCGCTCCAGCAGCGCGGCGACCGCCGGGTGGGCGACCAGCCGCTTGCTTCCAGGGCCGCCCATCGCCGCTTGGCGGAGCAAGGCGCGGGCCTCGAACGACGCTCGCTCCTGCGCCAGTTCGAACAGCGACGGATGCCGGCGCGGCCGGACGACCTGGAGGAAGCCGAAGCCGTTGACCGTGGTCCGCTCGAATGGTTGCGGAAGCGCTGCGTCGAAAGCTTCCGCAATGGCCTGGCGCGGCCCCTTGCCGGCGACGGTCGGGAAATCGATGCCGATCGACCCGCCGATGCCGTGACGAAGAATCGTTCGCGCCGCCGCCGTCGCCGCCTTCAGCGCCAGCTCGGCAGCGGGCAAGTGGCCGTCGACGTCGATCAGGGTCATTGCCGGGGTCGGGGAGACGCGCAGCTCGCCGCCGGGGAAGCGGACGATGCCGCTGCGCGCTTCGTCCAGCAGGTCGGACCAGCCAGCGGCCTCCAGCTGGTCGACCGGGGACGGGAAAGCAAGCGCTTCGCCCGGCAGGCCGGCCACGGCAGGCGCGGCCCCACGCAGCGCAAGGCGGGCAAGCGGCCGCTTCCACGGCTCGCTTCCGGCGATCTGCTCGCGGGTCACCTCGATCAGGCAGGCCGCGCCCTCGGTTATCCCGGGCGCGCCGCCGGGCAGAAGATATTCGGCGCCGCTCGCGGTGGCGATGGCCGGCTTGCCGGCTTGGGCCAGCCGCGCCTCGACGATGCTCGACGCCGGCACGACGCCGTCGACCAGGATCCGCGCTTCGACGATTTCGCCGCCCGCGATCCGCACCGACCGCGTTTCGCCGATGCCGCGCTCGACCAGCCGGTCAGGCAAGGTCGTACCCGGCCGCCTTCAGCATGGTGCGAGTCTCGCCTAGCGGCAGGCCGACGACGTTGGAATAGCTGCCGCCGATGTGCCGGACGTAGACTTCGCCATAGCCCTGCAGCGCATAGCCGCCGGCCTTGCCGCGCCATTCGCCGTGTGCGGCGTAATAGTCGATTTCCTCGTCGCTCAGGCGCTTCATCGCGATGGTTGTTTCGACCACTCGGCTGCGCAGCGGCTGGCCGGGCGCGGCGAGCGCGACTCCGGTCATCACGCGGTGGCGACGGCCGGACAGCAGCTTCATGCACGCGCGCAGAGTCGCTTCGTCCTCGACCTTCGGCAGGATCCGCCGCCCGACCGCGACCACCGTGTCGGCGGCAAGGACGAAGGCGTCGGGGCGTTGCACGGCAACCGCCTGCGCTTTCTCGATCGCCAACCGAAGCGCATGCTCGCGCGGCAATTCGGCCTTGCGCACGCTTTCATCGATGTCGGCTGGAAGCACTTCGTTCGGGGTCACGCCGATGCGCGCCAGCAGGTCGAGCCGGCGCGGGCTGGCCGAAGCGAGGATCAGCATCCGGCGTTACGCGCGGGGCGGTGGGCCCCCACGGCCCGGCATGAAGCGATAGGTAATGCGCCCCTTGGTCAGGTCGTAGGGCGTCATTTCGACCAGCACTTCGTCGCCGGTCAGGACGCGGATGCGATTCTTGCGCATCTTGCCGGCCGTGTGGCCGAGGATCTCGTGGCCGTTCTCGAGCTCGACACGGAACATTGCGTTGGGAAGCAGTTCGAGCACTTTCCCACGCATCTCGAGAAGTTCTTCTTTGGCCAAACGAAACCTCTTTGCTCTTAAACGAAAAGTCGCGGTGCCTTAGCGGCGCGGCTTGCGAAAGGGAAGGTGGCGCCCTCTGGGACCAAAGAAAAGCCCCGCCGCGGCACGACCGGGCGGGGCCTTTCGTTACCCGATGGACGGGCGCCGGGTCAGATGCCCGAACCGCCCGCCAGCGCCGCGAGCAGCAGCAGCGCGACGATGTTGGTGATCTTGATCATCGGGTTCACGGCCGGGCCGGCGGTGTCCTTGTAGGGATCGCCGACGGTGTCGCCGGTCACGGCAGCCTTGTGGGCTTCCGATCCCTTGCCGCCGTAATGGCCGTCTTCGATATACTTCTTGGCATTGTCCCAAGCGCCGCCGCCCGACGTCATCGAAATGGCGACGAACAGGCCGGACACGATCACGCCGAGAAGCAGCGCGCCCAGGGCGGCAAAGCCCTGCTCACGGCCCGCGACGCCGGCGATGATGAAGTAGACGGCGATCGGCGCCAGCACCGGCAGCAGCGACGGGACGATCATTTCCTTGATCGCGGCCTTGGTCACCAGGTCGACGGTGCGGGCGTAATTGGGACGGCTGGAACCGTCCATGATGCCCGGGTTGGAGCGGAACTGCTCGCGCACGTCGAGCACGACGTCGCCGGCGGCACGGCCGACCGCGGTCATGCCCATCGCGCCGAACAGGTACGGCAGCAATGCGCCGAGCAGCAGGCCAACGACGACATACGGGTTGGACAGCGAGAAATCGACGCCCGCCGCACCGATGCCAAGCTCGCTGGCGAACTCGGTCAGGTCGGTCGTGTACGCGCCGAACAGCACCAGCGCCGCAAGCGCGGCCGAGCCGATCGCATAGCCCTTGGTCACGGCCTTGGTCGTGTTGCCGACCGCGTCGAGCGCGTCGGTGCGCTGGCGGACCTCGTCCTCCATGCCCGACATTTCGGCGATGCCGCCGGCATTGTCGGTGACCGGGCCGTAGGCGTCGAGCGCGACCACCATGCCGGCCAGCGCAAGCATCGCCGTCGCCGCGAAGGCGATTCCGATCAGGCCCGCGAGCAGGTAGGAAGCGATAATCGCGATGCAGATGACGACCGTCGGCATCGCCGTCGATTCAAGGCTGATTGCCAGGCCCTGGATGACGTTGGTGCCGTGGCCCGTCTCCGACGCCTTGGCGATGGAGCGAACCGGGCGATAGTTGGTGCCGGTGTAATATTCGGTGATCCACACCAGCAGGCCGGTTACCGCCAGCCCGATGAGCATGCAGTAGAACAGGTCCCAGCCGGTGAAGCCGCCGGTCTGGGCAGCGACCGCGCCCTCGACGACCGTACCAGCCGCTTCGGGGCCGCCGATGACGGCATTCATGTCGCCAAGCGCGAACGAGGTGGCGAAGAACAAGGCCGGGATCGACAGGATCGCGGTCGTCCAGAAGCCCTTGTACAGCGCGCCCATGATCGAGCCGCTCTTGCCCAGCTTCACCATGTAGGTGCCGATGATCGAGGTGATGATGCACACGCCGCCGATCAGCAGCGGAAGCGCCATCAGCGCGGTGATGTCGGCGGCACGGGTGCCGATCAGGAGGGCGGTCAGGATCATCGTCGCACCGACGGTGACGACGTAGGTTTCGAACAGGTCGGCAGCCATGCCGGCGCAATCGCCGACGTTGTCGCCGACGTTGTCCGCGATAACGGCGGGGTTGCGGGGATCGTCTTCGGGAATCCCGGCCTCGACCTTGCCGACCAGGTCGGCGCCGACGTCGGCGGCCTTGGTGAAGATGCCGCCGCCAAGACGGGCGAAGATGGAAATCAGCGATGCGCCGAAGGCCAGGGTCGTCAGCGCGGTGACGACTTCACGGCTCTGCGGGGTTTCGCCCTGCACGCCAACCAGCACGTAGAACACGCCGGCAATGGCCAGCAGCGCCAGTCCGGCAACGAGCATGCCGGTGATCGCGCCGGAGCGGAAGGCGGTGGTCAGGCCGCCCTGCAGGCTGGTGCGGGCAGCTTCGGCGGTGCGGACGTTGGCGCGGACCGAAATGTTCATGCCGATGTATCCGGCGGCGCCCGAAAGCACGGCGCCGACGACGAAGGCGATTGCCGGGGTCAGGCCAAGGAACACGCCGACCAGGATGGCGACTACGACGCCGACGATGGCGATGGTCGTGTACTGGCGGCCAAGGTAGGCTTTCGCGCCTTCCTGGATGGCACCGGCGATGTCGACCATGCGCTGGTTACCGGGCGAGCTGGCAAGCACCTGGCGGCTGGTGATGATGCCGTAAAGCACGGCGATCACGCCACAGGCGATCGCAATCAAAGTCAGGTCCATGAGTTTCCCCGTTGGCGGCAAATAAATTGACAAGCGACTTGGGGCCGGTCTGCGAAAGCAGCCGGCGAGTTGGCGCCCTTTATGTGGGGTTTACGCGGCTTGCAACCGCTTGAGCGTCGCTAGTGGAGGAGAACGGCCGCAGCCATGCCGCAGACGAGGCCGCTAACCGCGATCGTCCATTGGCGAAAGTTCAGTGCGATGTTCATACCCAAGCCGCTCCGGCAACGGAACCGTCTCGCCGCCGTCGGTCAGGGAAATACCGTGACCTTCGGCAAGACGGCCGATGCACACAAGGGTCGGCTTTTCAGGTAAAGAAAGGGTTACCGACGGGTCGAGCTCGGGCGGGATAGCGGCGAGCAGCGCATAGTCGTCGCCGCCGGACGCAGCGAACAGCCGCGCCGCCCGGTCCTGGCCTTTCTCACCGACGAAAGCGCGGGACAGCGGCATTGCGTCGAGCTGCACCTCCGCACCGCAACCGCTTGCCGCGCACAGGCGCGACAGGTCGAGCAAAAGCCCGTCGGACACATCCATCATCGCCGTCGCATGGGGCGCCAGCGCGCGGCCCATTTCCAGCAGCGGCACCGGCCGTCGAAACACGTCGACCAGCGGCCCGTCCGCCGCCGGGTCCATGTCGAGCAGCGCCAGGCCGGCGGCGGCATCGCCAAGCGTCCCAGCCACCCACAAGCGATCGCCGGGCCTGCCGCCGGACCGTGCCGGCGTCCGTTCCCCGGCGCGCCCGACCGCGGTCAGGCCGACGATCCGCGGCGCGCCGGGCGGCAGGCTGATCGTGTCCCCGCCAAGCAGCGGCACCCGGTAACTTTCGCAGGCCGCCTCCATCCCGTCGATGAAAGCGGCGATCCAGTCGTCGTCGGACAAGGTCACCGACAGCAAGACGCCGACCGGTGCCGCGCCCTTGGCGGCAAGGTCGGACAAGTTCACTGCAAGCAGCTTCCAGCCGACGCTGGCGGGCGGATCGAAGGGGAAGAAATGGACGCCTTCGGCAATCGTGTCGTGGGTCAGGACCAACCCCTCGAGCACTGCGGCATCGTCGCGAAGCTCGCGCGCGCCGGGATGGGTCGCGAGCCGGCGGAGCCGCTCGATGAGGTCGGCTTCCCGCATTATTCGGCGCGCGCCGGGCGCACCTCCTTGGCGATGGCGTCGAGCAGGCCGTTGACGAAGCCGCTCTCGCGCTTGTCGTAAAACGCCTTGGCGACATCGACATATTCGGAAATCACCGACCCGACCGGCACGTCGTGGCGCGCGATCAGCTCATAGGTGCCGGCGCGAAGGATGGCGCGCATCGGCCGGTCGAGCCGGTCGAGGGTCCAGCCGCTGGCAAGCTTGCCGACAATCGCCTGGTCGACGTCGCCCAGGCGCGCCTGGGCACCGCTGACCAGATCGTCGAAAAAGTCGCGCTCGGCATCGAAATATTCGTCTTCCTCGATCACCGCGCCAAGCCGATGCTCGTGAAATTCTCGAAGCAGCCGCGGGATCGGCGTCCCTTCCATGTCATGCTGGTAAAGCGCCTGGACGGCGGCAAGCCGCGCGGCGGAACGAGAACGGGAACGGGTGGAAGCGGACATGGCCGCGGCTGTAGCTAGGGCTCAGCCCGCAAGGAAGGGGGCAAGCGGCGTGGCCACCGCTTCGGGCGCTTCCCATGGGGCGAAATGGCCGACCCCTTCGAGCCGTTCGATCGACAGGTTCTCGACCAACAGGTCGAGCCCTTCGAGCTGGACCGGAAGGAGCGCCGAGTCGCGCATTCCCCAGATGACGAGCGTCGGGATGGCGATTTTCCGCGCATGCTTGAGCAGCCAGTCGGGCAGTGGGACGGTGATCAGCGGCGGCGGCACGATCATCCGCGTGGCGCGATACCAGTTGAGCATCGCCGCGAACGCGCCCGGCTGGGACCATTCGGCGATATATTGCTGCTTCTCCGCCTCCGGGATCGAAGCGAGGTCGACATGGTCCCGGAAAGTGCGTTCGAAGAACCAGTCCCATCCCTTGATGCGGATGAACCGTTCGAAGCCCGGCGCCTTGAACGCGTTGATATATTGCGATGCCGCGCGCTGGCCGGAGTCCTCGATCAACGACTTCGCGAAGATCGTCGGGTGCGGGGAGTTGACGATCGCCAGCCGCTCGACGCGCGGATCGTGCCGAAGCGCCGCGGCCCAAGCGACGGCGCCGCCCCAGTCATGACCAACCAGCGCGAATCGCTCGACCCCAAGCGCGTCGGCCAGCGCGAAGACGTCGTCGACCAGCCTGTCGGTCCGGTAATTGATCTTGCCCTGGGGCTTGTCCGAGCCGGCGTAGCCGCGCTGGTCGGGCATGATCAGCCGGAAACGGTCGCGCAGCAGCGGCTCGAGCCCACGCCAGGTGCGGTGCGATTCGGGAAAACCGTGGAGGAGGATCACCGGCCGGCCGTCCGGCGGCCCCGCCAGCGCGACGTTCAACGTTACGCCCGTCGGCAGCGCGACCTGCCGGAAATCGGTCACGGATAGCTGACGGTCAGCGGCACTTCGGGCAGCGGGATGAACTCGTCATGGTCGTCGGGCGGAAGCGCGAATTCGCCCGCCTTCCACGCGCGCTTCGCTTCGTTCAGCCGGTCGCGGCTCGACGACACGAAGTTCCACCAGACATGGCGCTCGCCATCCATCGGCGCGCCGCCGCACAGCATCAGCCGGGCGCCGCTCTGGCTTCGGACGACGGGACGGCGGCCGGGGGCAAGGAGCGCCAAATACTGCGGCTGAAGCTCGAACCCGTCGACGTTGGCGTCGCCATCGAGCAGGTAGAGCGCACGTTCGTCGGCGTCCTTGTCGATGTCGACCGACGCGCCGGGCGCAAGCGTGATCGCCGCATATATGGTCGGCGAATGGCAGGTGACCGGCGAGGCCGCGCCAAACGCTTCGCCCATGATCAGGTTCAGGCTGACCCCGTCGCCGTCGATCACGGGAAGCGCGTCCGCCGGCACATGCTCGAAGGCCGGCGGAACCTCCTCCTTCGCTTGCGGCAGCGCCAGCCAGGTCTGGATTCCGGACAGCTCCGGGCCGGCGGCGCGCTCGTCGGCGGGGGATCGCTCGGAATGGGTGATGCCCTGTCCCGCGGTCATCAGGTTGACAGCGCCGGGCTCGATCCGCTGGCGGGTGCCCAGGCTGTCGCGATGGTCGATGGCGCCGGCGAACAAATAAGTGACGGTGGCAAGGTTGATGTGCGGGTGCGGCCGGACGTCGATGCCGCCACCGATTTCCAGCTGCGCGGGGCCCATCTGGTCGAAGAAGATGAAGGGCCCGACCATCGTGCGCTGCTTGTGCGGCAACGTCCGGTGGACCTTGAACCCGCCAAGGTCGTGAGTCACCGGCGCCAGGGTCTGGAGGATCGGGCTGTCATTCTCCATCGAAGGCAATCCTCACTCTCCCGGCGCGCTTGCCTTGATCGACAATGCGTGCACCCGCTCGTGCAGCAAGTCGCCAAGCGCATTGTGGACCAGGCGCTGCCGCTGCACCCGCGACTGCCCCGCGAATGCCGGACTTTCGATTAGCAGGCTGAAATGGCTTTCGCCCGCCGGATTGTATCCGCCGTGGCCGCGATGCTTCTCGCTGTCGTCGGTCAATTCGATGCGCGTCGGGCTGAGCGCCTGAATCAGCCGGCGATGCATTTCGCGTGCAACCGGTCCCATGGCAGGTGCGTCCATGCACCCTATATAGTCAGGTTCCAGAAACGAGGAAGCCGGTGGCGTCGCGAAGTCAGAAACTGCACGGAAGGGTGGAAGGCGCGACCGATCGCTGCGCCGTTCCGGGCTGCCGGGCCGCCGGCGAATATAAGGCGCCGGTCGAGCCCTCCGGCTTCGACGGGCCGGGTGTCTATCACTTGCTGTGCCTCGACCACGTCCGCCAGCACAACGCCAAATACAATTATTTCACCGGCATGAGCGCCGAGGAGATTACCGAGGCCCAGGGCCCTCTGGCCGGGTGGGAGCGGCCGAGCCGCAAGTTCGCCCATATCGGCGCCGATCCCGCCCCTGCTTGGGCCGATTTCAGCGATCCGCTGGAAGCGATCGGCGCGCGCTTTCGCCGGGCCGACCGGGGGCCGCCGCAGCGCTTCACCAAGCCGGAGCAGCGGGCGCTGACCGCGCTTGGCCTGGGGCAGGAAGTCGACCTGCATTCGGTGCGCCAGCGCTATTCGCAACTGGTCCGCAAATACCATCCCGACCGCAATGGCGGCGACCGTAGCTACGAAAAGAAGCTCGGCGAAACGATCGATGCGTGGCAGCTGCTCAAGCAGGCCCGCGCTTTCGCTTAATCGCGGTCGGGTGCGCCGAGCGGGAAGAACGGCCGATACGGTCGCGCATCTTCGACGCAACGGCTGACCGGGGCAAGCGCCAGCAACTCCGCGCGCAGGCCGGCGACCCGGCGACAATCCTCCGGAATGCGTTCGACCCAATCGCCGTAGAACAAGGCCGGCGCGGCGGCGCAGGTGACCAGCGAGACATGCGGTGGAAGGGCATTGGAGCCAAGCCAGTCTTCAAGCCACCGATAGGCCTTGCGCAGCTTCGTCGTCGCGCCTTCGATCTCGGTCGCGATCGGGGTTTGGCGCAGGCCAAGCTCCGGCTTGTCGCGGCTGACGAAGTGGGCGGCGACGACCCGCTGCATATTGCCCATCACATAATTGTCGAAGAAGCGGTCCATCATCCGCGCCTCCGCCGCCGCCGCCGGGTCTTGGGGGATCAGCGGGGCCGGGCCCGGGTGGTGAACCGCGAGGTATTCGACGATGCTCGTCGCCTCGAAGATTACCTTTTCGCCGTCGACCAGGACCGGGATGTGCCCGCCGGGGTGCACCTTGCCGGGAAACTGCTCGCTGAGCGGCAGGTCGCCCGCCATGTGCACGAATTCGAACGGCGTTTCGTTGGCATAGAGCGCGATGAGCGCCTTCCAGCAGTAGGAAGAGAATGGGTGACCGTGCAGGTGCAGCATTACCAGCGGCCCTCCGCCATCGCTTGCTGCCGGGCCTGTTCGCGCTTGCTGTTCGACTGCGGCCCCGCCCAGCCGTGCTCGACCGCGCCCGCGGGCTCGTAGGTCGCGATCACGGCGCCGGATTGCGTGACCTTATGGTCGACCAGGCGCAGCGCCTTGGCCGGGGTTTCCGGGCCGAAGATGCGCTTGCCGCTTCCCAAAACGACCGGGAAGGTCATCACGGTCAGACGGTCGAGCAGCCCTTCGGCGAGCAACGCCGGGTAGATGGTGCTGCTGCCCTGGATCAGCAGGTCGGGACCGTCGCCGTGCTTCACTTCGCGCAGCGCGTCCATGCCGCCCAGGCGATGACTGTTCGACCACCCAAGGTCGGGGTTGCCGCGGGTCAGCACATATTTGTTCGCGCGGGTGAACGCCTCGCCCATGTCGATCGCTGCGGCTTCGCCATCGTCCTTGCCGGTCTTGTCGAACACTTCGCCGATCCCGGTCGCCTCGCCGCCGACATAGGGCCAGTAAGCCGCGAAGATGTCGTAGGTCCGGCGGCCCAGCAGCAGGTCGTAGTCCTTGCCGAAAAAGTCGTCGATCGCGGCGCCGACATCCTCGTCGAAGAATTGCGGCAGCCAGCCGCCGTGGGCGAAGCCGCCGGTGGGGTCCTCGCTGGGTCCGCCCGGCGCCTGCATGACCCCGTCGAGCGAGACGAAGACGCTGCCGCGGATGTTACGCATCGGCCGGCACGCCTTCGACCGCGGCTTCGATGGCGGCGATGTCGATCTTGCGCATCGTCATCATCGCCTGGAACGCGCGCTTGCCGCGCTCGCCCTTCTGGCCGGTCAGCTCGAGCAGGCGGCGCGGCGTGATCTGCCAGGAGAAGCCCCAGCGGTCCTTGCACCAGCCGCAAGCGCTTTCCTGCCCGCCATTCTGGGTGATCGCATTCCAATATTTGTCGGTCTCGGCCTGGTCGTCGGTCAGCACCATGAAGCTGACCGCCTCGTTGGGCTTGAAGTTGGGGCCGCCGTTGAGGGCGACGAATGATCGTCCGAGCAAGGTGAATTCGACGGTCAACTCGTCACCCTCGGTGCCGCCCCGATAGTCGGAGGCCGCGCCATGGGCCGGGCCGACATGCGTGTCGGGGAACAGCGAGGCGTAGAATTCGGCGGCCTTGCGGCCCTCGCCTTTGTCGAACCACAGGCAAGTGGTCATCTTGTCGCCGTTCATTTGTTCTCTCCTTGCCTGCGCGGCCCGACCAGCCCGAAGCTCGCGCCCTGGGGGTCGATGCCGTTCAATGAATATTCGCCGCCGGGGATCTGATGCGGGCCCATCAGCACCTGGCCGCTGCCGGCCTTCACCGCCGTGGCGGCGCGGTCGATGTCGTCGACGCCGATGTAGAACGACCAGCTGCTCGCGGGCATCTGCGGCGGCTTGCGCATGATCGCGCCGATCATTCCGCCGCCCTGGTGGATGAAGCGGTATTTGCCCATTTCACCCATGTCCATGTCGCCTTCCTGCCGCCAGCCGTAGTGGCGGGTGTAGAAGTCGACCGCGCCGTCGCAGTCGGTGGTCGCGAGCTCGTTCCAGCGCACATGCTCCGCCTGGTCGTAAGAGAAGACGTCGCTGGACTTGCCTTCCTGGCCGGGCGGCGGGGTCGGCTTCATCAGGTAGAATGGCGCGCCCTGCGGGTCGGCGACCATCGCCAGCCGGCCGATGCCGGGAACGTCCCAGGGCGGCATCATCGTCTTGCCGCCGTCGCGCTCGACCGCCGCAACCTCCGCATCGAGATCGTCGACGCCGATATAGCCTAGCCAGGCTGGGCGGGCGCCCTTCGAGCGCATGGAATCGTCGAGCTGGAGGACTCCGCCGGCATTGCCGCCATCGCTGCGCTGGATGGCGCGGTAATCGACCGGGCCTGGCATCGGCTCGCCGAACGTCCAGCCGCCTACGACCGCGCCGTAAAAGTCGCCGGCCGCTTTCGCGTCGCTGGTCATCAGTTCGTACCAGATGAAGCTTCCGTGCGGATTGGTCATTCTACTTCTCCAGCGTGACGACGGGGATGAAGCCGCCGTAAATCATGCGCTTGCCGTCGAACGGCATCTCCATCACCTCGTGCAGGCGCGGGTCGTCCATGAAGGCCTTCATGCCGGTGTCGCGGGTCGCCTTGTCCGGCCATTCGATGAAGGAGAAGACGACGACTTCGTCTTGTGTCGCCTGCACCGCTCGGCGGAAGTCGGTCTGCTTGCCGTCGGGCACGTCGTCGCCCCAGCATTCCAGCACGCGAAGCGCGCCATGCTCGACGATCATGCCGTCGGCGGCGGTCGCATGTTTGATGAAATCCTCTTTCTTCGCCGCCGGGACCGGCAGGACGAAACCGTCGATGTACGCCATCGTTCTCTCCTCGCGCCGGGCGCTGGTTGAGTCAGTTCTTGAGCGTGCTCACGAATGGCTTGAAGCCGCCCCAGAACATGCGCTTGCCATCGAACGGCATGTCGCCGCCCGGCTGCATTTCCGGATCGGCCATGATCTTCTCCCATGCCGTGTCGCGGGTCGCCTTGTCCGGCCAGACGACAAAGGAAAAGACGACGTTCTCGCCGTCCTGCGCCTGCACGGACCGGAAGAAATCGGTCGTGTGGCCATGCTCCAGGCCATCGCCCAGCGCTTCGACGGACGCGATCGCGCCAAGCTCCGTCGCCTTGCGCGCGAACGTCTCGGCCATCGTCTTGTACGCGTCGAGTTTCTCTTCGTTCAGCGGCAGAACGAAACCGTCGATATAGGCCATCACAAGGCTCCCTGAGTTTCACGTTGCTCGAAATCGGCAAGCTGCGCTTCGATGGCGCGCTTGAATGCCGGACGGGCCGTGCCGCGCTCCACGTAGGCGAGCAGGTTGGGCCGTTCCTTCAGCAGGTCGGTGTTGTCGACGATGCGCAGAACATCGACCATCAGCAAGTCGCCGGCACTAAATTCATCTTCCAGCCATTGCTTGTCTCCAAGCCAGTCGGACAGCCGGTCAAGCCGGCGGCCGATCATCTCGACGACCTGCGGACGCCGTTCCTTGGTCCACTCTTCGCCGCGGTGGAAAATGTCGATGATCGGCAATTGGGCGGCGAACGGTTCGACGCTGTTGAGCGCGGCAATCACCCAGGCGGTCGCCCTCGCTCGCCCGTTCTCGTCGGCGGGCAGGATGCCGCCGAACTTGCGTCCGATGTGCAGGACGATTGCGCCCGATTCGAACAGCTGGACCTCATCGTCCTTATAACTTGGAACCTGGCCCCATGGCTGCTCGGCGAAGTAGTCGGCGGGGCGCTCCCCGATCGCCTCCAGCTTTCGTACCGAATAGGGAATTCCGGCCTCTTCGAGCGCCCAGCGGACGCGCAGGTCGCGGACCCGCCCCTGTGCAAAGTCGGGAACCCACTTGAAAGCGGTGATCCGCACGTTGGCTTCGTCGCCGCGGTTCATCGCTCAGGCCTCGACCGGTTCGCAGTCATGCGCGCCGGCTTCAGCGAAGGCGGGATCCATCCACATCACTTCCCAGCCGTGCCCGTCCGGATCCTCGAAGTCGCGGCCGTACATCATCGCATTCTGGTCCTGCTTCAGGCCCTGGTCGATCTTGCCGCCCGAGTCCCCTGCCGCGGCGACGATCTCGTCCACTTGCTCCCGGCTCTCGGCCGACAGGCACAGCAGCACCTGGCTGGTCGCGTGCGCGTCGGCGATCTGCTTGGACGTGAAGCTTGAATAGAAGGGGTGGGTCAGCAGCATCACGTGGATGGCGTCGGACAGGACCATCATTGCCGCGACGTCGTTGGAGAATTTCGGCTCCTTGCGCGCGCCGATCGCCTCATAGAAGCGGATCGACCGATCCAGGTCCTGCACCGGCAGGTTCACGAAAATCATCCGCGCCATCATTTCCCTCCTCGCGACTCGATTCGCTTGTTTTTTGAGCGAATCGGTTATAAATAGCAACTGTGCAGTTAGAAAAAGCAACTAAGCGTTCGAAACCAGAGACAAAGCGTGGTTACGAGGATGCTTGCGGGACGGCGCATGCGCTCGAACTGATCGGCGAACGCTGGGCGCCGCTGGTGCTGCGCGAACTGATGTTCGGGCCGCGGCGTTTCTCCGGGCTCAAGGCCGACTTGCCGGGGATCAGCGCCAATGTGCTGATTCAGCGCCTGACCGAGCTTGAGGAGCGCGGGCTGGTGCGCCGAATCAAGTTGCCGCCGCCGGCGTCGGTGCAAGTCTATGAAGCGACCGACTGGGGGCTGGAAGCGGCGCCGCTGTTGCGCGCGCTGGGCAAATGGGCCGTGCGCAGCCCGCGCCACGACGTCGCCCAGTTCGTCAGCCCGGTGTCGATCATGATGTCGATGCAAACGATGTTCGACCCGGCCAAGGCGGACGGGTTTGCGGCGCGCCTTGCCTTTCGGTTCGGCGAGCGGTCGTATGTGGCCGAGGTCGCCGATAGAGACATCGAGGTTCGCCAGGCCCCGGCCGAGGGCGCCGACGTGGTCTTCGATGCCTCGCCGCAGCAACTTGCCGGCTTCCTTTACGGCGGCGCCCCGATCGAAACCGTCGCCTTCACCGGGGACAAGGCGACCGCCCAGCGCTTCGCCGGCTTTTTCGAACTTCCGCCCAAAGCCTTTTGACGGCGTTATTGAGGCGCGCTTGCCGCTGCCCTAAGGCGATTTGCGATGAACGATATTTCCAACGCCAATCCCGAAAGCCGCGCCG
Source organism: Sphingomonas sinipercae (assembly GCF_011302055.1). Classification (NCBI taxonomy): domain Bacteria; kingdom Pseudomonadati; phylum Pseudomonadota; class Alphaproteobacteria; order Sphingomonadales; family Sphingomonadaceae; genus Sphingomonas; species Sphingomonas sinipercae. Next base: position 425,522 of record NZ_CP049871.1, read on the forward strand.
AGACGGTGATGGCGACGCCCGACCGCATGGTGAAGGTGCGCGAGGCCTTCGGTGTCGACAGCGACATGGAGGTGCCGGCGTTCAGCGAAGCCGATGAGCGGGTGCCGGACCTCGACCCCACCTACGTCTTCGACGCCAACACGACGCTCGCCATCTGCGCCGGCTTCGCCAAGAACCGCCGGGTGATGGTCCAGGGCTATCACGGCACCGGCAAGTCGACTCACATCGAACAGGTTGCGGCGCGGCTCAACTGGCCGATGATCCGGATCAACCTCGACGCGCACATCAGCCGGATCGACCTCGTCGGCCGCGACGCAATCGTTCTTCGCGACGGGCAGCAGGTCACTGAATTTCGCGAAGGGCTGCTACCCTGGGCGCTGCAGCATCCGGTGGCGCTGGTGTTCGACGAATATGACGCCGGCCGGCCCGACGTGATGTTCGTCATCCAGCGCGTGCTGGAGACGGAGGGCAAGCTGACCCTGCTCGACCAGAATCGGGTGATCCGCCCGAACCCCTGGTTCCGGCTGTTCGCGACCACCAACACGATCGGGCTTGGCGACACCACCGGCCTGTATCACGGCACGCAGGCGATCAATCAGGGTCAGATGGACCGCTGGAACATCGTCAGCACGCTCAATTACCTGCCCGCCGCCGTCGAAGCGCAGATCGTGCTCGCGAAGAGCGGGGAGTATGACAATCCCGACGGCAAGCAGACGGTCGAAAAGATGATCAAGGTCGCCGACCTGTCGCGGCAGGGCTTCGTCAACGGCGACATTTCAACGGTGATGAGCCCGCGCACGGTCATCAGCTGGGCCCAGAATGCGATGATCTTCGGCGACGTCGGCTTCGCCTTCCGGGTCTCGTTCCTCAACAAGTGCGACGAATCCGAACGCCCGATCGTCGCCGAATATTATCAGCGGGTATTCGGCTCCGACCTGCCCGAAAGCGTGGCTTCGACCGCCGGCTGAGCCTGGGTTGCGGCCTCGTCGGCCCGGCGCGGCATCAGTTCGACGAACAGCGCCATCGCCACCCACATGAGCAGCGTCGGCTGAAGCTTTTCCGGAACGCTCTCCCCGGCTTCGAAGACGGGCGAGAAGACTTTCGGAAGGAGCAGGATGAGGCCGACCGACAAAGCGGCGTAAACGATCTTCTGGCGGCTTGCCGAAACGTAGAGGATCGAAATGACCACGCCGGCGACCATGAACAGCATGTAGGCGAACTCGACATTGTCGAGCTTTTCCGTGCCGGCCATGACAAAGCCGAGGACGGCGCCGAAAAAGGTGTTCATTCCGGCGTGATTGGCGGCCACCTCGCTCTCGGTCGGGACGAACGCGGATTTCAGGTGGTGCATCATTCGAGGGGCCCTTTGCTTGCATGTTGCGGTGGGCCGGGGGCAATGACAAGCCAATGAGCGAAAGCAGCGCCATCGACCGCTTCCGTCGCGCGCTCGCGGGCGCGGCGCGGGCAATCGCGCGCGATCCCGAGCTCGATGTCGTGTTCGCGTCGGAAGCCTCCGCCGCTTCGGCCGGCAAGGCGGCGCGCGTGCCTTCGCCCGGGGCCTCGCTCGAGCCGCGGCTGGTCGCCGAAGCCCGCGGCGCGGCGGATTCGTACGCGCTTCGCCTGCGCTACCACGACGGCAAGGTGCACGCCGCCAACGCGCCCGGCGAGCCGGAGGCGCGGGCGGTGTTCGACGCGCTTGAAACCGCCCGGGTCGAGGCGCTCGGCGCCCGCTCGATGGCCGGCACCCGCGCCAACCTGGCCGAGCTTACCAATGCGCGGGTGCGCGGCGACGCGATCCTTCGGGCGCGCAATGCCGACGAAGTGCCGCTGTCCACCGCCGTCGGGTTGATCGCCCGGGAACGGCTGACCGGCGATGCGCCGCCGCCGTCGGCGGTCGCCGGGCTCAAGCTGGTCGCGCCGTGGATCGAGGAAAAGGCGGGGGCCGAACTCGACGCGCTGGCGCTCGCGCTCGACGACCAGGCCGCCTTCGCCAGGCTCGCGCGCCGCCTGCTTGAGGATCTCGACCTCGCCTCGGCGACCGATGACCCGGCCGACGATGAGCTCGAAGATAGCGGCGACGACGACGCCGACGATGGCGGCGACGACAAGGATGATGAGGACGGCGAGGACGACCAGCCGGACCTTGGCGACGCGGAAACGCGCGGCGAGGAGAACCAGCAGGAGCGGGACGAGCAGGACGGCTCCGACGAGCTGGAGCCCGGCGAGGACGAGCTTAGCGACGGCGATGACGAATCCGACACCGGCACGCCGGGGCAGGGCAGGCGCAACTGGGACCTCTCGCCGGTCACCGACTACAAGCCGTTCACGACCCGCTTCGACGAGACGGTCGAGGCGCATGAACTGTGCGACGATGCCGAGCTGAACCGGCTGCGCGCTTACCTCGATCAGCAGATTGGCGGCCTGCAAGGCGTGGTCACCAAGCTCGCGAACCGGCTCCAGCGGCGGCTGATGGCGCAGCAGGCGCGAAGCTGGCAGTTCGACCAGGAAGAAGGGCTGCTCGATGCCGCCCGGCTGGCGCGGGTGGTCATCAACCCGGCCCATTCGCTCAGCTACAAGGTGGAGCGGGAAACCGAATTCCGCGACACGGTGGTGACGCTTCTGATCGACAATAGCGGCTCGATGCGCGGGCGGCCGATCGCCATTGCCGCCATTTGCGGCGACATCCTTGCCCGGACGCTCGAACGCTGCGCGGTCTCCACCGAAATCCTCGGCTTCACAACGCGCGCCTGGAAGGGCGGGCAGAGCCGCGAAGCCTGGTTGTCGGCCGGGCGGCCGCCGCACCCCGGCCGCCTCAACGACCTGCGCCACATCGTCTACAAGCGCGCCGACGAGCCCTATCGCCGCGCCCGCCGCAATCTCGGGCTGATGATGCGCGAAGGCCTGCTGAAGGAAAATATCGACGGCGAAGCGCTGCTCTGGGCGCACAACCGGCTGATCGCCCGGCCCGAGGAGCGCCGCATCCTGATGGTGATTTCCGATGGCGCGCCGGTCGACGATTCGACCGCTTCGGCCAACGGCGGCGCCTATCTGGAGCGGCACCTGCGGCAAGTGATCGGCTGGATCGAAGAGCGCTCGCCGGTCGAGCTGGCGGCGATCGGGATCGGTCACGACGTCACCCGCTATTACAGCCGCGCAGTGACGATCATGGACGCCGAACAACTCGGCGGCGCCATGGTCGAGCAATTGGCACAGCTGTTCGAAGCCAAGTGACGGGGATGCAGAAAAAAGTGGGCCCAGCGCGGTCTCCCGCACTGGGCCCCCCTCGTTACGCGACGCGAGGGAACTCGTCGGCACATTGCTGTGCGTTGCAGCGGGGAAAAGGGGGAAACCTCGCTACCTCAACGGCTTATGCCTGCCCCGGCAATGATGGAAGCTGAACCGCGAATGCAGCGACGGTTCATTTACCGGGCCATGGCGATCGCCTTCTTCGCGCTCGTCATCGCCGCTCACGAATGGATCCTCACAGTCCCCAGCCGGTCGGAGCTCGGGCCGAAAACATCGGCGCTGCAGGTGGCGGCGGCCGACGTCTCGCCCCTCGGCTTTGCGCCGCTCAAGTTGGCCGGGGCGTGGCGGCTAGCCGCTGCGGACGATCGCTTCGCCGGCATTTCCGGCCTGGTCCTGGATCGGGAAAGGCTTCTCGCCATCAGCGACCTTGGCTTGGTCGCCAGCCTGCCCGTCCCCGGGCGCGGGTCAGCGCAGGTCACGGTCAAGGACTTGCCGGCGGGGCCCGGATCGCCACGTTTCAAGTCGGACCGCGATGCGGAGGCGATTGCTGCCGACCCTGCTGGCAGAGGCTGGTGGGTCGCCTTCGAGAATCGCGACGAGCTGTGGCTTTACGACCGCGCCTTTTCCAGGCCGCTGTCGCGCGTTCGCCTCGGCGTCGGGGAATTTTCGCAAAATAGCGGTGTCGAGGGCCTGGCTGCGGGGCCGGGCGCGCTGTTCCTGTTCCCCGAAAGCGGCGGTGCGGTCGTGCGCGTCGGCCAGGCGCCCGAATCGATCCCGATTGCCAGGCCCCGGCGCCTGGCGGAGGCGGTCAGGCTCAAGGATGGCTCGTTCCTGGTGCTGCAGCGCCGCGTGACGCCCTTCGGCTTCGACAATTGGCTCGCCCGGCTGGCCGGTGATGGCAGCCTGCGGGAATTGTGGCGCCTTCCGTTGCCGGTGCGCTGGTTCGACAATCTGGAAGGCATGGCGGTGCAGCCGGCCGGGCAGGGCGGTTACCGCTTATATTTGATGAGCGACAGCGGGCTTCGGCCAAAGGCCGGCACGCTTCTGCTGATAATCGACGTTCCGGAAGCGCTGACGAAGGCGGCTTAGGCCGCGGCTTCGCCCTGCTGCTTCTTGGCCAGCTCGCGCTTCAGCTTGCGGGCCTTGACCGACAATTTGTCCTCACCGGTCTTGGCGAGCCAATTGTCGAGACCGCCGACATGCTCGACCGAACGCAGGCCGTTGGTCGACACGCGCAGCTTCACGCTCCGCTCCAGGCTGTCGGAAATCAGCGTCACGTTCTGCAGGTTGGGCAGGAACGTCCGCTTGGTCTTGTTATTGGCGTGGGAAACGTTGTTACCCACCTGCCGGCCCTTGCCGGTCAGCTCGCATACGCGCGACATAGTCAATTCCTGAGTGTTGGCGGATCAAAGACCCGCGAAAGCGCCGTCCCGTTAGCCAATGAGGCCCTTCTCGTCAACCGAAGGAAACCTCGCTACTCCCGGGCGTTCCGGTCCTGTTGCTTACCCGACCTCATGCTGCAGGAAAGTCCATGCGAGCCATAATTTTCATTCTCATCCTTGTTGTCGCGGCGCTGCTGCTTGCCGTCGGCACGGGCTTCTTGAACATCCGCCAGACCCGGCCGGCGGCAGTTCCCAACGTCGCGGCGACCGGTTCCGGCGTCCGTGCGTCGGGTGGCCAGGCGCCCGCTTTCGATATCGAAACCGGGTCGGTGTCCGTCGGCGCTGCGCAGCGCAACGTCACCGTTCCGAACCTCAGGGTCGAGCCGGCCGGGCAGGACAACCAGGCCGTCGCGGCCAACCAGGCGGCCCCGGCGCCGGCGCGTTAACAAGCGGCACGGCTTGGGCTAGCCGGGCTCAATGACATTCCCGCTGCCCGCGCCGATGCGCCGCGCGCTCGACCTCGCTGCCGAGGCGGCGAGTGCTGGAGAAGTGCCGGTCGGCGCGGTCGTGACCAAAGGCGACACGGTGATCGCCGAGGCGCGCAACGCGATGCGCGGTTCGGTGGACCCGACCGCCCATGCCGAAATGGTGGCGATTCGCGCGGCGGCGGCGGCGCTCGGCCAGCCCCGGCTCGACGGCTGCACCTTGTGGGTGACTCTGGAACCGTGCGCCATGTGCGCCGCGGCGATCGCCATCTCGCGCATCGGCGATCTTCGCTTTGCCGCCGAAGATCCCAAGGGCGGCGGCGTCGTCCATGGGCCGCGGATTTTCGCCCAGCCGACCTGCCACCATCGCCCGGACGTGCTCGGCGGGATCGGCGAAGCGGAAGCAGCGGAGCAACTGCGCCGCTTTTTCGCGGTGCGGCGATGAAGGCCGATCGTTCGTCGGCCGCCTTGATGCCCGCCCCAATTAGGGGCAAAAGGCCCGGCAACCATTCATGAGCAATCACCTGCTCCCACTTCCCTGGATCGATGTCCTCATCATCGCCGCGCTGATCGCCCTCAACGGCGTCCTCGCGATGACGGAGCTTGCCATCGTGTCGGCGCGGGAGGCGCGGCTGAAGGGCCTCGCCCGCGGCGGCAGCAAGGGCGCGAAGGCCGCGCTCGACCTTGCCTCGGACCCAGGCCGTTTCCTCTCGGCCGTGCAGATCGGGATCACGCTGATCGGGATCATCGCCGGTGCTTACTCCGGCGCCAGCCTGGGCGAACCGATATCGCAGCGGATCGAATTGCTCGGCGTTGCCGCCGACACCGCACACACGCTTGGCTTCACCGCCGTGATCGCGGTGGTGACCTATGTCTCGCTCGTGATTGGGGAGATTGTGCCGAAGCAGTTCGCCCTGCGCTCGCCCGAGCCGATCGCGGTGTTGGTGGCGCGGCCGATGTTCTGGCTATCCAAGGTGGCGGCGCCGTTCGTGTGGCTGCTCGACCGGACCAGCGCGCTGATCTTCCGTGCCCTCGGCCTCAACCGCGAATCCGAAAATGCCGTCACTGCCGAGGAACTGCACCTGGTCGTGGCGGAGGCGCAGACCGCTGGCGTTCTGGAAGAAAGCGAGCGGGCGATCATTTCCGGAATCGTCCGGCTGGCCGATCGCCCGGTCCGCGAAGTGATGACGCCGCGCACCGATGTCGACTGGATCGACGTGTCGGAAACCGGCGATGAACTTCGCGCGAGCCTGGCCGAAACCCCCCATAGCCGGATCCCGGTTGCCGACGGCTCGGTCGACAACATCGTCGGCGTTATCCAGACCGGCGACGTGCTTCAGGCGGTCCTTGCCGGCGAGACCCTCGACGTTCGCCGGCTGGCCAAGCCGGCCCCGGTCATCCCCGACCTGATGGACGCGATGGACGCGCTCGCCGTGCTGCGCTCGGCCGACGTTCCGCTGGCGCTGGTCCACGACGAATATGGCCATTTCGACGGGATCGTGACGCCGGGCAGCATCCTCGCGGCGCTAGCTGGCGCCTTCCACCACGATATCGAGGATGGCGAGGAGCCGCCGCTGGTCGAGCGCGAGGACGGCAGCTGGCTGGTTTCCGGCGCCGCCAATGCCGACGTGCTTTCGGACCGCCTCGGTATGCGCATGCCCGTTGAACGGGACTTTTCGACCGTCGCCGGCTTCGCGCTCTCGGTGCTCAAGCGCTTGCCCGAAACCGGCGAGCGCTTCAGCCACGACGGCTGGAGCTTTGAGATCGTCGACCTCGATGGCCGCAAGATCGACAAGTTGATCGCGACGCCGCCGAAGCGGCGCTCGAAACCCGCCGCCTAGAGCTTCCCGAACCTCTGCTCGAAGCCGTCCTGGTCGCCGCGGGCCAGGTAATCGGCCTGGGCCGGCACCTGGTCGCGCTTCAGCCGCCCGCGAAACGGCCCGAGATCCTGGTCGATGCGGTCGAGGTCGGCGCCCGAGAGCCGCGCGAGCTGTTCGAAGCGGATGATCCCGCGATCGTTGAGCATCGCCGCGAACTTGGGTCCGACGCCCTTCAGGCGCTGCAAATCGTCCGGCGGCCCCGACGCGCCGGGCAGGTTGGCGTGGACGTTGGCGTCGATGATTTCGCCGCTGACGTCGCTCGCCGCGGCCGCAAGCTCGGCGGCAACGCCCCGGCCTTCGCTGCGCGACGAAGCCTGCATGTGCGGCCGAAGCGGCGCGCTATCGTTCGAAAGCTCGACCCGCTGGCGCGGCCGAAGCAGGAAGAACAGCAGGATCGCGACGACGGCCGCGGCTAGAAGGACGATCGGCCAATTGTCGTTTACCCAAAGCATCGATTTACCAACTCCATTGCGCGTTGTGACGGCGGTGCAGCGCCGCGAGATAGGCCAGGAACCACCCGAACAGGAAGCCCAGCAAGGCGCCGCCAAATCCTTCGATTAGGAGCGGCACGCCCGGGCCGCGGTCCGACCATGACGCGGTGTCCACCCCCGGCACGTCGCCGATGATCCGGGCCAGCTCGCGGCGCTGGAAATCGTCGGCGGTGCCGGACAAGATTGCGCGCCGGCTCAGCGGCCCCTGGCGCAGCTTCCCGTCGATCTGCGGCATTTCCCAGCCGTCGAGGTTGATCCGGATGAACCGGTCGGTCTGTTGCTGGAAAGCGGTCGCGGCCCCAAGCGGCGAATGCCAGAGGAACGTGCCCACCGCCGCCACGGCGATGCCGATGGCGGCCGACTGGATCAGGCGCCCGTTGCGGCGAAAGGCGAACCGCCCGGCAACCGCGCCGCACACCAGCCCGATCGCGAGCAGCGGCCAGAAATAGGTCCAAAGGGGATTCACGCTTCCTGCCTTTCCAGTTCGCGCCAGCCGATGTCGCGGCGGTGGAAGCCGTCCGCGAAATCGATCTGGTCGATGGCGCGATAGGCCCGGGCGCGGGCCTGCGCGAGGGTTTTGCCCAGCGCCGTCACCGCCAGCACCCGGCCGCCCCTGGCGACGAGCCCGGCTTCCGCCTGCGCGGTCCCGGCGTGGAAGACGGTGACGCCCTCGACCGCTTCGGCGGACTCGACGGCGCGGATCGCTCCCCCGCTCGCCGGCGTGCCGGGGTATCCGCGCGCGGCGACGATGACCGTCATCGCATGGCTGGCCGACAGCTCGGGCGCCGCCACTTCGCCCAGCCGGCCCGATGCGACCGCATGCAGCAATTCGGCAAAGTCGCCTTCGATGCGCGGCATGATCGCTTCGCACTCCGGGTCGCCGAAGCGGACGTTATATTCGATCAGCTTGGGGCCCTCGTCGGTCAGCATCAGGCCGGCATAAAGCACGCCCGAAAAGGGCATCCCGGCCGCCGCCATCGCCCGCGCCGTCGGCCGCACGATTTCGTCCATCGCGCGCTGTTCCAGCTCGGCGGTCAGCACTGGCGCCGGGCTATAGGCGCCCATGCCGCCGGTATTGGGACCGGTGTCGCCTTCGCCCACACGCTTGTGGTCTTGCGCGCTGGCGAGCGCGACGCAGGTTTCGCCATCGACCAGCGAGAACAGGCTGGCTTCTTCGCCCTCCAAGAACGCCTCGATCACCATCGGGCCCTCGCCGACAGCCTCAATCGCCTGCTCGGCCTCGTCGGCGGTCGTCGCGATGACGACGCCCTTGCCGGCCGCAAGCCCGTCGGCCTTCAGCACCACCGGCAGCGAAAATGCGCCAAGCGCGGCCCGGGCGGCCTCGCGGCTTTCGGTCCGGACGTAGGCGGCGGTGGGGATTGCGTTGGCCCGGCACAGGTCCTTGGTAAAGCCCTTCGACCCCTCAAGCTGGGCGGCGGCTGCGCTCGGTCCGAAGACGGCGATTCCCGCGGCCCGAAGCGCGTCGGCGACGCCGGCGACAAGCGGCGCTTCCGGCCCGACGACGACCAGCGCGATATCGCTCGCCCTGGCCAGCGCGACCACCGCGGCCGGATCGGCGGGGTCGATGGCGACGCATTGCGCCCAGCGCGCGATTCCCGGGTTGCCGGGCGCGGCAATCAATGCTTCGCAGCTCGGCGATTGCCTGATGCGCCATGCAAGCGCATCTTCACGGCCGCCCGAACCCAGAAGCAGAATATTCAAATGGACGTCCCCGAAGACCAGCCTGGCGGCCTGTTAGCCAACGTCCCGCCCGGCGACAATTCACCGGCGTTGACGGTCAGCGAGCTGGCCGGTTCCGTCAAGCGCGTCGTCGAGGGCGCGTTCGGCAGGATTCGGGTCCGCGGCGAGATTTCGGGGTTCAAGCGCCACGCCTCGGGTCACTGCTACCTGACGCTGAAGGACGATTCCGCCTGCATCGACGCGGTCGTCTGGCGCAGCCAGGCCGGCGCGCTCGCCTTCCGCCCTGAAGACGGTGCCGAAGTCATCGCGACGGGCCGGATGACGACCTATCCCGGCCGTTCGAAATATCAGCTCGTCATCGACCGGCTGGAGCTGGCCGGCGAGGGCGCGCTGATGGCGCTGCTCGATCGGCGCCGCAAGGCGCTGGCGGCGGAAGGGCTGTTCGACGAAGCGCGCAAGCGCCGGCTGCCCTTCCTCCCCCGGGTGATCGGCGTCGTCACGTCCCCGACTGGCGCGGTTATCCGCGACATCCTCCACCGGCTGGAGGACCGTTGCCCGACGCGGGTCATCGTCTGGCCGGTGCCGGTCCAGGGCGAGGGCGCGGCCGCCAAGGTTGCAGCGGCGATCCGCGGCTTCGGCGCGCTCGAAAGCTCCGGGCAAGTGCCCCGGCCCGACTTGCTGATCGTCGCCCGCGGCGGCGGTTCGATCGAGGATCTTTGGGCCTTCAATGAAGAAGAGGTGGTTCGCGCCGCCGCCGAATCGCCGATACCGCTGATTTCGGCTGTCGGGCATGAAACCGACACCACCTTGATCGACCATGTGTCGGATCGCCGGGCGCCAACGCCGACGGCCGCTGCAGAGATGGCGGTGCCGGTCCGGGCGGAATTGTTCGCCTTCATCGACGAACTCGGCCGGCGAGCGCAGCATTGCCTTTCGCGCCGGGCCGAGCGCGCCCGCGAGCGCTTCGACCTGACGACCTGCCGCTGGCCCCAGCCGCAGGCCCTGTTCGCGCCCGTCGCCCAGCGGCTCGACGACGCCGGCGACCGGCTGCCCCGGGCGCTCGGCTCACGCGCCAGCAACGCGCGTGCCGATCTCAACGCCGTTGCGCCGCGGCTGCGCTCGCAATTGCTGTCCGACCGAGTCGAGCGGGCGGGGGACAAGCTCGCGTCCATCTGGAAGATGGCCGAACTGGTGCATCCCGACCGGCCGCTTCACCGCGGCTTCGTCCGGGTCACCGACCGGTCCGGAGCGACCCTGGCGAGGGCGGAAGCAGCCAAAGCGGCGCGGCTGCTCACCTTGCGCTTCGGCGACGGCGCGGTCGACGCGACGGTAGGCGAATCCGCGCCTGTCCCGGCCCCAGCGCCGCCGGTTGAGCGCAAGCGCCGCGCCACGTATGTCGCCCCGCAGCCGGGGTTGTTCGACCGGGCGGAGGACTAAAAGGATGTTGATGAGCGGAAGCGGCGCGCCGGCCAAGGTGCGATATCTCGCCGGGACTTTCCGGGTGCTGAGCCATGGCGACCACGTTCTCTGCGCCGTCACCGGCGCCCGCATCTCCTTGCACGAGCTTCGTTATTGGAGCGTCGAGCGCCAGGAAGCCTATGTCGATGCGCAGGCCAGCGCGAAGGCGGAACAGGGCTGAGCCATCCACTGGCACTGTGACCAATTTGTTACGGTGACAGCCAGAAAATTTCCTAACCAAGGTGAGTAGCTTGTGCCTTTGACGCAAAGGGCAGAAGCTCGGTGAATCTTTAGCCGCCTCATGTTTGGAAGGGGAAACATGAATACTCGTTTTCGCACTGCACTGCTCAGCAGCACGCTGATCGCCAGCGCCGCGCTGGTCGCCACTCCGGCGTTCGCGCAAGCCACCATGACTCCGCCTGCGGGCGAGCCGGACACCACGGTGTCGCAGCCCGCTGAGTCCACCGACACGACCCCGGTCAGCCAGGCGCCGACCGATGCCCAAGGCGAAATCATCGTCACCGGTTCGCGCATCGCCCGTCCCGACCTTGAGGCCTCAAGCCCGGTCGCGGTGATCAGCGGCGAGTCGCTTCGCGAAACGAACAATGTCACCGTCGAGCAGATCCTGGCGGTCAACCCGCAGTTCGCTTCCGGCTTCGGCCAGAGCTCGAACAACCCGGGCGACGGTTCGGCCACGGCAAACCTGCGCGGCCTTGAGGAAGAGCGCACGCTCGTCCTCATCGACGGCAAGCGCGCGCCTGCCTTCGACACCAACGGCCGGGTCGACCTCAACTCCATTCCCACCGGCCTGATCAAGCGCATCGACATCCTGACCGGCGGCGCTTCGTCGGTGTACGGTTCGGACGCCATCGCCGGCGTCGTCAACTTCATCCTCGACGACCGCTTCAAGGGCATCCGCCTCGACGGCAGCGCGCAGACCTATGGCGAAGGCGACGGCGAGATCTACAACGCCACGCTGACCGCCGGCATGCCGATTGGCGATCGCGGCAATATCATCGGCTCGATCGGCTGGACCAAGCGCAACGGCGTGTTCTTCGGTGACCGCAGCTGCTGCAGCGTCGCCGTCGACAGCTATGACTTCACCGCGTCGGGCGGGTCGAGCAACACGGTTCCGACCGCGTTCGACATTCCTGGTGCCGACCGGATCCAGATCCAGCCGGACGGGTCGGTGACGACCGATGTCGCTTTGTACAACTTCAACCCGGTCAACTACGTGCAGTCGCCGTTCCGCCGCATCAATGCGATGCTGATCGGCCGCTACGAACTGACCGACAACATCGAAGCTTATGCGCGTGCAATGTACGCGGATAACAAGGTGCAGTTGCAGCTTGCTCCGACGGCCACCGCGGGCTTCGGCTTCAACATCGACCCCAGCAACCCGTTCCTGTCGCCCGACCTGTACGATGCCTTCTTCAACACGACGGCGAACCCGGACCTGATCATCAATGACGGGACGGACGTCGCCAACGACCCGACCGCGCGGGCCGGCACGTCGAACGTCGGCATCCGTCGCCGTATCATCGAAACCGGCGGTCGTACGGAAGACTTCCGGACGAAGAGCCAGCAATATGTCGGCGGCCTCCGCGGCGATCTCGGCTCCTTCAACTGGGATGTCTTTGCCCAGTGGGGTCAGTCCAAGAAGCACACGGTGTTCAGGAACGACCTTTCCTACACGGCGCTTCAGCAGGCCCTCGACGTCGTCGACGACGGCAACGGCAATGCGGTCTGCTTCAACCCGGCGAACGGGTGCGTTCCGCTCAACCTGTTCACCACCGAACCGCTGTCGGCGGACTCAATCGCCTTCGTCCTGCGCGATGCGATCGAGGACTCCAAGACCAGCCAGTTCATCGCTGGCGGCAACCTCGGCGGCGACCTGACCTTGCTGCACAGCCCGCTCGCAGCCCACCCGGCCGCGATCGCGCTGGGCGTCGAGTATCGTAAGGAGAAAGGCTCGACCGCGGTCGATCCGCTCTACGCCTCGGGCGACCTGATCTATTACGGTCAGGGTCAGAACATCTCCGGCAGCTATGACGTTCGCGAAGTTTACGGCGAAATGAAGCTGCCGCTGATCGAAGACCGGCCCTACATCAGCTCGCTGGGTCTTGAGCTTGGCGTGCGCTACTCGGATTACTCGAACGTGGGCGGCGTCTGGTCGTACAAGTACGGCGGCGACTATGCCCCGGTTCGCGGCTTCCGCTTCCGTACCATCTACCAGCGGGCAGTCCGTGCGCCGAACATCTACGAACTGTACTCGCCGGTCGTGGCCGGTACCGGCGGCCTCTCCTTCGACCCGTGCACCGGCACGGTCACCGCGGCGGTGCAGGCAGCCTGTATCGCTCAGGGTGCGCCGGCCAGCCGCTTCAACAACGGCGTCAGCAGCATCCCCGATCCGATCTCCGGTCAGATCAACATCTTCACCGGCGGTAACCAGAACCTGGAGGAAGAGGTCTCCGACACCTTCACCCTGGGTGCGGTGCTAAGCCCGACGCTCATTCGCGGGTTCAGCGCCTCGGTCGATTACTACAAGATCAAGATCAAGAACGCGATCAGCGACACCTCGCCGTCGCTGACCCTGGACGCCTGCTTCAGCAATCCGAGCCCGAACAACCCGGCTTGCACGAGCATCGTTCGCAACCCGATCGACGGTTCGCTTAGCGGCGACACGACGATCGGCGTTCCGTCCCAGCTTGGTAACGTCGCGTCGATCGCCACGAAGGGCTTCGACTTCACCGCCGGCTACCGCGGCGGCGTCAGCAGCGGCGTCCACTATGCGTTGAACCTCGCTGCCACCTGGACTCGCAGCTACAAGTTCAACGACACGGAATGCGCCGGCTTCTTCGGGCCAGTGTGCGATTATGAGCCGATGCCGACGTGGAAGCACGTCGCCGAGGCGACGGTCGGAAGCGGTCCGTGGAGCTCCAACACCCGTTGGCGTTACCTGAGCAGCGTCGATGCCGACTCGGATATCTCCGGCCCGGATGGCATCCTGGTCCAGCAGATCCCGTCGTACAGCTACTTCGACCAGACGTTCTCGTACAATCTGGCCGATCGGTACCAGTTCCGCTTCGGTGTGCTGAACGTGTTCAACAAGAAGCCGCCGTTCGTTGGCGACACGACCGGCGCCACCGCCGGTGGTGGCGGCACCTTCCCGAACACGTATGACGTGCTCGGTCGGGCGTTCTTCGTCGGCGCTACGGCTCGCTTCTAAAGCGGGGGACAGTCGCGGCCGTGGGCGGGCAACCGCTCACGGCCGCCTCTTTTTTGGTGCGGGATGACATCGACCCGCCTTTTCCTGCATGAGCTTCGGCTCGCCGGCGACGAAGCCATGTTGCTTCCCGTCGCCGCTACTGGCCTGAGGTCGGCCACTTTCCTCGACGGGCGCGAGAATTTCAGCGCCGGCCAGGCGCAATTTGCCGGCGCCGCGCAATTCCTCGCCGGACAGCCGGCGACGGCCGACGCGCGCTTCATCTTCCATATCGGTTTTTGCGGATCGACCCTGCTTTCGCGGCTGCTCGACGTGCCCGGCGCGACCCTGGTGCTGCGCGAGCCGCATTGCCTTGCCAACATCGTCAACCAGCCGCTCGACGAAGCGACGCTGCAGTCGGTTCTTCCGCCCGTCATCGCCCATCTCTCCCAGCCATGGGCGGCGAACGAACGGGTCGTCATCAAGCCGTCGAATTGGGCCAATGCTCTGCTTGGTCGGATCGTTCGCCCGTCGTCGCGCGCCGTCTTCATGACCGACAGCCGCCAGCGGTTCCTCACCGCCGTCCTGCGGGGCGGGCAAGACCGCGTGGCGTTCACCGCCCGGCTTGCGGCGCGGCTGGGCGGCGACGATCCCGAGCTTGGGGCGCTGGTCGGACTCGCGGCCGCCGCGCCGGACGCCGATCGGCAACTCGCTCGCCTGGTCCTGGTCGCCCACGAAATTCAGTTGCGGCGGTTTCGCGACGCCGCTTCAACCCTCCCGGCGGATCGCCGGGCGTGGGTTTCGGCGGCGGCGCTGGACCACGATCCAATGGCGGTGCTTGGCCAAGCGTCGGCCGCCCTCGACCTTGCTCTCGCGCCCGAGCAGCTTGCCGCCAATGTCGAGCGCTGGTCGAAAAGCCACGCGAAGGATCCCGGCCGCGCATTCTCGCCCTCGAACGAAGCGTCGGCCAACGCCGCCGTTGCTGCGCGCTTCGGCGCCCTGATCGCCGACACGCTCGATTGGGCGGGGGACGCGCTTGGGCCCGAGCCTAGGGAGCCTTCGTCCGAAACCAGCCGGTGACGGAAATCCGGTCGCCCGCCGCATAAGGCGCAACGAAACTGACGCTGTGCGGCTGGCCGATCGCGAACAGGTGAAGCGCGTTGTAAGCGGGCACGAAGGTTTCGGCGACGCCGCCGTCGGCATCGTTGAACAGCAGCAGGCCGCCCCATTCGGCCAGCCAGTCCGGGGTCAGGCTGAAAACATAAGCGTGGGTGCGGTCCTTGCCGTGCACATTGTCGTCGTGGCGCGTCAGGAAATCGCCCGCGCGGTAGCGGGTCGCCTGCGCGTCGGCGAAGGCGATGTCGGACCGCCCGGTGACGTCGCGGACCCAGTCCAGCACCGGTTCCGATGACATGAACCGGGCGAAGGCCGCCAACAGGTCGGGGCGCGCTTCCCGCTCGGCCAGGGCGTCGGGGACGCGAATGGTGTCGTAGCGATATTGGAACCCGCTTCGGGCCGCGCGGTACACGGCTTCGTCGAGCGTCTTGCGCTCGGCTTCGGGCATTTGCTCAAGCTGGTCGGGCGTGGTTTCGAACACCTGCTCCCCGCCCTTGATGACATGCTTCCAGTCGGGCGAGGCGCGCAGCTCGCCGGCAAGGGCGGCCGCACCTTCGGGCTCCAGGAACGACCCGATCTTCAGCCGCCCCGTCCCATCGAGCTGCTCGCGCAGCGGGCCGGCGGCCAGCGCCGGATTGAGCTGGAAGCTCATGCCGCCTGCTTTTCGCTGTCGACCGGGGTCAGCTCCAGCCGGCCTTCGCCCTCGTCGACCCGGACCGTCTGGCCGTCGTGGACGGCGCCGGACAGGATCGCGTCGGCCAGCGGGTCCTGCAAATGTTTTTGGACGGCGCGCTTGAGCGGGCGCGCGCCATAGACCGGGTCGTAGCCGACCCGTCCAAGCCACTCGCGCGCCGCCGGGGTCAGCTCCAGCGTGATCTTCCGGTCTTCCAGAAGCTTCTGCAGCCGGGCGACCTGGATATCGACGATCGGCGCCATGTGCGCCGCCGACAGCCGGTGGAACAGGATGATCTCGTCCAGCCGGTTGAGGAATTCGGGCCGGAAGTGCGAGCGCACGACGTCCATCACCTGCGGTTCGACCTTGGCGAAATCTTCGTCGTCGCCGACCGAGGCGAGGAATTGCGAGCCCAGGTTCGACGTCAGGATGATGATCGTGTTGGTGAAATCGACCGTGCGTCCCTGCCCATCGGTAAGGCGACCGTCGTCGAGCACCTGGAGCAGCACGTTGAACACGTCGCCGTGCGCTTTCTCGACCTCGTCGAACAGCACAACCTGGTACGGCCGCCGGCGCACCGCCTCGGTCAGAACGCCGCCTTCTTCATAGCCGACATAGCCCGGCGGCGCGCCGATCAGCCGCGCCACCGCATGCTTTTCCATGAACTCGCTCATGTCGATGCGGACCATCGCGCTGGAATCGTCGAACAGGAATTCGGCCAGCGCCTTGGTCAGCTCGGTTTTGCCGACGCCGGTCGGGCCGAGGAACAGGAACGACCCCAGCGGCCGGTTGGGATCCTGCAATCCGGCACGCGCTCGGCGCACTGCGGCGGAGACCGCCTTGACCGCATCCGCCTGGCCGATGACCCGCGCGCCGATCGCGCTTTCCATCTGCATCAGCTTGTCGCGCTCGCCTTCCATCATCCGCTCGACCGGGATTCCGGTCCAGCGGGCGACGACGCCGGCGATGTCCTGGTCGGTGACTTCCTCGCGCAGCATCGCGCCCTTGGTCACGGCCTGCGCTTCGCCAAGCTGCTTCTCGAGCTCGGGGATGCGCCCGTATTGAAGCTCACCCGCCTTGGCGAGGTCGCCGTTGCGCTGGGCCTGCTCAAGCTCGATCCGGGCAGCGTCAAGCTGCTCCTTGATCTTCGCTTCGCCGGCGATTTTCTCTTTCTCCGCCTGCCAGCGCTGGGTCAGTTCCGCCGACTTCTGCTCCAAATTGGCCAGTTCGCCTTCCAGCGTGGCGAGCCGGTCCTTGGATGCCTTGTCCTGCTCCTTCTTCAGCGCCTCGCGCTCGATCTTGAGCTGGATGATCCGCCGGTCGAGGTTCTCGATCTCCTCGGGCTTGGACTCCACCTCCATCCGGATCCGGCTGGCCGCCTCGTCCATCAGGTCGATCGCCTTGTCGGGCAGGAAGCGGTCGGCAATGTAGCGATTGGACAAAGTCGCCGCGGCGACGATCGCCGCGTCGGTGATCCGCACCCCGTGGTGGAGCTCGTATTTCTCCTTCAGCCCGCGAAGGATCGAAATCGTGTCGGGCACGGTCGGCTCGCCGATGAACACCGGCTGGAACCGCCGCTCCAGGGCCGGGTCCTTTTCGATATGCTTGCGATATTCGTCGAGCGTGGTGGCGCCGATACAATGCAGCTCGCCGCGCGCCAGCGACGGCTTCAGCAAGTTGCCGGCATCCATCGCCCCTTCGGCCTTGCCGGCCCCGACGATGGTGTGCATCTCGTCGATGAAGAGGATGATTTCTCCGGCGGCCTGCTTGACTTCGTCGAGCACGCCTTTCAGCCGCTCCTCGAATTCGCCGCGATACTTCGCCCCGGCGATCAGCGAGCCCATGTCGAGCGAGAGCAGGCGTTTGTCCTTGATCCCGTCGGGCACGTCGCCGTTGGCGATGCGCAAGGCCAGTCCTTCGGCGATGGCGGTCTTGCCGACGCCGGGCTCGCCGATCAGCACGGGGTTGTTCTTGGTCCGGCGGGCAAGCACCTGCACGGTGCGGCGGATTTCCTCGTCGCGGCCGATGACTGGGTCCAGCTTGCCGGCCCGCGCCGCCTCGGTCAGGTCGCGCGCATATTTCTTCAGCGCGTCGTAACGGTCCTCCGCCCCTTGCGTATCGGCGGTTCGGCCACCGCGCAATTGCTCGATCGCGGCGTTGAGCTTCTGCGCCGTAACGCCGGCGCGGTTCAGCGCCTCGCCGACATCGGTGCCCTTGGCCAGCGCGAACGCCAGGAGGATCCGCTCGACCGTCACATAGCTGTCGGACGCCTTCTTCGCGACCTGCTCGGCCTGGTCGAGGATGCGCATCGTGTCGCCGTCCAGCCCGGGGGCGCTGGTGGCGCCGCTGCCGGTTACCGACGGGATCTTGGCGACCAGCGCGTCGGTCTCCTGCTTGGCGACCTTGGGATCGCCGCCCGCCGCCTGGATCAACCCGGCCGCCATCCCCTGCTCATCGTCCAGCAGCGCCTTGAGCAGGTGCGCCGGCGCAATCCGCTGATGGTGCTCGCGCACCGCGATCGTCTGGGCTGCCTGCAGAAATCCGCGCGCCCTGTCGGTAAGCTTTTCCAAGTCCATTCAGCCAATCCCCTTCGTTGGCGTGGATATGGTGTTGCACTTGGGCAACACAAGAGCGGCGCGGCTATTTCGGCGTCGGGCTGAGCGGGTCCGGCAAGGTGGTTGGCGTAGCGGGTGCGGGCGCGGCCGCAACCGTGGTCCGGGCGACGGTCGCAACGGGTCCGCAGCCGACGCCGTCGGACGAACCGGCGAAGCCCCACTTGCGGAATTTGCGCGAATCGATGTGGAATCGAAGGAAGGCGTAAAAGCCCAGGCCGACCTGGTAGCTTTCGCCGCCGTGGGCATGAAGGGCGCACAGGTCGTGCATCAGCGCTTCGCGCGTGATCGGGCGCAGCGGCACCATGTCGACGGCCTGCATGTAGCGGTGGGCGCTCTCCCGCGCGCCGCCGGCACAGATGTTGAGCTGCGGGTTGCGATAGACCGAAACCGGCTCGACCGGACCGACGGCCGGGATCACCCGGTCGCGGATGTAGCGCAGGGTTTGCACCAGGTTCGGCCATTCGGAAACTGGCGCGACCTCGAACGGCTCCGCCCCGCACGGCTGCCACTGGCTCGCGGTGCGCAGCAATTGCCAAGTCGGTACGACTCCGCCGACGCCGTAATAGGTTAGGTAATCGTTGAAGCTCTTGACCTGCGCCGCCCGCCACGGCGCCGCCATGTACCAGCTTCGATAGCCCGGCTCGTCCTGCCCGGCAGTGACGTAGGCGGCGGTCGGCTGCCATGCCGGCGCATAAGCCTGCTGCGCCTGGGCGGGTGCGGCACAGGCAATCAGTACGGACAAGGTGACGGGCAAACGCATCGCGCCAAGCATAATCCCGGAGACGCGCTTGCAAAGCGCTGAACGGCATACGACAGTCGCAAGCATGTCACAGCCCATCGAAGTCGATCTGCCGCACAGCCTCGGCAAGGACGAAGCCCGCCGCCGGATCGGCGCCAACATCCACAAGCTCGAAAGCCACATTCCGGGCGGCGCGAACGTCGAATCGGCCTGGGCCGGGGACAAGCTCAATCTGTCGATCACGGCGATGGGCCAGGCGGTGCGTGCGGAACTCACGATCCTCGAAGCGAAGGTCCATGTCCGCATGGACCTCCCCGGAATGCTCGGCCTGTTCGCAGCGCCGATCGCGGCGGCGCTGAAGGCGAAGGGCGGCGACCTGCTGCTGGACGACAAAAGCAAGCGATAGCAGGGGAAGGCGATGCGCCATTTCGCGGTGATCGGTTCGGGCCCAAGCGGCTTCTACACTGCGGAGGCGCTGAACAAGGCCTTTGGCGAGCAGGCGCGGGTCGACATCATAGACCGCTATCCAGTGCCCTATGGCCTGATCCGCTTTGGCGTCGCCCCAGATCACCAGTCGCTAAAGGCCGTCGCCAAGCGTTACGATAAGGTCGCGGAAAGCCCGGGGGCCGCGCTGATCGGCAACGTCGATGTCGGCCGCGATGTTTCGGTCGCCGAACTGCTCGACGCCTATGACGCGGTCGTGCTTGCGACCGGCGCGCCGAACGATCGCAAGCTGGGCATAGAGGGCGAGGATTTGCCCGGCGTGTTCGGCTCCGCCGCCTTCGTCGGCTGGTACAACGGCCATCCTGAATTCGCCGATCTCGACCCGCCGCTCGGCGGCACCGACGCGGTCGTCATCGGCAACGGCAATGTCGCGCTCGATTGCGCGCGCATCCTGTCCAAGACCCACGCCGAATTCGATGGCTCGGACATCGCCGGCCATGCGCTCGACGCGCTCGACCGGTCGGCAATCCGCACCGTCACGCTCCTGGGACGGCGCGGCCCGCACCAGATCGCAATGACCCCGAAAGAGCTGGGGGAGCTTGGCCACCTCGAAGCGGCCTCGCCGGTGGTCGATGGCGACGACTTCCCGCCGGTCGAAGCCGACGAGCCGCTCGAGCCCGGCCATCGCAAGTCGATCACGATCCTGCGCGGCTTCGCTGCCGCCGGCGCGGACCCGGCCAAGCCGAAGCGGATCGTATTCGATTTCTTCGCCCGCCCGCTGCGGATCGAAGGCGACGGCACGGCGCAGCGGGTGATTGTCGAGCGCACCGAGGTCGACGAGGCCGGCGGCGCTCGCGGCACGGGTGAGACTTATACTGTCCCGGCCGGGCTGGTGATCAGTTGCATCGGCTATTCGACCCCGCAGATTGCCGACGTTCCCTACGACGAACGCAGCGGCAGGTTTCGCAACGACGGCGGCCGAATATCGGACCGGCTCTACTGCGTCGGCTGGGCGCGGCGCGGCCCAACCGGCACCATCGGCACCAACCGGCCCGACGGTTATGAAGTGGCCGGGCTGATCGAAGCGGCGATGCCGCCCGGGACCGGCGGCGAGCGCCGCGGCGCCGAAGCCCTTGGCGAAGTCTTGTCCTCGCGCGGCGTCCGGCCGACCAGCTTCGACGATTGGCGGAGCATCGAGCAGGCCGAAGAAAGCGCCGCCCGTCCCGGCGCCCCGCGCGAAAAGATGGTGCGCGCCGAACAGTGGATGGCGACGCTCGGCCGCTTGCCGAAGTAAAGCTCGCTTGCGCATGGTCGGGGCGGCGGCTAGGAAGCGCGCGCCTTGGCTCCCGCCGTACGACGCGGGTTCCGGTCGGGGAGTAGCTCAGCCTGGTAGAGCACTGTCTTCGGGAGGCAGGGGCCGGAGGTTCGAATCCTCTCTCCCCGACCAACTAATTGCGGTCGAGCGTTTCGGCGCCGATCGCGGCGATCGAGGTGGTGCCCGTCAGGGCCATTGCCACCCGCATCTCCGCCTCGATCAGGCGCAGCGCATGGGCAACGCCCTGTTCCCCGCCGCCGGCCAGCGCATAGGCCCAGGCCCGGCCCAGAAGCACGAAATCCGCGCCCAGCGCGAGCATCCGAACCACGTCGAGGCCGGAGCGAACGCCGCCATCGGCAAGCAGGGGTAGTCGCCCGCCAACCGCCTCCGCGACCCTGGGCAGCGCGCGCGCCGTCGACGTCACGCCGTCAAGCTGCCGCCCGCCATGGTTCGACACGACGATGGCATCGGCGCCGCTGCCGGCCGCCGCAACCGCGTCTTGCGGGTCGAGGATGCCCTTGATGATCAGCGGGCCCTGCCACTGACGGCGCACCCATTCGACGTCGCTCCAGCTCACGGTGGCGTCGAAGTTGTTGTGGATCCATTTCTGGAAATCGGCGAGCGGCGCCTTGTTGCCGACGATCGGTTCCAGGTTGCCCAGGCTGTGCGGCCGGCCGTGCAGGCCGACGTCCCACAGCCAGCCGGGCCGCGCCGCCAGTTGCAGCGCCCGGCGCAGCCCGGCGCCGGCCGCCCGCGCGTCACGGTAGCGCGATCCCGGCACCGCCAGGTCGACGGTCAGCACCAAAGCGCCGCAACCGGCCTCGGCCGCCGTCTCGATCATCCGCTGGACGAAGCCGCGGTCCTTGACGAAATAGAGCTGGAACCAGGGCACGTTGCCCGACCGCGCCACTTCGCGAAGCGAGCAGGCGCCGACGGTCGACAAGGCGAAGGGGACGTTGGCGGCGGCCGCGGCCCGCGCCGCCTGCACTTCGCCGCGCCGCGCATACAGGCCGGCAAGCCCGACCGGGCCGAGCCCGACGGGCATTGCATAGCGCCGTCCGAATAGTTCGGCGGAAAGGTCGATCGCGGCAACGTCGCGCAGCACCCGCTGCCGCAATGGCACGCTTGCCAGGTCGGCGACGTTCCGGCGCAGCGTCACTTCGCCGTACGATCCGCCGTCGAGATATTCGAACAGGAAGTGGGGCAGCCGCGCCTTCGCCAGCGCGCGATAGTCGCCGACGCTCGCCGGTCGCTTCACTTAGGTCGCGAAGCTCGGGTCGAGCCGGTAGGCCTTGCGCTTGAGCGCGGGCCAGGCGAGCAGGTTGGCCGCCACCGACAGCCCCGCCGACCCTTGTTCGGAAGTGATTTCCGGCGACCCTTGCGGCGGATGGTTGAGGTCGTCGCCGGCCGACAGCGCCATGATCTGCGCCTGGCAGGCCCGCTCGAAGAAATAGAGCTTCACGAAGCATTCGCCGATGCTCTTGCCGACGGCCAGCGTGCCGTGGTTGCGAAGCAGCATCAGGCTTTTCTCGGCCAGGTCGGCGACCAGCCGTTCGCGTTCCGAAAGGTCGACCGCGACGCCTTCATATTCGTGGAAGGCGACTTCGCCGCGCACCAGCATCGCCGTCTGGGTCAGCGGCAGCAGCCCCTCGCCATGGGCCGACACCGCCTGGCCCGCCGGCGTGTGCAGGTGCATCACCGACTGCGCATCTTCGCGCGCCATGTGGATCGCGGAATGGATGGTGAAGCCGGCGGGGTTGGTGATGAACGGCGTCGGATCGACCGGGTTGCCGTGCACGTCGACCTTGACCAGCGAGGAAGCAGTCACTTCCTCGAACATCAACTGATAGGGGTTGAGCAGGAAATGATGCTCCGGCCCCGGGATGCGCGCCGACAAATGCGTGAAGATGAGGTCGTCCCAGCCGTAATAAGCGACCATGCGATAGGCGCAGGCGAGATCGACCCGGATGGCCCATTCCTCGTCGCTGACCTTGCCTTCCAGCGACGGGATGTCGAGCGAGCTGAGGGCGCTGATCCCTTCCATGCCGCGGTTCATGCCTTCGGCCCGGTTCATTGCGCGGACCCGTGCTTGTCCGGATGGGCGTCGGCGAAGGCGGGCAGGGCGTTGGCGCTCGCGTCCGCCCGCAACAGCGTCGGATAGGCGTCCAGCGGGACGTTGAACCGCCGCGCATTGTACATTTGCGGCACCAGGCAGACGTCGGCCAGCGTCGGCGTGTTGCCGAACAGGAAACCGCCGGAGCGCTGCTGCGCCATCGCCTCGAGCGCGGCGAACCCTTCTGTGATCCAGTGCGCGTACCAGGCGTCCTTGGCGGCCTCGTCCAGGTGCAGCGTGCCGGTGAGATATTTGAGTACGCGCAGATTGTTGAGCGGATGGATGTCGGACGCGATCGCCATTGCCATTGCCCGGACGTGCGCACCGTCGCCAAGGTCGGCAGGGATCAGCCGCGGCTCGGGAAAGCGCTGGTCGAGGTAGACCATGATCGACAGGCTCTGGGTCAGCCGGCGGTCGTCGATCTCCAGCATCGGCACGAAGCCTTGCGGGTTGAGCGCCCGATACTCGACGCTTTTCTGCTCGCCGGCGCGCAGGTCGACCTGGCGGCTTTCATAGTCGACCTTCTTGAGGTTGAGGGCGATCCGCACGCGGTAAGCGGCGGACGAGCGGAAGTAATCATGAAGGACAGGACGCGGCACGCGCCAATCTCTATCCGGCAATGAAGGGCGCGACAACGTCCCGCGGGACTCGCACCGGCCGCCCCGATGCCTTGTCGATAATCGCCCAGCCGGTCTTGGCCCGGACACAGGTGCGGCCGTCGTTGCCGGCGAATTCGACGAAGCGGTCGAACCGCGCGCCTTTGGGCGCTTCGCCGACCCAGGTGCGGCCGGTCACCCGGTCGCCTTCGACCGCGGCCCGAAGATAATCGATTTCATGCCGCACCACGACCCAGAAATAGGCCGCGTCATGCTCCGGCGCTGCCACCGATCGCCAGTGCGCGACGGCGATTTCCTGGATCCACTGCACCCACACCGCATTATTGACGTGGCCAAGCTCGTCGATGTGCTCGGGCCGCGCGTCGAACGCCATTTCGAACGTCGGTGCAGTCGCCGGGCTGGCGGCCGTCACTGGGCTGTCGGCTCGGCCGCGAACGCGCCGGCGATGCCCGCCCGCGCGATGAATGCGTCCAGTGCCGCTTCGGGTTTGGCATGGCGTCGGTCGAGCAGGACGGCAATGTCGCCGCGAAGCTTACCCCCGCCCTGCCGGCCAAGCTCGGCGAACCAGTCGGCGCGGGTCACCACGCCGTCGCTCCGGTTGCCGTCGATCAGCGCGCGGACGAACCTGCCGAAATCGCCGCCCGCCGCTTGCTCGGCAGCCAGCGCGATGATTGCCCCGCACGCGTAATATGCGCGAAAGTCGTCGGGCCGCGCGTAGGCGCTGGCGACGCCGCCGTTGCGCAGGAATGGCACGCACTCGGCCCGCGCCCGGCTCAGCCGCTTCTTCACTTCATAGGTGGGGTCCGCGGCCGCCATCGCCCGGAAAGCGAGCAGCTCGGCGCCGCCTTCGGTGATCCAGCTGTCGGCCGGGGTTTCGTACCGTACCGCCTGGCCCAGCCAGAAGTGCGCGGCTTCGTGGCTCACCAGCCAGCGGGCGTAATTGCCGACCGCCCGCTCGGGGTTCAGCGTCTGCTTGCCGCCGATGGTCATGACGACGGTCCCCGGCAACACGCTGCCGCCAAAGCTGACGCCGTCCTTTTCCGCGCCGCCCCACGACACCATCACCATCGGCTTGCCGATGGGCGCCGGGCCCAGTTGCTGGCGATAGCGGGCGAGCACGGGGGGCAGCTGCTCCAGCACGAAGGCCTGCAGCCACGTTGGCAACCGGTCGTCGATCACCGTCACCAGCGCTTCGCTTTCCTGCGGGCGGGCATTGCCGAACAGCACATAAGCGTCGGCGTCGTCGACCACCGCCGCGTCGGTCCGCTGCCCCAGGAACAGCACGTCTCCGGCCCGGTCGCGAAACTCGATATGGGTCGGCCGCTCGGCCCCGGGCAGCTTCTCCGATTCCGGCGACGCTTCGATCGCCGCGCTCCGCGAGGGCATCGGCACAAGCTTGAATTGGGACGTGTACAGCGCGACCGCACCGCCGCTGAACGCCAGCGCCGCGTCATAGCCCGCTTCGATATCCTCGGTGAACGGGACGAACGACAGCCGCACCTCGCGCGGGACGTTGCCTCTGGCCGCGACCAGCGCGTCATAATCGCCGATCCGCTGCAAGGTCGCGCCCGGCGTCTCGACCCGCACCGTTCGAAGCCGCCACGACTGCTTGCTTTCGCGCGGCAGCACCGACTTGGCGAATACCCAGACCGGCGCGTCCTGCTTCAACTCCAGTGCCGCGCTCCAGCGGTTGCCGTCGCGCACCACCGCGACGTCCGCCACCGGCGCCCGTTCGGGCGGCGCCGAAGCGGCGACAAGGGCCAGCGCCAGCAGCGGAAGCATTGCGCGCACCCGCATCAGTCGACCTCGGTCAGGACGAAGGCATAGGTCTCCGCGATTTCCTTGAGATGTTCCCACCGTCCCGACTTGCCGCCGTGCCCCGCACCCATATTGATCTTGAGCAGCAGCAGGTTGTCGTCCGTTTTCATCTCGCGCAACTTCGCTGCCCACTTGGCCGGTTCCCAATAAGTGACGCGCGGGTCGTTTAGCCCGCCGGTGATCAGCATCGGCGGATAATCCTGGCGCTTCACATTGTCGTAAGGGCTGTAGCTCCGGATCAGCTCGAACGCGGCCTTGTCGGTGATCGGGTTGCCCCACTCCGGCCACTCGCCGGGGGTGAGCGGAAGCGTGTCATCCAGCATCGTGTTGAGCACGTCGACGAACGGGACGTCGGCGACCACGGCGCCCCACAGCTCGGGATTGCTGTTGGCCACGACCCCCATCAGCTCGCCGCCGGCCGACCCGCCGTTGATCGCAATCCGCCCCGGCCTGGTGAACCCGGCGTCGACCAGGCCTTTCGCCGCATCGACGAAGTCGTTGAAGCTGTTGTTGCGCTTGGTCAGCTTGCCGTCGAGGAACCAGTTGTAGCCAAGGTCGTCGCCGCCGCGGATGTGGGCGATGGCAAAGGCCCAGCCGCGGTCGAGCAGGCTGATGCGCGTGGTCGAAAAACCGGGCGGAATGGAGATTCCGTAAGCGCCATAGGCGTAGAGGAAGAGCTTGCCCTGGCCGTCCTTTTCGAAGCCCTTCTTGTAGACGACCGACACCGGCACGTGCTTGCCGTCGCGCGCCGGGACCATCAGCCGCTCGGTCGCATATTGCGATCCGTCGTAGCCGGAGGGGATCTCCTGCTCCTTGAGCGCCTCAAGCTCCCCGCTGCCGGGATGATAGTCGTAGACGGTCAACGGCCGGACCATCGATGAATAGGTCAGCCGGTACGCGTCCGGCGCGAATTCCGGGTTGCCGGCGAACCCGGCGCTGTAGCTTGCCTCGTCGAACGGCAGCCGGATTTCCTCGCCGGCGTAGGTCCGCAGCATCAGCTGGTCGAGCCCGTCGACCCGAAGCTGAAGCGCGATATGGTCGCGGTAAGCGGTGTGGCCGGTCAGGTAGACCCGGTCCGATCCCGGCATGACGGTCCGCCATTCGCCGGGATTGGCGATGTCGGCCTCCGCCAGCCGGAAGTTCACATGGTCGTCGTTCGTGACGATCCACAATTTCCCGTGCGCCGAATCCGGCGAATATTCGCGGCCTGCCTGGCGCGTCGCGATCAGCACCGGCTCGGCCAGCGGGTCGCCCGCCGGCACGAAGCGCACTTCGCTGGTCGTATTGTCGCCGGTGCCGATGAAGATCAGGCTGCGGTCCTGCGAATCGTCGATGCCGACCGAAAAGCCAAGGTCGTCGGTTTCCTCGTACAGCGTCTTGTCGTCTTCGACCGGCGTGCCCAGCCGGTGATAGCGCGCGCGATAGCTGCGCCACTGGTCGTTGACCTCGGTAAAGACGATCCCGGCATTGTCGCTGGCCCACACCGGCGACCCGATGCCGACCTCGGTGATCGTCTCGATGTCCGCGCCCGTCGCCAGGTCGCGGATTCGAAGCACGAACCGCTCGGACCCGCTGTCGTCGATCATCGTCGCCAGCAGCTTTCCATCCGGGCTGACCTCGAGCGCGCCGAGCCGGAAATAGTCCTTGCCCGCGGCCGCCGCCGGCTCGTCGAAGATTAACTGGTCATCGCCGCCGGCAACGGGCCTGCGCCACCACTGGCGGTATTGCGCGCCCGGCTCGAATTTCCACCAGTACAGCCAGTCGCCGTCGCGGATCGGGACCGAGCTTTCGTCTTCCTTGATCCGCCCCTTCATCTCTTCGAACAATGCATCGACCAGCGCCGTGTGCGGCGCCTTCCACGCCTCGAAGTAAGCGTTCTCCGCCTTCAGGTATGACAGCACGTCTTCGTCGGTGACTTCCGGATACCCCTGGTCGCGAAGCCAGGCGTAAGGGTCGTCGACCGTGACTCCGTGGCGCTCGAACGAATGCGGGCGCTGCTCGGCTTGCGGCGGGGCGGGGCGGTTGGCGGGTTTGTTCATGCGAAGCGCTTTAGCGCCGGTGCGACCGATGGGAATGCCAATGCTTGGCTAGGCCTTGCGGAAAATTGTCACGCGCATGTCGCTGCAGCGGTCGCGGTAGCGTTCATAGAGCGCGCGCGGATAGATTGCGTGATTGAGCAGATAGTCCTCGGCCAGCACCGTCTCCATCCCGGCAGCGGCCATCACCCGGCCGACCTCGTCCCACTCGACATGGTCTTCCGCGGTCACGTGAATGTCGCCTTCGTCCCAGTCCTGCCGCGACAACCGCCGCCGCGCGCCCCGGAAATAGTTCAGCGGGTTGAGGTATTTGCGCCAGTCGCGCCTGCGCGCCAAATGCCAGAATTCATCGTACACCGGATCGTGAAACCAGGATTGCGGACTCGGTTCATGGTCGATCACCACGACCCCGCCGGGCTTCGTGACTCGCGCCAGCTCGACGCAGGCAGCGAGGTAATCCGGAATGTGGTGGAGCACCGAATAGGTCGCGACCAGGTCAAAGGCGCCGTCCGGCAATCCGCCCAGGTCCCGGCCGTTCAGGTGGAACGTCTCGACCGTCTGGTCCCGATATCGCTCGTCGATCAGGTCAAGGAAGCCGCGCGATACGTCCGCGGCCACCACCTCGGCCCCAAGCGCGTGCAGATGCTCGGTCAGGTTCCCCGACCCGCAGCCGAAATCGAGCGCGCGCAACGGGCCTTCCGCGCTCGTCGTCTTCGCCATCGCGGCTGCCAGCACGGATCGAATCCGCGCCTGCTCGACGTCGTTGAAGATTTCCCCGTGAAGCGAATCGTATCGGCGGGCGATCTGGTCGTGAACGGCGATGTTGCGGGCCACGTCCGGATGAGTCGCTGGCTCGTCGACGAATCCGATTTTCTCGCCGATCGTTCCCATCGGGGCACTGTGCCTGCGATGGGCGCCTGCTGCAATCGGCGGGGGCGGGCCGGGTCATCGACGCTTTTACTGTCCTACAGCAGCCTTCCCGTGCTTCACTGCGTGGTGGAAACTTGCCACCCAGGCCTGCCCGACCCGCGCACCGTCCTTCCTGCTTAAAGTCACGAAAATGGCACACGACCGCGTGACTTTAGTGACTTTAAGCGCGCTTGTTGCGCCACGCGGGCGGGCGTAGTTAGCGCTCATGTCCAGCTACGCCGACCGCCTCAAAGCTCTTCGCGAGCAGCTCAAGTCCGACCGCCTCGACGGCTTTGTCGTCCCGCTCACCGACGAACATATGAGCGAATATATCGGCAGCTATGCGCAGCGCCTGGCGTGGCTGACCGGATTTCAGGGCTCCGCCGGCTCGGCGGTGGTGCTGCCGGAAGAAGCGGCGATCTTCACCGACGGCCGCTACACCTTGCAGGTCCGAAGCCAGGTCGACGGCAAGGATTGGTCTTACCAGTCGGTGCCGGAAACTAGCGTTGCCGACTGGCTCAAGGACCATGCGCCCAAAGGCGGCCGGATCGGCTACGACCCGTGGCTGCACACGCGCGACTGGGTCAAGAAAGCGCGCGAGAGCCTCGCCGGCCGCGGTGCGGAGCTGGTGGCGGTCGGGCAGAACCCGATCGACAAGGTCTGGGCCGACCGGCCTGAAGCGTCCAAGGCGACCCTGGACGTCCAGCCCGACGAATATGCCGGCAAGAGCTCGGCCGCAAAGCGCACCGAAATCGCCGATTGGCTGGCCGGCCACGGCGCCGACGCGGCGGTGCTGTCGGCGCTGGATTCGATTGCCTGGGCGTTTAACGTGCGCGGGCAGGACGTCGCCCATACGCCGGTTGCTCTGGCCTATGCCCTGGTCAATGCCGACGGCACCGCCGACCTGTTCGTCGCCGGTGAAAAGGTCGGCGCCGACGTTCGCCAGCACCTTGGCAACGGGGTCCGGCTGCACGAGCGGAGCGACTTCGAACCGGCGCTGGCCCATCTTGCCGGAAAGACCGTGGCGGTCGATCCCGAGCGCGCCGTCGCGGCGATTTTCGATGCGCTTGAAAAGGCGGGCGCCAGGGTCATCGCCGTGCGCGACCCGACGGTGCTCGCCAAGGCGATCAAGAACACGGTCGAGATTTCCGGGCAGAAGGCGGCGCAGGCCCGCGACGGGGCGGCGATCGCGCGCTTCCTCAAATGGGTCGATGAAGAGGCGCCCTCGGGGGAAGTCGACGAGCTGGTCGCTTCCGACCGGCTCGAAGCCTTCCGCAAGGAAAATGCCGAGCTTCGCGACCTGTCGTTTGACACCATTTCCGGCGCCGGCCCCAATGGCGCCATCGTCCATTATCGCTCCGACGAGAGCACCAACCGAAAGCTTGAGCAGGGCACGCTCTATCTGGTCGATTCTGGGGGTCAGTACGTCGACGGGACCACAGACATCACCCGCACCGTGCCGATCGGCACGCCGACGGACGAAATGCGGGACCGCTTTACCCGTGTGCTTCAGGGGCACATCGCCATCGACACGGCACTGTTTCCAAAGGGCACGCGCGGCAGCCAGCTCGACAGCTTCGCGCGCCGGCCGCTGTGGGAAGCGGGGCTCGATTATGCCCACGGGACCGGCCACGGGGTCGGCAGCTTCCTGTCGGTTCATGAAGGCCCGCAGCGAATCTCGCCGGTCGGAAGCGCGCAATCGGGCGGCGACGAACCGCTGCAGCCCGGCATGATCCTTTCCAACGAGCCGGGATATTACAAGACCGGAGAGTATGGGATCCGCATCGAGAATCTCGTGCTGGTCGTCGACAAGCCGATCGATGGTGCGGAAAAGCCGATGCTCGGCTTTGAAACGCTGACCTTCGCGCCGATCGATCGCCGGCTGGTGGTCAAGGAGATGCTGTCGGCGCGCGAGCTCGAATGGCTCAATGCCTATCATGCCAGGGTGCTCGAAAAGATCGGCCCGAAGCTTGAAGGCAGCGACCGCGAATGGCTCGAAGCGGCCTGTGCGCCGCTCTAAGGCTTGGGCTTTTCGTCCGGTTTCAGGTCGCGCGCCTGCGCTTTGCGCCGCCGCAGGTTTTCGCGAAGCGCGGCCGCAAGCCGTTCTTCGCGCTTCTCTTTCTCGCCCATGATCGGCAGATGCATTAGGCGGCCCGCGCCCGCAAGCCGGGTTGACGGCCAAAGGCCGCACCGCCATAGGCGCGCCACCTCCGTAAAAGTGCTGCCGTAGCTCAGTGGTAGAGCGCATCCTTGGTAAGGCTGAGGTCGTGAGTTCAATCCTCACCGGCAGCACCATTTTCACGCACAAGCATCCCGGGTCATGCCGGGCATGGAAATGACGGACCGCGCATGACCTTCCGGGTCGAAGCGACGGACGCCGGCCAGGGCATCCGGATCGCGATCAGCGCCGAGGGCCGGAACGCGACTTACGTCCTCGCCGACACGCTGCAGCCCGACTTCCTGAATTTCTATGCCGAGCTTGCCCGCGATTTCGGCACCCGCCCGCCGCGCGCGCTGCTCCATCACCCGACCGACCACGATCCCCGGTGGCGGCCGCTGCTGACCGAGAACGTCCATCCGCACATCCTCTCCGGCTATGGCGACCCGGCGGTGCTGAAGACGGACGATGGCTGGATCCTGGTCGCCACGTCGAACGATGCGCCCGACGCTTTCCCGATCCTGCATTCCTCCGACCTCGACCAGTGGCGGCATGTCGGCTTCGCTTTCCCACGCAGCGAAACTCCCGGCTGGACCGCAGCCGGCAGCCGAGTCGGCGATTTCTGGGCGCCGGAAATCGCCAGGGTCGGCGACGAATATTGGCTGGTCTACACCGCCCGCGACCGCGACCATGTGCTGCGAGTCGGCCTGGCCAAGAGCGCCCTGCCGACCGGGCCGTGGACCGACATCGGCCGGCCGCTGCTGGGCAGCGGCACCATCGACGGCCATATCTTCGTCGATGACGACGGCGCGCCGTACCTGTTGTGGAAAGAAGATCGCAACGGCATCTGGCCGCGCAAGCTCGCGGCCTTGCTGCGCGACCGGCCGGAACTGATCGAGCGCATTTTCAGCGAGGAAGAGGATCGCCGGACGGCGCGGTTCGCGGCGGAAATCGTCGGTTGGGCAGCGACCCGCCGGCCGATCGAGCGCTTCTTCGTGATGCAGCCGTTCATTGGCACCGCCGTCGACAATTACGAGAGCGTCCGCAGGGTCCTGTCGAGCAGCGGTGAAGGCGACGACTTGCTGGCGGCAATGACGACACCGATCCTTGCCCAGCGGCTGGCGAGCGACGGCACGTCCCTGCTGGGTTCGCCGACGGTCGCGATTTCGAACGACCAGCTGTGGGAGGGGCATTTGGTCGAAGGCCCGTTCCTGTGGAAGCAGGGCAAGCATTACTTCCTGTTTTACGCGGCGAACGATTTCACCGATCCCGCTTACGGCATCGGGGTGGCGGTCGGCGAAAGCCCGCTCGGGCCGTTCACCAAGCACCAGGCGCCGCTGCTGAAGACCGCGCGGAGCTGGGCCGCGCCCGGCCACGCGTCGGTCGCGTTGGGACCGGACGGTCAGCCGCACATCTTCTTCCACGCCTTCTTCCCCAATACCGGCGGCTACAATGTCTTTCGGGCGCTGCTGACGGCACTGCTCCGCTTCGATGGGGATCGGGTCGAAGTCGTTCAGTAGCGGCCGCAGCTTGCCTTGCCGCCGGCGATAGTCTTGGGGAGCGGGATCATGCGCTTTTTCTCCGACAATGCGGCGGCCGCGCATCCGGCGGTCATCGATGCAATCGCCAGGTCCAACCAGATGGACACGGCCTATGACGGCGATGCGTTGAGCCAGCGGCTCGACGGTGCCTTTTCCGAACTGTTCGGGCGCGAGGTCAAAGCGCTGTGGGTGACGACCGGCACCGCGGCGAATTGCCTGGCGCTGGCGGCGCTCTGCCCGTCCTTCGGCGCCATCGTCTGCCACCGCGACGCCCATATCGAGAATGACGAGGCCGGGGCGCCCGCTTTCTTCGCGGGCGGGGCCAAGCTGATGCTGGTCGACGGGCCCGGGGCGAAAGTGACGCCCGAGGCCGTCGCCGAAGCCTGCGACCGGGTGCGCAAGGACGTTCACCAGGTCCAGCCAAAGGCGCTGTCGATCACCAACGCGACCGAATACGGCCTGGCTTACCGCGCGGCCGAAGTCGCGGCGCTGGGCGAGGTCGCACGGTCGCGCGGCCTTGCCTTGCATATGGACGGGGCGCGCTTCGCCAACGCGCTTGCAACCACCGGCGAAAGTCCGGCGGACGTCACCTGGCGGGCAGGGGTCGATGCGCTCAGCTTCGGCTTCGTCAAGAATGGCGGCCTTAATGCCGAAGCGCTGATCCTGTTTCGGACCGAACTTGCCGACGAAGTCGCGGTTCGCCGCAAGCGGGCCGGGCATCTGGCAAGCAAGGGGCGGATGCTTGCGGCGCAGATCCTGGCGATGCTCGAAAACGACCTGTGGCTCGATAATGCCCGGTCCGCCAATGCCGCCGCGCAAACGATCGCCAGCGCCGCCGGCGAGCGGCTGGTTTATCCCGTCGAAGCCAACGAAATCTTCCTGCGCTGCACGCCCGGCGAAGCGGCGTCGCTGCGCTCGGCGGGCTTCGATTTCTACGATTGGGCGCCGGGCGAAATCCGGCTGGTCACCAGCTGGGACCAGCAGGGCGAGGCAGTCGAGCAACTGGCGGCAGCGATCACGCGCCTGTGACTCGCGCCAAAGTCGACGCGTCGATCGTCATCCCGTTCATCGTCTTCACGACCATCTGGGGAACGACCTGGATCGTCATCCGCGACCAGCTTGGCACGGTGTCCGCCCATTGGTCGATCGCCTATCGCTTCTTCATCGCGGCTGCGGCGATGGCGGCGCTGGCGCGGTGGAAGGTTCAGACGCTCCGGCTGCCGGCCGCGGGCTTCGCCGCTGCGGCGGCGCTGGGGTTCCTGCAGTTCGTCATCAACTTCAACGCGGTTTACCTGGCGGAACACCATATCACTTCGGGGCTGGTTGCCACCGTCTTCGCACTGCTTCTGATCCCCAACAGCCTGCTTGCCTGGGCGCTGCTCGGGCAGCGGCCTTCCGCGCGATTTGCCGTCGGGTCGCTGATTGCCGTCGCCGGAATCGCGCTTTTGTTCGCGCATGAGCTGTCGGAGCATCCGGCGCGCTTCGACGCGATTCTCCTGGGCATCGGCCTGACCCTGGTTGGAATGCTCGGCGCGTCGGCGGCCAATGTGTTCCAGGCGCTGGAGCGGGTGAAGCGCTTCCCGCTGCTGGCGGTGTTGACCTGGGCGATGCTGCTCGGCGCGCTATTCGACACGGCCATCGCCCTGATCGTCGCCGGCCCTCCCACAATCGAACTCCGCCCGGCCTATTGGCTCGGCCTTGCCTACCTCGGCGTGTTCGCATCGGCGTTGGCGTTCACGCTCTACTTGCCGGTGGTGCGCAAGATCGGCCCCGGCAAGGCTGCATATTCCAGCGTCATGGTGCCGATCATCGCAATGGCCTTTTCGACCTGGCTGGAAGACTATCGCTGGACGCCGCAAACCATCGCCGGCGCATGCCTTGCGCTGGGCGGCATGGTGGTCGCGCTCAGTCGCGGGCGGGTATTGGTCCCCGCGCCGGACGCTGCCTGACTAGCGGCGAACCCCATAGAGTGGCTTTGGAATCTGGGTGACTCCGGTGACCAGGCAACGTTCCGAGCCGAAGGCGTCGGGGAAGACGATCTGGGCATCCAGCCCGCCGCAAATCCACGATCCGCCGCCAAGGGTGCGCAGCACCGCGCGCGGGTTGGACACGCTGCTGTTGCAAGTCCCGGACAATTGCAGCCGGTAGAAGCGGCTGCCCCCGACCTGCACGTCGACGACATCGTCGGCGATGGTCGAAAAGTGACGGACCTGATTGGCGTTGAAGCAGGTGCCGCCGTTCGACCTGGCGACCGGCACGGCCGGCGAGGGCACTTGCGTGCAACCGGCGGCGGCAAGGGCGCAAAGGCTGGCGGCAGTGGCGGTGAAGCGGCGCATGTCGGGTCTCCTTCGTCAGCGGTTGAACGCTCCAGGGGCGGGTTGGGTCGCATTGCGCGCCGCCGGCCCGCTCCCTAGACCCGGACCATGGCTGACGTCCGAATGACCGCGGAAAATCCGCAAAACCCGACCCACCAGGAAATCCGCCGGCTCGATTACCGGCCGCCGGACTGGCTGGTGCCGGAGGTCGAGCTCGATTTCGACCTCGATCCGGAAAGCACCACCGTCCGCGCCCGCTTGCATGTGCGGCGAAACGGCGACCACGATCGGCCGCTGCGGCTCGACGGCGATGGACTGACGCCGGTGACGGTCAAGGTCGATGGCATGGACGCGCAGTGGCAGCTGGACGGCGCCGCGCTGGTGGTCGTGGTCCCCGCCGGCGAAGCGGTCGTCGAGACCGAAGTCCGGATCGACCCGGCGGCCAACACGCAGCTGATGGGCCTGTACGCATCGGGCGGAATGCTCTGCACCCAGTGCGAGGCGGAAGGCTTCCGGCGGATCACCTTCTTCCCCGACCGGCCTGACGTGCTCAGCAAATATCGGGTGCGGATGGCGGCGGATCGGCAGCGCTTCCCAGTTCTTTTGACCAACGGCAATCCGCTGCGCAGCGGCGAGGCGGAGGGCGGGCGCCATTGGGCCGAGTGGGAAGATCCGTTCCTCAAGCCATGCTACCTCTTCGCGCTCGTCGCCGGCGACCTCAAGGCCAACAGCGACAGCTTCACAACCATGAGCGGCCGCAAGGTCGCGCTGAACATCTGGGTGCGCGAAGCCGATCTGCCGCGGACCGCCCACGCGATGGCCGCGCTGAAGGCGTCGATGCGATGGGACGAAGAGGTGTACGGGCGCGAATACGACCTCGACCTGTTCAACATCGTCGCCGTGTCCGACTTCAACATGGGGGCGATGGAGAACAAGGGCCTCAACATCTTCAACACGGCCTACATCCTGGCCGATCCCGACACCGCGACCGACGCCGATTTCGACAATATCGCGCGGGTCGTCGCGCACGAATATTTCCACAATTGGTCGGGCAACCGGGTCACCTGTCGCGACTGGTTCCAGCTCAGCCTGAAGGAAGGCTTCACCGTCTTTCGCGACCAGGGCTTTTCCGCCGACATGGGCAGCGCCGCGGTGCAACGCATCGATGATGTGAAGGTGCTTCGCGCCGCGCAATTCCCCGAAGACCAGGGCCCGCTGGCGCATCCGGTACGGCCGGACGGCTATCTGGAAATCTCCAACTTCTACACCGCCACCATCTACAACAAGGGCGCGGAGCTGATCCGGATGTTGCGGACGGTGCTTGGGGCCGACAAATTCCGGGCCGGCACCGACCTCTATTTCGAGCGGCACGACGGCGAAGTGGCGACCTGCGACGATTTCGTCAGGGCGCTGGAAGATGCCAGCGGGGTCGACTTGTCCGCTTTCAAAATCTGGTACGGGCAGGCCGGGACGCCGCTGGTCGGCGCGCGGCTGGACCATGATTTGGCCAGCGGACGCGCGACCCTGCACCTGACCCAGACGGTCAAGCCGACCCCCGGGCAGCCGGTCAAGGCGCCGATGCCGATCCCGCTGCGCACCGCCCTGATCGGCGCCGACAGCGGCGCCCAGATCGGCGAGGAGCAACTGATCATTTTCGACCGGCCGGAGCAAAGCATCGCTTTCGACGATGTGCGCGAGCGGCCGCTGCTTTCCATCAACCGCGGCTTTTCAGCGCCGGTGGTGATGGCCGTGGACCGGGATGGCGACGCGCTGGAGCGCCTGGCCCAGAGCGATACCGATCCCTTCGCCCGATATGAGGCGATGCAGGAGTTGATGCTGCAATTGCTCATCGCCGGCAGCCGTGGCGAGCCGACCGATTCGGCGCCGCTGATCAGGGCGATGGCGGAGACTCTGAAATCCAACTCGCTCGACCCGGCCCTGAAGGCCGACGCGATTATGCTTCCGACGGAGGCGGTCATCGGCGACCGGATGGAGCAGGTCGACCCGGACGCCATTCACGCCGCCCGCGAAAGCTTGCGGGCCGATCTGGCGATTGCGCTTCGGACGGACCTCCTGGCGCTCCACGCTGCTTCGGCGCCGGGCGGCAGCGACCTGTCGCCGGAGGCCAAGGGCGCGCGCAAGCTGCGCAATGGCGCCTTGTCCTACCTTGCCGCCGCCGACTCCGCCGACGGCGCACGGCGCGCCAAGCAGCAATTCGATTCCGCCGACAACATGACCGCGCGGCAGGGCGCGCTTGCGGTGCTGGTGTCGCTGGACAGTGAGGAGCGCGAACAGGCGCTGGGAAGTTTCTACACCCGCTTCGAAGCGGAGCCGCTGGTGATCGATAAATGGTTCGCGCTGCAGGCGATGGCGCAGCGGCCCGAAACTCTGGACGATGTCGAACGGCTGGCTCGCCACCCGGCGTTTACTATCGCCAATCCGAACCGGCTGCGCGCGCTGGTCGGCACTTTCAGCGCCAATCAGTGGGCATTCCATGCCGCCGGCGGGCGCGGGTACCGGTTCCTCGCCGACATGATCCTCGCCGTCGACAAGCTGAACCCGCAAATGGCGGCGCGCTTCATTCCGCAGCTGGGCCGCTGGCGCCGGTTCGACGAACAGCGCCAGGCGCTGATGCGCGCGCAGCTTGAACGGATCGTTGGGACCCCGGGATTGTCGAAGGACGCTTTCGAGCAAGCATCCAAATCGCTCGGCTAGGGGCCTAGCCGCCGATCCATTGCGCGACTTCGGCCGCGACCTGGTTGGCGACGGCGTTGAGCGCCGGTGCCACCGTCGCGGTGGTTCCGTCGGCCGGTGCTTCGGCAACGAAAGTGCGGCTCTGCACGCTGGCGCCGCCGTTGGTCGCGAGCGTGCCCTGGTAGCGGGCGATGACGACGCCGCGCTGCGCATCGAAGCCGAAATCGAGCAGCTCGCCGCTCAGCGTGATTCCCGGATCGAGCCCGGACTGCTGCGGGTCGAGCACGACGCGGCTAGTGGTCCGCCGGATCGTTTCCGCAACCAGCTTCTGGAACAGCCGGTCGGGGGTATCGACCCACTGCATGTCCTTCACATATTCGACCTGCGACGCATTGACCTGCACGGGCACGCGAATGGTGTGCAATTCCTTGCTGGTGACCGGCACGCGGACAGTCACGGCCGACCCGGCGCTCGACTGGCGCGCAATGGCGCCGGTGGGCGGTGCCGCCGGCGTCAGGTCGTAAAGCACGGTCGGGGCCTTGCCGCCGCCAAGCAGGCCGCCGAGCGAGCAGCCGGCCAGCGATACCGCGAGCGTGAGCGGTCCTGCGAAACGCAACAGCGGGGTCATTTCTTTTTCCTCGGTTCGTAATCGGGCAGCTTCTCGGGGCCGAGCGTGCCGCCGATGCCGCCCTGTTCGACGCGGTCGGCGACGCCGCGCAGCGACTGCGTCAGTTCGCGCATGTCGCGGACCAGGCGATTGGCCTCCGGCAAGGTCGACTTGCTGAAGTTCTGGATGCCCGGGCGGGCTTCGGTGATCACGGTGTCGAGATTGTCCGCGGCCCGCTGCATCGAAGCGATCGCCTTGCGCAGGTCCTGCGCTGCCGGCTTGCCCTCGTCGTTGACCAGCCGGTTGGTGTTGTCCGCCAGCGCCGCGACACGTTCGGCGGCGATGCCGGCGTTGGTCAACGCCACTTTGGCGCTGGCCATCGCATCGCCAAGTTCGGGGGCACGGTCGGCAAGCACCTGGGTCGTGCGGTCGATATTCTCGAGAATGTCGGAAATCGCATTCTGGTTCTTGTCGGACAGCAGTTCGGTCAGCCGCTCGGTCAAGCGCTGGATCCGCTCGAGCAATTCAGGAGCGCTGTTGAGCAAGGCGCCAAGGCCGCCAGCGCTCGATGGGATGACAGGGCAACCCTCCGGGCCGAGCTGGGCGATCGGCCGGGCGCCCTTGACCGCGCCTTGAAGCTGGATCTCGCTGACGCCGGTGAAGCCGACGCCTTTGACCTGCGCCGTCGTACCTTGAAGGACCGGGGTTTCCTCGTCGACCTCGATCCGCACCCAGACGAACTCAGGACGCTTCGGAAGCAGGGAAATCTTCGTGATCTGGCCGACCGGAACGCCGGAGAAGCTGACGTTGGACCCCTTGTTGAGCCCACCGACGCCCTGGCTGAAATAAATGTCGTAGCATTTGCGTTCTTCGCTGGAGACGCCGCTCAACCAGACAATGAACAGCAAGGTCGCCACCAGCAAAGCCAGCGTGACCGAGCCGACCAGCACGAAATTGGATCGCGTTTCCATCAGGCTTCAGCGTGCTCCCTGGCCGTCGTTCCGGCGGACCGCCCCCGCGGGCCGTTGAAATATTCCTGAATCCACGGGTGATCCAATGCCAATAGTTCCGGAATCGTTCCGACCGCGATCACCTTCCTTTCGGCGATGACCGCCACTCGGTCGCAGATCGCGTACAAAGTGTCGAGGTCGTGGGTGATCAGGAACACCGTCAGGTCGAGCTTCTTTTGCAGCGACAGGATCAGTTCGTCGAAAGATGCGGCAGCGATCGGGTCGAGGCCGGCGGTCGGCTCATCGAGGAACAAGAGCTCCGGATCGAGCGCGAGCGCGCGCGCAAGCCCGGCGCGCTTGACCATGCCGCCCGAAAGCTCCGACGGATATTTGGGGCCGGCGTCGGCAGGCAAGGCGCTCATCGCGATCTTGTAGGACGCGATCTCATCAAGCAGCGGCGGCTTGAGGAACGGGAAATATTCCCGGATCGGCACTTCGATATTTTCGGCCACGGTCAGCGTCGAGAACAAGGCGCCGTTCTGAAACAAGATACCCCAGCGGCGGCGAATGTTCTTGGCCTCGTCCTCCGGGCGGTCGATCATGTTCTCGCCAAGCACTTCGACCTCGCCGGCCTCGGGCTTCTGGAGGCCGATGATCGAGCGCATCAGGACCGACTTGCCGGTGCCCGACCCACCAACCACGCCGAGGATTTCGCCGCGGCAGACGGTTAGGTCGAGACCGTCGTGGACGACCGCTTCGCCAAAGGCGTTGCGCAGGCCGCGCACCTCGATGACCGGGTCGCATTGTTTGCGCTCGTTCATCGCCATCCAATCGAGCTGAAGAAGACGGCGAAGACCGCGTCCAGGACGATGACCAGGAAGATCGACTGCACCACGGCCGTCGTCGTGCGCCGGCCCACCGCCTCGCTGTCGCCTTCGACCAGCATTCCCTGGAAGCAGCCGGCAAGCGCGATGATGAAACCGAACACCGGCGCCTTGATCAGCGCGATCCACAGGTCGGTCATCGGGATGACTTCCTGCAGCCGCTGCACGTAGGTCGCGGGCGGAATCCCAAGCACCAGCCATACGAACAGCCCGCCGCCGAGCAGCGAAGACAGGATCGCCCACATGCCCAGTAGCGGCATCATCACCACGGCAGCGATCATCCGCGGGATCACCAGCGCCTCGATCGGCGATACGCCGATGGTGCGCATCGCGTCCACTTCCTCGGTAAGCTTCATCGTCCCGATCTGCGCGGCGAAGGCAGATCCGGAGCGGCCGGCGACCATGATGGCGGTCATCAGGACGCCAAGTTCACGCACGGTGATGCGGCCGATCAGGTTGATGGTGTACACTTCGGCGCCAAACTGCTGCAGCTGGACCGCGCCCTGCTGGCCGACGACGATGCCGATGAGGAAGCTCATCAGGCCGATGATTCCGAGCGCGCGCACGCCGACGACATCGAAGCGCTGGACGACCGAATTGAACCGGAACCGCTTGGGTCGCCGGATCAACGCGACGAAGCCAAGCAAGGTAGCGCCGAAAAAGCCGAGCAAGCCGACGAGGGTGTGGCCGACTTCGATTACCCAGACGCCAAGTTCGCGGACGACGCGGCCGAAACCGCCGCTTTCTTCCGGCCGGACCCGCGCCGGCTTGTCCGCTTCGGCGACCTGGTCGAGCAGGCTTTGGAGTTCGCTGCTGGCGCCAACGACCTTCGCCTGGCGGTCGCGCACGGTGCGATAGACGAGCCATGCGCCAACCGTGTCCATCCGGCTGACCTCGGACAGGTCGATGGTCAGCGGATCGGGCGCGTTTTCGATTTCCCGGGCGGTGCTGGCGGCGCGCGCAATGGTGATGGCGCCGACCATGCGATAGGTCGCGCCTCCGTCACTTTCCTCCTGCTGTGCGACGCTGGCGGCCATCTGACTAAAGAGTGCGCCATTTGCGTTGTCGCGGCAAGGGCGCCGACGCAGCCCACTTTCACGGCGGGCGTCTCGCCCCTACACAGCCGCGCGATGGATACGCCTGCCCGCCCCGATTTCGTCCCTGTCGGAACCAATGAAACCCGCGTCTTCGGCGTGCCGGCGCGGGAGCGTGCCTGCCGCCTGGCTGCGAAAGCGGGTCTCGAATGCAGCGACGCGCCGCGGCCGGATGCGCCAACTTTGCTTGCGAACATCGATTATGCCTGGGATCCCTTGTGGCTGAAGATGCTGGTGAAGCGGCCCGGCGCGGTCATCGTCTGCGACGGCGTTGCCGTCCTGGCGCACCTGCCGGCGGGCAGCGACATCGATCGGGTTCATGCCGGCGACCTGACCGGCTTTGAGCAGCTCGACGCGGCGACCGTCGAACTGACCAACGACGAACTTCGCAAACGCGAACGCCCATTCGTCCTGCCATTGACTGAACAGACCGCGGACCAGGTCGAACGTGCCGCTTACGACGGGGCATATAAAGGCGTGACCGATGCGCTGACGCTGTACGTGTGGCGCAAGCCCGCGTTTTACCTGACCCGCTGGGCCGCGCAGGCGGGAATCAGCCCGAACATGGTGAGCCTGGTCGGCGCGGCCTGCTGCATCCTTGCATTCTACCTGTTCTGGATCGGCCAATATTGGCCCGGGATGCTGTCCGGTTTCGTGTTCATGGTGCTCGACACGGTCGACGGAAAGCTCGCGCGCTGCACCGGTACCGCTTCCTGGTGGGGGAATGTGCTCGACCACGGCGTCGACCTGGTGCACCCACCGTTCTGGTGGTGGGCCTGGTTGCACGGCCTTGGGGCTTACGGGCGTCCGCTAGAGCCCGTCTATGCCGCGAACCTGCTTGCGGTCATCGTCATCGGCTACGTCATGCAACGCGTCTTCGAGGGCATCTTCCTCGCCCGCTTCGGCCTGGACATGCACACGTGGCGGCCGATCGACAGCCAGTTCCGGCTGATCACTGCGCGGCGCAACCCGAACATGGCGATCCTCCTTGCCGCCCTGCTGTTCGGCCGTCCCGACGTCGGCATTGAACTGGTCGCGTTGTGGACGTTGCTCTCGCTGATCTTCCACGCCGTCCGGATCGCGCAGGCGGAAACGGCGCGCCAGGTCGGCGGACCGATCAGGTCCTGGTTGTCGTGACCGGCCTCACCGCGCTGGTGCTGGCGGGCTCCCGGCCGGGCCGGGATGCCTTCGCCGAGGCGCATGGGACGGACTTGAAGCCGCTTATCCCGGTTGGCGGGGAGCCGATGGTCCGGCGCCCGGTACTGACCCTGCTGGCGACTGACGGAATCGCGCGTGTCCTGGTCGTTTCGCAGCAGCCGGAACGCATCGCCGCCGTCCTCCCCGCCGATGCGCGCACGGCGGTCAGCGCTTCCGCCGCGACCATCGCCGCGACCCTTGTCCAGCTGATCGACGACCCGGCCACGCAATGGCCGCTGCTCGTCACCACGGCCGATCATGCCCTGCTGACCAGCGGCATGATCTACGACTTGGTGACGGGCGCCGCCGGGGCCGACGTGGCGATCGGGCTGGTCGGCGAAGCCGCGCTGATGCGGCGGCTCCCGGACACCAAGCGGACCTGGATCCGCTTTCGCGACGGCGGTTACAGCGGGGCCAACCTGTTCCTGCTCCGCGGGCCGCAAGTTCGCCCGGCGATCGAGAAATGGCGGGCGGTCGAGCAGGATCGTAAGAAGGGGTTGCGCCTGCTACTGAGCCTCGGGCCGCTGGCCTTGGTCGGCGCCGTCCTGCGGCTCCGCACGCTCGACCAGACGCTGCGCACGGTCGGCCGCAAGCTCGGCCTGAAACTGGTCGCGGTGCGGATGAGCGACCCGCTCGCCGCCGTGGATGTCGACAAGGATGCCGACCTGACGCTCGTCGAACAATTGCTTCGGGAACGCGCATGAGCGACCTTGCCGTCTACGACCTCGACCGGACGATCACGCGCCGGGCGACCTACACGCCGTTCCTGCTGCACTGCGCGATGCGGCGCCAGCAGTGGCGGCTGGTGTTCGTGCCGGTGGTCGCGCTGGCGATGCTTGCTTATGTCGCCGGGCTGTTCGACCGCGGCCGACTGAAGGAAATCTGCCAGGCTCTGCTGATCGGCCGGCACATCCACGCATCGCGGCTAAAGCCGCTCGCCGACAGCTTTGCCGACGCGACGGTTGCGGGCAATATCCGGCCCGGTGCACGCGACGCCATCGCCCGCGACCGGAAGGAGGGCCGCCGCCTGGTCCTCGCGACTGCTTCCTATCGCCTTTACGCCGCCTCGATCGCGGAGCGCCTGGGGTTCGACGACGTCATCGCCACCGGCTCGGTCATCGGCCTCGACGAGAGAGTCCACGCCCGCATTCATGGCAACAATTGCTACGGAGTGGAGAAAATGCGGATGATCGCCGACTGGGTAGAAAAGAGCGGCCTAGCCGGCAAGCACGGCCACGTCCGCTTCTATTCAGACCACGCGTCGGATGCGCCCGCGTTCGAGTGGTCGGATGAGCCGGTGGCCGTGAACCCACATGACCGGCTGCGGCGGCTAGCGGGTGAGCGTGGTTGGGCGGTGGAGGACTGGGGCTAGCCGTGCCCCAAACCAGGCCTGCACCGCCAAGGACGCCCGATGGGCGATACTTTGCGATCGTCGGCAAAGCCGGCCCACGGCTGTGGCGCGCCACCAATCCGAACTTGCCGGAGGCTGAGCGGCAGCGGCTCGTAAGCAAACTCATGGAAGCTCGGCGCACGATTCGCTCGGCCGAGCCTGGTTCCGAGGCGCTCGCTCATGCGCGCAAAGACGTCCATTCGGCCAAGGTTGCGTTGGGCGAACGCGGCGCGCCGTGGTGGACCGATGGCGATCCCGATTACAACCGACACTTAGTGCGTAACACGCCTTACGCCGCCTGGTGGTCGGAGGTAGAAGGCTAAACTGCCTCCAGCGCGTTGGCGAAATCGGCGA
This sequence comes from Sphingomonas sinipercae, assembly GCF_011302055.1. Lineage (NCBI taxonomy): Bacteria > Pseudomonadati > Pseudomonadota > Alphaproteobacteria > Sphingomonadales > Sphingomonadaceae > Sphingomonas > Sphingomonas sinipercae. The sequence goes on from NZ_CP049871.1 coordinate 468,949, forward strand.
TGAGGTCGTCCGGGTCTTCGACTCCGATCGAGATGCGCACCAGATTGTCGGTGATCCCGAGCGCCTGCTTGCGCTCGTCGGGGACCGACAGATGGGTCATCGCCGCGGGCGCGCTCGCCAGCGTCTCGGTACCGCCGAGGCTGACCGCGAGATGGGCAATCTTCAGCGCGTCGAGGAACGCGAACGCCTCCTTCTCGCCGCCCTTGAGGTAGAGCGAAAAGGTCGACCCGGCGCCGGTGCAGTGGCGGTTGTAGATGTCCGCCTGCCGCGAGCCTTTTTCGAGGAAGCCGAGGTAGCCGACGGTTTCGACCTTCGGGTGAGTGCGGAGGAATTCGCAGACCTTGGCGGCATTTTCGCCGGCGCGGCTCATGCGCAGCTCGAGCGTTTCCAGGCTGCGCAGGAGCATCCATGCGGTGTTGGGATCGCAGATCGTGCCGATGGTGTTACGCATCATCCGCACCTGGTTGATCATCCCCTTTTCGCCGACCAGCCCACCGGCGACGAGGTCGCTATGGCCGCCCGCATATTTCGTCAGGCTATAGATGGTCAGGTCCGCGCCCTGCGCGAGCGGTTTGGCCCAAAGCGGGCCGAGGAAGGTGTTGTCGATGGCGATCGGCGGCACTTCATCGCCAGAGAATGCCGCCTTGCGGGCGGCGGCGACGGCCTCGACATCGACCAGCGCGTTGGTCGGGTTGGCCGGGCTTTCGAGATAGATGAGCGAGACCCGGCCCTTTTGCTTGGCGGCGGCGAGCACGGCGTCGATTTCCTCACGCGTCGCGCCGGCGGGGAAGTCGAGGTACGAAACGCCGAACTTGCCCAGAATCTTGGCGATCAGGCCTTCGGTCGCCGCATAGAGCGGGCCGGAGTGGACGATGACGTCGCCCGGCTGGACGAAGGTCATGAACAGGGTAGCGATCGCCGACATGCCGCTGGAGAAAGCGAGCGCGTCGTCGGCGCCTTCCCAAAGCGCAAGGCGATCCTCAAGGATTTCCTGGTTGGGGCCGTTGAAGCGCGAGTAGATCAGCCCTTCGGCGCCGCCCGGGCGCTTGCCGGTCACGCCTTCGAAAAAGCGCTTACCGGCGGCCGCATTCTCGAACACGAAGGTGGAGGTGAGGAACACCGGCGGCTTCAGCGAGCCTTCGCTCAGCGCCGGATCGAAGCCGTAGCCCATCATCAGCGTCGCCGGGTTCAGCTTGTGATTGCCGATGGTCGTGACCGGCTTCTTCGGCCGCCGCTGCGGGGTTCCGGTCATCTCGTCTTCGTTGGGCACGTAAATCTCCTCACTGGCGGTGGCGCTAGGCCCCGCTTGCTTGAGCGGTCAAGCCGAAGTTGGCGGCAGGCCGATAAGGCTGACTTGTCGGCCATAGTCGGGCTCGCCTCGGTGCGTCGCCCGGCGGAAGCTGAAGAAGCGATCCTCGGCGGCGTAGGTGTCGAGGCCGAGCGTTTCGACCTGCGCCAGGCCGGCGTTCCGCAGCCGCTGCGCGACGTAGCCTTCGAGGTCGAAGTGCGGCCGGCCAGCGCCCGGGGAGAAAAAGGCGGCATTGGCAGGATCGGCGGCGACGAAGCGATCCCGGAAACCCTCGTCCACTTCGTACGATGCGCGGGCGATGCATGGCCCGACCGCGGCGGCAATCCGGTCGCGACGAGCGCCGCGCTGCTCCATTAAGGCGATGGTCGCGTCGGTCACGCCGGCCAAGGCGCCGCGCCAGCCGGCATGAGCGGCGGCAATCACGCCCGCCTGTGCATCGGCGAACAGGACCGGCGCGCAATCGGCGGTGAGAATGCCAAGCAACAGCCCGGGCCGGTCGGTAACCATCGCATCCGCCTTCGGCCGCGCCTCGTGCGGCCACGGTTCAGCGACGAACACGGCATCTCCGGAGTGCACCTGGAAGACCGTCGCCAGCAGCGCTCCGGGAAGCACTGCGTCGACGGCTCGCCGCCGGTTCTCGGCAATGGCCTCCGGGTCGTCGGCGCTGCCTGTGCCGACGTTGAGGCCGGCCACGACCCCAGTCGACACGCCGCCGCGGCGGCCGAGGAAACCGTGCGGGAGTCCGCGCAATCCCGCGGCCTGGACCGCCTCGACGCTCACAGGGTCAGGCGCATGATGATGTCGTCGTCGGCATGGTTGCCGACCATGAACGTGTAAGGCGCGACATAGTCGAACCCGTAGCGTTCGTAGAAGCGGCGCGCGCGGTGATTTTCCGTGAAGACCGACAAATAGATTTCGCGGGCGCCGCGCTCCCTCGCGACCCCGATCGCCCACTCCATCAGTTCGGCGGCTATGCCTTGGCCGGTGTAAGCGTGAAGCAAATAGAATTGCCGAAGCTCGATCGCCGCGCCGCCCGGTTCGACCGGAAGCGATAGCGGGCCCAGCTTGATGTAGCCGATGCATTCGCCGGCATCCTCGGCAACGCGGAACGCAAAACCGGCGTCTGCGATCTCCCCTTTCCACTTGTCCGGCGTAAATCCGCCGAGAAAGCTGGCCAGGTCCTCCGGGCCGTAAAGGTGGCCGAAGGTGTCGCAGAAACTCTGTCGGAAAACGCGGTCGATGGCGGCCGCGTCGGCGATTTGGGCCGGTCGGTAGGCGATCGTCATTCGAAGCCCTCCGGCCGGGGCCACTCGGGCGCATGGATGGCCATGACCTTGAACAACGATCCCATCTCCTGCGGGTCGCACAATCGGCGATGGGAAGCCGCGATTTCCTCGGTTCGATCCGGGTGACGTCGCGCCAGCGAAGCGGCACGGGCGGCGATGCCGAGACGTTCGAGCCACAGGCCCTGCGTGACCACCGGCGACGCTTTGGCACCGGCCGACCGCGCGGCCTCGGCAAGCGCCTCGAAGTCGACGTGGGCGGTCAGGTCCTGCTCTCCGGGGCGGTCGAGCACCGCAGCGAACTTGTGTCCGTGCAGGGCCTGCAACGTCTCGCCGGGCGCGCTTTTCGCGTGGCCGTAGTCAATGACCAGGGCGACCCCGCCATTCGTGGCGATCGAGCCGCTTAGCGCGGCGGCGGCTTCGGCGCGCGCGGGCGACTGTTCGACGACCTGACCGTCGCGATCGAAGGCCAGTCCGCCCGCGGCCACCGAAACGCGGCGTTCGACGCCATCGACGAATTGCCGCACCGGCAGTGCATCGAAAAACTCGTTGGCGACCACCGTCAGCGGCGCTTGCGGCAAGTCGTCGATGCTATCGTGCCAGATTGCTCCGGGTACCGCTTGCGCCTGGGCTTCGCGAAGGACGGGGCTGGTTTCAACCAGATGCACCGGCGGTTCCAGCCCGGCCATGCGCATCGTTCGCAAGGCATCGGCGGCAAGGGTGCCTCGGCCCGGCCCAAGCTCGGCATAGATTGCTTTCCCGGGGCGTCCGGCCCGCGTCCAGCAGTCGGCGAGGCAGGCGCCGACCAGCTCGCCGAACATCTGGCTGATCTCCGGCGCGGTGGTGAAGTCGCCGCTTGCGCCAAGCGGGTCGCGGGTCGCGTAATAATAAGCGTTGCAGGCCTCCATATAGGCCTCGAGGGTGATCGGCCCGTCGGAGCGAATGCGCTCCCGAAGCGCCCGTTCCAGCGGGGTCAAGAGACGCTTGCAGTCCCGACCGTCGGTTCGACGCGGACCCTGCGCTTGCTCGCGGTCGCCATCAGATAGACTCCGCCAAGGATCAGCGGCAGCGACAGCCATTGGCCCATGTGCAGGCCGCTGACCCGCGCGAACTCGACCAGCTGGGCGTCGGGTTCGCGGACGAACTCGATCAGGAAGCGGAACAGGCCGTAAAACAGGCCAAACGCGCCGACCAGCATGCCCGGCTTGTAGCGGGCGTCGGTTTTCCAGAACATCCACCAGAGGATCGCGAACAGCGCCACGCCCTCAAGCAGCGCTTCATAGAGCTGCGTCGGGTGGCGTGGCGGGCCAAGGATGGACGCCCCGGCGACGACTTCGGGAAAGCGCACGGCCCAAGGGACGTTGGTCGGCGCGCCCCACAGTTCGGCATTCACGAAGTTGGCGAGGCGGCCCAGGAACAGCCCGAGCGGGGCCACGCAGGCGACATAATCGTGGACTCTGAGCGGCGAGAGCTTGTTCTTCAACGACAGGTAGAAGACCGCGAGCACGGTTCCGAGCAGGCCGCCGTGGAAGGACATGCCGCCGTCCCACAGCCGGAACACCTCGCCCGGATGATCGATGTAATAATCGAGATTGTAGAACAGGACGTAGCCGATCCGGCCACCCAGCAGGATTCCCAGGGAAGCGTAGAAGATAAGGTCGTCGGCGTGGCGCCGCGCCATCGGCGCGCCCGGTTGGGCAAGCAGCTTGACCATGTAATAATAGCCAAGCGCGACCCCGGCGATGTAGGCCATGCTGTACCAGCGCAACTGGAAGAAGCCGAGGTCGAGTGCGACGGGATTGAGGTGCAAGTCCGCCCACGCGATCGCGGCTGTTGCGAAAATGGCTGCTTGCAAGGCTTCCCCCTGAATGAACAGCGCCTCATAAGGCGCACAGGTGCAAAGGCAAAGGAGCGGGAAGGCCGATGGCGAGCGAGCTCGATCGCAGGTTCGACGAGATGCTGGCCAAGGTTATCGGTCCAGGGGGCCGGATGGTCATTGGCGAGGGACCGGACGGGCGCCCGATTGCGACCAATTTCCCGCCGACTCTGTCGGGGCTCTTCACTACCTTTTGCGCGCTTTATCCCGATCGCGAGGCCGTGGTCGCCGGCGACGAACGCCTGACCTTCGGCGACCTCGAGCGCTGGGCTCAGGACCTTGCGCCCCACTTGGCGGCGCGCGGCATCGGCAGGGGCGACCGGGTAGCGATCGCGATGCGCAACTGCCCCGCCTGGATCGTCAGCTACATGGCGCTTGCTCACGTCGGCGCGGTGATCGTCCTCGTAAACGGCTGGTGGCAGTCGCACGAAATGAAGCACGGGCTCGACCTGGTCGAACCCAAGCTAGTTCTGGCCGATCCGCCCCGCGCCAAGCGGATTGCGGCGACGGGACGCGATGTAGACATTGCCGTCCTCGACGTCGGCGAACCGCTGGCGGAGGCGTTGCGCCCCCTGATGGAGGTGGAGCCGGCAACTGGCGACCTGCCGCAGGCCGCGCCGGAGGACGATGCGACGATCCTCTTCACTTCCGGCTCCACCGGTGAAGCGAAAGGCGCGGTGTCGACCCAGCTAGCGGTGGTTACCGGCACCTACAGCTACGCGGTTGGGCTGATGACGTTGCTCGGCCTGCTGACCGAAGAGGGGCGAGCGCCCGAAACGCCACCGCGCACTCTGCTTAGCGTTCCATTGTTCCACGTCACCGGCGAAGTGCCGGTGATGCTCAACAGTTTCGTCGTCGGGCGCTGCATGGTGGTGATGCCCAAGTGGGACGCGGGCGAAGCGCTGCGGCTGATCGAGAAGGAGCGGATCAGCTATTTCGTCGGCGTGCCGACGATGAGCCTGGAACTGATGAACCACCCCGACCGGGATCGCTACGACCTGTCGTCGCTGAAGGACATTACCGCCGGCGGCGCGCCTCGCCCGGTCACGCACGTGCAGCGGATCGCCAAGGAGTTTCCGCACGCCAATCCGGCGATGGGCTACGGGCTGACCGAAACCAATGCGTGCGGGGCCAGCAACTTCTGGGGCAGCTACGCGGCCAAGCCGGCATCGACCGGCCGGGCGCAAAAGCCGTTCGTCGACCTGGCGATCCTTGGCGAAGGCGATCTCCATTTGGGAAGCGACCAGATCGGCGAGGTTGCGATCCGCACCGCGTCGAACATCCGCGGCTATTGGCGCAACCCGGAAGCGACCGCTGCAGCGTTCACCGCCGATGGCTATGTTCGAACCGGCGACATCGGTTTCCTCGATGACGAAGGCTATCTGTTCATCGTCGACCGCAAGAAGGAAATCATCATTCGCGGCGGCGAGAATATCTCCAGCGCCGAGGTCGAAGCGGCCTGCTACGAATGCCAGTCGGTCGCCGAGGTGGCGGTGTTCGGCGTGCCCGACGAGCGGCTCGGCGAAGTCCCGATCGCAATCCTGCACTGCCGCGACGGGCTCAACGAGCAACAGCTGCGCACCTTCCTCGAGCCGCGGCTGGCAGCGTTCAAGATTCCGGCGCGTATGATCTTCAGCGACGAACCGCTCCCACGACTCGGCACCGGCAAAATCGACCGAGTCGCGTTGAAGGCGAAGTACGCGGCTTGATCACGGCCCCGAAGCCTGACGGTCACCCGGCCGTGGCCCATGGCCGCGTCGGCGTGCTACTGATCAACCTCGGCACGCCCGACGCGCCGGATCCGGGGGCGGTGCGTCGCTACCTTGCGCAATTCCTGTCCGACCCGCGCGTGATCGAGATTCCGGCGATCGCCTGGAAGCCGATCCTGCACGGCATAATCCTGCGCACGCGGCCGAAGAAATCGGCCCATGCCTATCGCCAGGTGTGGACCAACGAGGGGTCGCCGCTGGCAGCGATCACTCGGCGGCAGACCGAAGCGCTGCGGCGGCGCTTGGGCGGCGACGTCATCGTCGAGTTTGCAATGCGCTACGGCAACCCCGGCATCGCCTCCGTGGTCGACCGGATGCTTTCGGCCGGTTGCGACCGCATCCTGGCGGCACCGCTTTACCCGCAATATTGCGCGGCCACGACGGCGACGGCGCAAGATGCCTTGTTCGCGGCACTGGCATCGGTTCGCCGCCAGCCGGCGCTGCGGACGCTTCCGCCTCATCACGATGATCCTGCTTACATCGGCGCACTGAAGGCGAACATCGAACGCCAGCTCGGTGGGCTCGGATTCGCGCCGCAACGCCTTCTGCTCAGCTTTCACGGGATGCCGCAGCGCACGCTCGAGCTGGGCGATCCCTATCATTGCCACTGCCAGAAGACCGCGCGGCTGCTTTCCGAGCAATTGTCGATCCCGACCGACATCGCCTTCCAGTCGCGGTTCGGTCGGGCCAAATGGCTGGAGCCGGCAACCGATAGCGTCCTTGCGAGCTACCCGTCGCAACAGGTCAAGCGCATCGCCATCGCCGCGCCCGGCTTCTCGGCCGATTGCGTCGAGACGCTGGAGGAGCTGGCGCTGCGCGGGCGCGACACCTTTATCGCTGCTGGCGGGACCGACCTGGCGGTACTCGAATGCCTGAACGATTCCGATGAAGGCATGCAGATGCTCGATGCGCTGATCCGGCGCGAACTTGCAGGCTGGCTGCCCGGGGCATAAGCCGCCGGCAGAGAACAGGGAGAAGACTATGGCTCGGGTGGCGATCGTAACGGGCGGAACGCGCGGCATTGGCGAAGCGATCAGCCTCGCGCTCAAGGACATGGGGATGACCGTCGCCGCGAATTACGCCGGTAACGACGAACGCGCTAAGGCCTTTTCCGACAAGACTGGCATCAAGGCCTTCAAATGGGACGTGTCCGACTTCGACGCGTGCCAGGAAGGTGTCCGCAAGGTGGAGGCGGAGCTTGGGCCGGTTGACGTCCTTGTCAACAACGCCGGCATCACCCGCGACACCACGATGAAGCGGATGGATCACCAGAAGTGGCAAGAGGTGATGGACACCAACCTTGGCGGTTGCTTCAACATGGCCAAGGCGGTGTGGGACGGAATGACCGCCCGCGGTTACGGCCGGGTGGTCAATATCGGATCGATCAACGGCCAGGCGGGCCAGTACGGCCAGGTCAATTACGCCGCCGCCAAGTCGGGCATTCATGGCTTCACCAAGGCGCTTGCCCAGGAAGGCGCGCGGGCAGGGATCACCGTCAACGCCATCGCTCCGGGCTATATCGACACCGACATGGTCGCCGCAGTGCCGGAAGAAGTACTCGGCAAGATCGTGGCCCGGATTCCCGTCAACCGGCTCGGGCGGGCGGACGAGATTGCGCGCGGCGTCGCTTTCCTGGTCGACGAAAATGGCGGCTTCATCACTGGATCGACGCTGTCGATCAACGGCGGGCAGCACATGTACTGATGACGTCCGGCGCATCCCTTGGGGCGCCGGTGAAGCGATCGGTGACCATCGCCGGGCACGAAACGTCGCTGGCGCTGGAGCCGATCTTCTGGGCCGCCCTCGCCAGACAGTGTGACCAGCGGCAATTGCCGATCAATGCGCTGATTGCGCGGATCGATGCGGAACGGTTGGAGGCGCCGACCCCGCCCAACCTGGCGTCAGCGATTCGGCAGTGGCTATTCGCGCAGGCGCTCGGCGGCTGAGCGCACGGCTGCGGCAAAGCGCGGGCCTGCTTCGGGCACCTGGGCAAGGAAGAACGCCGGCTCGATCAACTCGAGTTCGATCACTTGCAGGGCGCCGTCATTGCCAACGACCAGGTCGACCCGCGCGTAAGTGGCCGCCGTCGGCGCCGCCGCAAGCGCGGCGGTCGCGACGTCCCGCGCGCCGGCAGGAGGATCGCAGCGCGTGACGACTCCGCCGAACTCCGGCTGCACTCGGAATTCGCCCGGCACGGGCACCTTGCTGACGCAATGGCTGAACGCGCCGCCGAAGAAGATCAGCGAATATTCGCCCGCGCTGACGATGCTGCCAAGCCATGGCTGGACCAGCATCCGCCAACCCCGGACAGGCTCCGGGACGCCCTCACCATGGCCAATTCGGAACGTGCCATAGGAGCTGGCGGAAATTGGCGGCTTGACGACAAGCTCGCCGCTGCCAAGCGCCTCGCGCGCCCGGTCGAGCCCGGCTTCGTCGAGTGCATCGACCATGATCGTCGGCACCGTCGGGATTCCCTGGCCGCCAAGCTCCGTCAGATAGGCCTTGTCGCCATTCCACCGAAGCAGCGCGACCGGATTTTCGATCTTCAGCCCATCGCGCTCGGCGCGATCGAGGAAGCCCAGCCAACGCTCGTAATCCTGATGATAGCCCCAGGCGACGAGTGGCAGGACGAGGTCGAAACCTCGAAGATCCCGCTGGTCGGTCCAGGCAATCGGCTCGACCGCCATGCCTGCGTCGGTCAGCGCTTTGGCTTCGAGGTCGTAAGCCCACCGCCACTCGCCCGCATAGTCAGCGGCGGGCGTCAGGATTGCGACCTTCAAGGCGGCGCTAGCGCGCGAGCAGGATGCGCGCCTGGCTGGCAATCTGGGCCAGCATCGACGCCGAGACGGAGCCTTCATGCCGAGCGCGCGCGATCAGCTGGCGGAACTGCTCGATCCTGGGCATCTGCGCTTCAACCCAATTTTCGACCGCGACATGCGGTTCCTTGCTGCGCACGCGCGACAGGAACTCGATCCGCAGCTGTTCGAAGTCGCGGGCAAGGCCGGCGGTCAGAAGGCGTTCCCACTGGTCGGACGGGGTGAAGCGGGCGACCTGCTGTTGCGCCCAGTCGATCCCGAGCGCTTCGCCGAGCATCGTGTAAGCGCGGGTCAGCGATAGCTCGTCCACCTTTCGGCGGGCTGCCAGCGCAACGATCCCGAACATGCCGTCGAGTTCGAACAAGCGGACGAGGCCTTTGACGATGTCTTCGCTGGCGCCGAGCGCGATCAGTCGCTCGCGCCGGGCGACGGCTTCGTTGCGGACCTCTGCACGGATCAGCTTGGTAGCGGCGGCCGAGATCTTGCGGACGCCAGGCTCCAGAAGCTTGCACAGGGCGCTTACGCTTGCGTCCGCGCTGGTTGCCCGAAGGATATCGGACATGTGCGCACGCACACTGCGTGCGGCGATCGTGAACAGCTCGACCCGGACCGTTTCCGGGACCTCCGCGGTTTCAATCTGTCCCCACAGCGTGTCGAGGTCGAGCAGACGCTCTGCGACCAGGAATGCCGACGCGACCTGGCCGAGCGATGCGCCCTCTTCCTCGGTCAGGTCGAGCGCTACACCCGGGCCAAGGCGGTTGACGAGCCGGTTAGCGACCCGCGTTGCGATGATTTCGTTGCGCAAGCGGTGGGCGCGAATGGCATTGGCATGCGCGCTTCGCATCGGCTTTGGAAAGGCCGCGAACAATTCCGGCTCCAACAGCTTGTCGTCGGCCAGATCGAGTTCCTCGATCGCATCCTGGAGCGCCATTTTCGACATCGACAAGACCACCGCCAGTTCGGGCCGGGTCATGCCGCGATTGTCTTGCCCACGGCGCAACAGCTCTTCGCTGGACAGAAGCCCTTCGACCTTGCGGTCGAGCCGGCCGGACGCTTCGAGCAGTTCGATCGTCCGGACATGGCCAGGCAGGCCGTTGATCCCGGCGCTTTCGGCGATCGACAGCGCCAACGCTTGCAGGCGATTGTCTTCAAGCACCATCTCGGCGACGTCGTCGGTCATTCGCGCCAGCAGCGTATTGCGCTTCGCCTCGGTCAGCCGCCCTTCGCGCATTTCGCGATTGAGCGGGATCTTGATGTTCACTTCCTTGTCCGAACAATCCACGCCGGCGCTATTGTCGATGAAGTCGGTGTTGATGCGTCCGCCGTGCTCGGAAAATTCGATCCGCGCGGCCTGCGTGATGCCAAGGTTGGCGCCCTCGCCGATGACTCGCACCCGCAGTTGATTCGCGTCGGCCCGGATCGCGTCATTGGCCGGGTCGCCGACTTCGGAATGGAGCTGGTCGGACGACTTCACGTAGGTGCCGATCCCGCCGAACCACAGCAGGTCCACCTGGCTTCGAAGGATCAGGTTCATCAGGGATGCCGGGTCGATGGTCGCAGTCTCGATACCCAGTGCCGCCTGGGCTTCCTTCGACAGCGAAATTTCCTTCTGCGTGCGCGGGAAGACGCCGCCGCCGCGCGAAATCTTCGAACGGTCGTAGTCGTCCCAGCTTGATCGCGGCAGATCGAATAGGCGTTGCCGCTCGGCCCAGCTCGCCGCCGGGTCGGGATCGGGGTCGATAAAGATGTGCCGATGATCGAAGGCGGCGACCAGCTTGATCGCCTTGCTCAGCAGCATGCCGTTGCCGAAGACGTCGCCCGACATGTCGCCAACGCCGATCACCCGGATCGGGTCGGTTTGCACGTCGGTGCCCATTTCAAGGAAATGGCGCTGCACCGAAATCCAGGCGCCGCGCGCGGTGATCCCCATCGCCTTGTGGTCGTAGCCGTTGGAGCCGCCGCTGGCGAAAGCGTCGCCGAGCCAGAAGCCGCGTTCCAAAGCGATGCCGTTGGCGACGTCGGAGAAGGTCGCCGTACCCTTGTCGGCCGCGACGACGAAATAGGGGTCGTCGCCGTCGTGGATGACCACCTGTTCCGGATGCACCACCTTGTCGTCGACGATATTGTCCGTGACCGAGAGCAGGGACCGGATGAAGATCCGATAGCTTTCGGTCCCTTCCGCAATCCAGGCATCCCGGTCGGACGGCGGCGGCAGCAGCTTGGGATAGAAACCGCCCTTCGCGCCGGTCGGAACGATCACTGCATTCTTCACCAGCTGGGCCTTCATCAGGCCAAGGATTTCGGTCCGGAAGTCGTCACGCCGGTCCGACCAGCGCAGCCCGCCACGCGCGACCGGTCCGCCGCGCAGATGGATACCTTCGATGCGCGGCGAATAGACCCAGATTTCGCGCCACGGCACCGGCGCCGGCAGGCCTGGCACCAGCGACGAGTTCAGCTTGAACGCGAGCGCTTCTTCCGCCGCAGGAGCGAAGGCGTTGGTGCGAACCACCGCTTCGACGAGCGCGCGAAGCCGGCGCAGGATTCGGTCGTCGTCGATCGAGCGTACCTGTCCCAAGGCGTGGTCGAACGCGGAACGAAGCCGCGCCACTTCGGAATCGCGCTTTTTGACCGACGGATCGTGAAGTGCGCCGAACAGCGCGACCAGCGCATCCGTGGCAGCCGGCGCACGCCGAAGCGCGTCGACGACGGTAAGCAGTCCGAACGAGCTGCCGGTCTGGCGCAGGTAACGGAACCAGGCGCGCAGCCAGACGACCGCCGACGGATCCAGCCCCGCGAGCACCACGAGCTGGTTGAATTCGTCATTCTCCGCCGCGCCGCTGAGCACGCAGGCAATGGCCTGCTCAATCACTGACGCGCGCTTCAGGATCGTGTCGACGGAATCGACCCCGGGAAGCTCAAGCCGGAAATCGTGAATGTAGCCAATCGTGCCGCCGCCCAGCGAGGTCGGCATTTCTTCAAGCACCCGGAAGCCGAAATTCTCCAGCACCGGCACCGCATCGGACAACGGGATCAGCTGCCCGCGGCGATAGGTCTTGAGTTGGAGCTGGCTGCCCGAATCGCCGACTTTGGCGAGCCGCACCGAGCGCTCGTCGGCGCTGTTTAGGTCAGCCAGGCGAAGCACGTCGACCGCTGCGTCTTCGGGACTGGTGCGGCCGCGATATCCATCGGGAAGGGCAGGCAAATAGGTCAGCGCCAGCCGGGTGGCGCGGTGCGCGCCGGCGACATTGACCAGTTCGGCCTCGACGGCTGGCGCCCAGCCGCGGACCATTTCCAGCAGCGCCTCGTCAAGCGCTTCGGTATCGGGCAATTGCGCGCCCGGATCCACCGGCAGCGTGAAGCGCAGCAGCGCCAGCTCGCCCTCGCCAAGCTCCAGCGACCAGCTGGTGATCGGAGCTTCGATTTCCAGTTCGAGCATGCGCGCAATCGCGCGCCGGCGGGCGGTGCTAAGCTCGTCGCGCGGAAGCCAGACGAAGGCGTAGATGTGCCGGTGAAGCGCTCCGGGGAGGAGCAGCAGCTTTGGCCGCGGACGGTCGGCCAGGCCCATCGCCGTAAGGGCAACGGCGCGCACCTCTTCCTCGTTGAACGAGATCAAAAGGTCGTGCGGAAGCGTCGAAATCGTATGCGCCAGCGCCTTGGCGGCGTGGCCCGAGGGTGCGAAGCCGAATTCGCGATCGAGACTTTCAAGCCGGGTACGCAGGACTGGCACTTCGTCTGCCGACGTGCGCAGCGCCGCGCTGGTCCACAGGCCGACGTGCACCGACAGGGAGCCGTCGGCGAGCCGGACCATGACCACGTCCAGCGGGACTCGGCGGTGGACCGGCGAGATCCGATCGGCCTTGAGGATCAGGACGGTGCGCGATTCGTCGCCGAGATGGTCGATCGCGGCTTCGGCGGCGCCGCGTTCCCAAAGCGCCATTTCCCGCTTCAATATCCCTTGCGCCTCGCGCACCTCGCCGTTGCTTTTGAGGTGGGCCTGGCCAAGCAGGGTGAAGTTGTTGTCGGCAAGCCAGCCGAGCAGCGCTGCCCCTTCGGCATCGCGGCCGGCCAGGCATTCGGCGTCCGACCGCATCTGCGCGAGCATCGGCTTCCAGTCGCGGACCGCGGCCCGGACATCGCTGAGAACATCCTTGAGTTCGCGGACCAAGTCCTGCCGGCCACGCGCGTCGGCGCGATCCAGCTCGATATAGATAACCGATTCCGGGCTGCCTTCGCCAACCGCCAGCAGCTCGCCGTCCGCGTCGCGCTCGATGTTGACGATGGGGTGAAGCAGCCGGTGAACGGCCAGGCCACGCGCGGCGATCGCGCCGGTGACGCTGTCGACTAGGAACGGCATGTCCTCGTTGACGGTGACCAGCCGCATCCGGCGACGTCCCGCTTCGCCGCCGGTCGATTCGATGTCGATCGCGGTCGTGCCGGCCGGCCGTGAGGCGGCGGCGTCCGCGACGAACTCGGCGGCCTCGCGAAGTTTTGTCCGATCGAGGCCTTCGGTTTCGCCGGGAAGCGCGCTGCTGGTCAGTGCGGTCCTAAGCTGGTCGACTACCGACTTCGGCAGGCGCGAATGGACCGTCATCAATGCTGAGCTCCGCTATGCTGTCGCGATGGTGGCGGCCTATAGCCGCCGCCCTAGCGAAGGAGCAACCGGGAGACTCGGCGAATGTTCGAGTTTCAGCCCGCCGCGTGGCGCAGGGCGCGCTCGACCAGCGCCGGATCGTCGACGACAGCAACTGCCTGATGGCCGCCGTCGGCGGAACGACGCGTCAGGACCAGCGCAAACTCTTCGTCGGTGCCGATGGCTGAAAGCGACATCGGCGCCGCTTCGCGCAACCGCGCCTTCGCCTCCATCGTCTTCGTATCGGGCTTGGGCTCGGGCCGCCGCGCCTGCCGCTCGGCCGCGACCAGCGCCTTCAAGCCGCCGAGCTGGCGCTCGACCAGGTTCAAAAAGCCGCCGAGCGGGACGCCTTCGCGTTCCGCGTAGGACAAAGCGGCGGCAAATTCGGTCAGTCGCGCCTTGTCGTAATCGATTCCGAAGACGAGCTTGACGATCGCCGTCATCGGGGCACGGACCTGCGCCTTGAGCCCGGATTCGTCGAGCAGTTCGGCGTATCCGTCCGGGTCGGCCTTGGCTGCCAGCGCAAAGTCCCACGCCCGGCTCAATGCCTGGTAGAGCGCGGTCCTGCTGCGGCCTTCCGAAGCCTTGGCAGCTTCGGCGGTTTCGCGCGCGGCCCATAGGCGATCGCCGATCCCGGCATCCTCGCCAACGTCGAAATCGGTTTCGCCCTCGTCGTCATGGATGGCCGGCGCAACGATCGATTCGGCGCCCAGCTCAAGCGGCGCCTCTTCCTCGTCGGCCAACCCATGGATCGAAAGTGCCGCATAGGCGTCGGGCTCGTCTTCAGGTTCGAGGACAGGGGTCTCCGGTGCGACTTCAGCGGTAGCGGGGGCTGCGACCGGCTGCGCGGCGCCTTCGCCTTTCTTCCAGTTGATCACGCCGTAAATGAAGTCGATCGTGTCGCCGTCGGACGAAAACGGCATCAGGATGCCGCGATAGCAGATGTTTTCGCCGCGCTGGTTTTCGAATTCCGCTTCGAAGCCGACCGGCGCGCGGTTGGCGATGATTTGCATGTAATGGTCGGTCAGGCGCGAAAGCAGCGAACGGGCGGGCACATTGGCAATGGTCTGGATGTCGTCGCCAACGCCGCATTCCACCCGGATCGCGTCGCCGATGTACGGGGTGGCCGGGTTATCGCGACCGGCGGTAAAATCCAGAAGGACGCTGTGCGGTGCGAATTCCTTGAGGTCGCCCGGCTCGAGGTCCTCGATCGAGGGATAGTCGCGGCCATCGAGCAGCGACGCCCAGTAATTGTATGCGCGAACGTGCATCCGGCGCTCGTCGCTGCCGATGTCGGGACGGACGGCCTCGCTTTGCGCCGCCGGCTCGAACTCGCTCGGATGTTCGCGATAACTGTCCACGGCACGACGCCCCACTGCTTCAATCCGGATGAGAGATGCCGGAGCCGCGTTACCAAAGCGTTAAGCATAACCGTTCAGCCGCCGCGCCGGGGCCCGGATAAAGCCTGCGGGCTTGCCCGCTTCGAAGGCCGCTGGTAGGGGGTGCGCCGCCTGGCGCGAGCAACGCCCGGCCTACCTGGAAATGCCGCTTTAGCTCAGCTGGTAGAGCACATCATTCGTAATGATGGGGTCAACGGTTCGAGTCCGTTAAGCGGCACCAGATTCCCCATCTCCCTTCTGTCACGATGACCTCGTTGGTGTGCACCTGATCTGGCAAGGGCATGACACCGCAGGCCTTTTACACCCCGCAACGGCCAAGCAGGCCTAGGCTGCTTGTGACCGAAATAGGTGAAGGCCAGCTGCCATATGGCTCACCTCGGCGGGAACATGATCTTCGCCGCGATATTGTCGACCCCGTCGAAGCCGCCGGAATTGGTAAGCACCACAACTCCCGTGTTGCGCTTGGGCTCGATCACCATGAAGGACCGAAAGCCCGCAGTCCCGCCACTGTGAGTGAGCAGCGTCCGACCGTCGCGTTCCCGAATGCTCCAGGCAAGGCCCGCTTTTCTTCCGGTCGAGGCGTCAATGACATTGGGCTGATGGGCGATGCGCAGGGACTTTTCTATGCGGGTTTCCGCAGGGCCCACGTTCGCATCAATAAAGGCCAGCATGTCTCGTGCCGACGCATTCAGTCCGCCCGCGCCGCTCAAGACGGCGACGTCCCAGTGCGTCACCTCGCGCCCCTCCTTATCATGCCCGGCGACTAACCTGGGAGTGGGTCCGAAACGGGTCGACGTCATCTTGAGCGGATTCAAAATCCGCGTCTGCACCAAGGTCTTGAAATCTTTTGCCTTGGCCGCTCGCGCGAGGACATGGCCGAGGAGGCCGGCGCCGAGATTGGAATATTCCATCTTCTCGCCGGGATCGCGAACCAGCTGATACCGGTTCAGGAAGGCGTACAGCTGCGTTTCCTTGTAATCGGCATAGGGATTGTCGGCTCGCGGAGGGACGTAGCCCTCTGGGAGCCGCGGCAAACCCGACATGTGCGTGGCAAGGTGCCGCAACGTGATTGCCTTGCCGTTGCGTGAAGGCACGCGGACCGATGCGGGCAAATATTTCGAAATCGGATCGTCGAGACCAACCTCGCCGCGCCGAACCATGTCCGCAAGGACGCTTGCGGTGAATGTCTTGTTCAACGAGCCAATTTCGAACACTGAATCTGGTCCCAGCGGCGCGGCGCCGCCACCCCCGGAGCCGTAAGAGACGTACCGCCTGCGACCATCCGGCTCGAGGATGCCTACGACAATCCCCTTTGCTTCGCCCTTGTCGACGTAGCGAGCAATCATGGATCGAATGGCATCATCCGAGGGAGATGCGGCCACTGACACCGCGGCCGCCGCGGCGGTTTGATTGTCTTGGGCAGTCGCAATCGCGGAAGGGAAGGCAACGGCCAAGCTTACCGTAAGCCAAAGGGTCTTACGCATAGTAGTTCTCCTTGAATTAAACTGCTGTGTGGTGGTTAGCGCTCGGCGTGTCGCCGGACGGCGAATGTGATTAGCAACAGGGTCCCTGCCATCCAGGCGGCGGTCGAGCGCAGCCACGGGGCAGGAGAAGGCAGGCTCGACCAGAGGAGCGCCTTGCTTCCGTTCGGAAGTTGGAATTCGTGCTGGAGGCGGTAGTCCTGGACGCCGCTCAGCACCTTATCCAAACCATAGCGACCGAACCACAGGTGCTCCCGGATAGTGTCCACACCTGCCGCCAAAGGGGTGCCCGGTAAGTTCAGAAGCGCGATCAGCAGCCCCCAAGTAAAAGCGATGCCGAGCACCCACCGCAGCGGATAGCGGAGTCCGACAACGGCCGCGGTCGCCAGACCGTAGACGATAAGGCAGGCGGTGAACGGTGCGATATATTCCCAAGCGGGCGTCGTCCAAGTGACCTTCGTCGCTGCAGCCGGATTGGCCGTTGCCGAGACCAATCGCACCTCGGTGATCCCCATGTGTCCGCCGCTTGCCCAGGCAATCACTGCAATGGTGAGCATCGTCACGCCGATTGCGACCACGAGCCAGACGGCGCCTGCAAATATTCGGGCGAAGGCATTGCCTTGGCGCCGGGCGGGTAATGTCCACAGGTAGGCCCGCCCGAACAAGCTCTCCCCGCGCCACACCGCAATCGGCAGGATGGCCGCGACGGGTAAAGCGAGCAAAAGGAAACTTGGCTCCCCAACGAGCGGATCCCGGCCAAAGCCGCCAAGCGCAGCGAACAGGCAGAGGAGGATGAGGGCAGCGGCGAGCACGCGGACTTCCTGCCTGAGCGCGCCGGTGACGACGCGCAGCTGCTGCCCGACAATCGTCCCCATGGACGGAAGGTTAAGGGGATTGGACGCCATCAAAGGTCTCCAGCCTGAAGAAGAATGAGGATTGAATCGGCAAGGGTCAGTCCGGTGACGCCGCGGACACCGGCGCCAGCCCGCGACAGCGCGGCCTCCACGGCCGCTTCCGGCGCGCGTGTCGTGAACATGCGGGATCGACCAAGCCCCCGGTCCCAGCGAAGGACGAGCGCCTCCAAATCTTCGCTCGGCGACCAGCTTTGCGGAACATCGACTTCGTAGCGGCGGATTGAGCCAGCAACCTCGTCCCGCTGCCCTTGCGCAATCAGGCGGCCGGAATGCAGGACGCCAACATGATCGACCAGTCGATCGACTTCCCCGGCCAAGTGCGTCGAAATCAGTAACGTGCAGCCCGTGTCAGCGAAGTGTGCGGCGAGCAATTCGAGCACAGTGTCACGGATGATTGGGTCGAAGCCGTCGGTCGGCTCGTCGAGCAGAAGAAGCTGCGGGCGATGTGCCAAAGCCGCGATCAGTTGAACCCGCCTCGCCTGCCCTTTGCTAAGGTCCCCGACAATGCGATCGGTCCGGACGCCTAGAGTTTTTACCAGCCGGGCGGCGTAGTCGTGATCCCATGTCGAGAAGTAGCTGGCGCGGTGATCGAGCAGCTGGCGGATTCGCATCCACCGGTAGCCGGGCTCAATTTCCTCCGACATGTACCCAGTGCTAGCCCGCACCAGAGGTCCGTCTCGCTGGGAGTCTAGGCCGAGGACCGAGGCCGAACCTACGTTTGGTCGGTCTAGGTTAAGAAGAATCCGCAGCAACGTGCTCTTGCCGGCGCCGTTCGTACCCGACAGCAGATACGCGCTTCCCGCCGGCACGGTGAGATCGACATCCCGGAGCGCCTGTTCGCTGCCGTAACGCCGGCTCAGCCCATGTGTCTCGACCGCGTTCAGGCCGTCCCGCGGCCCAGACCCAGCAATCTGGATGGATTGAGGAATCTTGTTCACTTTCGAGCCTTTACTGATGTGGCCGGACGCGCCGGCGCTTGGATGGATTGGATGGCGTGCAGCAGTTCATCTGTCGAAAGGCCGTTACGGTGTGCTTCGTTGATCGCCCGCTCAGCGACCCCTGCGGCAAGCTTGGCACGCTGCGCTTGGCGGTCGGCGATCGGAGCGACGAACGTTCCCTGGCCCCGGCGGACGTAAACGATTCCGTCCCGTTCGAGCTCGCGATAGGCCTGGGCGATAGTGTTGTGATTGATGCGGATGTCCGCAGCGAGCTGCCTAACGGACGGAAGCGCATCCTCAGGCGATAAGTCGCCAGTGGCGATGAGGCGGCGAACCTCATCGCTGATCTGCACATACAATGGCCGGATTGCGGCGGGGTCTACGGAGATGATCAAAACATGTGCCCTACTGTACCGGTAGACTGGTACACCAGTTCACATTCGTGTCAAGTGGGGTTTTTGCCTTAGCGCGTGATCTTGGGTGTGATCCCGGTCGGGGTCGAATGCAGACTTAAGCGATTAACGCCATGAATGAGTGCAAACACACATTGCGACTAGCGAAACGCCACGGTCACGACCAAGGCTAACGCCGCAAGGCCGATAATCCAAACGGCTGGCCGGGAACGCGCAAGGCAGCAACGCCAACACTCGCCGTGGAAGTCTACGTTTCTGACAGCCTGCCCGCAGCTAGCGCAACGCTCCGTCATTTGCCCTCCTTCGTGTCCACTCATCAGCCTCCTCGACTTCCCGCATTGCGGATGCTCGCCAATGCCCCATCCGGGGCAGTGGACAAAGCTCGGCCACGCCTTAGTCTTGCCCCCACAATTGGGGGACAGATCGTGCGGCTGATCATTTCGACGTTGCTGCTGGCGACAGCGGGTTGCACGCAGGTTGCCGTTCCGGTGGCGCCGGTACCGCCAGTGGCGGTCGTTCCCGCGGATTCGGAAAGCGTCCGCTTTGCCGCGTTCAGCGATCGGGTCGTCGACGATTGGCTGCGGATGGATCCGGTCAACGCCACGCAACAGGGGGATCACCGCTACGACGCGCTGATGCCCGACGTTTCGGCGGCGGGACGAGCCCGAGCGCAGGCCTTCGCGGTATCGACGCTGGCCGAACTCGCGCGTTTCGACGTCGCAGGTTTGACCCGTGAACAGCAGGTCGATGCGATCCTGCTTCGGGACCAGCTCAACTACGCGCTGTTCAGCGACGCGCGCCTCCAGGAGTGGGCTTGGAACCCGCTCGGCTATTCCGGCACCGCCGGCAATGCGCTCTATACGCTGTCGGCACGCGAATTCGCGCCATTGCCCGATCGGCTGCGGTCGGCGATCGGGCGCATGGAGGCGCTCCCGGCCTTCCTGGCGCAGGCTCGGTCCGCCCTGGTGCCCGCCCGCGTCCCGCTGATCTATGCGCAGACCGCGGCCAAGCAGAACCCCGGGCTGAATGGCCTCATCGACGGCTTCGTCGCGCAGAAGGCGGTGCTTGCGGATGCCGACCGCGCCCGGATCGAGCAAGCCGCGGCGAGTGCCAAGGCCGCGGTGGCGGAGCATCAGCGCTGGCTCGACACCATGCTGGTGCCGAATGCCAAGGGCGACGAGCGCATCGGCGCCGAATTCTACGACGAAAAGCTCCGGCTTGCGCTGAACTCGCCGCTGTCGCGGCAGGAAATTCGCGCCCGCGCCGAGCGGACGTTCAAGGACCTGCGCCAGAAGATGTACGACGTGTCGGTGCAGCTGCTTCGCGGCCGCGCGGGAGCGCCGCCACTGCCCAAGGCGCCAACCGCTGCCGAGCAGCAACGCGTGATCGAGGCCGCGCTTGCAATCGTCACCGCCGAGCGTCCTGCCCGCGACCAGGTGGTGCCGTTCGGGCAGGCCACGCTCGAGCAAGCGACGGTTTTCGCCAAGGCCAAGGATCTTGTCGGTTTCCCGGATGCCCGGTTCGGCGTGATCGAAATGCCGGAGTATGCGCGCGGATATGCGGTCGCTTACGCCGACATGCCGGGCCCGCTGGAGCCGGACCAGCGCGGCTATTATGCCGTCATGCCGATCCCTGCCGACTGGACGGCGGAGCAGAGCACCTCGTTCCTTCGCGAATATAACAAGTGGACGATGCACGAGCTGACGATCCACGAAGGCGTGCCGGGACACTTGCTGCAGCTATCCCACGCCAATCAGTTCAAGTCGCGATTGCGGGCGCTGCTCCAGTCCGGCCCGATGATCGAGGGATGGGCCTGTTACAGCCAGGACGTGATGGCCGACGCCGGCTATCTCGACCGCGATCCGCGCTACCTGCTCGCCCATTACAAGTTCCAGCTGCGGCTGCCGATCAACGCCATGCTCGACCAGGACTTCCATGTGAACGGCCTGACCCGCAATGCGGCGATGACGCTGATGACTCAAGGCGGATTCCAGGAGGAACGCGAGGCGGCCGGCAAATGGGTCCGGATGCAGATCAGTTCCGCGCAGCTGCCGACCTACTTCGTCGGTTACCAGGAATGGCTGGACCTGCGGGCAGCGGCGGAGCGTCGGCCCGGCTTCAGCCTGCGCACGTTCCACGATGAGGCGTTGAGCCACGGCTCGCCGCCGGTGCGCTTCATTCGGCAGCTGATGTTCGGCGAGCCGATCCAGTAGCGGCTATCGGGCGGCGAGCACCCGTCCGACGCATTCGCCGAAGCCGATGCGGACTTCGCCTTCGCGCTCGCACCAGGCGCGAAGCGTGATCTCGTCGCCGTCCTCGAGGAAGCTCCGGCTCTCGCCGCTGGCAAGCGTGATAGGCTGCTTGCCGCCACGGCTGATTTCCATCAGCGAGCCGAGGCCGTCGTCGCTGCTGGTCGATAGCGTCCCGGTCCCGATCAGGTCGCCGGGCTGCAGGTTGCAGCCGTTCGATGCGTGGTGAGTCACGATCTGCGCCGCGCTCCAATACATCGCGCTGTCCGCCGACCCGCGCGAGAGGACGTGCGGCTGCAGGCCTTCGCTGCGCATTCGCTCCGTCGTCAGGGTTACTTCCAGCTGGATTTCCAGCGCGCCGGCGCCATTGCCCTCCTGCAGATAGGGTAAGGGTTCAGGGTCGCCTTCGGGCCGCGGCGGCATGGCCTTGCGGAACGGCGCCAGCGCGTCGCTGCTCACCACCCAGGGGCTGATGCTCGTGAGGAAGTTCTTGGCCAGGAACGGCCCGAGCGGCTGGTACTCCCAGGCTTGCAGGTCGCGCGCGGACCAATCGTTGAGCAGGCAATAGCCGGCGATATGCTCATCGGCCTCGTCGATGGCGATCGCATCGCCAAGGCCGTTGCCGCGACCGATCCAGATGCCCAGCTCCAGCTCATAATCGAGACGGCGGCTGGGCCCGTATTCCGGCGCTTCGGCTTCCGGCGGCTTGCGCTGGCCCTTGGGGCGGACGACGGGTTCGCCGGAAACCCGGACCGAGCTGGCGCGGCCGTGATAGCCGATCGGCACATATTTGTAGTTGGGCAGCAGCGGGTTGTCGGGGCGAAACTGCCTGCCGACGTTGGTCGCGTGATGAATGCCGACGTAGAAATCGGTGTAATCGCCGATGATGCAGGGCAGGTGCATGTCGGCCTCCGACTGGCCGATCAGCGCCGGCTCGACGTCCGCGCGATAGCGCTCGTCGGACAGCAACTGCGTCAGCCGCGCTCGAAACGCGCGCTGGTCCTGCGGCCGGCGCGCCAGCCAGCCGTTGAGCACCGGCATGGACAGATCGTCGCGCCAATCCTCGTCGAGCAGGTCGGCGATCGCAGGCAGGTCGAGGATGTAATTGCCAATGGCGACCCCCGGCCGCCTTTGCTCGCCCGGGGTCGAAAAAATGCCCAGCGGCAGGTTCTCAATCGGAAAATCGCTGCCCGGCTGCGCGCCGTCGACCCAGCTGACGACATCGGTCATGGTAGTTTCGCCTTCGGAAAATCCCGCCATGCCTGGTCGTAATCCTGTTGCGCGTGGTCGAGCGCGAAGCGGGTCGGGACATAGGGCCAGCAGCTTTCGACCATGAAGGCCATCGTCCCTTCGATCTTCACCGGCTTCAATTCTGCGCCGCTTGCCTTCTTCCAGCTATCGACGTCGGGGCCGTGCCCGCTCATCAAATTGTGCAGCGACAGACCGCCCGGCGCGAACCCGTCAGCCTTGGCGTCATATTCCCCGTGGATCAGGCCCATCGCCTCGCTCATCACGTTGCGGTGGAACCAAGGTGGGCGGAACGTGTCTTCGCCGACCATCCAGCGCGGGGGGAAAATCACGAAATCCGCATTCGGCCGGCCAAGCGTTTCGCTGGGGCTGGTCAGCACCGTAAAGATCGACGGGTCGGGGTGGTCGAAGCTGATCGACCCGATGGTGTTGAAACGCGCAAGCTCATAGCGGCAGGGGGCCAGGTTGCCGTGCCAGGCGACCACGTCCAGCGGGCTGTGGTCCAGTGCCGTCGTCCAGGTCGACCCCATATATTTCTGGACCAGCTCGTTATCGCCATCGACGTCCTCGAACGCGGCGACCGGCACTTCGAAGTCGCGGGCATTGGCAAGCCCGTTGGATCCGATCGGCCCAAGCTCGGGCAGGCGGAACATGGCGCCGTGGTTTTCCGCGACATAGCCCCGGCTGTCGCCGTCCACCTCGACCTTGAAACGGACGCCGCGCGGGATCAGGGCGATCCAGCCCGGCGCAACCTGCAGCCGGCCCATTTCGCTAAAGATGCGCAACGTGCCCGATTGCGGGATGATCAGCAGCTCGCCGTCGGAATTGGCGAACACCCGCCGCTCCATGGACCGGGTCGCACGGTACAGATGGATTGCAACGCCGTTGAGATCGTGCGGCGGCCGGCTCGCCATCATCGTCACCAACCCGTCGACGAAGTCCGTGCCGCCGGGCAAATGTTCGGGCGGGTCCCAGCGCAGCCTGTTCGGCGGGACCGCTTCCTTGACCGTTCCGGGCGCGAACATTGGCGCGCCTTCATAGCGACGAAACGGTGGGTGATCGGCGGTCGGCCGCATCCGGTACAGCCAGCTCCGGCGGTTCTCGTGCCGAGGCGCGGTGAAAGCGGTTCCGGAGAGCTGCTCGGCATAAAGCCCGAAGGCGGGCCGCTGCGGGCTGTTGCGGCCCTTCGGCAAGGCGCCGTCCACGGCCTCGGTTTCGAAGTGGCCGCCGAAACCGGTCATGTAATCGCCAGTCATGGGCGCGGGTTAGTGCGTCCCGGCTGCAAACTCAAACGCGGCGAATGCAAACGGGCGCAGCGCCCCGGCCGGGGAACTGCGCCCGTCAGCGCGCGAGACTCGCATACCACGCGCCGGCCTGTCGAGGGCGGCGTCGCGCGCCGCCCGCGCCCCGCTTCGATTAGGTCAGGTTACGTTGACGTTGATCGAATCCGGTACGTTGACCGTCGTGTCCTTCGATCCGAAACCGAGTTGGTCGCGGAACAGGAAGAGCAGCACGAGCACGACGATGATTAATAGTACGACTGCGAGCACGCCGCCGCTGCCGCCGCCGCCGTCAGTTTCGACGATAGTGGTGCGTTCGACCTCGCGGTCCCGATCTGGATCGACCATGCATTCCTCCTGTTGACCCTGTTGAGGTTGCGTAACGAACGATTGCCTTGCGTCACGGTTCCGCAGCCCCGGTGAACGCATTGGGGTGAGGCGCGTTACATGGCCGAGCGGAGGAAATCGGCGGTGAGAAAACGGGTCCTGATCAGCGCTGCAGCAATGCTGCCCTTGGCTGCCTGCGGCGGCACCGACCCCGCGCAGACCAACGCCGCAACGCCGCCGGCCCAGCAGCCTGCCGAACGAGCGCCCCTGAGCCCGCCCACGCCGGGGACAGCGGGCGGATTGCCAATCCAGCCCGGTTCGCCCGTGGCCGAGCCGAACGGCCCGATCGACCCGAAGAGCGCGGAGGCCGCCGGGCAGGTGGTGCAGCTTTACGCGGCGCTGGTGGAAGCGAAGAAATTCGACGAGGCGGCCAGGCTCCGCCCGGGCAACACCGGGGCAAGCCTTAAACAGGATTATGCCGGCTATTCGGAAGTGCACATGCAAATCGGCGCGCCGTCCGAACCGGAAGGCGCCGCCGGATCGGCCTACGTCACGGTTCCGGTCGTCGTTTACGGCAGGCAGCTCGACGGCAAGCAGTTCAGCAATCCGGGCACAGTGACCTTGCGCCGGATCAATGACGTTCCCGGTTCGACCGAGGAGCAGCGGCGCTGGCACATCGAAACCATCGTCCTCAAACCGACCCAGTAAGCGTTACCCCGACCAGAAGGAGAATATCATGAGCATAGAGAACGTCCGCGAGCACATGCAGGTGATCGATGCCGAGGGCACGCCGCTGGGCAAGGTCGAC
Source organism: Sphingomonas sinipercae (assembly GCF_011302055.1). Taxonomy (NCBI): domain Bacteria; kingdom Pseudomonadati; phylum Pseudomonadota; class Alphaproteobacteria; order Sphingomonadales; family Sphingomonadaceae; genus Sphingomonas; species Sphingomonas sinipercae. Next base: position 493,690 of record NZ_CP049871.1, read on the forward strand.
AAGGTCGAAGGCGACCGCATCAAGCTGACCCGCGACAGCTCCAGCGTCGGCGGCGGTGAGCATGACGGCCATCACCATTTCGTGCCGGCCGGGCTTATCGCCGATGTCGAGGGCGACACGGTCCGCTTGTCGGCCCGGATCGATGCGATCGAGGCGAACTTCATCAGCGAAGAAGACGGCTCCGCCGCTTGAGTTGACGCCGGACAGGCGGCGTTCCAAACCGGCCGCATCGATTTAGCAGCCGGGATGGAACGCCGTTCATGACTACCGCTGAAGCAACGCCGGATTTCGAAGTCGGCGACCGCAACGACCGCGCGTTCATCGGCCACCCCAAGGGGCTCGGCTATCTCTCCTTTGTCGAGGGATGCGAGCGCTTTTCCTATTATTCCATGCAGACGCTGCTGGTGCTCTACATGGTCAAATACCTGCTCACGCCGGAGCGGATGGCCGGCGTGGTGGGGCTCGATTGGCTGCGTTCATGGCACTACACCGGGCTTGAAGGGCAGCAGCTCTCGTCCGCAATCTACGGCGACTATAGCTCGCTCGTTTACCTGACCCCGATCCTGGGCGGAGTCATTGCCGACCGTTTCGCCGGACGCCGCGCGGCGTTGCTCGCGGGCGGCCTCGTCATGTCGCTCGGCCATTTCCTGATGGCGATCGAAGGTGCGTTCGTTTTCGCCTTGTTGGCGCTGATCGTCGGCGTCGGACTGTTCAAGGGCAACATAGCCAGCCAGGTCGGAGCGCTTTACAAAGACAATGATCTGCGCCGCGCGATGGCGTTCCAGATCTTCTACATCGCCATCAACGTCAGCGTGATCGTCGGCCCGCTCATCAGCGGTACACTGGGCGAAAAGGTAGGCTGGCACTACGGCTTCGGCTGCGCCGGCATTGTCATGGTTCTCGGCGTCTTGCTGTTCCTGGCCGGAAGGCCGCACCTTCCGGAAGACGACGCAGGCCGGGAGATGAACTCGACGCGGACGCTGGGCGCGATCGCGCTTGGCACAATCTTGTCATTGCTGGTGATCGGCATTGTCTTTGCGCTTGGCATTACCATCACCGTCTTGGCGCTGATCCCCCTCTACTTCTTCCTGACTTACCGGCTGCAACGCGCTGACAAGGCGAGGGTGCTTGGACTGTGCCTGCTGATCCCGGCGCTCGCCATCTCGCTGCTGACGAACCAGGAAATCTTCAACGCTTACCTGGTTTGGGCCGACGAGCATTTCCAGCTGACCTTTGCCGGCAACACGCTCCCGACCAGCTGGATGATCACGCTCGACGCGACGCTAAGCTTCGCCATGCTGGTCGCCGTTGCGGCATTCTACAAATGGTACGGGACGCGCCGGAATGAGCCCGACGAGCTCAACAAGATGATCATCGGCAGCTTCTTCACCATCGCGGGTGGCCTTTGCCTGTACCTTGCGGCGCTGACCCAGGGCAGTGGCAAGATCGGCCTGTTCTGGCCGTTCATGTTCCACCTGCTGAACAGCATCGGCTTCGCGCACATCCTGCCGGTCAGCCTTGCGCTCTTCTCCAAGATCGCGCCGCGGCAGATCAACGCGACGGTCATCGGGCTTTACTATCTGGCCTTCTTCGCCGCGAACAAGATCGTGGGCGAGGTCGGCAAGCTTTACTCGACCATGGACACGCCGACGTTCTGGCTCCTGCACGTCGGCAGCGCGGTCGTCGGGCTCGTCGCCTTCATCGTCTTCAAGCTGGCGATCGGCAAGCGGATGGACAGCACCGTCGAGGACCAAGCAGCGGCGCTTTCGTGAGCCCGGATGCGCCGATCGAGCGGGCGAAGGAGCTCGCTCGGGAAAGCAATTTCCTGAGCTTGTGCCGAATCGGCTTCCTGGGCCGCGGCGTGCTCTACATCCTGATCGCTTTCCTCGCGCTGCGGACTGGGCGGACCGAGGACCTGACGGGCGCACTCACCTATCTCAACGAAGGCGTCGGGCGCGTTCTGCTGATCGTCATCGCCGCGGGGCTTAGCGCTTACGGCTTGTGGCGGCTGGCCGACGCGGCGTTCGGGATCGAACATCCGGGCGGCGATGCGAAAGCCATGCGCAAGCGCGCGGCGGCCGGCGGGATCGGGCTCATTTACCTGTATCTCGCCTACAAGGCGGCGCGCATCCTGCTGGCCGGCGAGGCGGGCGAAATGAGCGCCGCGGAGCAGGCGGATACGGTGCTCGACCTGCCCGGGGGCGCACTGGTGCTGGGGTTGGCCGCGCTGGGGCTCGCGGCGGGCGGGCTCAACCAGATTCGCAAGGCATGGATATGCACGTTCCTGCGCAATCTCGACCATCGCGGACGCGCGCCATTCGTGCTGTGGCTGGGCCGCATCGGCTACACCGCGCGCGGGGTAATTTTCCTGACCATCGCCTATTTGATCGGTCACGCCGCCCTAGACGGGGAGACCGACGAGGTCGGCGGCATGGAGGAGGCGCTCGACTTCTTCTCCGGCCCGGTCCTTTACGCTGTGGCGCTCGGCCTGCTGCTATTCGGCGTTTTCAGCCTGATCGAGGCCGTCTTCCGCCAGATGCACGAGCCGCCATCCGCCGACGCCATCAAGCGCGACGTACAGGCCAAAGTAGGTAGCTGAAAACACGTCCTTTTGCTGGACTCCGCAAAGCGGAGAACATATCTAGAACATGTGGCCCAGCTCGACCTCCAGGCAAAGCTCGCGATCCTTGCCGACGCGGCGAAATACGATGCCTCCTGCGCCTCGTCGGGAACGTCCAAGCGCGACAGCCGGGGCGGAAAAGGCGTCGGTTCGACCGAGGGCATGGGCATCTGCCACGCCTACGCCCCGGACGGCCGTTGCATTTCGCTGCTGAAGATATTGCTGACCAACAGCTGCATTTTCGACTGCCATTATTGCATCAACCGCAAGAGCTCGAACGTGCGGCGGGCGCGGTTCACGGCCGAGGAAGTCGTCCGGCTGACGCTCGCTTTCTATAAGCGCAATTACATCGAAGGCCTGTTCCTCTCGTCGGGCATCATCCGCTCGTCCAACTATACGATGGAACAGATCGTGGAGGTGGCCCGGTCGCTGCGGGAAGACCACGACTTTCGCGGCTACATCCACCTCAAGACCATTCCCGACGCCGATCCGGAATTGGTGCGCCTGGCGGGCGTCCATGCCGACCGGGTTTCGATCAACGTCGAATTGCCGACCGACGCCGGGTTGAAGCGACTGGCGCCGGAGAAAGACGGCGGCCGGATCGAAGGCGCAATGGCCGACGTGAAGGCGTCGATCGTCGAGACGAAGGACGCGCGGAAGCGATTCAAGTCGGCACCCAGGTTCGCACCGGCAGGGCAATCGACGCAGATGATCGTCGGCGCCGACGCGGCCAACGACTGCGATATCGTGGCGCGGTCATCTACCCTTTACGACCGGTTCAAACTTCGCCGGGTCTATTACTCGGCCTTCTCCCCCATCCCGGACGCAAGCGCGGTGCTGCCGCTGCAACGGCCGCCATTGATGCGCGAGCACCGGCTTTATCAGTCCGACTGGCTGATGCGTTTCTACGGCTTCAAGCCGAAGGAAGTGATGGCCGCGGCCGGGGCGGATGGAATGCTTCCGCTCGACATCGATCCGAAGCTCGCCTGGGCGCTCAAGTTTCGGGAAAGTTTTCCCGTCGACGTCAACCGCGCTCCGCGGGACATGTTGCTGCGCGTGCCCGGGCTTGGGACCAAGGCGATCGACCGGATCCTGGCGTCGCGCCGAGTCCGTAGCCTACGCCTTGAAGACGTCGCGCGGCTGACGGTGTCGGTCGCCAAGGTTCGTCCGTTCATCGTCACCATCGACTGGCGGCCGACCTTGCTGACCGACCGCGCCGACCTGCGCGCGCTGATCGCGCCGAAGCGGCAGCAGCTCGAGCTATTCGCCGCCTGACCATGGCGATGACCGACGTTCGCCGGGTGACGCTGACGGCGCCGGACGATTTCGAAGGCTGGCGCGATTCGGCGCGCGACCTGGCCGAAGCTGGTGTGCCGCCCGACGCAGTCGTCTGGCAGGTTGAAGGCAAGGAAGCCGACTTGTTCGGAAGCGACGCGCCGGCCCTTACTGCACCGAGCTTCGCCGTGCCCCGCTCATTCGTTTCGCTTGCCAGGGACGCGATTTGCCATTCGGACCCTGAACGGTTCGCGTTGCTTTATGCCTTGCTGTGGGAATTGCGCGGCAATCGGGCGGCCGTTTCCAATTCCGCCGACCCGCTGGTGCGCCGTATCGAACTGCTCGCCAAGGAAGTCCGCCGCGACCTTCACAAGATGCATGCGTTCGTGCGCTTCCGTGAGCTGGACGAGCCGGGCGGCGACACACGGTTCGTCGCTTTCTTCGAACCCGACCATCACATCGTCCGCCGCGGTGCTCGCTTCTTCGTCAACCGTTTCGCCAACATGCGCTGGTCGATCCTGACGCCGGAACTGTCCGTGCATTGGGACGGCGACGTGCTGACCGAAGGGCCGGGGGCGACGCGCGCCGAGGCGCCCGCCGGCGATCCGCTGGAAGCCATGTGGGGCACCTATTACGCATCGATCTTCAACCCCGCGCGGCTGAAGGTGGGCGCGATGCTGAAGGAAATGCCCAAGAAATATTGGCGCAACATGCCGGAAACGTCGCTCGTTCAACCGCTGATCGCAGGCGCGCGTGCACGGGAGCTGGAGATGATCGACCGATCGGCGGCGAAGCTAGGGTTCGATAATGCGCTGCAAGCGGAGCGCGGGATCGAGCGCGGCAGCAACATTCGTGCCGCCTGGGAAGCCCTGTTCAAGGAAGCGTGGGGCTGCACCCGATGCGAACTTTTCAAATGCGGGACGCAGACCGTGTTCGGCGAAGGGCCGCTTGACCCCAAATTGATGTTCGTCGGCGAGCAACCGGGGGACCAGGAGGACCTTGCCGGGCGGCCGTTCGTCGGCCCCGCCGGGCAATTGCTGGACCAGATGCTGGAGGAAGCGGGCGTCGACCGCGCCCAGACCTACGTCACCAACGCGGTCAAGCATTTCAAGTTCGAACGGCGCGGCAAGCGGCGCATCCACAGCAAACCGGACAGTGGCGAAATCGAAGCCTGCCGGTGGTGGATCGACCAGGAGCGCACGCTGATCCGACCGCCGATTACCGTCGCGCTCGGCGCCACGGCCGCGCGTTCGCTGTTTGGCAAGGCGGTGACGATCGGCAAGGTGCGCGGCAGCCCGATGGCGCTCCCCGACGGTTCGGAATGCTGGGTGACGATGCACCCCAGCGCGCTGTTGCGGATGCCGGAGCCCGAGCGCCGCGAGGAGGAGCGCGCCCGCTTCGTCACGGAGATGCGCGAGATCTGGAAGCGGGCCGAGACACTCGCCGTCTGACCCGCCTCAGAAGCCGTAGCGAAGCGTCGCCTTCAGCGAGCGCGGCGCGCCGGGCGCGATATTGTTGTCGTTGTGCGCGGTCGGGAAGTAATCGGCGTTGAAGGCGTTCTCGAGGTTGAGCTGCGCTTCGATGCCGCGCGCAACCTTGTAGAACAGCGCGGCATCGACACGCGCATAACCGGGCAGGGTGACGTCGTTGCTGATCGACGCATAGGACTTCGACCGGGCGACGAGGCCTAGGCCGAAGCCAAGCTGCTTATTGGCGTCGTAGCGGCTCCACAGCGAAAAGGTGTGGCGGGGGACCAGCGGGACTTCGCGCCCCTCCGGCGCCGACGCCGTCGTCCTGGTGATCTCCGCTTTCTGCAGCGCATAGCCGGCCGAGATTTGCCAGCGGTTGCTGATGCTCCGCTCCAACCCCAGTTCGATCCCGCGCGTGCGCTGCGCGCCGGTAAGCACCGTCAACTGGGTCAGCGGGTCGGTGGCGCGGGTGTTGGTGCGGTCAAGCTGGTAGACGGCGGCGGTCGCCAGCAGGCCTTCGACCGGCTCCCACTTGGCGCCAGCTTCGACGTTGTCGAACTTCTCCGGCTTGAGCGAGTCGGTGACCGGGCTCAGGCCGCTGAACTGGTCGCCCGATTGCGGCAGGAAGGAGCGGCTGTAACTGCCGTAGAGCGAAAGGCGCTGCGACGGCTTGAGCACGACGCCAAGGCGCGGCGACCATAGGGTATCGCGGCGGTCGAACTCGGCGCCGCCGTCGCGAAGGTCGTCGACGTGAAGCTTGAAGCTGTCGAAGCGAAGGCCGGCGACGATTTCCAGCCAGTCGGCCGGTCGGATCTGGTCCTGGACGTAAAGCGCGCCGACCGTCGCCCGGGTGCGGTTGTCGGCGTCGCTGGCGGTCGAGGCGAAGAGGACATCCCGGTCGACCGTGGCGGCCGCGAGGTCGGTCGTGTTGCCACCCGTTATGGTGCCGCTCATCCGGTGATTGCGCGACGTCTGCTTGCCGACCTCAAACCCGAACAGCAGCGTCTGGTCGACGCCGCCCACCCGGCCGGTCCAGACAAGGTCGGTCTGGTTGAACAGGTTCCGGCGACTGTTCTCGCTATTGTACGCGCCCAGGGTGACGGTCGAGCCTTCCAGCTTCGACGGGTAAATGTTCTGGTAGAACTTGTCGTAGTCGCCGAACCGGGCCCGGCTGCGCAGCGTCAGTTCGGGCATGAACTGATGCTCCAGCGTCGCTGTCGCCAGGCTGACGTCGGCCTTTGAGAAACTCTTGTCGGGGTCGCCGAAGAAAGTGCGGTCGAAGCCGCGCAGCGGTTCGCCATCGCGCGCCGGGACGCCGCGGTCGGCGGTGCGCCGGTCGTGCAGATATTCGAATCCGACATCGATCCGGATGCTGGAGCCCGGCACATAGGCAAGCGTCGGATTGATGCCGTAGCGCTGCAGGTCGACGTGGCGGCGGAAGCTGTTGCCGTCCTCGTACAAGCCGTTGACCCGCAGACCCAGGCCTGCGCCCAGCGGCTGGTCGACGTCGCCGGTGAAACGAGCGCCCCCGTCGCTTCCGGTCGATCCGATGAACTGCCGATAGGGGTTGAGGCTGGAGCGCTTGGTCACGCGATTGACGACTCCGCCGCCGCCGCCGCGGCCGAAAATCATCGCGTTCGATCCGCGCAGGACCTCGACCCGGCCGACGTTATAGAAGTCGCGGAAATATTGGACGTCGTCGCGCACGCCGTCGACGAAGAAATCGGCGGTGCTGTTGTTGCCGCGCAGGGTCATCTGGTCGCGGTTGCCCTCGCCCGTCCCTGGTGTCGCGCCGGGGACGAAATAAAGCAGGTCGGCGACCGAGCGCAGCTGCTGGTCCTCGATTTGCGCCTCGGTAATCGTGGTCAGCGCCTGCGGGATGTTGCGGACCTCGGTAACCGTCTTGGTCGCGGTGGAGGTCGAGCGCGCCCCATATTCGGAACGCTGGCCGGTAACGACGATCTCCGGCTGGTCGACCGCGTCCGCGCTCGCGTCAGCCGTTTCCGCCGCCGCCCAAACCGGCGAGGCGCTGGCGAGCAGGATCGCCGCGAACGAGCAGCCACGAAGAATCATTGATGGTCCCCTTCAAGTCGGGGACAGCACTATCGCTATTGATATCTATTCGCAATAGCGAGCTTACTCTGCTGCGAGCAAGGTCTCCGCTCCGCCAAGGTCGACCGACACCAGGCGACTGATGCCTTTCTCGATCATCGTCACCCCGTAGAGGCGGTGCATCCTGCTCATCGTCACTGCATTGTGCGTGACGATCAGATAGCGGGTGTCGGTTTCGCGGGTCATCCGTTCCAGCAGGTCGCAAAAGCGCTCGACGTTGGCATCGTCGAGCGGCGCATCGACTTCGTCGAGCACGCAGATCGGCGCCGGGTTGGTCAGGAACAGGCCGAAGATCAGCGCCACTGCGGTCAAAGCCTGCTCGCCGCCCGACAGCAGGGTCAGGGTCGACAGGCGCTTGCCGGGCGGTTGCGCCATGATCTCCAGCCCGGCTTCCAGCGGATCGTCGCTCTCGACCAGCTCAAGGTGGGCCTGCCCGCCTTCGAACAAGGTGGTGAACAGGCTTTGGAAATGCGTGTTCACTTTCTCGAATGCGTCGAGGAGCCGCACGCGCCCCTCGCGGTTGAGGCTGCCGATCGACCCGCGCAAGCGATGGATCGCCTGCGTCAGTTCCTCGGCCTCCTCGGCGCCCTTGGTGCGGTCGGCCTCGATTTCCGCCAGTTCCTGCTCGGCCACCAGGTTGACCGGGCCGATCCGCTCGCGATCGGCGGTCAGCCGCTCCAGAGTCGTTGACTGGACGTCGGGGTCGGCGACCTCGTCGGCGTCGAAGCCCAGCTTTTCCGGAAGCCGCTGCGGGACGCATTCGAAGCGCTCCAGGGCAATCCGCGCATATTCGGTACGGCGGGCGTTCTGCGCTTCGGCCCGCGCTTCGGCCCCGGCTCGCTGCTCCCGCGCCGACGCCGAGGCTTCGGTCCCGCTGGCGACCGCGCTCGCCTTTTCGCTCACCAGCCGCTCGGCCTCGCGTTCGGCACTGAGCGCCGCCGACAGCGCCGCCTCGCTGCCGGAGGCTTCATGCTCCAGCTCGGCGATCCGGCTTTCCAGCACCGCCGGTTCGGCTTCCAGCTCGACGCGTTCCAGGCGATAGCGCTCCAGCCGTTCGGCGCTTTCCGCGACCCTCTTCTCCGCATCCTTCTGTCGCCGGCGCCATTCGGCGTCTTCGCGTCCCGCCGCTGAATGCCGTTCCCGCGCCGCCGCGGTTTCGCGCGCGCGCGTGGCGGCTTCGGCCCGCTTGTCGGCCACCGCGGCTCCAGCCTCCGCCGCAAGCGCGCGCAAATTGCCCACCGTGGCTTCCAGCTCGTCCGGATCCGGCAGCGCGACCAAATTCCCTTCCGCACCGGCAACCGCGTCGGCGGCGGCCTTCGCGACCGGCGCCAGTTCCTCGATCCTTTGTTCGATCGCGCTTTGCTGGGCGGCAATCCGCTCGATTGCCGCATCTGCTGCGTCGGCCGCGCGCTGCGCGTCGCGGAGTTCCCGTTCGGCGGTGGCCGCCGCGGCGCGCGCGCTGTCGCCCTCGGCCCGGATCCGAGCAATCTCCGCCCCGGCGGCGTTACGCGCCGCTTCCGCCGCGCCGACCGCTGCTTCCAGCGCCGGCAACTGCCGCGAGATTTCGGCCAGGCGGTTGACCCGGACCAACCGCTCGGCGTTCGCCGCGCCGCTACTGGCCGAAACGAATCCGTCCCAGCGCCGCATCATTCCGTCGCGAGTGACCAGCCTTTGCCCGACCGCCAACCGCTGGCCGGTATCGGCATCCGCGATCCCGACCTGGCGTAACCGGCGGATCAGCTGCGCCGGGGCGCGAACGTGGTCGACCAGCCGCTCAAGCCCGTCAGCGAGCGGCGGGTCATCCGCCTGCGGCTCGCTCCCCGCCCATCGGCGCGAACCTTCATTGCCCAGCGCGGCATCGGCGTCGTCGCCGAGCGCTGCTGCAAGCGCCTGCTCGAAACCGGGATCGACCGACAGGGCTGAGAGCAGCGAATTGCCGCTTCCCTGGACTGCGCTGCTCAGAGCCTTGTGCTCGGCGCTGGCCGCGGATTGCGCCGCGCGGGCCGAGGCCAATGCGCTCTCCGCCACATCGCGCGCTTCCACCGCCGCGGTGCGACCTTCCTCCGCGGCAGCCACCCGAGCTTCGGCATCCGCTCGTGCGCTTTCCGCCGCGCTTGCCCGTTCGCGGCCTTCTTCGCGGGCGGCTTCATGCTGCCCGCGCAAGTCGCCGGCGCGACGCTGGTCGGTCAGCTTCGCACGCTCCGCCTCGATCCGGCCGAGCTGGGCGCGCGCTGCTTCCAGCGCAGCCTCCGCAACCCGCCGCTCGGCGCGCATCGCCGCCTGGCGAGCCATCATGTCGGCGAGCGCCACCTCCGCTTCGCGCGACTTGGCCTCAAGCGCTGAAAGGTCCGTCGCCAGGCGAGCCGAATTCGCCTCGCTGTCGGCCAGGCGAGCCTCGATCGCCGACCTCTCGGCTTCCAGTTGCCCGATTGCCTTGGCGGCATCGGCCTGCAGCGCTTGCTCGCGTTCGATCTCGGCCTGGGTCGTGCCGTGCAGGCGCTCCAGCTCGGCCAGGCGGCGAGTAACGGTATCGCGCCGCGCCCGCGCCGTCGCCAGCTGGTGGGCGATCTCGCTGCCGCGCGACCGCGCTTCGGCGGTCGCCTCGCGCAACTTGGCAAGCGCCGCCTCGGCTTCGCGCTGCTCGCCGCGCGCGCGCTCGACATGCTGCAGAAGGCGGTCGACCTCGGCTTGGGCCGCCGCCGCTTCTTCGCGCGCCTTTCGTGCTTCCCGCTCGGCCTCGACCCAGCGGGCATGGATCAGGCGCGCCTCGACGGCCCGTATCTTCTCGGTCAGTTGGCGATACCGCTCTGCGGCGCGCGCCTGCCGCCGCAGGGTCGAGGCACGGTTTTCCTGGTCGCTGAGCAATTCGGCTAGCCGCGCCAGATTCGCTTCGGCCGCGCGCAATTTCTGCTCGGCGTCCTTGCGCCGCGCGTGAAGCCCCGAAATCCCCGCCGCTTCTTCCAGCATCAACCGGCGCTCGGTCGGCTTGGCCGCGATGACCGCGCCGATCCGCCCCTGGCTGACCAGCGCCGGCGAGTGCGCCCCGGTCGCCGCGTCGGCGAACAAAAGCGCCACGTCCTTGGCGCGGACATCCTTGCCATCGACGCGGTAAGCGGAACCCGCGCCGCGCTCGATCCGGCGGGTGACTTCGCTTTCGCCATCCTCCTGGTCGAGCAGGATCGAGACTTCGGCGAAGTCGCGCGGCGGCCGCTGGGCGGTGCCGGCGAAGATGACGTCTTCCATGCCGCCGCCGCGAAGCGACTTCGGGCTGCCTTCGCCCATCACCCAGCGGATGGCTTCCAACAGGTTGGACTTGCCGCACCCATTGGGTCCGACGACGCCGGTCAGGCCGGGTTCGATCCTGAGCTCGGACGGCTCGACGAAGCTTTTGAAGCCGCTGAGTTTCAGCCGCCGGATCTTCACCGCTGCCGACCCCGCGACACGCCCTAGCCCCGTTCGCCCATGGCCTGCCGGATCGCGGCATCGACATCGGGCCAGGCGTTCACCGGCAATTGCTGGCCGTTGAGGAAGAACGTCGGCGTGCCCTGGACCCCAGCGGCCGACCCCGCGTCGTGAAGAGCGGTCAGGCGAGCGCCGAGCTTCGGGTCGGACAGGCATTGCCTCGCCTTGACGGCCGTGACTCCGTGGGCGGCCGCCGCCTTCAGCAAATCGCCGGCCCGGGCGAGCGCAACCAGCCGACCGGTTTCGCTCAGCCCATTGATGCGCTGTTGCTCTGCGACCGGCAGGCCGACGATCTTGGCAACCCAGGTTGGCTGCGACTCGTACAGCTTTTCAACAAAGGGAAAGAAGGCCCTCGTCCCCGCACAATGCGCCAGCCGGGTCGCGGCTAGGTCGATATCGTTGAGCACGTAATTGCGAAACTCATAGGCGACCTTGCCCGACCGGACGTAAGTCATCAGCGGAGCCGAGGAGTCCTGGCTGAAGTGCGCGCAATGCGGACAGGTCAGCGACCCATATTCGACCAGCTTGACCGGCGCCGCCGGGTTGCCGACGACGAACCCGTCGTCCAGCGAAAGCGCGACGGTTTTGGTCCAGTCCTTCACCTGCGTGGCGGCCGGCGCTGGGGCGGCGATTACCGCGAGCGCCAGCGCCGAGGCGATGGCAAACCTCACTGCAGGGCCTTGTCGATGGCGGGCTTGAGCGTGTTCCAGGCGGCCGCGTCCGGGACCAGCTCGCCGTTGATGACGAAGGCGGGCGTGCCGGGCACATTATATTGCTGGGTCGCATCGCTGTTCATTTGGACCAGCTTGTTGATCGCATTCTGGTCGGCCAGGCACTGGCTGCTCTTGGCGCTCGGAACGCCGCGCATCGCCGCCCAGGCCGGGAAGCCCGCAGCATCGGCAATCGCCGCAAACTGCTTTTCAGGCGGCAGCGTCTGCAGCGCCTGCTGCTGGTCGGCCGGCATCTTCTGCAGCTTCATGAACCAATCTTCCTGGTCCTTGTAGAGGCCGCGCGTCAGCGGGAAGAAGCTCTTGGCGCCGTTGCAACGGGCAATGAGCGCGGCGGCGATGTCGTACGGATCGCGCACGTAATTGCGAAATTCGAAGCTGACCTGCCCGGTCTTCACATAAGTATCGATGAGCTTCGGTACGCCGTTTTCATCGAAGTCGCGGCAGTGCGGGCAGGTCATCGAGCCGAATTCGACCAGCTTCACCTTGGCATCCGGGTTGCCCATGACGAAGCCGCCTTCGTGCGTCGCGGCGACCGCCTGGCTCCAATCGCCGTCGGCCGGGCGCGCAACTTTCTCGACCGGGCCCGACTGGGCGCTGCCGGTGGCGGCATTGCCGCCGGCCTTGTCGTCGTTGCAGCCGGCCAGGCTTAGCGCCGCAGCGCCGATGAGAAGGATGGAAATGCGCTTCATTTCGCCTGAACTCCGCTGAATGGGATGGGATCGGGCTCGCTCGCCTCGATCTCGGGAGGGCCATTACTGGCAGCAATCCGGCCTGCAAGCGATTCCAGGCAGGCGCGAAGCTCCGAATCCGCGATTTCACGCAGGCCTTCGCCGATTTCCTTGGGCACCGGACGGAGCTGGGGGCGCGTCGGCCGGGCCGCCGCCGGAGCCGGCGATCCTTGCCGGAATGCGACCCGGCAAACGGCCGAATAGCCGAAGAAGCGATTGACCCGTTCGATGATCGTCGGTGCAAGATGCTGCATCAGCGGCGCATGGGCGCCCTGGACGAGCAGGGTGAGGACGCCGGCCGATTTCTTGCCGGCCGGGAAGCGGATCGATTCGGGCGAGGAGACCCTGGCGTAGCGTTCGCCGACGATCTCGCTCCAGCGGCTGACGATCGACGATTGCACGAAGCCGAAGCGCTTGAACGCGACCCCGCCGATCTCGCCGATCAGCTCCCCCGCGGAGCGCGCACGTCCGCCACGCGCACGTTCGGGAGTTCCAGCTTTTTGCGGGGCCTTCGCCATCGCGCCGGAGCATGCCATAGCCCAAACATGGCTGCCAATGCCGGACGACGGCTACTCCAACATTATGTGGATAACTTCAGGCATTTGCCCTGGCGTTCGCCGCCCGGCGAAGCGCCGCCCGATCCCTATCGCGTCTGGCTGAGCGAGGTCATGCTGCAGCAGACGACCGTCGCCGCGGTGGCGCCGCGGTTCGAACGGTTCGTCAGCCGCTGGCCGACGGTGGGCGCGCTCGCGCAAGCGCCGGAGGCGGAAGTGCTCGGCGAATGGGCGGGGCTGGGCTATTACGCCAGGGCCCGCAACCTCATCGCCTGCGCTCGCGAAGTGGCGACCCGCGGCCGGTTCCCGACCGACGAACCGGGCCTGCGGACGCTTCCCGGGATCGGCGAATATACCGCCGCCGCAATCGCCGCGATCGCGTTCGGGCGCGACACGTCGCCGGTCGATGCCAACGTCGAGCGAGTGATCGCCCGGGTGCACGGCCTGCCAACGACGGAACGCGCACCTATCCGCGCCCGCTTCGCTGAAATGGCGCCGCCCGGCCGCTGCGGCGATTTCGTGCAGGCGATGATGGACCTTGGCGCGACGATTTGCCGCCCGCGCGCGCCGCTTTGCGCGCAATGCCCGCTGAGCGAAGGTTGCGCGGCCTTCGCCAGCGGCTCGCCAGAGTCCTTCCCCCAGCGTAAGCCGAAGCAGCCGCGCCCGCTTCGGTTCGGGGTCGCTCACTGGATCGAGCGCGACGCCGCGGTGTGGCTGGTGCGGCGGCCGGCCAAGGGACTTCTCGGCGGGATGGCGGCGCTTCCTGGCGACGACTGGAGCGGTCCAGACGCGCCCGCCAATGCAATGACGCAGGTGACCCATGTCTTCACGCATTTCGAGCTTCGGTTGAGCGTCGTCGCGAAAGCCGAGCCCGAGGGCGAGGGCTGGTGGCATCCGATTGCCGACCTCGGCGGCGCCGGCCTGCCGACGCTTTACCGCAAGGCCGCGGGCGCGCTTATGGCGAAGCGCGCGTCGCTTGCCGCTGCCGCTTGAAGTAGGCCGGAGTCACCCGTAAAGGGTCGCCGACTTTCCACACTTGGCTCGAACGAGCAGGAACCTCATGGACGATCGCTTCAACACCATCGCTGGCTGGACCTTATTTGCCGGGATCGTCGCCTTGGGCGGGTCGATCGTCGCCGCCGAGCTCTTCCATTCGGAGCGGCCGGAAAACATGGGCTTTCCGATTGCGGGCGTAGTCGAGGACGGCGAAGACACCGAAGCCGAAAAGCCGATCGCTTTCTACCTCGCCAGCGCCGACGCTGCGAAGGGCGAGCAGGTGTTCAAGAAATGCACCGCTTGTCACAATGCCGACAAGGGCGGCGCCAACGCGCTCGGCCCGAACCTTTGGGGCGTGTTGGGTGAGCCGGTTGGCAAGGGCCACGGCTTCGCGTTCTCGGACGCGCTCGCAAGCAAGGGCGGCACTTGGGACTGGGACACGATGAGCGCGTGGCTCAAGAGCCCGAAGGCATTTGCGCCGGGCACCAAGATGACCTTCGCCGGGCTCAGCAACCCTGAAGACCGCGCGAACGTCATCGCTTTCCTCAATTCGCGCAGCGATTCGCCCAAGCCGCTGCCGGCGGCTCCGGCCGAAGCCGCGGCTCCCGATCCGGGCACCGCGCCGGGCGCGACAGATGCGCAGGCTAAGGCGGGCTCCGGCACCAACGACGGCGCCCAGAAGGCGGAAGCCGAGCCGGTGATCGACGCTGGCAAGAAAGACGTGAAGGGCGGCGGCGAAGCCGACCCGACCAAGAAGAACTAGGCCGCTAGCGGCTTTCGTTCACTCGGACGGCGCACCTTGCTGCCGCTCGGGGCAGGGGTCTTCTTCGTAATATTTCTGGACGAACGCCCAAGCTTCCTCGGCGCTCTCCGTCCAGTGCAGCAGGTCCAGGTCCTGGCGTGAAATCACGCCTTCGTCGGCAAGCGCCTCGAAATCCACCACCCGGTTCCAGAATTCACGCCCGAACAGCAGGATCGGCAACGGCCGAACCTTGCCGGTTTGGATCAGCGTCAGCAGCTCGAACATCTCGTCGAAGGTGCCGAACCCGCCCGGGAACACCGCCACCGCACGGGCGCGCAGCAGGAAGTGCATCTTGCGAAGCGCGAAATAGTGGAACTGGAAGCTCAGGTCCGGGGTGACGAAGGTGTTGGGCAATTGCTCGTGCGGAAGCACGATGTTGAGGCCGATGGTCTCCCTGCCTTCTTCGACCGCGCCGCGGTTCGCCGCCTCCATGATCGAGGGACCGCCGCCGGAGCAGACGACGAAGTGGCGCGAGCCGTCCTCATCGACCGCGCAGCGGCTGGCGAGACGCGCAAGCTCCCGCGCGACTTCGTAATAATGCGCCTTGGCCTTGAGCCGCTCGGCGACGCGTTTCTGGGTTTCGTCGGTCGCTGCTTCAATGAGCGCGTCCGCCGCCGCGGGCTCGGGAATGCGCGCCGAGCCGTAAAAGACGAACGTGGAGGCGATGTTCGCCTCGTTCAGCATCAGCTCCGGCTTCAGCAGCTCGAGCTGGAAGCGGACCGGCCGCAAATCCTCGCGCAGCAGGAAGTCGAGATCCTGGAAGGCGAGCTTGTAGGCCCGGCTTTCGGTCTGCGGGCTGGACGGGACATGGCTTGCCGCTTGCGCGTCAACGCGGGAAGTCGGGAAGATGCGTTTGGGGGGTACTGCGTCGGACATCGGGCGGCTCTTAGCGTCCGCCGCCCGGAACCCCAAGCGCTCACTCCGCAATCGCGCGACTTGCCCCCCAATCGATGCGCCGCGTCGCATACATCACCCCGGCCAGAGCTGCGAAGAGCAGCAACGATCCGATCAGCAGCGAGAAGGCTTCGAGGCTGAGCAGGATGTACAACACAGCATAAAGCGCAACCAGCAGTCCGCCGATGAACCACGCGCGCCGCCAGCTGCCGAGGACCGCCGCAGAATAAGCCGTGTTGAGGCCCGCGATCGCGGCCGCCGCCAATATGTAAGCGGGGGTGAAGCCGATCACTTCGGCCAGGGCCAGCAACAGCACGAAGAACAGCACCAGCGCCGCGCCCATCAGCAGATATTCGACCGACGAGACCCGCACCCCGCCGATGATGTCGAACATCAGCAGCGCCAGGAAGGTGAAGGCGACGAACAGGAAGCCGTATTTGGTCGCCCGATCGACTTGCGAATAAAGGTCGACCGGCTGGATCAGGCTGATCTGAGCGGTCTGGACCGAACCTGCGTCGGTGGCGTTGGTCGTGGCTCGGGCAGCTATCGGGCTGGGCGGCGCGATCCGCTCGACCAGCGACGGAGTGCCGATGTCGCTGGTGCTGACCAGCGAACGGCCAAGCGCCAGATTGCCGACCCGGTAGGTCGCCTGAAAGCCGTCGGAACCGATTGTCCGGCCGACGGGAAGGAAATCGCCGGCGAAGCTTGGGTGCGGCCAGCTCGACCGTACCGTCCAGCGCGTGTCGCCCGCTTGGGGCGCGAGGCTGAGTGCGGCATTGCCGCGGAAGTCGAATTGGAAATCGACGACGATCGGCTTGGAGGAGAGCGATGCGGCGTCAATCCAGGCGAAGAAGCCGCGGCCGGCGGCGGCGCCGCTACCACCGCCCGGCTGAAGCCGAAGCGGCCGGCCATCTGCGATGACGCGCGGATTGGCGCCGAGCCCGCGGGGGTCGCTAAGCGCAAAGCGAAGCTCGGCCGCGCCAAGGTTGGCTTTGGCAAGATCGACACCGCTTTGGGCGAGGTCTGCCGGCAGTGCAAAGCGGGCCCGACCCGACGCCTTCGCATCATAAACGACCGCCTGGTAGATTGATCGCTTGCGCAATTCGGGCCGGATGTCGGTGGTCAGCTCGACCGCTTCGGGCGCCAGCGTCAGCTCGCGCACGACTTCGGTCGAACGGGTGACGCTCTGCCCGTTCTGCACCACCGTCTCGCGCGCGGTGGTGCGATAGGGAATGACCAGCGTCGGCCCGGCAAACGCCTGCGGTCCACCCCAGCCCTCGGTGATCGATGCGGTCGCCTGCTGCGATTGCGACTGGCGGTCGTAGACCAGGGCCCAGACGACGAAGATCGGGATTGCCAGCGCGACTCCGACCAGGATCGCGAACAGCAGCTTGATCGCCGGGCTCCGCTCGCCGCCTTCAGTCCTGAACATCGTCGTCCTCCGCGCTTGGTCTTGCAGATGCGGGATAGCGCGAGCGGCGGTGAGCGCCATGAGCGCCAAGTGATGTTTCGCTGAAATCGGCGGTTAGTAAACCCGCGCCTTCGGCTTGATGTAGTCGATGTCGTCGGTGAGCGTATATTCGTGGACCGGGCGATAATCGATCTTGACCGCGCCTCCCTTGCCGCCCCAGCCCTCGAACCAGGCGGCGGTATGCTTCATCCACTTGGCGTCGTCGCGCTTGGGATAGTCCTCATGCATGTGGGCGCCGCGGCTTTCCTTGCGGTTGGCGGCGCAATGCATGGTGACGACGGCCTGGCTGATCAGATTGTCGAGCTCCAGGGTTTCGACCAGGTCGCTGTTCCAGATCAGGCTGCGGTCGGTGACGTGGATGTCCTTCATCCGCTGGTAGACCGCGTCGATCTTCTGCACGCCTTCGGCCAGCGAGCGCTCGGTGCGGAACACCGCGCAATCGGCCTGCATCGTACGCTGCATCTCTTCGCGGATTTGCGCCGTCGGCGATCCGCCCTCGGCATGGCGGAAGTGGTCGAGGCGGGCGAGGGACAGCTCGGCGCTGTCCTTTGGCAGCGGCTGTTGCTGCGCGCCCGGCTTCAGGGTTTCGCCGAGCCGGTGGCCCGTCGCGCGGCCGAAGACGACGAGGTCGATCAGGCTGTTGGAGCCAAGCCGGTTGGCGCCGTGGACGGACACGCACGCCGCTTCGCCGACCGCGAACAGGCCAGGCACGATCGAATCCGGGTTGCCGTCGCGGATGGTGACGACTTCGCCGTGATAGTTCGTCGGGATGCCGCCCATGTTGTAATGGACGGTCGGGGTTACCGGGATCGGCTGGCGGGTAAGGTCGACGCCAGCGAAGGTCATCGCCGTCTCGGTAATCCCGGGCAGGCGTTCCGCCAAGATCTTCGGGTCGATGTGGTCGAGGTGAAGGAAGATATGATCCTTGTGCTCGCCGACGCCGCGGCCTTCGCGGATTTCCATCGCCATCGAGCGTGAGACGACGTCGCGGCTGGCAAGGTCCTTCGCGCTCGGTGCGTAGCGCTCCATGAAGCGCTCGCCCTCGCTATTGGTCAAATAGCCGCCTTCGCCGCGCGCGCCCTCGGTGATCAGAACGCCGACGCCGTAGACTCCGGTCGGGTGGAACTGGACGAATTCCATATCCTGCAGCGGCAGGCCGGCGCGAAGCACCATCGCATTGCCGTCGCCGGTGCTGGTGTGCGCTGACGTCGCCGAGAAATAGGCACGCCCGTAGCCGCCGGTTGCAAGCACCACCGCCTGCGCGCGGAAGCGGTGAATGGAGCCGTCGTCCATCGACAGGGCGATGACCCCGCGGCACTCGCCATTCTCCATGATCAGGTCGAGCGCGAAATACTCGATGAAGAAGTCGCTCTCATACTTCAGGCTCTGTTGGTACAAAGTGTGAAGCATCGCGTGGCCGGTGCGGTCGGCGGCGGCGCAGGTGCGCTGCGCGGCCGGGCCTTCGCCCATGTTCTGCGTCATCCCGCCGAACGCGCGCTGGTAGATTTCGCCTTCCGCCGTGCGGCTGAACGGCATCCCCATATGCTCAAGCTCGACCACCGCGGCGGGCGCTTCGCGAGTTAGATATTCGATCGCATCCTGGTCGCCGAGCCAGTCGGAGCCCTTGACCGTATCGTACATGTGCCAGGTCCAATGGTCCGGGCCCATGTTGCCGAGGCTGGCAGCGATTCCGCCCTGCGCCGCGACCGTGTGGCTGCGGGTCGGGAAGACCTTGGTGATGCAGGCGGTCTTCAGGCCTTTTTCCGCGGACCCCATGGTCGCGCGAAGGCCGGCGCCGCCGGCGCCCACGACGACGACGTCATAGGTGTGGTCGATGATCTTGTAAGCGCTCACGCAGCAGCTCCGAAAGCGATCTTGCCAAGGGCGAACAGGCACAGTGCCGCGCCCGCGACCGTGGCGAACAGCAGGACGGTGCTGACCGCGAAGCGGTTGCCTTCGTCGTGGACGTAATCGTCGACGGCGACTTTCAGCCCGTCGAGGCCATGCCAGAACGCGGTGATGACGAAGAGCGCCATGGGCACGGCCGCGCTCGGCGCGCGCAGCCATTCCGCCACTGTCCGTTGGTCGAGGCTTGGAAGCATCAGGAGCGAGGCGATGAACCAGACGCCAAGCAGCAGCAGCGCGACGCTTGAAACCCGCTCGCTAAGCCAATGCTCGCCGCCTTCGCGCGCCGATCCGAGGCCGCGAACCTTGCCGAGGTCGGTCGAACTTTTGCCGATGCTCATTTCACGACTCCCAAGGCGAAGACCCAGACCGCGGCGGTGCAGATTAGCGAGGCGACGATGGTCGCGACCGCGCCGGTCTTGTTGGACTTCAGCTCAAAGTTCATGCCGGTATCCATCAGAAGGTGACGAATGCCGGAAAACAGGTGCTGGAAGAATGCCCAGGTCAGCCCGATCAGGACGACCAGCCCGGCCCAGTGCGATGCGGCCTTGCTGAAATCCTCATAGGCCGTCCCGCCCTTGGCGGCCGACAGCAGCCACCAGGTCAACGCCGCCAGCCCGGCGATGGTCAGCGCGCCGCCGGTCACCCGGTGCAGGATCGACACCAGCATGTGCGGGCCCCAGCGCCAGATTGTCAGGTGCGGCGAAAGTGGTCGTTCGCGAACGGCTGGCATAGGCGAAAATGCTTTCTTTTGGCGGTTCCAAATTGGCGTTGACGGCGCCGCGAACCGCTTACGGCGCGCACCTGAACCGCGCAAGGTCGCCGGCTCGCGCCCTAACCCCGCTTTAACCATTGCCGGCGCAAGGAACGGCTCAGCCGGGCGCATTGCCCTTCAAGCGTTTTCGAGCGGAGTGACGGAATGAGCAGCGACACCAGCCATCTGCAGCGGATGACGAGCGAGCAGGTCGAAGCGCGGCTGGCCGCCTACGCCGATGGCGGCCGGTTCCAGTATTCGCTCGGCTGGCTGTGGTCCGAAGCGGGCGAGATGATTGAGAACGCCTGCCGCGATCACTTCGGCGACAAGGGCGCGGACGTCGCCCGCACCTATTTCACGCGCCCGGTCGATGCGGCCTGGGTGCAGACCGTCGCCAAGCAGGGCCGGCTGATGTTCAGCTCCCGCGCCAGCGTGCCTGAATTCATCGCCACCCGCGCCGAGATGATCCGGCAGGTGATCCCTGGCCTTGAAGAGCGGTTCAGCGACCGGACCGAGGATCGAATTCGGGCGATCGACACCTTTTACCGGCTGATGACCTATAGCGAGGACATCATCCTGGCGCAGATCTCGTTGCTTGAGGCCAATGCCGCCGCCGATGCGCGCGGCCGCCAGAGCGAACAGTTCGAACGCCGCGTCGGCGACCTCGTGCGCGGCAGCACCGACCAGTCGCGCGTGCTGACGGAACGCACCCGCGCCACTGCAAGCTCGGCGCGCGGAATGCTCGGCAAGACCAGCGAAGTCGCCGCCGCGGCCGAACAGTCTGCCGTCGCCATGCGCGAAGCCGCGCAAACCGCCGCCGGCCTGATCCGCGCCATCGAGGATGCGCGCTCTGAGGTCGAGGTTGCCGCCGACGTTGCCGTCCGCGCCGGCGACCAGGCGAGCGAAGCGGTCAAGGTCAGCCAGATGCTGTCCGGGCACGTCGAAGCGATCGAATCGATCCTCAGCCTGATCCGCGACATCGCCGGCCAGACCAACCTGCTGGCGCTCAATGCGACCATCGAAGCGGCGCGTGCCGGGGACGCCGGTCGTGGCTTCGCGGTGGTTGCGCAAGAGGTGAAGAGCCTTGCGTCGCAGACCGCGCGCGCCACCGACGACATCACCGCCAAGATTACCGCCATCCAGCAAGCGACCCGCCAGACGGTTGAAGCCAACGGCTCCATCCAGGGAACGGTGCACGAGGTGCAGACCTCCGCGGACCGGATTCGCCAGGCGATGGAGCTGCAGGCGCAAACCGTGACGATGATCACCGCTGCGGTCGATGAAACGGCCCTCGCCGCCGACTCGATGAGCTCGACCATTGCAGCGATCCGAAGCGACACCGAAAACGTCGCCACCGACATCGACGAGGTCGAAAAGGGCTTCGGCCGCTTCGTCGAGCAAATCGCCGACTTCAAGTCGACGACTAAGGAGTTCGTGGCCGGAATCGCCGCCTGACGCTTCACCGGCCGCGCCCGCGCGGCTAGTGACGATTGCATGAACATCCTTGTCACCGGCGCCAGCCGGGGAATCGGCGCCGCCGCTTTAGAATTGCTCAAGGCGCGCGGCCATGCGGTCGTCGGCCATTCGACCCGCGGCGGCGGCGACCTGGTGGCAGGCGACCTTGCCGATCCCGCCGCACCGCGTGGCATCTGGGAAGCGGCGCTCGATCGCCTGAATGGCCGGATCGACGTCCTGGTCAACAATGCCGGCATCTACGAAGCGGTGTCGGCGGACAGCAGCGACGACGAATGGCAAGCGGCGTGGGCCCGGACGATGCGGATCAACCTGCATGGGTCGGCCGACCTGTGCCGACTGGCGGTCAATCAATTTCGTGCGCGCGGGCAGGGTGGGCGGATCGTCAATGTCGCCAGCCGCGCCGCGTCGCGCGGGGACAGCCCGGACCATTGGCATTATGCGGCGTCAAAGGGCGCGATGATCGCGATGACCAAGTCGATCGCCCGCGCTTATGCCGGCGAAGGCATACTCGCCTTCGCGGTTTCGCCCGGCTTCACCGTGTCGGAGATGACCGCTGACTATCTCGCGGGCCGCGGCGGAGAGAAAATCCTGGCCGAAATCCCGCTCGGGCGCGTCGCGAGCACCGACGAAATCGCCGAGACGATCCGCTGGCTCGCGACCGAAGCGCCGGCTTCCGCCACCGGCGCGAACATCGACGTCAACGGAGCAAGCTATGTCCGCTAGGATCTGGCGCACGATTCCCGCACTGCTTCTGGCCGGGTGCGCGGTCACCGTCCCACTACAATCCACACCGCCGCAGCTTGACCGCTTGCCGGCCCCGCTCGCGGTGTCGGGCAAGGCGTTCGCCGCGACCTGCAAGGATTTGGACGATTGGGACAAGCCCGCTCCGCCGGTGCGGATCCACGGCAATAGCTACCTCGTCGGCACCTGCGGCATTTCGGCGATCCTGGTGACCAGTCCGGACGGCCATTTCCTGATCGATGGCGGCACCGACAATGGCGCCGAGTTGATCGCGGCCAATATCCGGGCGCTGGGCTTCCGACTGGAGGACGTCAAATACCTGCTGCACAGCCATGAACATTTCGATCATGTCGGCGGCATCGCGCGGCTGCAGCAGCTCACCGGCGCGCAATTGCTCGCTTCACCAGCGGCCGCCAAGGCGCTCGCTAGCGGAGTGCCGGGGGCCGACGACCCGCAGGCCGGGATGCACGCCCCCTTCCGAATTGCGCGCGTCGATCGAATCATCAACGAGGGCGACACCGTGCGTATCGGCGACTTGGTCCTGCGGCCCTTTGCCACGCCCGGCCATACCCCTGGAGCGTTGAGCTGGAGCTGGACATCCTGCGAAGCCGGCGAATGCCGGCAGATCGTTTATGCCGACAGCCTGTCGCCGATCAGCAGCGATCGCTATCGCTTCAGCGATCATGCCGCCTACGTGCAGGCCTACCGCAACGGGCTCGCCAAGCTGGCCGACATCCCGTGCGAGATCCTGCTCACGCCGCATCCCTCGGCAAGCAAGATGATCGATCGGCTTGGCGGCCGGATGCCATTGGTGAATGCGAACGCTTGCCGGGCTTACGCCCTCGACATCGACAAGCGGCTCGATGAGCGGCTGGCCAAGGAGCAGGGGCGATAAGCTGGCGAGTAACGGTCCGCGCGTCACGGGCGCAAGCCGAAGGCCTGGCCGAGGCGGATGACCTGTTCGATGATCCGCCCGTGCTGGTCGCTGACGAGCCGGACCCGGCGAAGCCCGACGACTGGCTGATCCACGGTTATTTCGACCACCGCCCGACTGCTGCAGAATTGGCTATCCTCGAAAGGCTTGGGATCGGGGAACCGCAGGTCGAACAGCTCGCCGAAACCGATTGGGTAACGATGAGCCAGTCGGGTCTCCAGCCGATCCGCGCCGGCCGCTTTTTCGTCCATACGCCGACGCACCGTTCGATCCCGCCGGGAGCCGTCCCGTTCGAAATCGACGCCAGCCTGGCGTTCGGGACCGGCCAACATGCGACCACCGCCGGCTGCCTTGAAGCGCTGGACTTGCTTGAAAGGAAAGGTTGCCGGTTCGAAAACGTTGCCGACATCGGGACGGGCACCGGCCTGCTCGCTTTCGCGGCGCTTGCGCTCTGGCCCGAAGCCCGCTGCATCGCCACGGATATCGACCCGGTCGCGATCGACGTCGCTCGCGACAACGCACGGATCAACCGCATTCAAGTCGGCCACGACGCCGGCCAACTGCTTCTCGCGGTCGCCGACGGGATGGATTCGCCGTTGCTCGCCGCCCGCGCGCCGTTCGACTTGCTGATCGCCAACATCCTCGCCGGCCCGCTAATCGACCTGGCACCAGGCTTTGCCGGATCGCTCGTCAGTGGCGCGCGTCTAATCCTCGCCGGCCTGCTTGATTCCCAGGCCGAAGCCGTCGCCCGGGCGTATGAAGAAAACGGCCTGGCCTTGATCGATTCCGGCACCGGCGAGTGGCCGGTGCTCGTGCTCGGGCGCTAGGCCCGGGCCACGATTTCAGCCCAGTCGGCTTCGCTGACGACGCGGATGCCCAATTCCTCGGCCTTCTTCAGCTTCGACCCGGCACCGGGGCCAGCGACGACGAGATCGGTTTTCGCGCTCACCGATCCGGCCGCGCGCGCCCCCAGTCGCTCCGCCTGCGCCTTGGCTTCGTCGCGGCTCATCGTTTCCAGGGTGCCGGTAAAGACGATGGTCTTGCCGCTCCATTCCGTCTGCCTGGCCGCGCTGACATAGGCTTGCGGTCTGACCTCGGACAGCAAGTCGTCCCAGACTTGCAGGTTGTGCGGTTCGTGGAAGAAATCGATCAATGCTTCCGCGACGACCGCGCCGACGCCTTCGACACTTGCCAGCTCGGCCGGCGCATTGTCCCCCGTCGCCGCGGCCCGCAGCGCTTCGACAGTTACGAAGCACTTCAGCAAATCCTTGGCGGTGACGATCCCGACGTGCCGGATGCCAAGCCCGAACAGGAAGCGGGCCGGGTCTGGCGAACGCTTGGCGTCGATTGCGGCGAGCAGGTTGTCGACCGACTTTTCCTTCCAGCCTTCGCGGCCAAGTAGGTCCGCGCGGTGCTGGTGGAGGCGGAAGATGTCGGCGGGCGAATGGAGCCAGCCCAGGTCGATGAATTCGGCGATGCTCTTCTCGCCCAGGCCTTCGATGTCGAGCGCGCCGCGGCTGACGAAGTGACGAAGGCGCTCGAACCGCTGCGCCGGGCAGACCAGGCCGCCGGTGCAGCGCACGTCGACCTCTCCCTGCTCCGCCACCGCTTCCGACCCGCATTGCGGGCAATGGTCGGGGAAGACGTAGGCCGCGCGCGGCTCGTCCCGCGTCAGATTCTCGACAACTTGCGGAATGACGTCGCCGGCGCGCTGGATCCGCACCCGGTCGCCGATGCGAAGGCCCAGCCGCGCGATTTCGTCGCGATTATGGAGCGTGACGTTGGCGACCATCACGCCGCCGACGCCGACCGGCTTGAGCCGTCCGACGGGGGTCAGCTTGCCGGTCCGGCCGACCTGGATGTCGATACCCTCCAGGGTCGTTTCCGCCTTTTCCGCGGGAAACTTGTGTGCCAGCGCCCAGCGCGGCGCCCGCGCCACCTGGCCAAGCCGATCCTGCCAGTCGAGCCGGTCGACCTTGTAGACGACGCCGTCGATATCGAATGGCAAGTCGGCCCGAGCCTGCTCGATCGCGGCATAGTGGGCGAGCATCGCGTCGACCGTCTCGCACCGCACGAACAGGTTCGCGATCGGCAGCCCGAAACCAGCGATCCGCTGCATCGCTTCGAACTGTGTTTCGGCCAAGGGTTCGGACAATTCGCCCCACCCGTGTGCGTAGAAGCGCAACGGGCGAGCGGCGGTCACGCCCGGGTCCTTTTGCCGAAGCGAGCCCGCGGCGGCATTGCGCGGGTTGGCGAAGACCTTGCCGCCGCTTGCTTCCTGGCGCGCGTTCAGCGCCTCGAAGTCCGCCTTCGACATGTACACTTCGCCGCGCACCTCCATCAATTCGGGCGCATTGGCGATGCGCTGCGGGATGTCCTTGATGGTGCGCGCGTTGGCAGTGACGTCTTCGCCGACGCCGCCGTCGCCCCGCGTAGCCGCAAGCACCAGTAGGCCAGCCTCGTAGCGCAACGAGCAGGACAGACCGTCGATCTTGGGCTCGGCGGTGACCGTGACCGGCTCGGCCGGATCGAGGCTGAGGAAGCGCCGCACACGGCCGACAAAATCACTCACTTCCCCGGCGGAGAAAGCGTTTTCGAGACTGAGCATCGCCCGGGCGTGGGTGACTTTGGCAAGCGCGCTCGTCGGCACCGCGCCGAGCCGCTTTGAGGGAGAATCGGGCCGAACCAGCTGCGGGAAGCGCGCCTCCAGCTCCCGGTTCTCGCGGACCAGCGCATCATAGTCGGCGTCGCTGATCTCGGGTGCGTCGCGGTCGTGATAGAGCCGGTCGTGCCGCGCGATTTCGCGCGCCAGGCGCATCAGGCGGTTGGCCGCTTCGGCTTCGCTCAACGCGTCAGCCATCGGCCCCGAACAATTCTTCAAGCAGGTTGATGAAGCTGGTCCACGCGCGGTCTGCGGCCAGCGCGTTATATTGGATGCCGGCGACCGCGCCGGTCGCGGTCGGGTTGGTGAAGCCATGGGCGACATGGCCGTAAGCGTGGATTTGCCAGTCAGCGCCGGCGTCGGTCAGTTCCTTGGCCAGCGCGACGACCTTGTCCGGCGGGGCCAGCGGGTCGTCCCAGCCGTGGAAGGCGACGACCTTGGCCGTAATCGGCTGGGGCGCCAGGCCGGGCGGGTCGAACAGGCCGTGAAAGGACACGGCGGCGCGCACGTCGGCGCCGCTGCGGGCCACGTCCAGCGCGCACATGCCGCCGAAGCAATATCCGGCGACGGCGACCGATCCGGGATCGACCTGCGGCAGGCCCCGCGCGGTTTCGATCACGGCGGTCAGTCGCTCGCGAAGCCCGGCCCGGTCGGCCTTGAGCCGGTTCATCGCAGTGAAGGCCGCGTCGCGGTCGACGCCCGGGCGGAAACGTTGCCCGTAAATGTCGACGACCAGCCCATTGAAGCCAAGCTCGACCAACTGACGGGCGAACCCGATTTCCAGTTCCGACACCCCCATGACGGTGGGGAAGAGTATTACCGTTGGCCGGCGCGAACCGTCCCGGCGGCCGACGAGCACATGCTCGAGCGTCTCGCCCGCAAAGTCCTGGCGGATGGCCGTCTGCTTGCTCATCCCGCCTCCAGCAGCCGCGAGGCCTGCGCGCGCGCCTCATCGGTGACCGCGGCGCCGGAAAGCATCCGGGCGATTTCCTCGCGCCGTTCATCGTTCGACAGGCGGCGCACGATCGTTCGAGTCGCGCCATCGCCGTGCGCCTTCTCAATCCGGTAGTGTGCGGTGGCGCGAGACGCGACTTGCGGGGAATGGGTGACGACCAGCACTTGCGAGCGCTCGGCAAGCTGCGCGAGCCGCTCTCCGATCGCGCTGGCGACCGCGCCGCCGACGCCGCGGTCGATCTCGTCGAAAATCATGGTCGATGCGCTGCCTGCCTCGGCCAAAGCGACTTTCAGCGCCAGGATGAAGCGCGACAGCTCGCCGCCGCTGGCGATCTTGGTCAGCGGCCCGAACGGCGATCCGGGATTGGTCGAAACCTCGAATTCGACCCGGTCGATCCCGCTCGGCCCAGGCTCTGCTTGCGCGATCGCGCTCCGGAAACGGGCCGAGTCGAGCTTGAGCGGCGCAAGCTCGGCCGCCACCGCGGCGTCGAGGCGGGATGCGGCCGAATGCCGCGCAGCGCTAAGCGCCTGGGCAATCGCGAAGTAAGCGCGCCTTGCCTGCTCAAGCTCTGCATCGAGCGCGGCGATCCGGCCCGCGCCTTTTTCGATGTCGTTGAGCTGCCCCTGCATCCGCTCGGCAAGCTCGGCCAGCGCGTCGGGCTCGACGCGGTGCTTGCGCGCAAGCCCGCGGATATCAAACAGCCGCGCCTCCACCGCGTCCAGCCGCGCGGGATCGAAGGCCATCGCCTCGCTCGCCCTAGCGATCTTGTCCTCCGCTTCGTGGGCTTCGATCAACGCCCGGTCGAGCGCCGCCAGGGCGTCGGCGAGTAAGGGGTGGTCGGCCGCGCCCCGCTCCAGCCGCCGCGCAATCTGGCGAAGTTGGGACAAGGCGCCATCGGAACCGCCGAGCAGCTCGTCGATCCCGGACAGCGACTCGCCCGCCTTCGCGCCGGCCTGCATCGCCGCGCGATCTTCGGCCAAACGGCTTTCCTCGCCAGGCTCGGGCGACAGGGCCTGCAATTCGGCGACTGCATGGGCAAGATATTCGCGATCGCGCTCGGCGGCGGCCGCCTCGGCCCGCGATTGAGCGAGCGCCTGCTCGGTCGCCGCGACCTTCGCCCAGGCCGCTTCCGTTTCGCGTGTGTCGAGGCCGGCGAAGGCGTCGAGCAAGGCGCGATGTCCGCGCGGGTTGAGCAGGCCGCGGTCGTCGTGCTGGCCGTGAATCTCCAGCGCCTGCGCGGCAAAGTCCCGAAGCGTCGCCGCCGCGACCGGCATCGCCCCGATGAAGGCGCGGCTGCCCCCGTCGCTTTTCACCGTGCGCCGAAGCAGGACCGGTTCGCCCGGCGCCACCTCGATGTCCTGCTCGGCGAGCAGCGCAAGCGCAGGATGGCCAGACGGCAAGGCAATCTCCGCCGTGACGGTGGCGCCATCCGCGCCCTGGCGGACCAGCGCGCTGTCGGCGCGCGCGCCCAGCGTCAGTCCAAGCGCGTCGAGGAGGATCGACTTGCCGGCGCCCGTTTCGCCGGTCAGCACTCCAAGCCCAGGCTGGAACTCAAGTTCCAGCTGGTCGATCAGCACCACATTACGGATTGCGAGTTGCCTGAGCATCCCGCGGTTGGGTTCAGCCCTGCTGCGCGGCGCGCGGCATCTTGCGCTGGATCAGCTGGTAGGACCGGCGATACCATTCGCTCGAAGGGTAATTGCGGCCAAGGACAGCCGCGGACTTTTGAGCTTCCTCCGGAACGCCAAGCGCCAGATAGGTCTCGACGAGCCGGTGCAGCGCTTCGGGCGCGTGGCTGCTCGTCTGATATTTGTCGACCACGGTGCGGAAGCGAAGGCTTGCGGCAAGCCACTTGCCCGACCGCTCGTAAAACCGTCCGACCTCCATCTCCTTGCCGGCGAGGTGATCGTTGAGCAGGTCCATTTTCAGCCGGGCGTCGGCCGAATATCGGCTGTCAGGATAGCGGCGGATCAATTCGCCGAACGCGCTCAACGCCTGCTGCGTCGTCGCTTCGTCGCGGGTGACGTCTTGAATCTGCTGATAATAGCTCATCGCGATCAAATAGTTCGCGTAGGGCGCGTCTTTGTTGCCCGGGTGGATGCTGAGGAAGCGCTGGCCCGAGCGGATCGAATCGGTGTAATTTTCGGCCATATAGTGGCTGAAGGCGCTCATCAGCTGCGCCCGGCGGGCCCATGCCGAATAGGGATGCTGCCGCTCGACCTCGTCGAACAGCTTGGCGGCTTCGGGGTAGCGCTTCTGATCGAGCCGCTTTTTCGCCAGCGAATAGAGGGTGTTCACGTCGCGCGCGATGTAACCGGTGTCCCGCGCGCTTTGGTTGCGGGCGCAACCGCCGGCGGGAAGCAGGATTGCGCAGGCGATCACGGCCAGCGCGGCGCGGTTCAATTTCGACATGGGAACCTCATTAGCGTCGGGCCGTCGGATGGCCAAGCGGCGAGATGCCAAGCGGCACCTTGGAATTTGATGAACGGGCGTCAGGCAACGGTTGGGTCAGGCTTCCCCGACGGATCCGCCTTGACGAAGCTGTCCGGCGTTACGCCCAGCCACACCAGCACCGGCGCGGAAATGTAGATGGAAGAATAGGTGCCGACGAAAATGCCGAGGAAAATGGCGATGGTGAGGCCGAAGATAACCTCCGGGCCGAAGAACATCAGCACGCCGAGAGCAAGGAGGATGGAGATCGACGTTACCATCGTTCGGGACAAAGTCTCGTTCAGCGACAAATTGAGCAATGGTTCGATCGCCATCTTGCGGAACTTGCGCAAATTCTCGCGGATCCGGTCGTAAATGACGACGGTGTCGTTGAGCGAATAGCCAACGATGGTCAGGATCGCCGCGACCACGTTCAAGTCGAACTGCAGCTGCGTGATCGAAAAGAAGCCGAGCGTCATTGCGACGTCGTGGAACAGGGTCATCAGCGCGCCGACCCCGAACTGCCATTCGAAGCGCAGCCAGATGAAGATCGCGATCCCGATCATGGCCAGGCCGATGGCGAGCGCGCCGTCGGTCGCAAGCTCCTCGCTGACCTTGCCGGACACGGTCTCGACCGCGTCGACGCGGGCCCCGGGATAGCGCTGCTCAAGCATCGTGCGCACCTGGCTTGCGGCGCGGTTGACTGCCGCTTCCCCACCTTCGGGCCTTGGCAGGCGGATCTGGTAACTGGTCGGCCCGCCCGATTCCTGGATGCTTGCTTCGCCCAGTTGCAGGCTCTCGACGTCGTTGCGCAGCTTCTCGACGTTGATCGAGGTCGGGAAGGTGGTCCGGATCATCTGCCCGCCGACGAAATCGACGCCCAGGTTGAGCCCGCGAACGCCCACGATGGCGAGGCTGGCGACGGTTGCGATGATCGACAGAATGAGCGCCAGGTTGCGCCAGCGCATGAAATCGATGTTGGTGTTGTCGGGGACGAGCTTGAGCAGGCGCATCGTTGGCGGACCTTAAATGTGAAGCGTGCGCGGGCGCTTGCGGCGGACCCAGAGCGCAACCAGCATGCGGGTGAAGTTCACCGCGGTGAACACCGACGTGACGATGCCGATCATCAGCACCACCGCAAAGCCGCGAACCGGGCCGGAGCCGAAGTACCACATCAGCGCCGCGGCGATGACGTTGGTGATGTTGGCGTCGAAGATGGCGGTGGACGCTTCCTTGTAGCCGGTTTCAAGCGCATCGAGCGTCTTGCGTCCGCGGCGCTGCTCCTCCCGGATGCGCTCGTTGATCAGCACGTTGGCGTCGACCGCGGCGCCGATCGTCAGCACGAAGCCGGCAATACCGGGCAAGGTGAGCGCCGACCCGAACACCGCAAGGCCGGCAAGGATCAGGATCGCGTTCACGATCAGGGCGGCCGTCGCATAGAAACCGAAGCGGCCGTAGGTGACGAGCATGAAGATGATCACCGCAAGCGTCGCGGCGATGCTTGCGATCGTCCCCTTGCGGATCGAATCCTTGCCAAGGTCGGGGCCAACGGTCCGCTCTTCGATGACATTGAGCTTCACCGGCAGCTTGCCCGATGCCAGCGACACCGCGAGCGCGCTTGCGCTTTCAACCGTGAAGCTGCCGCTGATCTGGGCGCGGCCGCCAAGGATCGGCTCGTTGATGTTCGGCGCCGACAGCACCTTGTTGTCGAGGATGATGGCGAACGGCTTGCCGACATTTTCGCGCGTGACTCGCCCGAACCGCTGCGCGCCGGTCGTGTTGAAGGTGATGTCGACAACGGCCTGGCCGTCCTGGTTGAAGCCCTGCTGCGCGTTGACCAGCTGGTCGCCGGAAACCATCACGCGCCGCTTCACCGCGATCGCGCCGCCATCGACCATCGGCAGCACCTGGCTGCCTGCCGGGGCGCGGCCCTGCGCAACCTGCTGCGGATCGGCGGCCAGGTCGACCAGCTTGAATTCAAGGCGGGCAGTCTGGCCGATCAGCTTCTTGAGCGCCTCCGGGTCTTCGACGCCCGGGACCTGCACCAGGATTCGGCGGTCGCCCTGGTTGATGACCGTGACTTCCTTGGTGCCCTGCGGGTCGATGCGGCGACGCACGACATCGCGAGCGACGGTCATCGCGTCCTTGAGCGCTTGCTTCGATCCGCCGGCGGTCGGGGTCAGGACGACCCGGTTGAGATCAACGACGCCAACATCCCAGTCGCGCGTTCCGGTAAGGCCGACGGGGCGGCTCAGCGTCCGCATCCGCTCGACCGCCGAATCCACCTGGGCCGGGTTGCGAACGACGAAAGACAGGCGCCCGCCGCTGGTTGAAATGTCGCCGACTTCGATCCGCGGGTCGCGGCGAAGCTCGGTGGTGACGGTGTCCTCGAGCGCCTGGATGCGCTGCTTCGATGCGTCGGCGGCGTCGGCTTCCAGCAGCAACTGGCTGCCGCCGGCAAGGTCGAGGCCAAGGCTGATCCGGGCGCTCGGCAGCCAGGTCGGATATTTCTGCAATGCCGATGCCGGCAGCACGCTGGGGATTGCGAGCAACAGCCCAAGCAAGATCACGCCCCAGATCGACAGAACCTTCCAGCGGGGAAAATCGAGCATGGTCGCCGACGCTCTTAGTCGTTGGCCGGCTTGGTCGACGGGGTCAGCACGTTGCTGATCGTCGACTTGACCGCGCGGACGCGGACGCCCTGTGCAATTTCGACTTCGACTTCCTCGTCGGAAACCTTGGTCACCCGCCCGCGAAGGCCGCCGCCGGTGACGACCTCATCGCCTTTCTTGACGGCGGCGAGCTTGGCCTGGTGCTCCTTCATCCGCCGGTTCTGCGGGCGGATCATCAGGACGTAAAAAATGACGAAGATGAAAAGCAGCGGCGCCATCTGAATGAAGAAGCTCGCGCCTCCGCTCGGACCCGCAGCAGCGGCCAGCGTCATCGAAAAAGCCGGTGTGATCATAGGTGCTCTGAGACTTCCCTTGGCCCGGTGGTCGGGGCGACAGGATTCGAACCTGCGACCTCCACACCCCCAGTGTGATGCGCTACCAGGCTGCGCTACGCCCCGACCGATACTGCCTGTTCAGCAGCGTGGGCGCATCTAGGCAGGCGACAGGGTTAAGGCAAGTGGAGCGGGTGGGGTGAGGCGACGCGGGCGGGGCAGGAAAGCGCGGATGCGGTGGCGTGCGCCCCTCCTGGCGATCGCCGCGATCCCGCTGCTTTATCTGTTCGCCGCGCTGGTCGGGTCGCTAGTGCCGGTCAACCGGGGCTGGAGCGAAGCCGACGAAGGCGTCACCGTCTATCTCGCCGATAATGGGATCCACGCCGACCTGATCATGCCCGCGTCGGCGGCCGGGGTCGATTGGCGGCCGCTCTTCCCCCGCAGCGACTTCGCCGCGGCTGACCCGAAGGCGCGCTGGATCGCGTTCGGCATGGGCGAGGAGCGGGTCTACCTTCACACCCCGCGCTGGGTCGACATCAGCCCGCGCACCGTCTGGGCGGCGCTTGCCGGCGGCAAGCGCGTGATGCACGTCGAATGGGTGGCCGACACGCGCTATCCTAAGCGGGAAATCCGCTTGCGGCCGGAAGAATATCGCCGATTGTGGGCGGCCGTGCGGGGCGACCTCGACCTGGACTCACGCCGCCGGCCCAAGCGCATCGATCATCCGGGGTATGGGCCGGCCGACGCTTTCTATCGCGGACGCGGCAAGGCGAGCGCGCTCAGCACCTGCAACAATTGGCTCGCCGACAAGCTTCGGCTGGCCGGCGTGGAGACGAGCCTGTGGCCGCCTTTCGCGCAGGGGCTGCTGTGGCGGTACCGCAAAAGCGGCTACAGCACGTAGCGGCTAAGGTCGGCGTTCTTGGCGATGCCGTCGAGCTGCCTGGCGACGAAACCGGCGTCGATCACCAGCTCCTGCCCGGCATTTTCGTCGGCGGCGAAGCTGACGTCCTCAAGCAGCTTTTCCATCACCGTCTGCAGTCGCCGGGCGCCGATATTCTCGACCGCTTCGTTGACGTCGGCGGCAATGCGGGCGAGCGCGTCAATGCCGTCCTCGGTGAATTCGATGCTCACCCCCTCGGTCCCGAGCAGCGCCTTATATTGCTCGGTCAGGCTGGCCCGCGTCGCCGACAGGATGCGCACGAAATCCTCCTGCGTCAGGGCTTTCAGCTCGACCCGGATCGGCAACCGGCCCTGAAGCTCTGGAAGCAAGTCGGCGGGCTTGGCGACGTGGAACGCGCCGGACGCGATGAACAGGATATGGTCGGTCTTCAGCGGGCCGTACTTGGTCGCAACAGTGGTGCCTTCGATCAGCGGCAGCAGGTCGCGCTGAACGCCTTCGCGGCTGATCGACCCGCCGCGCACATCGCTGACCGCGATCTTGTCGATCTCGTCCAGGAAGACGATCCCATTGGCCTCGGCATCGGCTAGCGCGACCCGGTTGATGTCGTCTGGATCGACCCGCTTGTCCGCTTCTTCCTCGGTCAGCCGGGCGAACGCTTCCGGCACCTTCAGCTTGCGGCGCTGCTTGGGCGCTTGGCCCATCGCCTTGCCCATGATCGACTTCAGGTCGAACATTTGCGCGCCCATGCCCGGAATCTCGAACTGGGTCTGCGGCGTGTCGTCCACCTCGATCTCGACCTCGGCCGAAGCCAGGCTGCCGTCGGAGAAACGCTGCTTGAAGCTGTCGCGCGTCGCGGTGCTCGACCCCTTGCCGGTCAGTGCATCGAGCAAGCGTTCCATCGCCGCTTCCTCGGCGGCGGCTTTCACCGCGGTCCGGCGCCGCTCGCGCTCCAGCCGGACCGCTTCTTCGACCAGGTCGCGGGCGATCTGCTCGACGTCGCGGCCGACATAGCCGACTTCGGTGAACTTCGTCGCTTCGACCTTCACGAACGGCGCGTCGGCAAGGCGTGCCAGCCGCCGGCTGATTTCGGTCTTTCCGCACCCTGTCGGCCCGATCATCAGGATGTTCTTGGGCGTGACTTCCTCGCGCAGTTCGGGGCTGAGCTGCTGCCGCCGCCAGCGGTTGCGAAGCGCCACGGCGACCGCCTTCTTGGCGTCGTTCTGGCCAATGATGTGATCGTCCAGCGCGGCAACGATCGCCTTCGGCGTCAGCTTATCTTTCATCGCCTGGGTGACCGCTTCCTGGGGCTGGTCCCGGTCTTCGCCCGGGATCGGAGTCTGATAATTCATGTCAGGAAACTAGATTGGAGCGGGGCGATGCCACTTCAAGCGGCGCAGCGAAGCGCGGCGAACAGCCTGCGGTGCGCCTGAAGGATGCCGGCGATCGTCGCCGGTTCGGGCCGCGCATCCCACACATCGCGCTCAAACGTGCCGCCAAGGACGATCCCGTCACCGCGCGGGAACATGTAGCCGTTGGGCAAGGTGTACGCATATTGCACCTCGCTCTGCGGCGCGAGCTCGACGATCTGGCCGCGCACCGGCCCGAGCTCTTCGTCGCCGAACAAGGCACGCGCGCCAAGGCCCGTGCAATTGAAGACCAATGCTTCGGGCAAAGCGGCAATGTCCGCCGGAGTGCCGAACCGCCGCACATGCAGCTTGCCGCCGGACCGCAAATAGTCCGCCTCAAGCTCGGCAAGGTAGCGCGGGACTTCGACGTACATGGTGCGGTAAACCGCCACCGCGTCCATGGCGAAGGGGTGCTCGTGCGGCGCCAGCAGCCGGGAGCCGCGATAATATGGCGCCAGCCCCGGCGGGGCGACGCGGTCCGCCTCGGTATAGGTGGGCAGCGAGCGGATCCCGAAGCGGACCGGATCCATCTTCTGGAAGCGGTCCCAGCTGATCGCCAGCGCCGCTTTATATTGCGCCCGCCATTCGGGCGTGACGGCGCTTTCCCGATAATGGCCGGTCGGCCCCCATTGCCCGCCAGCCAGGTTGGACGTCGTCTTGGGCGGCGTCTCGGCGGTGTAGATGGTGACTGGAAATCCAGCCTCCTGCACCAGCCGCGCCGTGGTCAGGCCCATGACCCCCGCACCGATCACCGCCACCGGCCCCGTGTGCCCGGCCAGGCCAAGCGCCGCGGCGAGCGTCGACGTGCCCCAGCTCAGCGTGATCCCGGCGCCGCCGTGGCCGTAATTATGGACGAGCGCCTTGTCCCCAAGCGGGTCGCGGCGGACTACGAAACCGGACGCGCGATAGGGCCGAAGCCCGGCCCAGGTACGAATGACATTGGCGGGGTCGAGCTTGACCGGCGGCAAGGGGCTGCAACCCGTCGCCAGGCGGGGCGTCGTCGCGCAGGCGGAAAGCAGCGCGGCCGAGCCACCGGCAAGGAAGAGGCGGCGGTCGAGGGTCAGCGGTCGGTTCAGACCGTCTCCACCGTCAGCCGGTCGTTGGTGAAGACGCACACTTCGGCGGCGATAGCCATTGCCCGCCGGGCCAAGGCCTCGGGGTCCTGCTCATACTCCATCAGCGCCCGCGCCGCCGCCAGCGCGTAATTGCCGCCGGAGCCGATCGCGGCGACTCCGCCTTCGGGTTCAAGCACGTCGCCGTTGCCGGTCAGGATCAGCATCGTCTCGGCATCGGCGACAATCATCATCGCTTCCAAATTGCGGAGATATTTGTCGGTGCGCCAGTCCTTCGCGAGTTCGACCGCGGCGCGCATCAGCTGGCCGCGGTGCTGCTCAAGCTTGCGCTCCAGCCGCTCGAACAAGGTGAAGGCATCGGCGGTGGCGCCGGCGAACCCGCCGATAACTCCGCCGTCGCCAAGCCGGCGCACCTTGCGCGCATTGGGCTTGATGACGGTGTTGCCCATGCTGACCTGGCCGTCGCCGGCGATGACCGTTCGGCCATCCTTCTTCACGCCCAGGATCGTCGTTCCGTGCCAGCTTTCCAAATTCCGCTCCTTCATTGTGCAGGAATTTGGGATGCCGGGCGCGGCCGCGCAACCGCAGACTGTTCGCGGAGGAAGGCGGCGCTTTCCGCAAGTGCGGGCGTCTTCCCGCGGAACGGCCGGGAAAGGGAGGACGCAAGGTCAACGTGATCGGCCCCCTGGTAAAGCCGGAGCGTCACCCGCGCGCCGGCCTGTTGCAGCCGCTCAGCCAGCGCCTTGCTGTTGCGCGGCGACACGACGCGGTCGGCACTGCCATGGGCGAGCAGCATCGGCGGTGCATCCCGGCTGACGAAAGTGATCGGCTGGGTCGCCTGCGGATCCGCCCAAGCCCCGAACGCATTGCGCCCGCGCGGTTCGTTGAACGGCAGAAAATCGTAAGGACCCGAAAGGAGCGCCGCGGCCTTGATCGTCCCGCGCTCGACACCCGCCGCACGCAAATAGCGCTCGTCGAGCGCCAGCATCGCACCGATATAGGCACCGGCGGAATGGCCGGCCAAAGTGATCCGGTCCGGGTCGCCACCGAAGCGGTCGATGTTGTCCCGCACCCATTTCACGGCAAGCGCGCCATCCTGGACGAATGCGGGAAAGCGCACCGACGGCACCAGCCGATAGTCAGGCACCACCGCGATGAAGCCCTGGCTGGCATAGGCCGCACCGGCAAAGCCGTAATCGCCCCGCGCCCCTTCGTTCCAGCCGCCGCCATAGAAGAAGATGACGACCGGGAGCGGTTCGCCCGATGCCCGGCGTGGCGCCCAGATGTCGAGCCTTTGGCGCTCGCCCTGCGCATAGGGCACGCCGTCCGCTGCAAGCCGCGTTTGCGATCCGCTGGCAAGCCGGTCGAAATTGGTGAGCAGCCGGGCCGGGCTGCAGGCGGCGAGCCCAAGCAGCGGTGCTGCCCAGGCCCAGCGCGCCGCCGTTCGCCGACGCTGACGGGGCGGGGATTTTCGTTGATGTTCCATCGGCTTGCATGTGGGGCGCCGGCCTGATGCTGCAAGGCGACTACCGCTCGACCCCCTTCACCTTCCCATAGGTTCGGGCAGCCGTGTAGCCGAGATAGCCGGTGGCGAAGAGCGCGTAGAGGTCCTTGGGGATGCCGCCCAGATAGGCGGTCATCCCAGTGCCGATGTCGGCCGCGAGCTTCGGGTTGACCGAGGAAATCAGCCCCATCGGGATTGCCCACATGATCAGCGCGTACATCACGTAGAGGAAGCTCGGCCTGGCCCGGCTGGTCCACGGATCGTTCGACTGCGCTTCGACGACGATCGCCTGCATTTGCGAAGCGAGTGCCGCAGCCTCCTGGTCGCCTTCGAGCTTGAGCAGTTCAAGCTTTGCTTTGTCGCGGGCCTCGGGGTCGGGAATGATCTTGTCGAGCAGCTTGGAAACGGGGGCGATGATTGCGTCGAGAATTGCCATGATACTGTCCTTAAAGTCACTAAAGTCACGCGGTCGTGCAGCGAAATCGTGACTTTAAGGCGAACCTAAACGGTTCATCAGCCAGCCGTAAAGGAACGCCTCATTGGCTGGGCGGCGTTCTGCCAGTCGGATGTAGCGCTCGCCCTGGAGCGCCTCCAAAGCGCGCATCAGGACCGTCTCCCCGCTGCTCCTGCCGCGGGCGGCCATGAAGCCGTCGAGCGCATTCAGCGTGGCCGGCCCGATCCGGCCGTCCGGAGTAAGGTCGGCATAGTCCCGGCGGTTGCGGTTAAGCGCGGTCAGCGCGCGCTGCAGGAAAGTGACGGCGACGGCCGGCCCCATGTTGACGCCGGTGTCGAACAGTTCGGCGGCGATCCGCGCGGATCGCTGCGCGATGTCGTTGAAGCGCGGGCGCAGCCAGTACAGCCGGCGGTAGATTGCGGCGGCCTCGTCCCGCGGCAGGGCGCGCATCGCGCCTCGGTAGCCGTGGGCGCGAGCAACCGCTTCGGTGATGCCCCAGCAGGTCGCACCGCCGCGGTCGCTCGGATGATTGGCGAAGCCGCCTTCGCGTTCGATCAAGTCGTCGATCAGGCGATCGACGGATACGTTTCCTTCCATATTTCCCTCCACTCAAGCCGAGTCGAGGAAAGCCAACCTAATAGGTTATATGTAGGAAAGTCGTCGTAACCAACCCTTAGATAGACGCCATCCGGTCCGGGCGACTGAACATCTGCTGCACGGCCTGGCGATCGAAGTCGTACGGGTCCTTGCCGAAGCGGACGCCGTCGGCGGTCGGCTGCACGGTCAAATAGGTCATATAGACCGGCACCGGCTGCGGCAGGTCGATCTGCTGTTCCGGCCCGGCGACAGCGGGCACGCCGTCCATGACCCAGGAGGCGAAGCGCTTGGCATCCTGGAGCCGGACGCAGCCGTTGCTGACCCAGCGGTCGGCCTGGGCAAACTTATCCTTGCCCGGCGTGTCGTGCAGGTAAATGCCATAACGGTTCGGCATTTCGAACTTGACCTCGCCCATCGAATTCCACGGCCCCGGCTTTTGCCGGACGAGGATCTTCGACTGGCCCGCGGCGACCGAATTCCAGTCGATCGTGGACGGGTCGATGGGCGCGCCCTTGCCGGTCCAGTCGGGCAGGACTTCGTAATGATAGTTCTTGAGGTAGGAGACGCCCTGGGCGAGCACCTTCTTCGCGGTCATCGTCCGGATCAATTCCGGCGGCACGTTCCAGTACGGATTGACCTTCGCGTTGCGCATGACGACCGCCATCATCGGCGTCTTGTGCTCGGCCGAACCGACGATAGCGCGCATGGAATCGGCAATTCGGTCGCCGCTGACCAAGTGTACTTCGGCCGAGCCGGAGTCGACCAGGACATAGCGGCCGAACTGGCCCGCGGCCGGCAGCCGGCGCGCGCGCTCGACGTTCACCGCCAGCTTTTGCAGATAATGTTCGGCGCCAAGGTTGAGCGAGTCGATGGTGGCCGCGTCGGCCGTGCCGGTGACGGGCAGGCCGTGAACGTCCTGGTAAGCGCGAACACGCTGGCCAAGTGCGGCGTCGAACGCGCCGCCCGGCTGCAGGCCAAGGCGAGTGCGCAGCATATCGACGCGCTCACCGGTCGCGCCGGGGCGAAGGGTTGCACCAGTGGTAATGTAAGCGTCGGGAAGGCTGCCCCAGGTGCGCTGATACTGCTGCATGCCCTGGCTGAGCTGCACGAACAGCGGGTTCGGCGCGCGCTGCTCCTGCATATCGCCCCGGTCGTACGAAACGGTGCGGAGCAGCGAGTTTGCGGGCTGGATGCGCGGCGGCTGGACCGCGGTGCGCAACTGCGGATCGACGTAAACGAAGTCCAGCCCCTGCGCTACGGAGGCGGGGACGGCCAGCGGGTCCGGCAGCTGGGAAGGCGAGGCCGCGGCGAGCGGCGACGACAATGCAGTGGCCGCAAGAGCGGCCAGCAGGCGGTGGTTCATAATATAATTCAACCGCTTGCGCGGTGCCTTCTAACTTCCAAACGACTTGCCGGCACAACGCTGCAGGGTGGGGATAGTTCGAAATTTCTTTTGACATTTGTCCAAGATCGAGAATCGGGGGGTGTCCCGTTCCGATTCGGGCTCTGCTGCTTTTGTTCCGTCCACGCCGCTGTTGCTTGGCTGCCGCACTCTCCCGACGAAGCGCGACACGGTCTTTCGCGGCGCTTGAACTGCCCTGGAAATCCTGCCCAATTCCGGCCTTGCCCGCAGGGATCGCGGGAAGGGGAGGGTTCAATGGTTCGTCGTCATTTCCGCTCGGCCTTGCTTGGCGCCAGCGTCCTTGGACTTGCCGCCACGGCGGCGCCGGCATCGGCACAGCAAATCGACCGTATTGTCGCATTCGGCGACAGCTATGCCGACGACGGCAATCAGTTCGAACTGATCGGCGTTCCCTATCCCAGCTTTTACTCGACCGGGCGCTTCTCCGGCGGCACCAACTATATCGACACGCTGGCCCAGATCCTCGGCGTGCCGGTCGAGAATTTCGCGATCGGCGGCGCGCTAACCGGCAACACCAACACGGTGACCGGCAACTCGCTTGGCTTCACCACTGAAGTGCAGAGCTTCCTCACGCCGGGCGGCCCGGCGGCGTTCCCGGACATCCCCGGTACGTTCGACGCGCATGACCTGGTCACCGTGTCGATCGGCGGCAACGATTCCCGCCGCTACCAGCAGACCGGCGGAACGCTTGCCGGTGCGACTGCCGCCGCGGGCGTTTCGGTCGCCAATGCCACCGCCAACCTCGACCTGCTGGTGGGTGCCGGTGCCCGGAACATCAGCTTCCTCGCCGGCAACACCGCAATCCTGCCGGAAGTCGCTGCGGAGCCGAACCCCGCGCTCGCCGTCCAGGTGCGGCAGGCCTATGCCAACGCCTTCAGCGCCGGGATCCAGCAGACGCTGTCCGGCTATGCCGCCGACGGAGTCATCGTACATTATCTCGACCTGACCCTGGTCGGGCAGCGGATCACCGCCGACCCGGCGGCGTACGGCCTGACCAGCGCCGGCCCGTGCCCGGCCGCCCAGGCGACCCAGTGCGTTACCGACGCGGCCTTTCGGAACCAGTATCTGTTCTACGTCGACGCGCTTCACCTGACGCCCGCGGGCTTTGCCATCGTCGGCCAGTATATCGCCGCGCAACTCGACGCGCCGCTCTCGCTGCAGGCGCCGTCCGACCTTGGCCTCGACACCGCGCGCCAGTTCGGCCGCACCTTGTCGACCCGGGTGGACCTCAACGGGCCGCGCGCCGCACAATCGGCGGGGATGCGGCTGTTCGTGGTCGGCGACACCTTCCAGCGCGATGTGGAGACCAGCGACCAGAACAACGCCTTCGACATCGACGGCACCGGGATCACGGTCGGCGCCGAATTCGGCGTTCCGGGCGGCGTTGGCGGCGTGGCGGTGAATTACACCCGGCCCCGGGTGCGCTTCGGCGACGATTCGGCGCGAGTGAAGGGCCGTAGCGTCCAGCTTGGCGCCTATGCGGGCTTCGGCGTCGCCGGGCTCTTCGCCCAGGGGCACCTTGGTTACGGCCAGGACAAGCACCGGATCACGCGCACCGGCGTGATCGACAATCTGGGCGCGCGCCCGGACGGCCACCACGTCACGGCCGGCGCCAAGGTCGGTTACCTGATGCCGATGACCGGCTTCCGAATCGGCCCGATCGCCGCGCTCGACTACGCCAGCGCGAAAGTGGACGGATACACTGAAGCTGGCGACCCGGCGCTGACGATGAGCGTCAGCGAGCAGAGCCTGAAGAGCCTGACCGGCCAGCTGGGCCTGGAAATGCGCACCGGCGTGAATGTCGGGGCGGCGTCGTTCCGCCCGTTCGTCGCTGCCACCATCGAACATGACTTCACCGGCGACGACCGGGCGATCAAGTTTGCGCAGACCGCTTCGCCGACGATCGTCAACACGTGGAACGTCGACCGCAAGCAGGAAACCTACGGGCGCTTCGCCGGCGGCGCGTCGGCCAACATCCTGGGCAGCGCCAGCATCAACGCCGCCGTCAGCGCCACGGTCGGCCGTGACAGCGGCGACGAAATCGGCGCCCAGCTCGGCCTCCGCCTCGGCTTCTGAATGGTAAGGGGCAGGCCAGCGGAAGCCGCCTGCCCCTAAATTCGTCGGCGCTTGCTGCGCCGGTCCTGCCTAACCCAGGTAGAACAGGTCTCCGTTGGTGCCGGCACCAGCGGCGT
The DNA here is from genome assembly GCF_011302055.1 of Sphingomonas sinipercae. Classification (NCBI taxonomy): domain Bacteria; kingdom Pseudomonadati; phylum Pseudomonadota; class Alphaproteobacteria; order Sphingomonadales; family Sphingomonadaceae; genus Sphingomonas; species Sphingomonas sinipercae. The sequence goes on from NZ_CP049871.1 coordinate 535,155, forward strand.
GGGCGGCCGCCAGCGTGCCGCTGCTGCCGCCGGTGAACCCACCATTGTCCTGGCCGAACCAGGTTTCGACGCTGTCGGGGCCGGTGCGCCACAGGATGTCGTCGCGGCCGTCGCCGTTGAGGTCGCCGACGCCGACCAGCTCCCAGCCTTGCGGGATGACCTGGCCGGTGTTGACGAAGTTGTCGGTGAAGCTGCCGTCCGGATTGCCGAGCCAGTTGGTCAGCGTGCCGGCGGTGCTCTGCCACAGGATGTCGGCATAGCCGTCGGCGTTGAAGTCGCCGACGCCGACGATCTGCCAGTTGGTCGGGATGGTCTGGCCGGTGCCGGCGAAGTTGTCCTTGAAGCTGCCGTCGTTCTGGCCGAGCCATTCGGTGATGACGCCAGCATCGCTGCGCCAGATCAGATCCTCGAGCCCGTCGCCGTTGAAGTCGCCCATGCCGTCGATGGTCCAGTTCAATGGAATATGCTGGCCGGTGCCGGCGAAGTTGTCGCGGAAGCTGCCGTCGAGGTTGCCGAGCCATTCGGTGATGACGCCGGCATCGCTGCGCCAGATGAGGTCGCCCAACCCGTCGCCGTTGAAGTCGCCGGTGCCGATGACGTTCCAGTCGAGTGGGATCACCTGGCCGGTCTTGGCGAAGTTATCGCGGAAGGTGCCGTCCAACTGACCCAGCCACTGCGTCATCACGCCGGCGTCGCTGCGCCACATGATGTCGCCCAGGCCGTCGCCGTTGTAGTCGCCAGTGCCAACGATGTTCCAGTCGAGCGGGATCGCCTGGCCGGTGTTGGCGCTGTTGTCGATGAACGTGCCGTCGGCCTGGCCGAGCCAGGTCGTGATGACCCCCGTGTCGCTGCGCCAAAGCACGTCCGCAATGCCGTCGCCGTTGAAGTCGGTGAGGTTCTGCGGGTGCATGGTCGAATCGAGATGCGCGGGAACGTGTCCAACCTGCTCGATCACTGTCGTGAATGATCCCGCGACGCCGGTAACGCTGCCGTCGGGTGATATCAGGTAGATCGTCCCACCGATGCTGAGTTCGCCTGGGGAGGTGAAGGTCACGTCGGGCCCGGTCGTGGTGGCGGTACCGATGATGTAACTGGCGACGGTATCGTCTGCATTTGCATAGCCGACGATGCGGAAGGTGCCGCCCACCGGCAACTCAAGCGAAATCGGCTGCCCCGGCGTGACATAAATCGGGTCGGTGCTGCTGAACAAATCGCCCTGGCCCCCGTCCTCACCAAGCCTGAAGATGACGATCTTGGCGAGGTCTAGGCCCTCGCTCAGGATGGAGCTGAGCTCGAGCTTCCACGTCTGGCCGAGATAATCCCTGTCCCAAGTGCCCGGCTCCAAGCCGCGTTCCTGAACGATCTCCTCGTGCGTGTAACCAAGGGCCCAGCGCAGCAGGTGATAGGCATTGTTGTGGGTGTACAGGGTGTTGACCAGGCCCTGATCCGTAACTGCGGCTGGCATATCCCAGAACCAGCGGTAGCCGGTGGGATCCGTGGCCCAGTCATAGTCCATGACCTCGGAGGTGTTGCCGGGGAACGGGTTGATGTGCCGCAATCCGAAGGAATGACCGGCTTCGTGCGCGATCACCTCCGCGATCAGGCGAAGGTTGTTTTGATCGCCGATAAAGACGCCAACTTCGTTCTGGCTGCTCTGGTTGAACTGGTCGACGCCTTCATAGGCCCAGCCCAGCAACGACCCAGTGGTCAGCTGATAGGCATAGGAGTTCGGATCACTGGGGCTCGGCGAAAAAAAGTCGCTGAACCTTACCGTCGTTGAATGAGTCAGCGTGACGGCGTCGGGCTGAATGTTGGTGACCAGTATCGGAATCAAAGAATTGGCAAAAATCTGCTGAGTTTCGGCAACGATCTGCTGCTGGCGAGTCAGCGAGAGATCGACAGACGAGCCGATCCCATCGCCATTCCAGTCGAGACCCTGGACGGTCGGTGTCGGCGCGCGGGCGGCATGGTCGAAATCGAGATAGATCACCTGCGGGTTCGGCGGCGCTTCCAGGCCATAGAACGACCCGGGCTCTCCCGGCACCTCTTTCATGATGAAGAGGCCGTCGATTTCGATCTGGTGATCCTTCTGCCCGTCGCCGTTATAGTCGATGAGGATGTGGGTCACCGCGCCCTGGACGTCCCATTCGAACGCTATCTCAGGGCGGGTTCCGGTAAACTGACTGGAGCCGATGAAAGTCAACGCATTGCCGGCGCTGCCGTCGAGCGGGACGATGCGGATCTTGTCCAGGTTCGGGTTATCGAAGAAGCCTGGGGCTTGGTCGAACCTCAGCGTCTGGTCAAAACCCGCGTTGAAGTCGGTGATCTTGTCGGTGCCGCCGGCACCGTTCGCCAAAATGTCGCGACCGACTTCGAAGTAGAAGGTGTCGCGGCCCGAACCGCCGGTGAGGGTGTCGCTCCCGGCACCGCCTTGAAGCCGGTCGTTATCGGCGCCGCCGTCGATGAGGTCGGCGCCAGTACCACCAGTGATCCTGTCGTTGCCGCTGTTACCGTAGAAGGTCCGCAGAGGATTCCACATAACCGGACCGAGATTGTAACCGGCTTGATCGGGGAGGCGGACGATGTCGTCGCCCGCAAGCGCCTGGTACAGGTTCGCGTTGGAATTGATCAGCCCTAACTGGGCCGTGGACAGCGCATTGAAATTCACTTCGTTAGGGGACGCGGTGAACAGGTTTGCGCCGTTGACATTGTAGATGAACTGGGTTGGCTCCCAACCGGTTTCCACCCAAGTTCCACCGAACGGCGCGTCAGGGTCCCATTCGCTCACCCGATCCGCAGGATCGTTGTCGACGTAGATCGTCACGCGAGAATCGTCGTATCTGCTGACCGACCAAGCGTCTCCGAACAACTCCACCGTTCCACTGGTCAGGTCCAGATGCCAGATCCCAGCACCGAAGTCAGTCTGTACTGAACGGCCACTGACCGGGGCCCAGTAGCCCACATCGCGAGCAAACTCGGTAATTCTCGTAGCGTTATCTTCTCTATTCGAAGCGTCCCAGAAAAAGACGTGTAAAGCAGATCCTAGCTGACCTTGGGTAACATCAAAGTACTCCATGTCCGCGAGCACAACAGTACGCTGTCCATTTGAATCAACCCGAACGATGTCGTAATCCCACCTAGCATAATCGGCGCTATAATCGTAATAACGATCGATACCATCGACGACCGTTTCTGTATGTATCTGGCGACTTGCGTTCAGGGTATTGACGTACCCTAGTTGCCCAATTCCGGACATCCATCCTAAGTTTTCAGTGGCGACAAGATAGTATGATTGGCCATTGACTGTGCCGAGCAGGGTTTCTGTAACTGGAGACTCGGTTGACAGGGGCGCATCGCTACCCAGCGTTCGCGCCGGTTGAGTTGCCGAAACGCTCGATAATTCATTCATTGCTGCCCCCCGACGCGAACCGCGGACTTCGTCTGGCCCGCTCGCTTTCTCATTAGAAAGTAGAAATTAATCTAATGCCTGCAAGCGTTTATCGATCGGCGCCGCTATGCTGCGCGTGTCCGAATATCCGCTCGCCGCGCCTTTCGCTTGAAGTTGCTCTGCTTCCCAAACCGGTTCTTGCGCGTGTCCCGCTCGCTCTAGGTCGAATCGCCTCGCGGCCTTAGCCCAGGTAGAACAGGTCTCCATTGGTGCCGGCGCTTGCGGCGTGCGCGGCCGCCAGCGTGCCGCTGCTGCCGCCGGTGAAGCCGCCATTGTCCTGGCCGAACCAGGTTTCGACGCTGTCGGGTCCGGTTTGCCACAGGATGTCGTCGCGGCCGTCGCCGTTGAGGTCGCCGACGCCGACCAGTTCCCAGCCTTGCGGGATGACCTGGCCGGTGTTGACGAAGTTGTCGGTGAAGCTGCCGTCCGGATTGCCGAGCCAGTTGGTCAGCGTGCCGGCGGTGCTCTGCCACAAGATGTCGGCATAGCCGTCGGCGTTGAAGTCGCCGACGCCGACGATCTGCCAGTTGGTCGGGATGGTCTGGCCGGTGCCGGCGAAGTTGTCCTTGAAGCTGCCGTCGTTCTGGCCGAGCCATTCGGTGATCACACCCTGGTCGCTGCGCCAGATGAGATCCTCGAGCCCGTCACCGTTGAAGTCGCCCATCCCGTCGATGGTCCAGTTCAAGGGGATGTGCTGGCCGGTACCGGCGAAGTTGTCGCGGAAGCTGCCGTCAAGGTTGCCGAGCCATTCGGTGATGACGCCGGCATCGCTGCGCCAGATGAGATCGCCCAACCCGTCGCCGTTGAAATCCCCGGTACCGATCACGTTCCAGTTGAGCGGGATCACCTGGCCCGTCTTGGCGAAATTGTCGCGGAAGGTGCCGTCCAACTGGCCCAGCCACTGCGTCATCACGCCGGCGTCGCTGCGCCACATGATGTCGCCCAACCCGTCGCCATTGTAGTCGCCGGTGCCGACGATGTTCCAGTCGAGCGGGATCGCCTGGCCGGTGTTGGCGCTATTGTCGATGAAGGTGCCGTCGGCCTGGCCCAGCCAGGTCGTGATAACCCCCGTGTCGCTGCGCCACAGCACATCCGCGATGCCGTCGCCGTTGAAGTCGACCAGGCCCTGGCCGTTAAGGTGGACCGGCGGCGTGCCGATCCGAAGCTCGACGCCGCCGCCTTCGATGGCAGTCGCGACAAGAGTGCCCGAAAAGCCTTCGCCCAAGGTGAACGAGCCGCCGGCGTAGGTGACGGTGTTTCCGGTGATTGTGAAAGTGAAGTTGGCGGCATTGACGTCGGTGATGACGATGCGGTCCTCGGCCGTGAGATCGACGATGGCGTCGCCGTTCAGCTCGGCGGCCGTGCCACGGAAGGTATCTGCCCCGGCGCCGCCTGCCAGCGTGTCAGCGCCGGCGCCGCCGATCAGCGTGTCGTTCCCTTCGAGCCCGTACAAAGTGTCGTTGCCGCCGCGGCCTTCCATCACGTTCCCGACGGCGTTGCCGGTGATCACGTTGCCGACCGCGTTGCCATAGCCGGTGACGATGGTGCCGCTCAGCGTCAGGTCCTCGAAGTTGGTGAGGAGCGTGTAGCCTTCGATCGAGGCGAGCACCTTGTCGGTCCCCTGGTTGGCATCTTCGTAGACGAAATCACCAAGGCCGACCGCGTACACGTCGTTGCCAGCGCCGCCGTACATCTCATCCGCGCCGGTGCCGCCGCTGAGGACGTCGTTTCCATTGCCCCCGTAAAGATGGTCGTCGCCCGTCCAGCCAAGAATGGCGTCGTCGCCGTCACCGCCATACAGCCAGTCATTGCCCTGATTGCCGTTCATGGCGTCGTCGCCACCGAAGCCGAACAGCACGTCGTCGCCGTTGCTTCCGGTCACGCCGTCGTTGCCGGCGAGGACCGCCATGAAGAGGCCCTGCAGGTTGTCGCCCTGCACGAACTGGGTGAAGGTCGGAACGCTCATCGCAAGGTTGCTGGCGGTGAACAGAGTCGTCCCCGACAGGCCATAGGAGATGGTCGTGATCGTCCCGGTGGTGGGGATGTTTTCGCCGTTATACCCACCGAACGTGCCATGGAACGTTAGGAACTCGCCGGTTTCCTCGTCCACCACGGTAAGCTGCGTCTCGGTGTGCGTGGTGACGGTCCCGAACTCGAAATACTCGGCCAAAGAGCCGGTTTCGATGAACCACTGCAAATCGAACGCGCTGCCCACCACGAAATTTGCCACGAGACGCCCCTTATTTTCTCAATTGCGCTAAAATGGGGCCCGGAACGCAGTCCCGAGCCCCATATCCAAGCTTAATCAGCCACGTTCACCGGCAGCCGGTGCCGCCGGTGCCACCGGCGGAAGCGGGCAGGTATCGGTGGCGAGGATGACGGACCCGTCCGCGCAGGTCTGCGAGGCCGGAGCTGCCGGAGCGACCGGCTGCGCAACTACAGGCTCAACGTAAGCCGGCGCTGCATTGGAGCCGCCGAAGCGGTAACCGAGACCGAGCTGCAGGATCGGGTAGACCTTGAAGTTATCAATGTCGTCTTCGATCTCGGCGCGTTCCTCAAGGAGGTCGGCAGCAGTCACGGCCGAACCGGTCGTGTACAGTTTGGTCACGCGCGGCGAGCCCTGGAACATCGCGCCAGCGTCAACGCCGAAATAGAAACCCGTTCCGCTCGTCGCCCAACCGACGGTCAGCGTCGGCGCAAGCTTCTTCGCGCGCACTTCGCCGATAATCGACCCGACCTCGGCCGGCGTGTAGATTTCATCGCCGATTTCGACGTCATCGGTTGGCGTCGCCGTCAGCTTGACTCGGTTCCGGCTGATGCGAAGACCAGGCGAAATGCGAAAGCCGCCGCCGAAGACATACAGGTCGACCATGGCGCCGTACGAACGCAGCTTGAGCTTGCCGTCGTAATTGACGTCGTCCGAATCCACATCCCGGCTGAGGCCGAGGAACGTCGCGTTGGCGCGCGCGCCGATGCTGCCAGAACGGTAACCGACTTCCGGCCCGATCCCGAGCGTACCGCCGGTAACGCCGACATTGACCGTGCCCGACTGCGCCGCCGCCGGAGTGGCCGTTGCGACCGCCGCGCACGTGGCCAAGAACACCCCAATCAGTTTCATACTTCCCCCTTTTTTCAACGTGATGACGAACGTAGGTCGCACCGGTGTCGGGCATCGTTCCGTGAGTGTCATATCCCAAATGGGGTATTTCAAAGCGGGCTGTTAAATTCGCGCGAACCTGGGCTAGAAATTGACCAGCCGAGTCGGAGAGTGGCGCGTGAAGCTGACAACGCACTTAATCTATGAAGCAGTGCTGGACGATCAGCTGTTCGCCGAATTGCCCACCATGATCGCTGAGGCGACGGGCGCTCGCAGCTGCGTTCTTCACTGGCGCGACTCCGCAACCGGCGCCGCGGACATCGCCGCCCACTCGGGCTATTTCAGCGACGAGCAAATGGAGAATTACGCGGCGAACTTCGTCGAATATGATCTGTGGACCGAAGCCGGAATGGGGCAGGGGCGGATCAACAAGGCGTGGAACACCACGGACCTGGTCACTCAGGACGAATATGACTCCAGCATATTCTACAACGAGTGGATTCGCGCGATGGGCGACGACACCTATTACTGCTGCGGCTCCGTCATGGAGACGTTTCAGGGGAAGGGCATCATCGGCCTCCACCGCGGGCGCGCTCAGGAGGATTTTTCTGCCAGCTCGCTGAATCTTCTGGACGGGCAAGTCGAACATTTGCGGCGCATGTTCGGCATTCGCAGCCGAATTTCTCACCTCACCAAGCGGCTCGACCTGCTCGAGGCAATTTTCGAAAGCGGAACCGGCGCTTCACTGGTCATCGGCAGTGATGGGCGTGTCCTGGCCGCAAACCCCGCAGGCGATTCCTTTTTGTCGTCCGGGCGTTTCCTGCGCGTACGCAACGGCCGGATAGAACCGAGCGACGCGGGCCAAAGGGAAACGTTCGAACGGTCGCTGGCCATGTCGTTCAGGCCAGACCAACCGGGCGCTGCGGAATGCATCCTCAGCGACAAGGACGGCGCGCTCGTGATTGCGACTTTCACGCCGTTGACGGGGCAAAGCTGGCTGCAGGGATCGTTAGTCACGATCAACCGCACCGGGCAGCGCGTAGGCCGCGAACTGACCGCGCACCATCTGCAGTCCATGTACGGCTTGTCCGCGGCCGAAGCGGACGTCGCGTTGCGGCTTACCGAGGGCCGGTCGCTGCGGCAGATCAGCGACGAGCGCCGTTCGGCCCTCGGGACCGTGCGGACGCAGATGAAGCACATCCTGACCAAGCTTGGCGTGAGCCGCCAAGCCGATGTGGTGCGAACCGTTCTGACGCTCCTCAAGTGAAGCAAAGCCGCGCGGCGGCCTAAGCGATCACACGTCAGCCCAGGTAGAACAGGTCTCCGTTGGTGCCGGCGGTTGCGGCGTGCGCGGCCGCCAGCGTGCCGCTGCTGCCGCCGGTAAAGCCGCCATTGTCCTGGCCGAACCAGGTTTCGACGCTGTCGGGCCCGGTTTGCCACAGGATGTCGTCGCGGCCGTCGCCGTTGAGGTCGCCGACGCCGACCAGTTCCCAGCCTTGCGGGATGACCTGGCCGGTGTTGACGAAGTTGTCGGTGAAGCTGCCGTCCGGATTGCCGAGCCAGTTGGTCAGCGTGCCGGCGGTGCTCTGCCACAGGATGTCGGCATAGCCGTCGGCGTTGAAGTCGCCGACGCCGACGATCTGCCAGTTGGTCGGGATGGTCTGGCCGGTACCGGCGAAGTTGTCCTTGAAGCTGCCGTCGTTCTGGCCGAGCCATTCGGTGATGACGCCAGCATCGCTGCGCCAGATGAGATCCTCGAGCCCGTCGCCGTTGAAGTCGCCCATTCCGTCGATGGTCCAGTTCAAGGGGATGTGCTGGCCGGTGCCGGCGAAGTTGTCGCGGAAGCTGCCGTCGAGGTTGCCGAGCCATTCGGTGATGACCCCGGCGTCGCTGCGCCAGATAAGGTCGCCAAGCCCGTCGCCGTTGAAGTCGCCGGTGCCGATGACGTTCCAGTCGAGCGGGATCACCTGGCCCGTCTTGGCGAAGTTATCGCGGAAGGTGCCGTCCAACTGGCCCAGCCACTGCGTCATCACGCCAGAGTCGCTGCGCCACATGATGTCGCCCAGGCCGTCGCCATTGTAGTCGCCGGTGCCGACGATGTTCCAGTCGAGCGGAATCGCCTGGCCGGTGTTGGCGCTGTTGTCGATAAACGTGCCGTCGGCCTGGCCCAGCCAAGTCGTGATGACCCCCGTGTCGCTGCGCCACAGCACGTCCGCGATGCCGTCGCCGTTGAAGTCGGTGAGACCGAAGCCGGTCCGATCCGCCATCTGCAGTTCTACGCCGCCGCCATCCGCGGCGCGAACGAACAGGTGGCCGGCGAGCGCGTTGGAAAAAGTTAGCGAGCCGCCCGTGTAGGTCAGCGTGTTGCCGACCAGCGAATAGCTGAAGCTGGCAAGACCGACATTGGTAATGACGATCCGGTCCTGCGCCGAGAAGTCGACGATCGTGTCGCCATTGAGGCCGGCGGCAGTGTCGCGGAAAAAATCTCCACCGGTGCCGCCAACAAGGACATCGGCGCCAAGGCCGCCGGTCAGCGTGTCATTGCCGTCAGCGCCGTAGAGTGTGTCGATTCCGCTGTTCCCGGTGAGGACGTTCGCCGCGCCATTGCCCACGAGGGTGTCGTTCCCGCTGCCCCCGATCGCATTCTCGATCACCGTGCCGCGAGCGATCACGACGTTCCCGACGAAAGCGCCAATGTTAGAAAACGCTTCCGGATTCAGGTCGATCAGCTGGTTGCTGATGAACCCGGAATAATCGAGTGTGTCCACGCCGCCGTTATCGAAGATGGTGTACGAGTAGTTCGGGTGCAGGGCGGCGTCGAATGCCGCCCGGCCGCTCGTATTGTTAAATCCGTACGTCGTGTTGCCGGTTCGCGTGGTTGTCGACAGCCCGTACAGATTGCCCATCGCAATGATGTCGGCGACTTGCGGCGTCACGACCGGCAGGTTCGAAAAGCCGCGGCTCGAATAATAGCCGTTTTCGCCGTTGTCGAAGTACGACATGATGCTGATTGCGGAACCGTCGTTGCTCCACAGCGCGTCGTTCGGGTAGATCGCGCCCGCCGTCCCGGCGTTCGAATTGCTGGTGTGCCCGATCCCGAGCGCGTGCCCAATCTCGTGCATGTAGGTGTGAAGGTTCAGTCGATACAGCGCCACATTAACGATCGCCGAGCTGGTTATGTGGTTCGAGCTGACGGTGTCGGCGAAAGCGCCTGTGCCTTGGTCGAGGTCGTCGAACGTGATTTGGGCGGCGCCATTCGTCTCGACGAAATTCACGCCAATGATATCGGTCCACTGTTGCAGCGCCTGCAGCGCAACCGTGCGTCCGGCGTCGGTCAGCCCTTGAAAGTTGACCGTGAGGCTGCCGCCTTGAGTGACGTTGAAGTGGTGATAGTCGCCATCGAAAAAGCCGTGCGTCATCTGGTCGGCAAAGTCGTCCAACGTTCCCTCGGACGGCGCCACATAGTCGCTAACGGACAGCCGGTAGGCGCCGGTCCCGGTATAGCCGGGAACCACCTCCGTCGGGGCCCAGGCCGCGACGTCGATGTAATAGGTTCCGTCAGTCGGGGCCGTAAACACCAGCCTCGACCCGCGGCCGCCACCGCCATCGTCGTTTTCGGCGATGAGCGAGCCGTTTGAATCGCGGAGGTAAAGGTAGGGGTCCTCCAATGTAATGATGTTCAGGGCGATGGTGACTTTCTGGCCCGCCGTCAGTGTGACCGCGTACCAGTCATGATCGCCGACCGTCTCGATCGCATTGTCGACCATCGACCCGACCGAGATTGTGGAAGTCGTGGTGGTATCGCCCGGTATGTCGACCATGTGAGAACTCCCAATGTCGGCAAGAACTGCGCCAGAACAGTGAGATTATGGTAGTCTGCTGTTTTAGATACGCAATCGGCGCTGATGCGCGCAAGCTGGCGTCCTGCCTAACCCAGGTAGAACAGGTCTCCGTTGGTGCCGGCGCTTGCGGCGTGCGCGGCCGCCAGCGTGCCGCTGCTGCCGCCGGTGAACCCACCATTGTCCTGGCCGAACCAGGTTTCGACGCTGTCGGGGCCGGTGCGCCACAGGATGTCGTCGCGGCCGTCGCCGTTGAGGTCGCCGACGCCGACCAGCTCCCAGCCTTGCGGGATGACCTGGCCGGTGTTGACGAAGTTGTCGGTGAAGCTGCCGTCCGGATTGCCGAGCCAGTTGGTCAGCGTGCCGGCGGTGCTCTGCCACAGGATGTCGGCATAGCCGTCGGCGTTGAAGTCGCCGACGCCGACGATCTGCCAATTGGTCGGGATGGTCTGGCCGGTACCGGCGAAGTTGTCCTTGAAGCTGCCGTCGTTCTGGCCGAGCCATTCGGTGATGACGCCAGCATCGCTGCGCCAGATCAGATCCTCGAGCCCGTCGCCGTTGAAGTCGCCCATGCCGTCGATGGTCCAGTTCAATGGAATATGCTGGCCGGTGCCGGCGAAGTTGTCGCGGAAGCTGCCGTCGAGGTTGCCGAGCCATTCGGTGATGACGCCGGCATCGCTGCGCCAGATGAGGTCGCCAAGCCCGTCGCCGTTGAAGTCGCCGGTGCCGATGACGTTCCAGTCGAGCGGGATCACCTGGCCGGTCTTGGCGAAATTGTCGCGGAAGGTGCCGTCCAACTGGCCCAGCCACTGCGTCATCACGCCGGCGTCGCTGCGCCACATGAGGTCGCCCAGACCATCGCCGTTGTAGTCGCCAGTGCCAACGATGTTCCAGTCGAGCGGGATCGCCTGGCCGGTGTTGGCGCTATTGTCGAAAAACGTGCCGTCGGCCTGGCCCAGCCAGGTCGTGATGACCCCCGTGTTGCTGCGCCACAGCACGTCCGCAATGCCGTCGCCGTTGAAGTCGGTGAGGCCATAGCTGGTCAATTTAGTCTCCACAGCACGAAGCTCGATGCCGCCGCCCTGCACAGTGGTTGCGAAAAGATTGCCGGAGAAGCCCGATCCAAGGCTGAACGAGCCGCCCGAATAAGTGACAATCCCGCCGCTAACGCTGAAGGTAAAGTTGGCGTTGGCGTTGGCGTCCGAGATGACTATCCGGTCTTCGGCCGTGAAGTCGGTGATCATATCGCCGTTGAGCTCCGCAGCCGTCCCGCGGAACGTATCAGCGCCCGCTCCGCCGGTCAGCGTGTCCGCGCCAGCCCCGCCGATCAGCGTGTCGTTGCCCCCAAGCCCGTTCAGCGTGTCGTTACCGCCGAGGCCCGAAAGTACGTTGGCCTCGTCCGATCCGGTCAGGTTGTTTGCAGCGAGATTTCCAGTCGCATTGACCGCGCCGCTCTGGATGATCAGCGCCTCGACGCCTGATGCGATCGTCGTACTGAGATTGATGACCCGCATCGTATCGTAACCGCCCGTTGCGGTCTCGATAATGATGTCGCCGGCGTCGTCTATCACATAGGTGTCGTTGCCGTCGCCGCCTTCCAGTCGGTCCGCCCCGGTGCCGCCGTCGAGCCAGTCAGCGCCCGCTTCGCCGAACAGCCAATCAACCCCGGCGCCACCAAATAATTGGTCGTCGCCCTTCTCCCCGTACAGGTCGTCGTCCCCATCGAGCCCGTAGAGGATATCGTTGCCGTCATAGCCGAGGAGGAGGTTGGCGGCGGCGTTGCCGATCAAAGTGTCGTTGAAGACCGAACCGCTAAGCCCCTCGATCCCCACTAACGTATCTGAATCCGCGCCGCCCGTCGCCTGCGGGCCTGCAATCCGCAGATCTACCGTGACCGCGCTCGTGGCGGTTTCGTAGGCAGCCACGTCGAAGCCGTCTCCTCCCTCAAGTCGGTCATCGCCCGAGCCGCCGATCAGCCAATCATTGCCGGCGAGCCCGTAAAGGAGGTCGGCACCGTCGCGCCCGTCGATGATGTCGTTGCCGGCAGTGCCGGAAAGCTGGTCGGCTCCATTAGTCCCGAGACCGGGCAGGTCCACAGCAACATAAGAAATGCCGGTCTGCGTGTTGAAGTAGACGCCCTTGCCGTCTGGCGCGACGACGATTTCTTCGCCCCATTGCAGGGACTGGAAGTCGACACCCGTCAGCGGGACCGTCGCGACCAAGGAGAGGTTGTATGCGTCGATGACGACCAGGGCCTTGTTCGTCGCATCAAGGAAGAACAGCCGCTGGCCCTCTTCACTGAAAGTAACGCCGGCCGCACTTCCCAGATTGGGGTAGAGGCTCGCGAGATTGCCGATGTACGTCATCGTCCCATCGTAAAGATGGGCGCCGCCCCCCGTCACGATGATGATACGATCGTTAACCGTCGTTCCTGAAGCGGCTTCGATCCCGCCAGCGTAACCATAGACATTGTTGGCGTAGACGCCGTTGCTCCTGATCGACGTGCCGTCGGGGCCGATCAGAAAATATTCTGCGGAGGACAGGCCCAGCTGGCCGAGCAGGACAGTATCGGAGCCCGGAATCGTCAGCAGCGAGGCTGAAGTCCCAAGCCCGGAATAGTAGCTCGAATGCTCGGTCATCACACCCGACGACAATTCGACCGTCGCGAGCGGAGCCCAGCCGCTGTAGCCGGGAAGGATGTTCTGGGACAACTGCAGCGTGTCGTTGTCGGTCCAAGTCACGTCGGCAAAGGTGTAGCCCGTGCCGCTACGCTGATAAGTGTGCTTATCGGCGCTGAAGGTGCTCAGATCGACGACGTAGAAGCTGGCAATGGCGGTGTTCGCCGTCCAGTCCTGATATTGTTGCGTGTTATCCGGCACGTCCTCAACCACAGCAAGGCGCGTACCGTCCGGCGATAGAGAGATAGCGCCCAAATCAGTGCCCAAATCGACGGCATAAACCGACTGGCCCGAATGCGCGTCGTACACCGTGAGGTAGCCGTCGTTGCCTGCGACATAAATGAATGCGCCGTCCGGGCTGAGCACCCAGTTCTCATTGCCATGCGTGGCGATCAAATTTCCTGGCATCTCAACCCCCTCTAGCCGGCGTAAGCCGGAGCTATCCTGTAGTGCAGGAGGCAGAGACATCGGCTCGCTCGAAGACGTGTACTCAACAGACCCGCAATGATTTACTCGCGCGCAGCCGAGCACCTGCGCACAAGTAATTGATATCGCCGCATCTGCACCGACGCAACTTCGTTTCTAATTGCCGTTCTTACCGCGCCCGTCGCTTGAAGCTGCTCTGCTTCCCAAACCGGTTCTTCCTCGTCCCCGGCTTGCCTTCGGTCGAATTGCCAAGCGGCCTTGGCGCCACTCGCTGGTCGTGGGGGATGCCGAGGTCGTCTTCCTCGAGCCGGCGGATCTCGTCGCGAAGGCGGCCGGCTTCCTCGAACTCCAGGTCCGCCGCAGCCTTGCGCATCCGCTGCTCGAGGTCGGCGATGTAGGCCTTGAGGTTGTGGCCGACGAGGTGCGGGCGTTCCTCGTCGCCGGTCTCCACCATCACGCCGTCGCGCATGGTGACGTCGCTCATGATGTCGTTGATCTGGCTCTTGATCGAGGCTGGCGTGATGCCGTGTTCAAGGTTGTACGCCACCTGCTTCTCGCGGCGGCGATCGGTCTCGTTGAGCGCGCGCTCCATCGAGCCCGTGACGCGGTCCGCGTAGAGGATAACCCGGCCCTCGATGTTGCGGGCGGCGCGGCCGATGGTCTGGATCAGTGACGTTTCGGAGCGCAGGAAGCCCTCCTTGTCGGCGTCGAGGATGGCAACCAGCCCGCACTCGGGAATGTCGAGCCCCTCGCGCAGCAGGTTGATGCCGACCAGCACGTCGTAAACGCCGAGCCGAAGCTCGCGGATCAGTTCGATGCGCTCCAGCGTCTCGACGTCGGAGTGCATGTAGCGCACGCGGAGGCCCGCTTCATGCAGGAATTCGGTCAGGTCTTCGGCCATGCGCTTGGTCAGCGTCGTGACGAGCGTGCGGTAACCCTTCTGCGCGGTCAGCTTCGCTTCGTGGATCAGGTCGTCGACCTGGTCTTCGACGGGCTTGATTTCGACCGGCGGGTCGATCAGGCCGGTGGGTCGGATCACCTGCTCGCTGAAGACGCCGTCGGTCTCGTTGATTTCCCACGGCCCCGGCGTCGCCGAGACGAACACCGATTGCGGGCGCATCGCTTCCCATTCGTTGAAGCGCAGCGGGCGGTTGTCGATGCAGCTGGGCAGGCGGAAGCCATATTCGGCAAGCGTGATCTTCCGCCGGTGGTCGCCGCGCGCCATCGCGCCGATCTGCGGCACCGTCTGGTGGCTCTCGTCGACGAACAGAAGCGCATTGTCGGGCAGATATTCGAACAGGGTCGGCGGCGGCTCGCCGGGCAGGCGACCGGTGAGGAAGCGGCTGTAATTCTCGATGCCGGCGCAGCTGCCGGTCGCGGCAATCATCTCGAGGTCGAAATTGGTGCGCTGCTCGAGCCGTTGCGCTTCCAGCAGCCGGCCTTCCGCGTGCAGCTCCTTCAGCCGCTCGGACAGTTCGTGGCGGATCGCTTCGCTGGCCTGCTTGAGCGTCGGGCCCGGCGTCACATAGTGGGAATTGGCGTAGACCTTCACGCTGTCGAGCGAAGCGGCCTTCTTTCCGGTCAGCGGATCGAACTCGACGATCTCCTCGATCTCGTCGCCGAAGAAGGACACGCGCCAGGCGGTGTCTTCATAGTGTGACGGGAAGATTTCGAGGTTGTCGCCCTTCACCCGGAAGTTGCCGCGGGCGAACGCCTGGTCGTTGCGCTTGTACTGCAGCGCCACGAGCTTGCGGATGATCTCGCGCTGGTCCTGGGTCGCGCCCTTCTTGAGACTGAAGGTCATCGCCGAATAGGTCTCGACCGAGCCGATGCCGTAGAGGCAGCTGACCGAGGCGACGATGATGACGTCGTCGCGTTCCAGCAGCGACCGCGTCGCCGAGTGGCGCATCCGGTCGATGGCCTCGTTCACCGAGCTTTCCTTCTCGATGTAGGTGTCGCTGCGCGGGACGTAGGCTTCGGGCTGATAGTAATCGTAGTAGCTGACGAAATATTCGACCGCATTGTCGGGGAAGAAGCTCTTGAACTCCCCGTAGAGCTGCGCCGCGAGGATCTTGTTCGGCGCAAGCACCAGCGCCGGGCGCTGCAGGGTCTCGATCACCTTGGCCATGGTAAAGGTCTTGCCGCTGCCGGTGACGCCCAGCAGGACCTGGCTGCGTTCGTCGGCAAGCGCCGCTTCGGTGATTTCCTTGATCGCCGTCGGCTGGTCGCCAGCCGGCTCGTAATCCGACTTGAGCACGAACTTGCGGCCGCCTTCCGCCTTGTCCGGCCGGGCAGGCTTGTGCGGGACAAAGGTGTCGCCGGTGTCCGGCTCGGCCAGGGATGTGCGGATCTGGATCGCCATTGCGAGCCATATGGAGTGCCGACCCGGCCACCGCAATTCGCAGGCGCTGCGCTACGCTTCGTCGGTTCGCCCTACCGCCGGTCGAAAGCACCGAGTCGCATGTCGATTTCAGCGAATGCTCATCGCTTCGTCATGCCAAGCCACCGCCGATGGGCTGGGGTCAGGATATGCGATTGGAACAGCGAACGCGATTCGGGGCGAACGGAGCGCAGCGTTGCGCCGGCGTGTCCGGTCGTTTCGCTTTGTTGCAGCGCGGAAATCGTCGCGCAACGTGGCCCCCGCACAACGGTCCGGTCGCAAAGCGGTCGTCGGCGCAGTCGCCTTCACCGTCCACATCCTTTTCGGGGCAGTAAATTCAATGACTTTTTCCACCCTCACCGCCCGAGTCTCGCTGATCGCGGTCGCCACCGTCCTGGTCGCCGCGAAGGCCGATGCGCAGACCGCGCCGGCGCCGGCGCCGGCGCCGCCCGCGGCCAAGGAAAAGCAGCCGGCGATCGTCGTCACCGGCACGCGGTCGGACGTGATCAGCAAGGCCGACCGGGTCAGTTTCAACGTGTCGAACAACCTGCAGGTGCAGACCGGCACGCTGGCCGATGTGCTCCGCTCCGTCCCCGGCGTCGACGTCGACCTGGAAGGCAAGGTCAGTCTGCGTGGCGACTCCGGCGTGAAGATCCTGGTCGACGGACGGCCGTCGGCGCAGCTTAGCGGGGAGGGCCGCGACAATGCGGTGCTGACCATGCCGGCCGGGCAGATCGAACGGGTCGAAGTGATCACCAACCCCTCCGCGGCGATGAGCCCCGAGGGCTCCGGCGGCGTCATCAACCTGATCATGAAGCATGCGCGGCCGAACTCCCGCACCGCCACGGTGAAGGGCAACATCGGCGCGAAGGGGCGCGGGAGCCTCGGCATCAGCGCGGTCACCTCGGGTTCGAAACTGACCGCGACGGCCGACCTCAACCTGCGCCGCTTCACCACGGATTCGACGCTGAAGCAGCTGCGCACGACGACCGATCCCGACAGCGGCGTGGTGACCGTCCTCAAGCGCCAGAACGCCGCCGACATCGTGTCGACCGGCGGGAATGGGCAGATCGGGGTCGACTATGATCTCGACAAGTCGAACCGGCTCAGCACCCAATTGAACGCGTTTCGCTTCAATACCGACATCGACGGCCTGGAGGAGGTCGAGAACAGCGGCGTCGGAATCCTCGATTCCTATGCGCGCGATTCCGGGACCGACGTTACGGTCCGTGGCGTCGGCGGGACGGTTTCGTGGCGCCGCAGGTTCCCTGGGGACGAGCATGAGCTGGTGAGCGAAGCCGGCGCGGTGCGCGGGCGCTTCCGCCGCAAGGTCGAGGCGGTCACCACGCCCTCCGACGACGAGCCGTCGTTCGAGCGCTTCGGCAACCAGGGCGACTGGAACATGAAAAGCCTGAAGTTCGATTACAAACGGCCGCTTGGAAAGGATTCGCTCAACGTCGGCTACAATGGCGACTTCAACCGCTACGATTTCGATTTTACCGGCGCCCGGGGACCTAGCTTCTCCGACCTGGAAATCCTCCCCGCCTTCACCAACCAGTTTGCGATCGACGAGACGATCCACGCCGGTTTTGCCACCTACAATTTCGCCGTCGGCAAGATTGAAGCGATGGCGGGCTTGCGGCTCGAGCAGGTCGAACTCGACATCAACCAGATCACCGATGGGCAGCGTTTCAAGAACGAGTATTTCCGCGCTTATCCCACCCTTCACCTCAGCACCGACCTCAGCGAAACGCAAAAGGTTCGCGCCAGCTACAGCCGCAGGATCCAGCGCCCGCAATCGCAGGATTTGAACCCTTACACGCTGTACATCGACCCGCTGAACGTGCGCCGCGGCAACCCTTACCTGCGGCCGGAAATCACCGACTCGTTCGAATTGAGCTGGCAGCGCCGCAAGGGGCCGACCTTCTATTCGCTCAACGGTTTCTATCGCGATTCAAAGGATGGCGTGTCCGACCTGTACACCGACCTTGGCGATGGCGTCATTCTCGCCACCCGCGCCAACCTCGCCACCTCCCGCCGGATCGGCGCCGAGGCGCTGCTGAACGGCAAGCTCGGCAAGACGCTGACCTACAACACCTCGGTCATCTACTTCTGGAACCGGATCGACCCGAAGGTGAACAGCATTTCCACCGCGCGGTCGGGCATGGGCGGGGGCGTGAAGGGCAATTTGAGCTGGCAGCCCACCTCGAAGGACTTCTTCCAGCTCAACGGCAATTACTCGGGCCGGCAATTGCTTCCGCAGGGCTATCGCGAAGGCGGCGGAATCCTCAACCTTGGCTACCGCCGCAAGGTCAATGACAAGCTGAGCCTGCTGGTTACGGCGCAGAACGTGCTGGACAGCGTCAAGCAGACGACGTTCTTCGAAACGAACAACAGCGTCGAACGCTCGACCCAGCGCGGGATGGGCCGGATCGTTCTGTTCGGCGCCAGCTACACCTTCGGCAGCGCCAACGGCCGCAAGCCGAAGGAGCCAAGCTTCGACTTCCAGCAGCCTTCAACCAGCGACACCGGGCAGTAAGGTCGTTCAAGGCGTCGGCGCGCGAAGTTCGACGCTTAAAGCGCCCCCGGCCGGCAGCGTGGCCAAGCGCGCGCATTGTTCCTATGCTGGCGCGTCAGGCCGCCAGCGGAAGGAAGATTTCTGAACGACAGCCCTGGGGCCGCATCGGCGGTTATCCTCATCAATCAGGGCGGCGGCAGTGCCGGCGGCGATGACGTCGCCGACAAGGTCCGCGCGGCGCTCGCCGAAGCGGGCATTGATGGCGAGGTCGAGTTGCTCGACGGCGCCAAGTGTGCCGAACGCGCGGCCGAAGCGGTGGCCGGGAAAGTGCCGCTGGTCATCGCCGGCGGTGGCGACGGAACCATCAGTGCCGCGGCCGGCGCGATCGCCGGCAGCGGTACCGTGCTTGGCGTGTTGCCGCTCGGCACCCTCAACCATTTCGCCCGCGACCTTGGCATCCCCTTCGACATTGCCGAAGCCTGCAAGATCATCGCTGCCGGCCGCACGCAAAAGGTCGACGTTGCCGAGCTGAACGGCCGGGTGTTCATCAACAACAGCGCGCTTGGCCTTTACCCGCTGATGGTGGCCGATCGTGAAGTGCAGCAAAAGCGGCTTGGCCGGTCGAAGCGGCTGGCGTTGCTGGTCGCGTCAATCCGAACGTTGATCCGCTTCCGCCACCAGCGGCTGCGCCTGACCGTCAACGACAGCCAGACGGCGACGATCGACACCTCGCTGCTGTTCGTCGGCAATAACGATTACGGCATTTCCCTGCCGGCCGCGGGCAAGCGCGAAAGCCTGAGCGACGGCGAATTGTGCGTGATGGTCCTGCGCAAGAAAGGTCGGCTCGGCCTTGCCGCCGCCTCGCTTCGGGCGCTTGTCGGCCTTCGCCGCCGCGACGACATGATCCGCCTAGATCACGTCAAGACCATCAAGGTCGACAGCCGCCGGTCGCACCTGACGGTCGCGGTCGATGGCGAGACAGTGCAACTGCCAGCGCCGCTCGAGTATCGCATCCGCCCGCGCGCACTGCTGGTGATTGGGTCATAAGGCCGAACCCCGGCTTGCGACGGGCGTCGCTTGCTCCGCCTCAGCCGACGTCGGATTGTTGTTCGTCCCACGGTTTGCCGCGAACCAGGCGATGATCTGGGGATAAAGGTCGGCCACCGTCGTCCCCGCAGGCCGCTCCCGGTAAAGCTTGACGAGGAAATCGCTGAACTCTGGAAAGCGGATGAAGCCGCGCCCCTTGCTTTGGTGCCGATTGTTCTGCGCGATCAGTGCATCGAGATCGGCCGCAGGCGCGCGGTCGACGTAGTAAAGATTGACCAGGCCCCAGTTCATCATCTCGTTGAAAACCGAATAATTATTGGGATAGCCTTTGGTCGTCTGGCCTTCCCGAACCCAATTCTTGCGTTCGCCAAGCGCGGCGTCGATCTCCGCCGGATATCCGTCGGCCGTGGGATTGATGAATCCGTGATTGATCTCCGTGAACAGCAGGTCCCCGCGCATCAGCGCGATCGCCTTGTCGGTCATCGGCAGCTTGTAATGATGCGCGTAGGGAAAGTTGACGTGCGGCTGTAGCTCCTTGAAGCCGTTGCTTTCCATCCACGTCACCGACTGGCTGCCATAGACCAAAGGCGAAAAGACGATCTTGATGTGGTCGTAAGGCTTCACCCGTGGAAACTCGCGTTTCAGCCAGGCGACCATTCCGTCGATGTCCATGTCCTGCTCAATCGCCTGCACCTGCTGGCGGTACAGCGGACGGTGTGCCGCATAGAATTGGCGGAACTTCGACTTCGCCGAAAAATCCCGCATCTGCGCGAGCATCGGCAACAGGCTGTTTCCGCTGGCCCCCGGGAACGCCGTGCGATCGTAGATGGGGCTTCGGACAATGCGCCCGTTGCGATCGTAAACGAAAGAGTAGCCGTCCATCTTGTGGTTGAAATAGAGGCCCATGTCCCGGCGCATCTCGGCGTCCAGCCATTTGACGAACGGGTGGCCGGCGACGCCCGCGAAGTGGCGCTTCAGCGCCGTAAAATAGGGCGTGTCCATGACGACGAGATAGCGGTCAGGCTCCTGCGCGAACGGGGTTAGCGCGATTGCCACGTTCACCAGCTCGTAGACTTCGGGAATGAGCGTGGTCACCTTGCCACGGTGTGCGGACCGGTACTTGGCGTCGAACCTGGCAGCGGGCGGGACGTACACACCCTCGACCCGGGTCGGATAGTCGTACCCGTCGTAGGTGATGATAAAGTCCGACGTTTCACCGACACCGACGGTTCGGCACAGGCTGTTCGACTGGGAAATGAAACAGATTTGCTGCCGCTGACCCTTGGCCAGGTTGACCTTCTTGATATCCGGGTTGACCTCCTTGCTCAGGGTCCAGCTTTGCTTGAACAGCTCGTCGCCTTCGCGAATGTCGATGACATTGCTCTTGGCCTCCAGCCGCTCAAGGGGTTGTGCCGCCGCGGCCGCCGTTCCGAAACCGACGGCGATGGAGCCGACAATGGCCACCCAGACCCGCAAGCACTTCGATCGCATCTTCCACCTCCCCAAGCGTGCGGGCAACAGAATATGGCTCGGCAATTTCGACCATCGGTTTTCGACGAGCGGCCAGGCGAAAGTTCGACCGAACGCGCCGCTTGCGCGGGCTCTGCTTGTTGACCAAGGGGCTGGCTGTCGACGAACGGAGATACGATGGACGCCCTCCTGGCCGATCCGGCCGCCCTTCTCCCGTTCATCGCCATCGGCTTTGCCGCGCAAATGGTCGATGGCGCGCTCGGCATGGCTTACGGGCAGATTTCGAGCACGCTCCTGATCAGCATGGGGGTTCCGCCAAGGCTCGCCTCGGCCGGGGTCCATACCGCGGAGACTTTCACCACCGGTGTTTCGGCGGTCAGCCACATCGCCCATCGCAACGTCGATTGGCGGCTGTTCGCCCGCCTGGTGGTCCCCGGCATCATCGGCGGGATCCTGGGCGCCTACATCCTGACCCAAATCCCGACGGCCACGGCCAAGCCGATCGTGCTCGCCTACCTCGCGATGCTTGGCCTATTCCTCTTCTACCGCGGGATCATGCACCGGCATACGGAGCGGCCGCCCAAAATCGTTGCGCCGCTCGGGCTGGTCGGCGGCTTCCTCGATGCGGCCGGCGGCGGCGGCTGGGGCGCGGTCGTCACGTCCAACCTACTGGTCCAGGGCGGCAACCCGCGCAAGACCATCGGCACCGTCAACACCGCCGAATTCTTCCTGACGCTGACCATCAGCGCGACCTTCATCGCGACGCTTGGGTGGCAGGTTCTGACCGGGCCGACCGTGGGGCTGTTGATCGGCGGCGTCGTCGCCGCGCCGTTCGGGGCGCTGATCGCCAAGCGGATCAAGGCCGATACGTTGCTGACTTTCGTCGGCGCGCTGGTCACGATCACCAGCGTTTACGGGATCGTCCGCGCCCTCGGCTGAGCGTCACAGCCGGGCGACGGCAAAAAAATTTCGGCGTCCTCATCCAATCGGGCGGCCGGCCGCGTCTTGGGTTTGAGACGAGGAGGCCGAGATGAATGAAGATGTGTTGATTGCCATCGCCTTTGCGACGGCAGTGGTCATGATCCTGGGGCATGTTGCGCGGGTGATGCGCACCAACGCCCTGCAAAAGACGATCCGCGAAGCGATCCGCAGCAATAGCGGGCTGACCGCCGGGCTGCTCGACAAGATCGATGAGCAACAGCCGTCGGGGAATGCCGACGACCGCACCGGGCTGATCCTGGTCGCGCTTGGCGCCGCGCTGTTCGGCTACGCCATGATCGTCGGCAACGCCGAGGATTTCCGCGAAATCGCCGGCATTGCGCTGTTTCCCATCTTCGTCGGCGCGGCGCTGCTTGCGCGCTTCGCCTACCTCGCCCGGCGATCCGGCCAGCAGTGACGGACCGGCGGCGCACCGCGCTGCCCGCAAAGGAATCATCATGACCCAACATTTGGGCGCCCCGGCGCGCACCCGCATCTTGTTGCTTGCCGCCGCCTGTCTTGCCGGCACCGCGCTATCCGGCGTTGTCGCCAAGGCCTCGGCGCAGGCGGCGCCGGCCAGCGCCGACGTGGTGAGCATTGTGCTCACGCCGCGGGTGGTCGGGAACCGGCTGCAATCACTTCACCTCGAAACCCGGATTATCGGCGACGCGGATGGCGAGACGAAGCTTTTGATCGCGGAAAGCGACCCGGAAGCGGCGGGCCCGCCAAGCTGGTCGGCGATCGCGGTCGAAAACGCGACGATCAGCGGCAAGGGCGGTGAGCGCGTGCTTCGGCATGCACCCTCAGCGCCGATCACGATCCGGTACGATATCGTCCCCGCGCCCGACGGTGCTTTCAAGAACCTCCTCAAGCCGACCTATTTCTCGGTCCTTGGCGCGGAAACCTTCTTTCAGATCGACGAGAGGGAGCCGGAATACCGCTTCCAATGGGGCCCGATCCCGATCGGGTGGACGGTGGTTTCGGATCTCGACCACAAGGTCGGCGACCCATCGACGCCCTATCCGATCAGCACGCTCTACGGCGGCTCCGACATCATCGTGAAAGACCATAAGGTCGGGGCGGGGCGACTGCGGCTGGCGATGCGCGACGACAGCGCGCTCAAGCCCGAATTCCTTGGCGCTTTGATCGGCCGGATTGGCGATGCTGCGAACGCCCTGTGGCATGATTCGGGGTCGGAATATCTGGTCACGCTGACCACCCTGCCGGATTACAAAGGGCAGGCGGGCACCGGCCTGGGCGACGCGTTCGCGCTTTATCTCGGACCGGACCCGGACCTGCCGGAGCTGCGCAACACGCTCGCGCACGAATATCTGCACACCTGGATCGGGCGGCGTTTCGGCGGTGGGCCGCGCTGGTTCAGGGAAGGGTTCACCCAATATTTTTCGCCGATCCTTAACCTTCGCGCCGGCTCTTATTCGCCCGCGGATTTTGCGGCCCAGTGGAACGCGATGCTGAAAAGCTATGCCGGTTCGCCGATGAAGCTCGCGCCCTCGGCACAGGTCGAGGCCGCGTGGGCCGGCAACCGGGACGCCAAGCAACTTAGCGAGAACCGAAGCGCAATGGTTGCCGCGCTTCTCGATTATCGGCTCACCCGCGCAAGCAAGGGCAAGGTCCGGCTTTCCGACATCATGCTGCAGGTGAAAAAGGATTGGGATGCAAAGCGCGGCAAGGGGGATGGGCCGACCCGGCTGGTTGCCAAGGCGCGCGCGATGACGGGGGTCGATCTCCAACCGACGATCGACAGGTATCTCGTCCGCGGAGAGGAGGTCACGCTTCCGGCAGACGTCTTCGGCAAGTGCCTGGCGGTCAGGACGGCCAGCATTCCCAAATATGATCGCGGCTTCACCGTGAAGGGGATCGGCGACCCGGTGACCGACGTCGATCCCGCTGGCCGCGCTTATGCCGCCGGCATCCGCAAGGGTATGATCATCGTCGCCCGCGAAGCCGGCAAGCCCGGGGATTCGAGCGTCGAGAACGTCTTCAGGGTCAAGGACGACGCCGGCGAGAGGGTGATCCGCTATCTTCCGGCCGGCCAGGAGATGATGTCGATCCAGCAGGTGCAGGTCACTGGACTGGGCGCGAAAGCTGCAACACGCTGCGCCAGGGAAATCAGCGGGCTGCGCCACTGAACCGCGGGGGAGGGACAGCGACCGACGACGGCGATCACGCATTGGCGAATCGCGCCGCGCGTGGCGATTCGGCTGCCTTTACCGTGCTCGTGCGCCGGTACGAGCGCCGGGTGCGCGCGTTCCTCATGCGGCTGTCCCGCGGCGAGGGCGCCGACGACCTGGCGCAGGAGGTGTTTCTGATCGCCTGGCGCAAGGCGGCGGCGTTCCAGGGCATGGGAAGCTATGAAGGATGGCTCCTCAAGATTGCCTGGCGGCAGTTCCTGTCCAGGGTCCGGGCGACCCGGCAGGAGCAAGGGATGGAGTTGGCCGACGGCGGCAGCGGCGCGGCCGACCCAACCGTTGGGCTGGACATCGGTCGTGCGCTGGGCGGGCTGACGGCCGATGAGCGCGCGGCCGCCTTGCTTTGCCTGGGGGAGGGCTATTCGCACAGCGAGGCGGCGCGTATCCTTGACGTCCCGCTTGGCACGCTGAAATCGATCGTCGCTCGCGCGCGGTCGAAACTTGCGGCCAACCTTGGAGGAACCGGCGATGACGGATGATATCGACGCCAGGATCGGCGCCCTGCTGAAGCTTCCCGGCGGGCCCGCGGACGAGCGGTTCGTTGCCGCGACCATGCTGCAGGTCGAAGCCGACGCCAGGCTTCGCGCGATTCGCGCTCGGGCGCGGAGCGACTTCGTGTTCAAAGCTTCGGCTTGCGTCGCGGTCCTGCTGGCCTTTGTGCTGCTGTCGCGCCTCGACCCGCCGCAAGCCGCGCATGGAGAGATTTCCCTGCTCAGCCCGACGATGATCGGCTTCATCCTGCTTGGCCTGTGGGCGGCGATCGACCTGCCGGTGGGGAGTTTGTCGCGCCGCTGACCGCGCCACTCGCGCTGCGCCTTCCCCTCTGCTAGCGGCGCGGCCAATGACCGACACTTCGAAAATCCGCAATTTTTCCATCATCGCGCATATCGATCACGGGAAGAGCACGCTCGCCGACCGGCTGATCCAGCGCACCGGCGGCCTCACCGAGCGCGAAATGAGCGCCCAGGTGCTCGACAATATGGACATCGAGCGCGAGCGCGGAATCACCATCAAGGCGCAGACGGTGCGGCTGCAATGGAAGGGCCACGAGCTCAACCTGATGGACACGCCGGGCCACGTCGACTTCGCCTATGAAGTCTCGCGCAGCCTCGCCGCCTGCGAAGGCGCGCTACTCGTCGTCGACGCCGCCCAGGGCGTCGAAGCGCAGACGCTGGCGAATGTTTATCAGTCGATCGAGCATGACCATGAGATCGTGCCGGTGATCAACAAAGTCGATTTGCCGTCCGCGGATCCGGAAGGGGTGCGGCAGGAGATCGAGGAGATCATCGGGCTCGACGCGTCCGGCGCGGTGCTTGCCAGCGCCAAGACCGGAATCGGCATCGACGAAGTGCTGGACGCGATCGTCGCGCGCATCCCGCCGCCCACCGGCGACGCGCAGGCTCCGCTGAAGGCGATGCTGGTCGACAGCTGGTACGACCCCTACCTTGGCGTCGTCATCCTCGTCCGGGTCATCGACGGGTCCCTGCGCAAGGGCCAGCAGATCAAGTTCATGGCCACCGGCACCACCCACCTGGTCGACCGAGTCGGCTGCTTCACGCCCAAGCGCACCGACCTGCCCGAGCTTGGCGCGGGCGAAATCGGCTTCATCACCGCGCAGATAAAGGAAGTCGCGGAAACCCGGGTCGGCGACACCATCACCGACGCACGGAAGCCAACCGCGGCGCCGCTCCCCGGCTTCAAGGAAGTGCAGCCGGTGGTCTTCTGCGGCCTGTTCCCGGTCGACGCCAACGACTTCGAAAAGCTGCGCGAGAGCATGTACAAGCTGCGGCTCAACGACGCCTCGTTCAGCTTCGAGATGGAAACCAGCGCCGCGCTCGGCTTCGGCTTCCGCTGCGGCTTCCTCGGCCTGCTGCACCTGGAGATCATCCAGGAGCGGCTGATCCGCGAATACGACCTCGACCTCATTACCACCGCGCCCTCGGTCATTTACGAAGTGCGGATGCGCACCGGCGAAACGCTCGAGATCCACAACCCCGCCGACTGGCCCGACCCAAGCACGATCGAAGCGGTCGACGAGCCGTGGATCGAGGCGACCATTTACATGCCCGACGAATATCTCGGCGCGATCCTGAAGCTGTGCCAGGACCGCCGCGGCATCCAGAAGAATTTGACCTACGTCGGTACCGGCGCCCACCAGCGCGCGCAGCTCACTTATGAGCTGCCGCTCAACGAAGTCGTCTTCGACTTCTACGACCGCCTGAAATCGATCAGCCGCGGCTACGCCTCATTCGACTATCACCAGGTCGGCCACCGCGAAGGCGACCTGGTCAAGATGAGCATCCTGGTCAATGCCGAGCCGGTCGACGCGCTGAGCATGATCGTTCACCGCGGCAACGCCGAAGCCCGCGGCCGCGGCATGTGCGAGCGCCTGAAGGATTTGATCCCAAGGCACCTGTTCAAAATCCCAATCCAGGCCGCGATCGGCGGCAAGGTCATCGCCCGCGAAACCATCGCCGCCCTGCGCAAGGACGTCACCGCCAAATGCTACGGCGGCGACGCCAGCCGCAAACGCAAGCTGCTCGACAAGCAGCGGGAAGGCAAGAAGCGCATGCGCGAATACGGTAGTGTCAGCATCCCCCAGGAAGCATTTATCGCCGCCCTTCGCATGGGCGATGAGGGTTGATGCGCGTTTTGGCCGAGGGGACGCGAGCGACGCGAAGCGCCGGGGGCGCTTTGCCAAAGCAAGCGCGGATGCGGGAGTATGGGAGTGTGAGCATCCCGCAGGAGGCGTTTATTGCTGCGTTGCGGATGGGCGACGAAGGCTGGCGCCTCCGCCACCCATCGCTTTACTCATCTTGAGGATGTTTCCTTCGTGGTCATTGACCCGAGCAAATTCCTGACGCGTCCCTTTATGTTTTCAAAGGTGACGTTCAAATGTTTCTTCGCAGCTTCCGTCAGCACTCCAGTGTGGCCGACCGCGTCCCTCGTAGGCTTGAACGCAATCGCAGCCTGCACCATCGGGTTAATCTTTCCATCTTTTGAAGGCGCACCTTCCGCACAGATAGAAAGTTCGTGCATCCCAAGATACGTCAGGTCGCCACCATCGCGACGAACGTCAAAGTTAATGTTCGCCTTCTCTTTGGAAGCAGTCTCGCGATCTCTGAACTTAGTGACCACCGGCTTCACATCGTCCGTGAGAGGCGACCCCGTTTCCGTAAGGTACTGACGGACCAGATTTTCGGAGAGGAAGCAATCGACATAAGCTTCGACGTTGTATTCGGCATCGGGCCGTAGGCCAGCGATCCAACCGTCGACCACATCGCCCTGCTCCTTAGGCAAGCCTTGCGTAAATTCTTCCTCAGCGGCTGACACGAGCCCCGAAGCACGCCTTTGTTTCTTCGTCTTGCGAGGGTTTTCGTCGTCACCTTCTTGCCCGCGCGCAATGCGAAATTCGTCCCACTGATCAATGACGCGTGGGACGGCTTCGCGGCGAAGGTAATCGATCAGTGCCGAGAAGTTCGGATCAGTCTCGACGATTCCTTCCCGACTACTCGTGAACGGACTATCGCCGTTCCCTTCCATCGCGTCAAAGTGAATTTGCCCATAAAGGTAGCTTTCAACAATGCGCTGTGTGGGAATGTGCCGAAGTACATTACGTTCGCGAAGTCTTCCATTAACGAAGAGGTCGACCGTAGCTCTGTTGTCCGCTCCACGTATGTTCAGATCACTGGGTTTACGGACAGTTGCGAGGTAGCCGACCACAGACAGCTTCGTTTCCGGAGCGACTGTCCACCTCAACACGTTTCCGCAGAGATCTAGAAAGTCGTCCGTATACTCGCCGATCTTCCAAACGAATTGCGTTGCTTCCGCCAGCCCCTTCAAGTCGTCAACAGAGATCGGCTTACCATTCACATGTATTTTGAACTCAGGATCAATGAGCGAAAAATGGAATGACAAAGCAAGCAGTTTACGAATCTGTTCTTCAGATGTTCTAAGTACCTCCCTAGCATTTTCGAACGCTAGTATTGTGCCGCGCTCATGGTTAGCCAGCAGGGCTTCGACCAGGTCGGTGTCCGGCGTCTCCAATGGATATTCATCGGGGTTGAGGTTGTCTGTGATGGCTTCGTCGAGTCCGCTGTTGTCGATGACGCCGCCGGTGTAGCTTCCGCCTTCTTGCTTTGTCAGCACCGTGACGCGCTCGGCGCACGATAATAGCGCTAATTTACCGATACCCTTTGCACCTATGAACGGACGACCACGCTCTGTCTTATTTCCGCCGTCCTTTCTTTTCGAATAGCCGATTTTGAGAAACTTCTTTTGGAAGTCCTCAGGGCTCATTCCTAGACCATCATCTTTGATTGTGAGAAACGCTGCATCTTTATCGAAATCAATCCAGACGTTGCGCGCGTCGGCATCCCAAGCGTTAGAAATCGCCTCGCTTAAAACGGTGATGAAATTGCGGTATAAATTCCTGCCAAGATGATTTAGCACGCTCAAGGAAATCGCGAAGGTAAATCCGCTCTCGTCAGCCATCGACCTTCCCCGCGTGTAAAATAATCGACTGGCCAATGGCTTTCGCCAATTCGACTGGAACCGCGTTACCGATCCATCGACCCACCTCCTTCATCGCGGGCTTTTCACCCGGATCAAGGAAGACATATTCTGCCGGGAACGACTGCAAGATTGCCGCCTCTCGGAGGCTTATAGCCCGATCCTGCTCGGGATGACCAAAGCGGCCATTGCCAAACCCGAAGCATTGCGTCGTCATCGTGGGAGCTGGCTTGTCCCATTCCATGCGCGCGTAGACGCCAGGATATGTCTTGCCTGTATGGCGACGGTGGCAGTCAGCGCGAAGCTCAAGCGGCCAATCGCGCCAAGTTCCTCCCGGGCGTGACGCTTTGATACGACGCATATTTTTCGGGGAGAGCGCGGAGCAGGTATGGAGTGCGTCGGAATCCGACGTGCTGCCTGCCTTGAGCTGAGGCAGTTGTTCGATGGCCTGTCGAACAGATGAGTAGCCGGAGCCGCTAGGTCGAAGCTCAGGTGCCGGCCCTAGTCGTGATGCGAGCACCACCAATCTACGGCGTCGCTGAGGAACGCCGAACCTCTCGCACTCAGCGACGGTGTGAGTGACCTTATAACCAACTTCCTCAAGGAGCGACTTGAATTCCTCGAAGACGTATCCTCCCTTGTACCGTAGCAGTGCTGGCACGTTCTCCATCGTGACGAAGTCAGGCCTAACCTCGACTGCAAGCTCCGCGAATTTACGCACCAACCCCCACTGGGGGTCTTCATCATAGCGCTGCTTATACGTGGAGAATGGCTGGCAAGGAGCGCATCCAGCCAGAACGGACGGACCTTTACTGCTGAAGTGCGCCGAAATATTGCCTGCGTTCAGCTGAGAAACGTCTCGGTGATAGAAGGTGCCGCCGTTATTGGTCTCGAACGCGTACTTGCAGCGCTCGTCGACATCGTAGCCCGCAACGATCTCACAACCCGCGAGCTTCAGCCCGTGGCTCAGCGCGCCAACACCACAGAAGAGGTCGACGACCTGTGGCGGATTGAGGGACATCAGCGCTTCAGAAACGTCGAAATGGCATCTCGAAGCGTATCAATGTCGCGGGTTTCGCATTC
The DNA here is from genome assembly GCF_011302055.1 of Sphingomonas sinipercae. NCBI lineage: Bacteria > Pseudomonadati > Pseudomonadota > Alphaproteobacteria > Sphingomonadales > Sphingomonadaceae > Sphingomonas > Sphingomonas sinipercae. The sequence goes on from NZ_CP049871.1 coordinate 564,841, forward strand.
CCAGACGATCATTGTTTCCCACCCCAGACGCGACAATTCGGCGACAGCTTTGTTATCGCGCTCCACGTTATCTGTAAACTTTTGCTGCCAGTACGCTTCATTGGATTTCGGCGTCGTGGCTTTTCGGCACCCCGCATGGCGATGCCAAAAGCATCCATGTACGAACACCGCTTTTCTAAGCTTAGGAAACACGATGTCGGGGCGGCCTGGGAGATCCTTTCGGTGTAGTCGAAAGCGGTAACCCATCGAGTGAGCTATCCGACGGACTGTGAGCTCGGGCGGTGTGTTGAATTGCCCGACCCTGCCCATGAGCCGCGACCGCTGAGCCCTCGTCAGCCGGTCAGCCACGATCAGTTAGCACTCAGGGGGTCAGGAACCACGTATAGTTTTTGCCCGCCTTCGAGAGCTTTCTTTCCTTCTGCAGCTTCTGCCCTGCCCAACGCATGTCATATTGCCACGTGTAGAAAAGCGGGCCCGCGGCGAGAAGCTCTTTCTCGTGATGCTCCCAGATGTGCTTACTCATTTCCCAGATGCGTCCTTGGCCGCCAAGATCGCGCAGTGCGTCTACGATCCAATCCTTCAAATCTGCCTTTGTCGTCACAAAACCCCCTTACCCGAGCAGCTACAGGCTAGCCGATCAGCGATCCGGGTCAACGTTTGCGGGTTGGTAACCGGGCCGGCTGCACCTCCACCACCACCGGCAAATCCCTACCTCTCGGCGACCTAGGCAGAGCGCCGTTCGGGATCCACGGACGCTCCCTCGGCGTGCAGAGGGCCTGGTGGCCTTCTTCGCTGTTGAGGGTAAAGGTGCGGGTACTGGGTGCGGTGGGCTGGTCTTCGCGCCCCTCGACGTCGCTCGGGACGAACGGGAAGGTGAGTTGCTGGCTGCCCGGTTCGGACGGATCGCTCACAACGGCAAAGGCCGCTGGGCGAACGGCAATTCCTCCTCTCCCTCATCCCAATCGACCGCCTCCAGCCCCTGCTCGGCCCGGTAGGCGTTAATATCCTCCATCAGCTGCCGCTTCTTCTTGTTGCCGCGGGCGGTGGTAAGCTCGTCGATCCAACCGGCCTGCGCCATCAGCACCATGTCGGGCTGGCGCATGTTGGCGCGATGCCAGGGCTCGTCGGGCTGCGGATCCAACCGCTCCGCTTTCTCCCAATCGACGGGGATGTCGGTGAGGATTTCGAACGCCGCGCGGCGGGCGGGGTGGGTGCTGATTTCCTTGAGGTAGAGCCGGCGCGCGCGCAGCAGCTTGCCGGTGATGCTTTCGCGCGCATCCTCCATGCGTTGCTGCATCGAGGCCTCGTCCTCCCACTCGCCTTTCTCGTTCAGCACCTGGCCGGGGAGCGGCATCAGCACCGCCGCGCCGCCCTTGCCGCGGCTCAGCGTGCCCGGAACGTCGACGAAGCCGCGCGGGGCGGCCGCTCGTTCGGCGCGCTTGCGCGAGGCGGCGAGTGCGATTGCCGCTTTCCAGGCCTGGCGAAAGCTGCCGGCGCCGTGCGACCGATACAGGTGCTTGGCGCCCGACAGGTTCTTGTCGATCGCCTTGCAGGCCTCGCCCGGCGAACCGGTCGCGGCGATTCGGGCGATGAGCTCGCGCTGAAGCTCCGGGGTCCAGCCGTCCGGCCGGTCGACCTTGCGCGGTGCGGGATCGAACTCGAGCAGCGGCGCGATCTCGGGATCGGCGGCGAGGGCGGCGAAGGCGGGGATGCCGGGCTGCGGTTCGGATATGATCGTCATCGCCGAGTATGGATCACGCGAAATCCTAATAGGAAAGTTTTATCGCGCGCAGGCCAGGGAGGCATTTGACCGGGCGTTGAGGCTGGGCGCTTGCTCCGCCCGGGCGGCTGGCGCAAGCTGGCGCGATGGCGACGAGCGTGGAGACGGGGGACGGAGCGCAGGCGGGCGCCGAGGCGGCGCTGGCGCTGCCGGTCGACCTGCCCGCGGAAATGTTCACCGGTCCGGGGCTGATGCGGCTGGCCGATGCGTTGCCGGTGATGATCGGATACGTCGACCGCGAATTCCGGCTGGCCTTCATCAACCAGCCGATGGCGGACTGGTTCGACCTGCCGCGCAGCGAAGTGACGGGCGCGCGGATCGTCGACCTGATCGGCGAGCGGCGGCTGGCCCAGCGGATGCCCAATTATCGCCGCGCGCTGGACGGGGAGCGGGTGTTCTTCGTCAACGAATTCGAGCATCCGACCCGGGGCAGCGTCGCGCTGAAAAGCGATTACATGCCGTGGCTGGCCGCCGATGGGTCGGTGAGCGGCTTCGTCGTCATCCAGCAGGACGTGACCGAGCAGCGCACCGCCGAGCGGGCATTGCGCGAAAGCGAGGCGCGGTTCCGGCGGATCGCCAATTCGGCGCCGGTGATGATGTGGGTGACCCGCATCGACCGGGTCCGCGACTTCGTCAACGATGCCTATGCCGACTATGTCTGCGGCCCCGACTGCGCTCCGGACGAGGCGCGGACGATCGACTGGAAGGAGCGGATCCACCCCGACGACGTCGAGCGGGTGGTTGGGGAAAGCCTGGCCGGGGAAGCGTCCGGGCAGCCGTTCACGCTGGAAGCGCGCTACCAGCGGCACGACGGCGAATATCGCTGGCTGCGCTCGGTGTCTTCGCCGCGGCACGGGCCGGACGGGACGCTGGTCGGCTTCATCGGCGTCGCCACCGACATCACGCTTGCCAAGGAAGCGGAACTGGAGCTTCGCCGGCAGGTGCTGGAACGGACCGCGGCGCTGGCCGAAAGCGAGGCGCGCTTCCGGGCGATCTTCGACACGGTGCTGGAAGTGATCGTCCTGCTCGCGCCCGATGGCACGATCGTCGAGATGAACCGGAAGGACGCGATCTGGCGGGCGGGGAATTTCGACGATGCAATCGGCGGCAAGATCTGGGACGCGCCGACGCTGCAGATGTATCCGCAACACAGGGCCTTGCTGAAGCGGGCGGTGAAGGCCGCTGCTGGCGGCGACCTGTTCAGCAGCCAGGTATCCATGGAGCGGCTGGGCGTGCCGACAGCGTATTTGGACGTCTCCATGCAGCCGGTGGAAGACCGCGACGGCGACGTGAAATACCTGCTGTTCGAAGCGCGCGACATCACCGAGCTGAGGAGCGCGCAGGAGCAGCTTCGCCAAAGCCAGAAGATGGAAGCGCTGGGCCAGTTGACCGGCGGCATCGCCCACGACTTCAACAATCTGCTGACGGTGGTGGTCGGCGGGCTCGACCTGGTCGCCAAGCGGGTCGAGGACGCCAAGCTCAAGCGTTATGCGACCAATGCCTTGACCGCCGCCGAACGCGGGGCGCGGCTGACCGGGCAGTTGCTTGCGTTCAGCCGGGTGCAGCGGCTGGAAGTGCGCCCGGTGCACGTCGCGCCGCTGATCGAGAACATGCGGCCGCTGCTCAAGAACGTGCTTGGCCCCGGCATCACTAAGCATTTCGACCTCGACAAGGAGCAGATCCCGGTCATGGCCGATCCAACCCAGCTTGAGGTCGCGGTGCTAAACCTGGCCATCAACGCCCGCGACGCCATGCCGGCCGGCGGCACGCTGAGTTTCGAAAGCCGCGCCTGCCAGGTCAGCGGCGATCCGGAGCTGGAAGACGGCGACTATATCGAATTGTGCATCAGCGACACGGGCACGGGTATGCCGGCGGAAGTGGTGACCCGAGCGTTCGAGCCGTTCTTCACCACCAAGGAAGTGGGCAAGGGCACCGGGCTGGGCCTGTCGATGGTCTACGGCATGGCGCGCCAGTCGGGCGGCACCGCGCGGATCGAAAGCACGCCCGGCGAAGGGACGGCGGTCAAACTCTTTTTCCGTTCGGCCAAGGACGCGGCGCCGGCGATCGCGAGCGACGAGGAGCGCGATACCGACGACGCGCAGGCCAAGACCGCATCGGTGCTCGTGATCGACGACGATACGGACGTGCGCGGCTTCATCGCCGAAGCGCTTGAGGATGAGGATTACAGGGTTCGCGAATGCGCGGACGGACGCTCCGGGCTTACGGAATACGCACGCGCCAGGCCGGATCTCGTGGTGCTCGATTTCGTCATGCCCGAAATGTCGGGCGCCGACGTAGCGCGCGAAATCCTCGCCCAGCAACCGGACCAGAAAATCCTGTTCGTGTCAGGCTATAGCGAAACCGATGCGATCAAGCGGATCGCGCCGGGTGCGCCGCTGCTGAGCAAGCCTTTCCGCGCCGAAGCCTTATCCAAGGCGGTCCGGCGCGCGCTTTCGGAAGGCTGACGCTTTGGCGAGCATCGCCACGGCGCACGGGCGGATCGGCGTGGCGCAGAGCGGCGGCGGCGAAACGCCGATCGTGTTCCTGCACGGGGTTGGGTCCGACAAGTCGGTGTGGCATCCGCAGCTCGACCACTTCGGGCGCGAGCGGCTGGCGATTGCCTTCGACTATCCCGGATATGGCGAAAGCGGCCTCGCCACGCCGGGCACCAGCCGCGACGATTATGCAGCGGCAATCATCGAAGCGCTCCGCCAGCTCGATGTGAAGCGGGCGCATATCTGCGGCTTATCCTTGGGCGGCGTTATCGCGGTCGCGTTGCATTCGGCCGCTCCCCAGCTGTGCGCTTCGCTGATCCTGGCTGATACCTTCGCCGTGCATCCCGACGGTTGCGGTATTTACGAACGTTCGGTCGCGGGCAGCGCCGACATGCGCGCCTTTGCCGAAGCGCGGGTCGATTTCCTGCTCGCGCAACCCGCCGACGACACGGTGCGCCGGGAAGTGATCGAGACGATGGCCGGGATCGACCCGGCGGCCTACGTCATCGGCGCCGAAGCCGTCTGGCTGGCCGACCAGCGCCAACGGGCTCGTGCAATCGCGGTGCCGACGCTGATCCTCTGCGGCGACGATGATAAGCCGACTCCGCCCGACCTGAGCCGCGAACTGGGCGCGCTCATCAGCGGTTCGCAACTGGCCATGATCGCCGGTGCAGGTCACCTGACCAATCTTGAGCGGCCCGTCGAGTTCAACCGCTTGGTCGGCGATTTCATCGCGTCATTGTAAGCGACCCAAGAGGGGGCTGCGTCAGTCCTTGCGTTTTGGCGCCCGCATCCATGAAGCGACCTGGTAGCCGCGTTCGGACAAGCAGCCGGACATCGCCCGCTGGATCGCCCGTTCCTTTTTCTTCTGCTTGGCCTTCGCCATGCCATAGGAGCCGCCAAGCGCGACAAACGGCAGGGCGATGATCGTGGCGCTGGCGACCGCCATGCCGCCGTAAAGGCCAGCGCTGGTCGCGGCGGCGCTGCCGGCGACGCCGATTGCACCGGCCGCCGCAGCGCCCGCGCCGGTCGATGCCAGCCGCCCGTTGCCGTCCAGCTTGCCGGCAACGTAGAGCTCCCGGCAATTGGCGTAGGCCGCGTCGAAGGCGACGGTGTCCGCAGTGGCCTCTGCGAGCGAAGGATTGAACTCGCGCGGCCGCGACGAACAGGCAGCCAACGTCAACGATAGCGCCAACGCGGCCGCGATTTTCTGATTCATCGATTTCCCCCTGTCGCCAGCCCCCGGCCGGCGCGGCGCAACCTCAACTGTCGAATGCATAAAGTCAAACCGTTGAACCGTCGCCATTTTCTTGCTCGGGTAACCCCAAGCGGGCGCAAGGCCGCGCATCCGGCCCTCGACAAGCGGTCGGGGACGGGCTTTGCTTGGCGCCATGAAGATCGCATGCATCGGTGGCGGGCCGGCGGGGCTCTACTTCGCCATTTCGATGAAGCTGCGCGACCATACCCATGCGATCGAGGTGTTCGAGCGCAACCCGCCCGGCGTGACCTGGGGCTGGGGCGTCGTCTTTTCCGACCAAACGGTGGAGAATCTCACCGCCAACGACCCGGTATCGGCCAAGATCATCGCCGACGAATTCGCCCATTGGGACGATATCGACGTCCACATCCACGGGCAGTGTGTGCGCTCGTCGGGGCACGGCTTCATCGGCATCGGGCGCAAGCGCCTGCTCGAAATCCTGCAGCAACGCGCGCGGGAGTTAGGCGTCGTCCTGCATTTCGAAGCGGAGTGCGATCCCGGCGATCCCAAGTGGCAAGGCTATGACCTAGTAATCGCGGGCGACGGCGCCAATTCCCGCTTTCGCGCCGCCGACGAAGCAGCGTTCGGGGTCGATATCGACGAGCGCGCCAACAAGTTCGTGTGGCTGGGCACGTCCAAGGTGTTCGACGCCTTCACTTTCGCGTTCGAGGAAACCGAGCACGGCTGGATCTGGGCGCACGCCTATCGCTTCGCCGACGATTGTTCGACCTTCATCGTCGAATGCTCGCCAAAGGTGTGGCGCGGGCTTGGCTTCGACCGGATGAGCCAGGACGAGAGCATCGCCGAGTGCGAGCGGATCTTTGCCAAATATCTGGACGGCCATCCCCTGATGTCCAACGCCACGCACCTGGTGGGATCGGCGGCGTGGCTCAATTTCCGCCGGATCAAGTGCGAGCGATGGAACGTCGGCAACGTCATCCTGCTGGGCGATGCCGCGCACACGGCGCACTTTTCGATCGGTTCGGGCACCAAGCTTGCGCTCGAGGATGCGATCAAGCTGGCGCAGGTGCTGAACCGGCCGGGCCTGCACCTGGCGGCGGCGATGGAAGAATATGTCGCCCATCGGAACCTGGAGGTGCTCAAGCTGCAGAACAGCGCGCGCAACTCGACCGAATGGTTCGAAACGCTCAATCGCTACCTGCACTTCGAACCGGTGCAATTCGCTTATTCGCTGCTGACCCGGAGCCAGCGGATCAGCCACGAAAACCTTCGGCTCCGGGACAAGGATTGGCTGGAAGGGGTCGAGCGCTGGTTCTGGTCGCGGGCGACCGAAGGACAGGTCGGAAAGGCCGCGCCGCCGATGTTCGCGCCGTTCAAGTTGCGCGCAATGGAGGTAGCGAACCGGATCGCCGTATCGCCGATGGCGATGTATTCGGCGACCGACGGCACGCCGAACGATTTCCATCTGGCGCATTACGGCCAGCGCGCACTGGGCGGTGCGGGGCTGGTGTTCACGGAGATGACCTGCGTGTCGCCGGAAGGGCGGATCAGCCCCGGCTGCACCGGCATGTGGTCGAACGGTCACGTCGATGCGTGGAAGCGCGTTGTCGACTTCGTCCATGGCACCTCCGCGGCCAAGATTTGCCTGCAGCTCGGCCATTCGGGCGGCAAGGGGTCGACGCGGCTCGGTTGGGAAGGAAATGACGTCCCGCTGGAGGACGGCAACTGGCCGCTAATGGCCTGTTCCGACGTGCCCTGGTCCGACTCCAACCAGCGGCCCCGCGCGATGACGCGCGTGGACATGGATTCGGTTCGCGACCAGTTCGTCGCCGCCGTTCGAATGGCGATCGACGCGGATTTCGACATGATCGAACTGCACGCCGCGCACGGTTACCTGCTGTCCGGATTCCTGACGCCGCTGCAGAACAGGCGGACCGACGAATATGGCGGAAGCCTGGACAACCGGTTGCGCTACCCGCTGGAGGTGTTCCGGGCGATGCGCGAAGCGTGGCCGAACGAGCGGCCGATGTCGGTGCGCATTTCGGCGAGCGATTGGGCGGGGGAGGATGGCGTCACCCCGGACGAAGCCGTCCTGATCGGCGAAGCCTTCGCTCGCGAGGGCGCCGACCTTATCGACGTTTCGGCCGGGCAAACCTGGACCGGCGCGCAGCCGGTTTACGGGCGCATGTTCCAGACGCCGTTTTCAGACAAGTTGCGCAACGAGGGCCGGCTGGCGACGATGGCGGTCGGGAACATTTACGAGCCCGACCATGCCAACTCGATCCTCGCCGCCGGCCGCGCCGATTTGGTCGCGCTCGGCCGGCCGCACCTTATTGACCCGATGTGGACGCTGCGCGCGGCGGCGCAGCTCGGCTACCGCGACATCGCCGCGCCGCCGCAATATCTCAACGGCCTGGCCCAGCTTGCGCGTAACTTGCAGCGGGAAGCGGAGGCGCTGAAAGCCTAGGTATCGTTGCCTTCATCGCTGCCCTGAAGCGTCGTGTCCGCCTGCCGCCAAGCCAGCGCGATCAGCGCTTCGGTCGCGGCGCCGATCAGCGCTCCGGCGGCCACATCGGTCGGATAATGCGCGTTCTTCGGGATTTGGCCGACCGCGACCAGGCCGGCCGCGGCAAGGGCCGGCACGCGGTGCTGCGGATAGTCCCGGGCAAAGGCGCTGGCGACCGCAATCGCGCCGGCGCTATGCCCCGACGGGAAGCTGCTTTCGCGCTTGGCCCGGCTATGGCCCTTTTTAGGCCGGGCATCGCGCGCATCGTCAGCGCTGCGCGGCCGGGTTCGATCGACGCGGTGCTTGATGAAGGACTTGGCCGAGGTCGCGGCTTCGTGCGCCAGCAGCATGCGCAATCCCGCGCGGAACAGCTTGCCGCGGCCGAGGAGCACGCCGGCGGCGATCACTGCGCCGCTGATCGCGCGAAGCTCCGGCTGGTCGCCGAGCTTCGCGAAGCGCGACCACAGGCGCACCGGCGGGGTGTCGCGATACTCTGCGGCAGCGTCGGCGATGCGTGCATCCCACGAAACCACGCGTTCGGCTTTGTCCTTGGTCTTTGCCATCGAGCCTGAACCGCCAAGCGGCGGCTTTTGTGCCACCCGCCTGGGCAGGTTGGCTAAGCGCGACCGAGTCATTTGACGGTCCAAGCTCGGCGATGCAGATTCTTAACCGCACTTTGGGGGTTTCCATCATGCTCAAGCTCATTGCATCGATCATCGGCGGATTGGTCGTGGCGTTCGCGCTCGTGTTCTTCAGTGACGCCGTCTTCCACGCGCTTTCGCCGACGTCTGCGCCGTCCGATTTCAATGATACCGATGCAATGCGGCGATATGTGGAAAGCCAACCGGTCAGTCTGCTCGTGGGCGTCGTTTTCGGCTGGGCCGTGGCTGCACTCGCCGGCTCGCTGCTGGCTGCGCGCTATGGTGGCCGGGGCGGATGGCCGGGATGGGTTGTGACGGCGTTGTTTCTGCTGGCGACGTCGACGAACTTCCTGATGGTGCCTCATCCAACCTGGATGATCGCCATCGCCATCCTCCTCATTGCAGCCGCCGGCTGGCTCGGTTCGCGCTTAGGAGCAAAGACAGCGCAGTCAGATGCGATGCCGAGCGATATCGAGGGGTAATGCCCGCAACGTCGCGGGCACTGCATGGCGGAGACTGAGGGATTGGGCTCGCTCTGCTCGCCCATCTCCGCCGCTGGGGCGGCTCCGATTCCGAAAGAGGGTTCTCAGCCTCTCCACATCCGCCATGCTCTGCCCGCCTTGGGCAGGCATCGCATGGCGGAGACGGAGGGATTCGAACCCTCGGTACGGGAATACCCCGTACGGCGGTTTAGCAAACCGCTGGTTTCAGCCACTCACCCACGTCTCCGAGCTGCGGCAGAGCGGCGCTATATAAGCGGCTTGCCCAAGCTTCAACCGACCGCGATCATTTCCGGCGGACGGCGATGCGGGCGTCGAGGCGCATTTCCTCGCCGGGATCGAGGATGCGGATGCCAAGCTCGGGCCACTGCGCTTCCGGCGCGCTGAGCGCGTCGTTGGCGTGAGTCACCGGCTCGGCGACGAAGATGCCGCCTTCCGACGGGGAATAGAGCTGGAAGTAAGTGACGTCGGGCGCGCTGAGCTCGATCTCGAACGGCCAGTCGGGATCGCTGAAGACGGCGCTGCCGCTCCAGCCGTCGAAGCCGTTATCGAGGTCGCGGCCGCAGACCGGCGCGTCAGCGATCGCGTAGCGGCCGACGGCCGGCTCGCGCGCGATCGGCAGCACGTGCTCGTCCACCGTCCAGACGTGGGACACGCCAGTGCGGATCCGAGTCCGGCCCGAGCAATGGAAATAGGGGTGAATGCCAAGGCCGCAGGGCATCGGTTCGTCGGAGGTGTTGCGGCAAGCGATCCAGGTATCGAGCCTATCTTCGGTCAGCGCGAAATGCTGGCGCGCGCGGTAGGTCCACGGCCACTCGCCGCCGGGGTGGTCGTAGCGCAATGTCGCGGAGGCGGGCGCGGTGGCTTCGACCGCCCACGCCGCGAGCCAGCCCTGGCCGTGCAGCGGGCTGGGATCGCCGGGCATGTTGGGGGCCAGCGCGATGCGGCGGCCGCGAAAGTCGAAAGCGCCGCCGCGAATCCGGTTCACATAAGGGACGAGCGGAAACGAGGCGGCGTCGAGCACATTGGTCAGCGGATGCTGTGGCGCGCGGAGCACAGGAATCCGCAAATCCGCATCGACATAAGTGAAGCCGGCGACCGCGCCGCCGACCTTCGGCGCCAGTTCGAGCTCGAGCAATCCGGCGGTCAGAAGGAGGGACTGGGTCATGGCCTCGATAAACCTCAGGCTACGGCGTTGTTCACAGGTGCTAAACTTCGCTGGGGATAAAACAGTCCCTGACCGTTGCGCCGCGATTCCGGGGCACGGTATTTAGCCCCCGCACATCGGGGAGGGAGATGATGGGCCGACGCGTGAAGGATTTTGTCGAGATCAGCGACTACACGTCGCTCGATACGCTGATCAACGTGCTGACCGCGGTCCGCGACAGCCTTCCCGACGAGGCCGAGCCGGAGCTCAAGCTGCGCGGCGACGACCAGTTCGGCCGGCGCCTGACGATCAGCTACCTGCGCGAACTGACGGCGGAAGAAGCCGAGTGCCAGACCCGCTACATCGGCGGCGTGATCGAAGATTCCGATCCCGATCTGGAAGCGCTGCGGGCGCAGCTCGACAAGGTGCCGTTCGACCGCTGCGGCGAACAGCCGAAGCGCCGCGCCGCTTAGGCGCGCTGCTGCCGCTGGGAGCGGCCTACCATTCCGCGAAACTGCCGTCGGCGAGGCGCCAGACGGGATTGCGCCAACGGTGCGCGTCCTTGTGGGATTCGCGGATCGCATCTTCATCGACATTGACGCCAAGGCCCGGGCCTTCGGGGATCGGCAGGAATCCGTCGATTGGCGTCAGCGCGATCTTGTCGCTGCAATAGCTGAACAGGTCGGCGCCGACATTATAGTGGATGCCCAGGCTCATCTCCTGAATGGCGACGTTGGGTGTGCAGGCGGCAAGCTGAAGGCAAGACGCGAGCGCCAGCGGGCCGAGCGGGCAATGGGGCGCGACGGCGACGTCGAACGCCTCGGCCATTGCAGCGATCTTGCGGCATTCGAGCAGGCCCCCGGCGTGGCTGAGGTCCGGCTGGATGATGTCGACCGCGCCGCTGGTGAGGAACGGCTTGAAGTCCCAGCGCGAATACAGCCGTTCGCCAAGCGCGATCGGCGTGCTGGTCATGTCGGCGATCTGCCGAAGCCCTTCCGGGTTTTCGGACAGCAGGGGCTCCTCGATGAACAACAGGCCGAGCGGCTCAAGCGCCTTGGCAAGCTGCTTGGCCATCGGCCGGTGGACGCGCCCGTGGAAGTCGAGCCCGACGTCCATGCCCGCGGCCTGCGCCGCCTCGACCCGCTCGATCACTTCGCCGAACAGCTTGGGCGTGCCGATCCAGTCGAGTTCCGCGGTGGCATTCATCTTGACCGCCGAGAAGCCCTGGCCGCGGCGGGCCTTGGCCGCATCGGCAATCTCGTGCGGCCGGTCGCCGCCGATCCAGGCGTAAGCGCGGATTTTCTCCCGCACCTTGCCGCCAAGCATCTGCCAGGCGGGCAGGTCCAGCGCCTTGCCCTTGAGGTCCCAAAGCGCTTGCTCGAGCCCGGCGAGCGCGCTCATCAGCACCGCGCCGCCGCGATAGAAGCCGCCGCGATAGGCGACCTGCCAGATGTCTTCGATGGCGAAGGGATCGTGGCCGATAAAGCGATCGCGAAGCGCCGCGAACGCGCCGTCGACCGCTTCGGCATGGCCTTCCAGGCTGGCTTCGCCCCAGCCGACCGCGCCGTCGTCGCTCTCGACGCGCACGAACAGCCAGCGCGGGGCGACGTAGAAGGTTTCGATCCGCCCGATCTTCACTGGCCGCTTCCCGCCAGGCCCATGTCGTTTTCCTTGCCGTCCAACGACTCCCGCGCCTTCTCCTCCTGCTCCTTCGCGGCCTGCAGTTCATATTGCGACGGAGTCACGACCGGCACGACCAGGCACAGGCTTGAGGCCGGCAGCACCTCGCGCCAATCCTTGATCAGTTTCTTGTAGGCGCGACCCACGTTGCGGATGTTGCGGTTGAGGTCGAACAGCCCGAGCGGATTCACATGGCCGTTCTGTTCGCGCAGCGCGGTGTCCCAATCGACCTGGTCGATGAGCGAATACCAGGTGAAGCCGACGGTCGGGATGCCGACGTTGCGAAGCCGAAGAACGTTCGCCCATTCCTTCCACAGCCATTGCACGGCTTCGTCGCCGACCGGCCCTTCAACCAGGTTGGTTTCGGTGTGCATCACCGGCAGCTGGTAACGGTTGTAATATTGGCGCGTGATTTCGGTGTAGCCGAACACTTCGCCGGACGAGGTCGTATGGCCGTCTTCGAAGACGCGATGCTCGTTGGTCCGATAGTAATCGTTGCCCAGGATGCAGTGCTGCTTGATGCGGTTGTTGAGGAAGAAGTGGTATTCCTCCTTCGTCATCCCGTTATCCATCAGATATTCGTACATGCCGCTGTCGACGCGGCGGCCGTAGTTGAGGTCGAGGCTCAGGAACCGGCGCGAGTTCATATTCTCGGCGAGATGGATCGCCTTGGGGCTGTCGGCGTGGAAATATTCGGACGATTCCGACTGGATGAAAATGGCGTCGGCCCGGCGCTTGAGGATTTCGAGCATCGCCAGGACGTTGGCTTTGACGATGTGCTTGAGCGCGGTGACGAACGAGGTGTCCGTCCGCATCTGCTCGTTCCACCAGCCGTATTTGGCGGAGAAGACGGCGCAGATGAACATCTCGTTCACCGGTGTGTAGAGCTGCACCCAGGGATAGCGCTCGGCAAAGGCGGCGGCATATTCGGCGAACAGGATCGGAAAGTCGGGATTCTGAAAGTTGCCGATCCAGTCCGGCACCCCGAAGTGACACAGGTCGACGATCGGCGTGATGTCGCGACGCTTGAGCTCCCCAAGCGTCAGGTCGGCGAATTCCCAATCGTACTTTTGCGGGCCGAGGAACGTCTTGTGCAGCGGCGGGCCGAAGCGCAGGAAATGGATGCCGAGTTCCTGGACGGCATCGAAATCTTCCCGCCAATATTTGTAGAAATGCGCCGCCTCCATCTGGTCGACGCGAGTCTTGCCGTCATTGATCGTCGGGATGCTGTTTTCGATCCCCGTCGCGAACATGAAGTTGGCGATGGTTCGTCTCCTGCAGGTCTCGTGTCAGTTTCAGCCGGCGAACGGCACGGTCGGCAGCCCAGTAACGCCGGGGTCCAATAAGAAAAGCCCGCCGGCGAAGGGTTGGTTTGCCAACGCATCGGCATCCAATCCGATGCTTGCCGAAGTCACATAGAGCCGATCCAGCCGCGGTCCACCGAATGCGCAGCTGGTCGGACGCGCCGTTGGCAGTCGAAGTTCCGCCAGCCGTTCGCCCTCCGGCGAAATGCGCCGGACGCACCAGCCGTCCCAGAACGCGATCCACAGGCATCCCTGGGAATCGACGGTCATGCCGTCGGGATAGCCGTCACCTTCAGCGAACTGGATGAAGTCGCGCCGTTCCCCGACATTGCCTTCCTCGTCCAGGTCGAACGCATAGGTTCGCTGCAGTGCTGAATCATTGTGATACATGATCCGCCCGTCCGGGGAGAAAGCCGGCCCATTGGTCACCTTATAGCCTTCGTCAATCAGCGTGCAGGCGCCGTTGGCCTGGAGCCGGTAAAGGCTGCCCAGCGCCTGCTTCTCGCGGTCGTCCATCGTTCCCGCCCAGAAATTCCCAAGCCGGTCGGTCTTGCCGTCGTTGAAGCGATTGCCGGGCAACTGCTCCTCCGGATCGAACAGCACTTCGAACCGCCCTTCCGCCAGGTCGATGTCGGAAAAGCCATGTTCGGTGCCGGCGATGAAGCCGCCGCTTTCCTTCGGCGCGATCGCGCCAACGCGAAATGGGGTCTCCCACTGCGCGCGCTCGCCGGACTCGGACAGCCGGAAGATCATCCGCCCCTTGATATCGAGCCAGTAGAGCGCCGATTCCCCGGCCACCCACACCGGCCCTTCGCCAAGCACTGCTTTGACATCGGCGACGCACCGGGCAGGGGACGGATCGGGCATGGCTTGGCGATAGCTCCGCAAGCTGGAATTGAAACAGGCGGAGCGATGTGGCGCCGCCAATGGTTATGGTGACGCATGCACTGGGCAGATGGTTTCATTGCGGTCGACTGGGGCACGACGAACCGCCGCGCGTATTTGATCGGCGCCGACGGGGCCTGCACGCGCGAGTTTGAGGACGACAAGGGCATCCTGTCGGTCGCGGCCAACGGTTTCGAAGCGGAAGTCGCGGCAATCCGTGACCGGCTGGGCGACGGGCCGATGCTGCTGGCCGGCATGGTCGGATCGAACCGCGGCTGGATCGAAGTGCCTTACGCCCCGTGTCCGGCGGGGCCGGAGGAACTGGCGCGGCGGGTCGTGCGATCGCCAGACGGGTCGGCGGTGCTGATCCCGGGAGTTTCATATTCAAACGGGCGCGCCGACGTGATGCGGGGCGAGGAAGTGCAATTGCTCGGCGCCGTCGCCACCGGCGAAATCGCGCCGGATTGCCTCGTCTGCCATCCCGGCACGCACAATAAATGGGTGTTGATGCGCGATTCCAGGATCCAGTCGTTCAGGACGGTGATGACCGGCGAACTGTTCAACCTGCTGCGCGAAAAGAGCATCCTGTCGGACCTGTTGAAGGCCGAGGCCGAGCCCGGCGCCGCTTTTGCCGCGGGTGTCGATCGCGGGCTGGAAGGGTCTTCGCTGGCGGCGGAGTTGTTCGAGGTTCGCGCCAACGTGCTGCTCGGCCGATCCGAGCGGGAAGATGCCGCCGCGTTCGTCAGCGGCCTGTTGATCGGCCAGGATGTCCGCGTCGGCATCGGGCAGGACAATGCGCTGCCAATCACCGTCATGGGGCGGCCCGAATTGACCCGGCTGTACACGGCCGCGCTGGCGCAGGCCGGGTTCGTCGCCCGGGAATGCGACGGCGAACGGGCGTTCATCGCCGGTGCGCGCAAGATCGTGGAGCTGCTGCAATGAACGCGCGAGCAATCTTCGACCGATATTTCGATGAGTGCCCGCTGGTGGCGATCATCCGCGGTGTAACGCCCGATGAGGCCGACGCGATCGGCGATGCCTTGTTCGAAGCCGGCATCCGGATCGTCGAAGTGCCGATGAACTCGCCCGATCCTTTGCGCAGCATCAAGCGCCTCGCCGCCCGGCTGGGCGAGCGAGCGCTGGTCGGCGCCGGCACCGTGCTTCGCCCCGACGATGTGCAAAGGGTCCGCGATGCCGGCGGGCGGCTGGTCGTGTCGCCCAACACCAACATCGCGGTGATCAAGGCGACCGTTGCCGCCGGCGTGGTCGCATCGCCCGGTTTCTTCACCCCAAGCGAGGCTTTCGCAGCGCTCGAAAATGGCGCGCACGCGCTCAAGCTGTTTCCAGCCGAAGCCGCCTCGCCGGCCGTGGTGAAGGCGATGCGTGCCGTGCTGCCCAAGGATGTCCCGCTGCTGATCGTCGGCGGCGTTACGCCCGATACGGTGGGCGGATGGATGGCGGCGGGGGCCGACGGCTTCGGCCTCGGCGGCGCTCTCTACCAGGCCGGGCAGACGCCGGCAGCGACCCTAAAAAAGGGCCGTGCCTTCGTCGCGGCGGTGCAACGATGCGCCCGCTGAAGATCGCGATCATCGGCTTCGGCAAGATCGCCGCCGACCAGCATGTCCCGGCGATTGCCGGCAATGCGCGCTTCGACCTGGTGGCGACGGTCAGCCGGTCGAGCAGCGGCGCGCACCTTGGGCAGTCGTTCACCAGCCACACCGACCTGCTTGAGGCGGTCACGGATCTGGATGCGGTGGCGATCACCACGCCGCCGGGGGTTCGCTACGAGATCGCTCGTCCCTGCATCGAACGCGGGCTGCACGTTCTGCTGGAAAAGCCGCCGAGCGTGACGCTGTCGGACATTCACGACCTCGCCTGCCTCGCCGATGCCGAGGAACGGACGCTGTTCGCCACTTGGCACGCGCGCCACAATCCCGCCGTCGAGGCGGCGGCCAAGGCGCTCGCCGGGAAACGCATCGCGGACATGCAGGTCGTCTGGCATGAAGACGTGCGCAAATGGCATCCGGGCCAACAGTGGATCTGGGAGCCGGGCGGCTTCGGGGTCTTCGACCCGGGCATCAATGCGCTGTCGATCGTGACGAAGATCTTTCCTGGGCCGCTGTTCGTGAAGGCCGCGGCGCTATCCTATCCGGACGATGCGCAGACGCCGGTCGCGGCGGAGATTGGTTTCGCCAGCCCGGTCGCCGACGGGGCAATGCACTGCAGCCTCGATTGGCGGCGCCCGGACGGGGAGGAGTGGACGATCACCATTCGAACGGCCGACGGACTGACCGTGCGGCTCGAGGATGGCGGCGGCAGGCTGCTGATCGATGGCGTCGAGCAGGCGGCGGAGGGGATCGGCGAATATCCCGACGTCTATCGCGCGTTCGTGCAGTTGATCGACGAGCGCCGGAGCCTGGTGGACGTGACGCCGCTTCGGCTGGTCGCGGATTGCCTGTTGATCGGCACTCGCCAAAATGTCGGGCCTACGCCGCGCTGAGCTTCCAGCCGAGAGTCTGACCGGCAAGGAACGGAACAATGGAGCCGATGCGTTCCGGCACCGGGCAGTCGCCGCGTTCCAGCGTCACCGAGCCTTCGTTCAACGGCAGCCCGTAGAAGCGCGGCCCGTTTTCCGAAGCGAAGGCTTCGAAATGCGCGAGGGCGCCGTCCTCATCGAACACCGTGGCATAAGCCTCGAGCGCGAAGGGCGCGTTGAAGATGCCGGCGCATCCGCAGCCGGATTCCTTGGCATCGACGGTGTGTGGAGCGCTGTCGGTGCCGAGAAAGAATTTGGCGGACCCGGACGTCGCCGCCTTGCGCACCGCAAGGCGATGCTTCTCGCGCTTGGCCACCGGCAGGCAGTAAGCGTGCGGACGAAGCCCGCCGGCGAATAGGGCGTTGCGGTTGATCATCAAATGCTGGGGCGTGACCGTTGCGGCAACCGTTGCCGGCGCGTCGCTGACGAACTGCGCCGCCTCGGCGGTGGTGATATGCTCCAGCACGATCTTCAGCGCCGGGAAGTCACGGACCAGCGGCGCGAGGATGCGGTCGATGAACACGGCTTCGCGGTCGAACACGTCAACGTCCGGGTCGGTGACCTCGCCGTGGATAAGCAGCGGCATCCCTATCGCCTGCATCCGCTCCAGCGCCGGGAAAAGGTTGCGGATGTCGGTGACGCCGGACGCGGAATTGGTGGTGGCGTTGGCGGGATAAAGCTTGGCGGCGACCCACAGCTGCTGATCGAAGCCGCGCGCAATCTCATCCGCGTCGGCCTGGTCGGTCAGGTAACAGGTCATCAGCGGCTGGAAGCCCGGAGCGGCGGCGGCGATCCGATCGCGATAGGCAGCGGCGGCATCGACCGAAGTGACCGGCGGCGTCAGGTTCGGCATGATGATCGCGCGGGCGAACTGGCGCGCGGTGAAGGGCGCGACCTGGCGCAGCATGTCGCCGTCGCGAAGGTGCACGTGCCAATCGTCGGGGCGGCGGATGGTCAGCGTTTGCAATGCCACGCCGGCTCCTTAGCTAAGGGACATGGCTGCTACCACCCGCCCGACGACTTTGGCCGACCGCGTACTCGTCCGCCTGTCCGGCGAGGGGGTGCGCGACTTCGTGCAGGGCCTGGTCACCAGCGACATCACTGCCGCGCTGCCGGTGTGGGCCGGATTGCTGAATCCGCAGGGCAAGTGCCTGTTCGACTTCCTGGTCTGGGACGACGGCGACGATGTGCTGCTCGATTGCGAGCGCGAAGCGGCGGACGAGCTGATCAAGCGACTTTCGATCTACCGGCTGCGGCGGCCGATCACGATCGCTCGGGACGAAAGCCTGGCGGTGCACTGGTCGCCCGATGGCGGCGAGGGGGTCGCCGATCCCCGCTTGCCGGAACTTGGCCGGCGCTGGCTCGGCCCGGCAGGCGAAGCCGCCGACGGTTGGCTCGACCATCGTCTCGGCCTCGGCGTGTGCGAAGGGCGGGCGGAAGTGGGCGACCTGCTCTGGCTGGAATCCAATGCGGCCGAGCTGAACGGCGTCAGCTTCACCAAGGGGTGCTTCGTCGGCCAGGAAAATACCGCGCGAATGAACTGGCGGAGCAAGATCAACCGCCGGCTGGTCGTGGTGCGCGACTACGATGGTGACCGGGTGCGGATGGCTTATCCCGCGCTCGACCTGACCGTGGTGCACGCCCGGATCGAAGCGATCCCGGCGCAGGCGATTATCCCGGCGTGGCTCCGGCCCGCGCTTTGCCCGTCACCCGAATGAGCGCGTAGATGGCGATCCCGGCCCAGACGACGTTCATCGCCGCGGCGGGAATCGCGCCGTGCCACCAGCCGTTCACCACGAAGCCCAGCGCACCGAACAGGTTCATCCAATGAAACAACGGCGATTCGCCGGTTAGCCGCCGCGTCGAGAGCAGGGTGTAGCCGCCTAGGATCAACGCTGCCCCGCCCCAGCCGGCGACCTCCACCGCAAGTTCGGTGACGCTCAGGACGCCAGCCTTCGCAGCACGTACTGCAGGATGCCGCCGGCCTTGAAATATTCCAGCTCGTTGTAGGTGTCGATGCGGCAGCGGGCGGTGAAGGTGAACTCGTCCCCTTCGTCCGGAGTGACGCGCACTTCGATATCCTGCCGTGGCTGAAGCTCGGCGATGCCGCCGATCGAATATTTCTCATGGCCGGTGAGACCAAGCGTCTCAGCACTTTCGCCGTCGCGGAACTGGAGCGGAAGGACGCCCATTCCGACCAGGTTCGAACGGTGGATGCGCTCGAAGCTTTCCGCGATGACCGCGCGGACGCCGAGCAGAACGGTGCCCTTGGCTGCCCAGTCGCGCGACGAGCCGGTGCCATATTCCTTGCCAGCGATGACCACCAGCGGACGGTTGTCCTGCTTGTAATGCATTGCCGCGTCATAGATCGGCATCGTCTCGCAGGTCGGGGCGTAGCGGGTGAACCCGCCTTCGACGTCGTCGAGCATCCGGTTGCGGATGCGGATGTTGGCGAACGTCCCGCGCATCATCACCTGGTGATTGCCGCGCCGCGACCCGTAGCTGTTGAACTGGCCGCGGCTGACCTGGTGGTCGAGCAGGTAGCGCCCGGCCGGGCTGTCTGGCTTGATCGCGCCGGCCGGCGAAATGTGGTCGGTGGTGATGGAATCGCCGAACACCGCCAGCGGGCGGGCGCGGTCGATGTCGCCGGGGGCGACTGCCTCCATCGTCATGCCGGTGAAGTAAGGCGGGTTCTGGATGTAGGTGGAGCCAGCCGGCCAGGCGTAGGTCTCGCCGCCCGTGACCTCGATCGCCTGCCAGCGCTCGTCGCCACGATAGACGTCGGCGTAGCGGCTGCGGAACATCTGCGAGTGGACGTGGGCGTCGATCAGCGCGCGGATCTCCGCGTTCGACGGCCAGATGTCCTTGAGGAACACCGGCTCGCCGTTGGTCGCGGTGCCGATCGGCTCGTTGACCATGTCGGAACGCACCGTGCCCTTGAGCGCGTAGGCGACCACCAGCGGCGGCGAGGCGAGGTAATTGGCGCGGCAATCGGGCGACACCCGCCCTTCGAAGTTGCGGTTGCCCGAAAGCACGCTGACGGCGACCAGGTCGTTCTCGTTGACTGCCTTGGAGATCGGCTCCGGCAGCGGACCGCTGTTGCCGATGCACGTGGTGCAGCCGTAACCGACAAGGTCGAAGCCAAGGGCGTTGAGGTCTTCGCTAAGCCCGCTTTCGGTCAGGTAATCGGTGACGACCTGGCTTCCAGGCGCAAGGCTCGTCTTCACCCACGGCTTGACCTGCAAGCCCTTCTCCCGCGCCTTGCGCGCAATGAGGCCCGCGCCGATCAGCACCGATGGGTTCGACGTGTTGGTGCAGCTGGTGATGGCGGCGATGACGACGTCGCCATTGCCCAGGTCGTGATCCATCCCCTCGACCGGAACGCGCGGATCGGCAGACTTGTGGTAGGTCGTTTCCAGCTCGGCATTGAACTGGTCGTCGAGGTCGCTCAGCAACACGCGGTCCTGCGGCCGCTTCGGGCCGGCAAGCGACGGCTCGATCGTGGCCATGTCGAGCTCGAGCGTGTCGGTGAACACCGGCTCCGGGGCCGACGCATCGCGCCACATTCCCTGCGCCTGCGCATAAGCGCGGACGAGTTCGATCCGCTCGTCCTCGCGGCCGGTGAGCTTGAGATAGTCGATGGTCCGCTCGTCGATCGGGAAGAACCCGCACGTCGCCCCATATTCCGGCGCCATGTTGGCGATGGTCGCGCGGTCGGCGAGCGGCAAATTGTCGAGGCCAGGTCCGTAGAATTCAACGAAGCGGCCGACGACGCCCTTGGCGCGAAGCATCTGCGTCACGGTCAGCACCAGGTCCGTGGCCGTAATGCCTTCCTTGAGCTCGCCGGACAGGCGGAAGCCGACGACTTCGGGCACCAGCATGGACACTGGCTGGCCGAGCATTGCCGCCTCGGCCTCGATCCCGCCAACGCCCCAGCCAAGCACGCCCAGGCCGTTGACCATGGTCGTGTGGCTGTCGGTGCCCACCAGGGTGTCGGGATAAGCGACGGTCTCTCCGTTCTGGTCCGCGGAGGTCCAGACGCACTGCGCGATATATTCGAGGTTCACCTGGTGGCAGATGCCGGTGCCGGGCGGGACGACCTTGAAGTTGTCGAACGCTTCCGCGCCCCATTTGAGGAACTCGTAGCGCTCGGCGTTGCGCTCATATTCGTATTCGACGTTGCGCTCGAAAGCCTTGGGCGTGCCGAACTCGTCGACCATGACGCTGTGATCGATCACCAAGTGGACCGGGACGAGCGGATTGATCTTCTGCGGATCGCCGCCAAGCTGCTTCATCGCGTCGCGCATCGCGGCGAGGTCCACGACCGCGGGAACCCCGGTAAAGTCCTGCATCAGCACGCGGGCAGGTCGGTATTGAATTTCGCGATTGATCCGGCGCTCTTTGATCCATTCTGCAAGCGCTTCGAGGTCGGTCTTCGTGACCGTATCGCCGTCTTCAAAGCGGAGCAGGTTTTCGAGCAGCACCTTCATCGAAAACGGCAGGCGCGAAATGTCGCCGAGCGACTGCGCCGCTTTCTCAAGCGAATAATAAGCGTAGCTCTTTGCGCCGACGGTCAGCGTTGAACGCGTGCTGAGGCTGTCCTGGCCGGTAGGGATCATCGATTGTCCTTGGTGTGGGCGTGCCGAAATCGGCGTCCCGGCCCCCTTAGCAAGCGGGCAGGCTCGCCGCAAAGCGCCGTTGCTGCGCCGAACCGAAGTCGCCGCGAGCCGGAATGCGGGCGAGTGACTCCAAGCCGCCGGAAGCACCTGCTAAACCTTTCGGACAGATGAACGTGGCTTTGGAAGGTGACCGAAAATGACGCACGACAGCGACTATTTTCGCCGCCGCGCCGCTGAGGAGAGGGCGGCTGCGTTTCGCAAGGACGCGGATGAGGATGTGGAAGTCGCCGGGCAGCTGGCGCTCGCCTATAGCGCCTTGGCCCGCAAGCGCACGATGCCGCCGTCGGATTCGCCCGCCATCCCGCTCATCGAAGAGTGAGGCTGGAACTGCGGTCTAAATCCAGCCGCGCCGGCGCAGATACCACAACGGAATGATCCCGCTGGCGACCATCAGCCCGAGCGCCATTGGGTAGCCGAAGATCCAGCGGAGTTCCGGCATATGTTCAAAGTTCATGCCGTAAACGCCAGCGATCAGCGTTGGCGGCAGGAACACCAGCGCCGCCCAGGAGAACAACTTCATCGCGGCGTTCTGTTCGATGCTGATCAATCCGACCGATGCGTCGAGCATGAAATAAAGGTGATTGGCGAGAAATGCGCTGTGGTCGCTCAGCGACTCGGTATCCGTCGCAAGGCTGGTTAGCCGTTCGCGGGCGTCGGCCGCCTTTCTCATGCGGAGGGCTTTGGCGGCGCTCAGGAAATTGAGCATCCTGCTGGTGCTGGTTTCGGTTTCGCGGATCTTCGCCAACAACACCTGGGCGCGCCCGATGCGGTTGAGCAGCACGGTCAGGCGACCCGCCGGAATTCGCCTCGTATCGATCGTCGGCGCGAAGATGTGGCCGGCAATCTTTTCGATTTCAGTGCTCAGATTTTCCAACTCGTCGGCGAGGCGGTCGACGATAGCGTCGAGCAATCCGCACAGGACGGACAAGGCATCGCTCGCCATTTCCGGATCGCGCCCGATATGGTCGGCGAAGGCGCGCACCGGCTTTGGATCGACGTAACGGACCGTAACCAGTCGCTTGGGCGTGAGCACGAAGCCGACCGGTGAAGACGCCGGCTCATCCGCCTCGATGCCGTGGATGACGCTGATCGTCATGTAGAGCGCGCCTTTATATTCATAGAGGCGGCTCGATGGCTCGATTTCTCGAAGGTCCTCTTGCGTGGGGATTTCCAGGCCGACGCAGCGCTCGACCAATTCTTCCTCGGCGCGGGTTGGCGATTCAAGGTCGATCCAGGTCGCCCCGAGCGGGATCGATTTGTGGGCGGCGTCAACGACGCTTCCGTCGCAGCCCGGGCCATAAGCGCGCAGCATGATCGCGGTGATGAGTCGGTTCGCTGCGCTTTGCAAGCCGCTTGCTTATGTTAAGGCGCGGACGATGCGGGGGAAACACTGGTTGGTAGCGGCGGCAGTCGCGGCAATCGCGGCAGCGGTCCTGCTGGCGATGGGCCGCCCGCCGATTTGTACCTGCGGCACGGTCGCGCTGTGGGAGGCGGACGCTGCGGGCCCGAGAACCAGCCAGATGCTGAGCGACTGGTATAGCGCCAGCCATATCGTCCACGGCTTTCTGTTCTACGGCTTCCTGTGGTTGGTGGCGCGCCGGGCGCCGGTCGGAACCCGCTTAGCACTTGCGCTTGCCGTGGAGGCGGCTTGGGAAATCGCCGAGAACACGCCGATGGTGATCGACCGCTATCGGCAGGCGACGGTCGCGCTCGGCTACACCGGCGATGCGGTGATCAACTCGATGAGCGATATCGCGATGATGGCGGTCGGCTTCCTTGCCGCCCGCAAGCTGCCGCTGTGGGGCGCGGTGGCGGCGGTCCTGCTGCTGGAGCTTGTCCCGCTGTTCGTAATCCGCGACAACCTGACGTTGAACGTCTGGATGTTGCTGTCGCCAAACGATTCCATCCGCGCGTGGCAGGCAGGCTAGGCACAAACATCAACTCCCGGGGTTTAGGCATCATGCGCAAATTTTCGTTCAGCCTCGTTTCGTTTTGTGGAGCAGCGGCAATTTCGCTCGCCGCCGTTCCCGCGCACGCCAGCGAAGTGTTCGCCGGCGCCTACGTCCACGGCGTCGATACGCCCTTCACCCTTGGCGGCGACCCGGAAAACGGCATCGACGGCCAGATCGGCTGGCGCGGCGACGGCATCGGCCGCCTGTTCGGCAAATCGCTGCAGCCGCACATCTTCGGGCAGGTGAATAGCCGCGGCAACACCAGTTTCATTGCCGCCGGCCTGTCGATGAAGTTCGGCGACCAGGTCTACGTGCGGCCCGGCCTTGGGATTGCCGTTCACACCGGCAGCACGGCCAGGTTCGACGACCCGAGCAATGACAAGATCGAATTCGGGTCGCGGATCCTGTTCGAGCCGGAGCTTGGAGTCGGCGTCAGGGTGTCACCCCGAGTGACCGCCGAGGCGAGCATCGTCCACCTTAGCCATGCGACCATCTTCAGCGGACAGAACCCGGGCATCGACACCATCGGCATTCGGGTGAACGTGCAACTGCCCTAAAGAAGTCAGCGGCCGATCATCAGCTCCGGCTTGACGACCCGGTCGAACGTCTCCGCGTCAACCAGCTTCAGTTCCAGGCCGGCCTCCTTCAGCGTTTGCCCGTTCTTGTGGGCGTGCTTCGCGATTGCAGTCGCATTGTCGTAGCCAATCTCCGGCGCCAGCGCGGTGACGAGCATCAACGAGCGGTCGAGCAGTTCGCCGATCCGCTTTTCGTCGGGCTTCAGGCCTTCGAGGCAACGTTCGCGGAAGCTGTCCATGCCGGTCGCAAGCAGGTTGATCGAGCGGATCACGTTGGCGCCGATCAGCGGCTTGAACACGTTGAGCTCCAGATGCCCCTGCATCCCGCCGATGGTGACGGCGACGTGATTGCCCATGACCTGCGCAGCCACCATCGTCAGCATCTCAGCCTGGGTCGGATTGACCTTGCCCGGCATGATCGAGCTGCCCGGCTCGTTTTCCGGAAGCTGCAGCTCGCCGATGCCGCACCGCGGGCCCGAGCCCATGAGCCGGATGTCGTTGGCAATCTTGGTCAGCGATACCGCGAAGGTATTCATCGCCCCCGACAGCTCGACCATCGTGTCGTGCGCCGCCATCTCCGCGAACTTGTTGGGCGCGGAGGTGAACGGAAGGCGGGTCAGGTTCGCGATTTCCTTGGCGAACGCCTGGGCGAACCCGTCCGGCGTGTTGAGGCCGGTGCCGACCGCGGTGCCGCCCTGCGCCAGCCGATAGATGCGGGGGAGAAGCTCCTCCAACCGAGCCAGGTTCGCTTCGACCTGCGCGGCATAACCGGAAAATTCCTGGCCCAGTGTCAGCGGAGTCGCGTCCTGCATGTGGGTGCGGCCGATCTTGACGATCGAATCCCACTTGGCCGCAAGCTTGGAAAGCTGGTCGCGCATCGCCCGCGCGGCCGGCAGCAGCTTGCTGTTGAGCGATCGCGCGGCGGCCACATGCATTGCCGTCGGGAAGCTGTCGTTGGACGACTGGCTTTTATTGACATGATCGTTGGGGTGGACCGGCTCCTTGCCGCCCCGGCTGCCGGTGAGGCGCTCGTTGGCGCGGCCGGCAATGACTTCGTTCGCATTCATGTTCGATTGCGTGCCGGATCCGGTTTGCCAGATGACCAGCGGGAACTGGCTGTCGAGGTCGCCGCGCGCGACTTCGCCGGCCGCCTGCTGGATCGCTTCGGCCAATTGCGGGTCGAGGATTCCCGCGCGCGCGTTCACCCGCGCCGCCGCCTGTTTGATAAAGCCCAACGCGTGGATCAGCTCGGCCGGCATCTGCTCACGCGGGCCGAAGGGGAAGTTGCCGATCGATCGCTCCGTCTGCGCGCCCCAATAGGCGTCAGCCGGCACCTCGATCGGGCCAAAGCTGTCGGTTTCGGTGCGGGTGCTGACCATCGATCCTCCGTCGTGCCGCGACAGGCGGCATCCAGCTGTTGATTTTCCGGCCGCGCCTAGCGGCGAAAGTGCCGCTCGTCATGCCCCGCGTGGAGTCGGCGGGGCTATTTCTTGCGCTTAAAGTCGATGCTTACGACGTTTGAGCCGTCGTCCACCGCGGGACCGGCGCCGGGCTCGTCATTTTCGGCATGCTCATGGTCTTCGTGCTCGGGATCGACTGCATTGGCCTGGAACTTCAGGCTGAAATCGACCGCCGGATCGACGAAATCCGTCACCGCCGCGAACGGCACGCGAAGGGTCGACGGCACTCCGCCAAAGGACAGGCCGACGCTGAACGCATCCTCCTCCACCTTCAGGTCCCAGTAGCGATGCTGGATGACGATAGTCATGTCTTCGGCAAAGCGTTCGGCCAGGTGCTTGGGGATGGCGACGCCGGGCATCCGCGTGTTGAAGGTGATATAGAAATGGTGGTCGCCCGGAAGCGCGCCGGCCTTTTCGACCTTGCCAAGGACGCGCCCAACGACGTCGCGCAGCGCCTCCTGCACGATTTCATCGTAGGGGATAAGGCTTTCGGGTGTCTCGCCGGTCATCCACTCCGGTGGTAACGAGCAGGCCACACCGGTCAAGCGGAGTCCTGTCGAATGCCCGTCGATCCGACCAAGCCTTATGACGACGACAACATTTTCGCCCGCATCCTGCGCGGGGACCTGCCGTGCAAGCAGGTCTATGAAGACGAGTTCGCGCTCGCCTTCCATGACATCAACCCGCTGGCGGCCGTCCATGTGCTGGTCGTCCCGAAGGGAAAATACGTCTCGTGGGACGATTTCAGCGAGCGCGCGTCCGATGCTGAATTGGCCGGCTTCGTGCGGGCGATTGGCAAGGTTGCGCGGGAGCAGCAGTTGGTCGTGCAGGGATATCGGTTGCTGGCCAATACCGGCAAGCGCGCGGGGCAGGAGGTTCCGCACCTGCACGTCCACATCTTTGGCGGCCAGCCCCTGGGCCCGATGCTTGCCCGCTAAGGGGGATTGCGCGGTCAGAAGCAGCCGCTAGGCTCCGCGCAAAATCAACCGCCATAAAGGGGTCATTGAATGGCGACATCAGCACCGCGCGGAGGACTATTCGGCCGCGTCAAACCACTCGACGCAATCCTCGCAACCGCTGAAAGAAAGTCGCTGCATCGATCGCTGGGGGCGATCCAGCTGACCCTGTTCGGTATCGGCTGCATCATCGGCACGGGCATCTTCGTGCTGACCGCTGCCGGCGCGCAGAAGGCGGGGCCGGGCCTGATGCTGGCATTCGTCATTGCCGGTGCGGTCTGCATCGTTGCCGCGCTTTGTTACGCCGAAATCGCGGCGATGATCCCGGTCGCGGGGTCCGCCTACACCTACACTTATGCGACGATGGGCGAGTTTCTCGCCTGGACGGTCGGCTGGGCGCTGGTGCTTGAATATGCCATCGCCGCCTCGGCGGTGTCGGTCGGCTGGTCCGGCTTCTTCTCCGGGACGATCCTCAAAGAAACGTTCGGGATAGCCTTGCCGGCCTACCTGACCGCCGGGCCGCTGGCCCTGGGCGGCGCTCCCGGCGGGTTCATCAACCTGCCGGCGATGGTCATCGCTCTGCTCGTCACTTGGTTGCTGATGATCGGCACCAGCGAGAGCGCCAAGGTCAATGCGGTGCTGGTTGCGATCAAGCTGGGAGCACTGACTGCCTTCCTCGCCCTGACGCTGCCGCGCGTGAACATGGAGCACTTCAATCCATTCCTTCCCGCCGGTGTCTTCGGCGGCTTCGGAACCGGGGTCGGCGCGGTTGGCGCGGCGGCGACGATCTTCTTCGCCTACGTCGGCTTCGACGCGGTTTCGACGGCAGCCGAAGAAACCAAGAACCCGCAGCGCAACGTGCCGATCGGCCTGGTCGGCTCGCTGCTGTTCTGCACCGTCGTCTACATCCTGGTTGCGGCCGGCGCGATCGGCGCGATGCCGACCGGCGGCCAGCCGATCATGGGGCCCAACGGGGTCCCGTTCCCGGCCGGTTCCGAAGAACTCGCCCGCCAATGCGCGATGCCGCAATTCAAGGAAGCGCTGGTCTGCTCGAACGAGGCGCTTGCCCACGTCCTTCGGACGATCGGCTTCGGCAAGGTCGGCAACGCTGTCGGTTACGCCGCGATCCTGGCGCTGCCTTCGGTCATCCTGATCCTGCTGTTTGGGCAGACCCGGATCTTCTTCGTGATGGCGCGTGATGGCCTGCTTCCGGAAAGCTGGAGCAAGGTGCACCCGAAGTGGAAGACGCCTTACGTGATCACCGCGATCACCGGTGTAGTCGTGGCGGTCGCCGCCGCCTTCCTTCCGGTCGGCCAGCTTGCCGACATCGCCAATGCCGGAACGCTCTACGCCTTCCTGATGGTGGCGGTTGCAGTGATGGTCCTTCGCCGCACCGATGGTGGCCGCAAGCGGGCATTCACCGTGCCGGGCCTGATCATCGTCGGCCCGCTCACGATCCTGGGCTGCCTGTTCCTGTTCTTCAACTTGCCGACGGCGGCCATGCTGGTCCTGCCCATCTGGGGCGCGATCGGGTTGGTAATCTATTTCCTCTACAGCCGTCGCAACAGCCACCTGGGTCGTGGAATCATCGAGGTTCCGGAAGACTATGTCGACCAACTGGAACCCACGGTTGCGGGCGTGGGCGGCGAAGACGCCGGCCGCTAGGTCCGGTGAATCGAATGAAGGGGGCGGTGCCGGCGACGGCGCCGCCCTTTTTCTATGACAACAGGTCGCTGGCCAGCGCGGCCAAGTCCAGCTCCGGCCGTGCGCCGTAATGCTGGATAACCTCGGCGGCGGCGATGGCGCCAAGCCGGAGAGATTGCTCGAGCGGCTTACCGAGCGCTTCGCCGGCAAGGAAGCCGGCGGCGAACAGGTCGCCGGCGCCGGTGGTGTCGACCAGCTTCTCGATTGGTTCGGCGTTCACCGACGCGCGCTCGCCGCCGCGCACGGCGACCGCGCCCTTTTCGCTGCGCGTGACCACCAGCAACGGGACCTTGGCCGCGGTCTGGTCGACGGCGGCGTCGAAGTCGGCGACCCCCGCAAGCTCGGTGATTTCCGCCTCATTGGCGAACAGGATGTCGATCCGCCCGTCATCGATCAGGCGCAGGAAATCGGCGCGGTGACGGCTGATGCAGAAGCTGTCGGACAGGGTGAAGGCAATCCTGGTCCCGGCTGCACGCGCATGGTCGAACGCCTGCTCGATCGCGGCGCGCGGTTCCTCCGGGTCCCACAGATAGCCTTCGACGTAGAGGATCTGCGCCGACGCGATCAGGTCGGCGGGGACCGACGAGGAATCGAGCCGCTGCGCCGCGCCGAGGAAGGTGTTCATCGTCCGCTGCGCGTCGGGCGTAACCAGGATCAGCGAGCGGGCGGTCGCCCCGACATCGGACCGCGCCGGCGTATCGAATTCGACCCCCAGGCTGCGAATGTCGTGGCGATAAATGGCGCCAAGCTGGTCGTCGGCGACCTGGCCGATGAAGCCCGCCCTTAATCCAAGCGCCGCGACGCCAGCCGCCGTGTTCCCGGCCGACCCGCCGCTCAGTTCGCGGCCCGGGCCCATGGCGCCATACAGGCGCTCGGCCTCGGCCTCGTCGATCAGCCGCATGCCGCCCTTGTCGAGCCCTTGCTCGGCGATGAAGGCGTCGCTGGAATCGGCGATCACATCGACGATGGCGTTGCCGATGGCGAGCACGTCCAGGCGTTTGTCGGGCATTCGGATCTCCGGGAAAGGGAAGGCGGCCGCCTAGCTGGCGCGGCGCGCTATCGCAACCTTGCCTCCCAGCATGGCTCCGGCCATGGTCCGGCGATGCGTTTCCTCCTCGTTGCCCTCGTTTCCCTTATGCTTTCCGCCTGCGCTTCCCGGCCCCCGGTGTCGGGGCCGCAGCCGCAGCCTTCCCCGTCATCGCAGCACGTGCATGGCCCGATCATCGGCCTGACTCCGCAGGAACTGGTCCAGCAGCTCGGCTCCCCGGCACTCCAGATCCGCGAAGGGAGCAGCCTCAAGCTGCAGTTCCGCAATGCCGAATGCGTGCTCGACGCCTACCTCTATCCGCCGCCCGGCGCTGCGGCGCCGCTTCGCGTGACCTATGTCGACGCGCGCAACCGCTCGCTGGCGTCGGTTGACCAGGGTGCCTGCCTGCACTCCTTCGAAGGGCCCTGAAGCGCGGCCATTGCCCACGTTGCGGCATCGGCGACCACCGGGTCTTCGCTTTGCAGGTGGGGACGGACCGCCTCGATCAACGCCCCATCGCCGCTGTTTCCCGCCGCAACCAGGCAATTGCGGATCATCCGGTTGACGCCAATCCGCTTGATCGGAGATCCCGAAAACATCGCCCGGAAGGCCGCATCGTCGAGCTTGAGGAGGTCAGCGAGCGGGGGCGCCTTCAATTCTTCCCTGCCGATGAAGGCGCGGTTCGCCGCCGCGCTGGTCGCGAAACTGTTCCAGGGGCAGACGGCCAGGCAGTCGTCGCAGCCATAAATCCGGTTGCCGATCGCGGCGCGATTTTCCTCCGGAATCGGCCCGGCATGTTCGATCGTCAGGTAGGATATGCATTTGCGGGCATCGATGCGGTGCGGGCCGTCGAAGGCATTCGTCGGGCACGCATCGAGGCAACGCCTGCAGCTGCCGCAAGTGATCGGGGCCGGCTGGTCCGGCTGCAGCTCAAGGCTGGTCATGACGACGCCGAGGAACAGCCAACTGCCGTGCTGGCGTGAAACGAGGTTGGTGTGCTTGCCCTGCCAGCCGATGCCGGCGGCGGCGCTCAGCGGCTTTTCCATGACCGGGGCGGTATCGACGAAGACCTTGAGCTGGCCGCCGTGGCGGTCCGCGAGCCAGCGGCCGAGCGCCTTCAGCGCCTTTTTCACCGTCTTGTGATAGTCGCCGCCCTGCGCGTAGACCGAAATCCGGCCGGCCGACGGCTGGTTGGCCAGTGCCCGCGGGTCGCGGTCCGGCGCATAGCTCATGCCCAGCGCGATGACCGACCGGGCTTCCGGCCACAACGCGGTCGGGGCGACGCGGTGATGGGCGCGCGCTTCGAACCATTCCATGCTGCCGTGGCGGCCGTCCTCGATCCAGCGGAGCAGGTTCGCACCGGCCTCGGGCACGGCGTCGGCGCGCGCGAAGCCGCATGCGACGAAGCCGAGCTCGCGCGCCTTGTCCCGAATTTCCTGTTCTAAACTTGCCATTTACCGGGCCGACTCTACCACGCCGGCCCATGGGGGCCAGCGGCACCGCTGTCGAGGCGACGGGCCTCATCAAGGATTTCGCCGAAACGCGGGCGGTCGACGGCGTCAGCCTGTCGGTGCCCGCGGGCTCGATCTACGGGCTGCTCGGACCCAACGGCGCGGGCAAAACGACGACCTTGCGGATGCTGCTGGGGATCATCGACCCGTCCGGGGGTGAAGTGACCGTGCTCGGGTACAAGCGGCCGATCGATGCGGCGAAGCTGGTCGGTTACCTGCCGGAGGAGCGGGGCCTGTACCCATCGATGCAGGCGCGCGAAGCGATCGCGTTCATGGGCGCGCTGCGTGGCCTGCCGCTTGCCGAAGCCCGGAGGCGCGGCGACCAGCTGCTGCTCGACCACGGACTCGGCGATTGGGGCCGCAAGCCGATCCGGACACTGTCCAAGGGCATGGCGCAGACCGTCCAGCTGCTTGGCACGCTGGTCCACCGCCCGCGCCTGATCGTGCTCGACGAACCGTTCTCCGGGCTCGATGCGATCAACCAGGGCAAGCTCGAGCGGCTGATACGCTCGGAGGCGGCCGGCGGCGCGACGATCATCTTTTCGACCCACGTCATCGCCCATGCCGAGCGGCTGTGCGAGCGGGTGGCCATAATCGCCAGCGGCAGGGTCGCGTTCGAAGGCAGCGTCGACGAGGCCCGCGCGCGGCTGCGTCCGATCGTCCGGCTGCGGACCCGGGAAGTGGACGGCCCGTGGCGCCGAGCGTTTCCGGCCAATGCCCGCCGCGAGGGCAAGGAATGGATTTTCGAGCTGCCCGAAAGCGGGCCCGAGCCTTTGCTTCGGGCGCTGCTGGACAACGGAGCAGGGATAGAGACGCTGGCGATCGAGCGGCCCGGGTTGCACGACGCCTTCGTCGCCATCGCCGGTCATCCCGCGGCGGTCGCAATGGAACAGGCCGCCTGAGCGTGGAAATGCTGCGCGCCGCCCTCGTCATTGCCCGCCGCGACTTCACCGCGACGGTCATGTCGCGCGCCTTCCTGCTGTTCCTGATCGGCCCGCTGTTCCCAGTGCTAGTCGGGGCCATCTTCGGCAGCATCGGCAGCGGCGATACCAAGCCCGAGCGGCTGATCGTCGCGGTGGTCGCGCCCCCCGCCGAGTTCGCGGCGATGGAGCAAGCGCGCAGCGAAGCCGCGTCTGCATTCGCGGGCGCTCGGCTGATCGAATTGCGGCGGTTCGACCCTGATGGCGACTCGGCTGGACTGCGGCAGCGGCTGCTCGGCCAGCATCAGCCGCCGATCGTCGCGGTACTGGAAGGCGGCGTCTCCGCACCGCGGCTGACCGGCGCCGTCGCACCCGACGGCATCGTCGCCAGCCAGCTGCGGCTGATCGTCGCCAACGCCCGCAAGCCGGCGCCGCCGAAGGTCGCCGTCCAAGTCACCAGCACCGGCACTTCGCAGGCCAGCGTCACCGCGGCGCGGGCAGTGACCGCGCGCGTCGGGCAGGGCCTGCTGTTCGTCCTCACCATCCTGCTTGCCGGGATGACCCTGTCGCAGCTGATCGAGGAGAAATCGAACAAAGTGATCGAGGTACTTGCCGCGGCAATCCCGGTCGACGCCATCTTCCTCGGCAAGCTGCTCGCAATGCTCGCGACATCATTCGTCGGCATCGCCGTCTGGGGATCGGCTGGGGCGCTCGCGATCGCCATCTTCTCGGCCAAGGGCTTCGCGGCGATTCCGGCGCCGGCAGTCGGCTGGAGCGTCTTCGCGGTGCTGGCGCTGACCTATTTTGCGATGAGTTACTTGCTGCTCGGCTCCGTCTTCCTGGGCATTGGCGCGCAAGCGAACAGCGTCCGCGAAGTGCAGACACTGTCGATGCCGGTGACGATGGCGCAAGTGCTGATCTTCGCCCTTGCATCGGCGACCGTCGGCCAGCCGGACAGCACGCTGGCGCTCGCCGCGACGCTGTTCCCGCTGTCCTCTCCCTACGTCATGCTTGGGCGTGCGGCCGAGCTGCCCGGGCTGCTTCCCCACGTGGCTGCGCTTGCCTGGCAATTGCTGTGCGTCGCCGCGATCCTGATGTTCGCGGCCCGCCTGTTCCGCCGCAACGTGCTGAAATCCGGCGCGGTGCGACGCAAGTGGTGGCGAAGGGCCCGGGTCTAAACGATCGCCGCGCGGGCAGCGTCCTGGAGCTGCTTCATCAGTGCCTTGTGCGGGAACGGGCCGTGGCTGATGCGGGCGACGCCGGCGCTGGCCCATTCGGACTTTGAAGGCGCGCCGGGGAAGGCGATGACGTTGAGCGGTAACGGCACCTCGCGAACGATGCGCTCGATCTGGCGCGGGTCGGCGAGGCGCGGGACGAAGAAGCCGTTTGCGCCGGCACCGGCGAAGGCCTTGCCGCGTTCGATGACCTGATCGATCACCGCATCGCCATGGTCCTGCGTCTTCAGCAACAGGTCCGTGCGCGCGTTGATGAAGAACGACTCGCCAACGGCGCTCCGGATGGCCTCGATCCTGCGGCATTGCAGGTCGAGCGGGTGAAGCCCTTCGCCGCCGATAACCTGGTCTTCGAAGTTGCAGCCGACTGCGCCGGTAGCGGCGAGACGGGCGACATTGCGCCCGCCCTCCTCCGGATCCGTTGAATAAGCGCCTTCGAAGTCGATCGTTACCGGAAGCGCGACTGCGTCAACGATCCGCTTCGCATTCGCCAAGGCAAAATCGATCGGCACCTGCTCCCCATCGGCAAAGCCGTTGGCGTCGGCGACGGGATGGCTTCCGGTCGCAAGCGCCTTCGCGCCCGCTTCGACCACGGCAAGCGCGCTGCCGACGTCCCAAATGTTGTAAAGCACGACCGGGTCGCCGGGCACGTGCAGCGTCGCGAATGTCTCGAACTTGCTTGTCATGTGGGTCTCCTGCGAACCGAGGCCGGCTATTAGCACCTGCGCGAAGGCGAAGACATTGGCCTCTAGCCGGGTAAGCCCGGATGATGCTTAATGACGTCAATTGGGGGAGGGCGGACAATGAAGCGCATTCTGCTTTGGGCGATCCTAGCGGGTATCGCTGCACCGGCGGCAACCGCGGCGCCGCAGGTGACGGCGCTCGTCGGCGGCACCATCGTCGACGGCAATGGCGGTGCGGCGATCAAGGACGGCGTTATCCTGCTGCAGGGCGACAGGATCCTCGCCACCGGGCCGCGCTCGACCGTCGCGATACCCAAGGGCGCAACACGCGTCGATGTGTCGGGCAAGTGGCTGACCCCTGGCCTCATCGACGCGCACGTGCATTTCTTCCAATCGGGCGGGCTGTACACGCGTCCCGATGGGGTCGACCTCACCAAGGTCGTGCCTTACGCCAAGGATATCGAGCGGTCGAAGGCGCGGCTCGACGAAACCTTCGCCCGCTACCTAGCCAGCGGCGTCACCACCGTCGTCGATGCCGGCGGCCCGTTATGGAATTTCGAAGTGCGGCGTCGCGCGATGGCGAGCGGACGAGCGCCGCGCGTGGCGGTCGCCGGACCGCTGATCGCGACCGAACCCACCGAACCGCAAAAGCACCTTGGCGTCGACGACCGGCCGATCATTTCCGCCGCCAATGTCGAGGAAGCGCAGCGCCTGGCGCGGGCGCAGCTCGCCTACAAACCTGAGCTGATCAAGATTTGGGGCATTGGGTCCGGCGCAAGCGGTGCTGCGAAGCTTCGCGACATCACTCGCGCGGTCGTCGCAGTCGCCCATCCCGCCGGCGTCCGCGTAGCGGTGCATGCGACTGAGCTTTTAAACGCGCAGGCGGCGCTGGACGGTGGCGCCGACATCCTGGTGCACAGCGTCGACGATGCCGCCCTCACGCCCAAATTCATCGGCGACCTCAAGGCCGGCAATCACGTTTACGTGACGACCGCTGTGGTCGGAGAGGGCTATGGCGACGCCTTCAAGGGGCGGCCGGAACTGCTGCCGATCGAGCGCAAGCTGGGCGACCCAGTTATCATCCAGTCGCTTTACGAAATTCCGGCAGCCTTTGCGGAGAAGGTTGCGGGCCTGCTTCCGCCGAGCAGCATCAAGCAGATCCTGGTCAATGCCAAGACACTGGTTGATTCGGGGGTCCGGGTGGCCGCCGGCACCGATGCCGGAAATATCGGCACGTTGCACGGGCCGGCCATTCATCGCGAGCTCCAGTTGCTGTCGACGGCCGGGCTCACGCCGGCGCAGGTTCTGACCGCAGCAACGCGTGACGCTGGGTTCGTCTATGCCAGCAAGCCTGACATCGGGCTGATCAGGCCCGGCTATCGCGCCGACGTGCTGGTGCTCGACGCCGACCCGCTCGCCGACGTCGCCAACTTGCAGAAGATCGCGACCGTCTGGTCACGCGGCAAGGCGATCGATCCGGCCACGTTGTTGCCCGACACCCCCGAAAGCGTCGTGCAGCGGCAGCTGGAACGGTACAATGCGCACGACCTGGACGGTTTCCTCGGTACGTATGCCGACGAAGCTCAAATCTTCGACTTGCCGCACACGAAGCCGAGCATGTCCGGCAAGGCGACGATGCGGGAAGTCTATGGCAAGCTATTTGCCAAATACCCGCAAGTGCATTGCCGGGTCGCCAATCGCATCGTCGAAGGTAGGTTCGTCACCGACCAGGAGGTCTGCACCGACGGCAGCAACAAGCCGCCGATGCACGCCGGCGCGACTTACGAGGTGGTCAACGGCGCGATCCTGCGGGTCTGGTTCACCGACCCGCAAGCGCCGTTCGACGACAACAAGTAAATCAGGTCAGACCCGGTCGGGGTAGATCGGCCGAACGTCGGTCGGGATCGCCGCCATGCTGTCGATTACCGACTGCGCCTGGGGATCGATCACCGCCCATTTGTCGAGGAACGCCTTGGTGCCCGGATAGTCGCCGTTGCCCTGCAGCCGGACGATGCCTCCAACCAGGGTGCGGATTCCGGAATCGAGCTTGGTCGGATCGATGCGGAAGCGCTTGGCGGCTTCGTCCCAGACGATGCCGCCGTGATTACGCAGATACTGATATTGCATCGCCGCGCCCTTGCCGTGGGCCTCGTTGGCGCCGAACCGCATCGCCCGGAACAGGCCCGCGACATAGGTTGCGCGGATCTGGCTGCGCTCGGCCTTGGGCAAGATGCCTTTGTCCATCATGAACATGACGTTGTAGGCGCCCATGACGTCCGCCTTGGCTTCCTCGAAGCCGCTGCCGATGTCCTTCAGTTCCTTGTCGACGGTGGTCTGCCGGCCATCGACGACGATGCTGCCCGGCCCGAGGCTGTGCGACAGCTCGTGGAACAGGGTTTCCAGGAACATGTAGCGTCGCGTGACATGGGCGGCGTCCGCCGGGACCAGCGCCAGCGTCGCCATCGGCTTGAGGATGCGCTCATATTTCGCGCCGAGCACGTTTTCGAGGATGACCTTCTTCGCGCCCTTGGCCTCGCGCACCCGCTCGTCGTTGGGCAGGTTGAAGGCGATGGTCTGGACGCCCGGGACATTGTCGCCGCCGCCGTGGATCTGGTCGACGACCGAGATCGGCGATTCAAAGCCGCGCTTGAAATTTTTGTATTTGGCTTCGACCGGAAGGTTGCCCTCCATCGCCCGAAGTTCGCCCTTGTAAACGTCGAGCGCCGCGCTCTCCTTGGGATTGCGCAGCGTGACGAACGCCTCGAACGCGGTTTTGCGGCCGTAGAGCGTGTCGGTGTAGGTTTCGTACGGCCCGATCGCGACTTCGATCGGCGTGTCCTTGACGTCCATCCAGGCCAGTTCCGACTGGAAATAGTCGTCGGTTCGGAACGACTGCGCGCGCAGCGACAGGAACTTCTTCAAGCTGGCATTGCTGGTGATCGCGGCCGCCTGTTCGAGCAGTTGCGCGGCGGGCTCCAGCCATTGCTTGTAGGCAATGGAATAGGGGATGGTCACCAAGCGGTCGCCGTCCCGCCGGATGACCGTATAGCCGCTGTTGAGCGCATCCGCCTCCGCCGGGTGGGCGGCGACATAGGCTTCGAACTGCTCCTTGGTCAGGTCGGCCGGGTAGAAACCGGCCCCGGCCGGGCGCGGCAGGTTGCCGAAAAAGGGCTTGTCCTCATCGATCGGATCCCACGGCCCAAAGAAGGCGTCGAATTTCTGCAGCAATTCCGCCCGGTTGGGCAGGTTGCTGGCCGCGATCTGGGCGCGCACTTCCGGATTGGGGGCGAAAACCTGTCGCAAGTAGATTTCGCTCATCAGGTTGGCGGCCTGGTTGAGCAGGTTGACCACTTGCCGCTCCTCGGCGGTGAGGAAACCGATGTCCGTGGCCATCTGAATCGGCGCGAGCTTGGCCAGGCCGTCGGTCTCATGCGCGACAGGGTCGAGCGGACCGGCTGGGACGGCCGGCTCGACGAGGGTGACCGGCGGCGTCGCAACCAGCATTGGGGCAGGCGGTGGCGTGACGGTCGAGCAAGCAGAAAGCGCGACGGCGGAGACGGCGGCAAGCCAGCGGAGTTGGATCATCGGGCGCTTGTAGCAGCGCGGCCCGCGCTGCGGCAAACGGCTTAGTGGACGAACCGCGCGACGACGTCGCGATAGCTTCGGCTGACTTTCACTTGCGCGCCGGAGTCCAGCACCAGGAAGCATTCGCCATTGGTATGCGGCTTCACTTGCCGGACCAGGTCGAGATTAACGATGGTCGAGCGGTGAACGCGCTGGAACCGCCTCGGATCGAGGCGCTTTTCCAGGTCCTTCATCGTTTCGCGAAGGATCAGCGTGTTGTCGCCGGTCTGGATGCACATGTAATCGCCGGCGGCATCGATCCGCTCGATCGTGTCCACGTCGACGCGGAAGATCTGCCCCTGGTCCTTGATGTTGATCATTTTCTCGAAGCGGTTCGATGCGTGCGCCTCGGGCTCGCCATCGGCCATTTCTTCCGCTGCTTCGGGGGCGTGTTCCGCAAGCGCTTCCTTGAGCCGGCCGGCTTCCTCCGCGCTCCGCTTTTCCTGCAGGCGCAGCCGCACCCGGTCGAGGCATGAGGCGAGTCGGTCTTCGTCCACCGGCTTCATCAGATAATCGACGGCCTGCGCATCGAAGGCGCG
The DNA here is from genome assembly GCF_011302055.1 of Sphingomonas sinipercae. Taxonomy (NCBI): domain Bacteria; kingdom Pseudomonadati; phylum Pseudomonadota; class Alphaproteobacteria; order Sphingomonadales; family Sphingomonadaceae; genus Sphingomonas; species Sphingomonas sinipercae. The sequence continues at coordinate 602,396 of NZ_CP049871.1, forward strand.
AAGCGCGTGGTCGCCGTAAGCAGTGACGAAGACGAACAGGGGCGGCTCGACCTCCATCAGACCCTGGATGACCGAAAATCCGTCAAAGCCCGGCATCTGGATGTCGAGGAAGACGAGGTCGGGCTTGTCGGTCTTGATCGCGCGGATCGCTTCGCGCCCATTGGCCGCGGTGCCGATCACCTCGACGTCGTCATGGGCTTCCAGTCGGAGCCGAAGCCCCTGTGTGGCAAGCGGTTCGTCATCGACCAAAATGGTCCGGATGCTCATCAGTCCTTGTCTCCGCTCTCGTAGGGAATTTCTACGACAACGCTGAAACCCCCATGTTCGTTCTTCCGCGTCGTAAACGCGTGTGAATTTCCATAGGCCTGGGCCAGCCGCTCGCGGATGTTGGCAAGGCCGACGCCGGTCGATGGGGTCGCTGCAAGGTCCGCGCCTTCGCCGTTGCCATTGTCGGCAACCTCGATCCGAACGGACTGCGCTTCACGCCGCGCCGTCAGCCAGATGTCGGCGCCGACTTCGCTTGGGGTGACCGCATATTTGATCGCATTTTCGATCAGCGGCTGCAGCAACAGCGACGGCAGGCGAGCGCCGATCGTCTCGGACTCGATCTTGAAATGCGGGCGGAGCCGATCCTCGAACCGCATCTTTTCGATCTCGAGGTAGAGCTTTAGCGTCTCGACCTCTTGGGCGAGCGTCACTTTCGCCGTCGATTCATTGGCCAGGGTGTAGCGCAGGAAGGACGACAGGCGCGCCAGCATCGCGTTGGCCCGCTCCGTCTGCTTGAGCAGCACCAGCGTCGAAATCGAATTGAGCGTGTTGAACAGGAAGTGTGGGTTGAGCTGATAGCGGAGCATCGCCAACTGCGCCGACGACGCCTGACTTTCCAGCCGCTCCCGCTGGTGGATCTGCTCTTCCAGCAGGATGTAATAATTGATTCCGTAATAAAGCGCCGTCCAGGCGGCGAGCAGCGAGAAATTGAGCAGGATCGCGCCGAGATACTCGAAGCCCATCGGCCGGGAATCCGGCTTCAGGAAGGTCGCGTAGCTCCACGTTTCGATCACCGAAAAGATGGTCGAGGCGAGCACCACCGCGATCAGCGAAAGCACCGCGGTCCAGATCACCCGCATCTTGATCAGCCGGCGGAACAGCGCGCCCATCAGCAAGGTCAACGAATAGCCGGTGGCGGTCAGCAGCGCGGTGTGGACAAGCCACATCGCGCCCATGCTGTTGGCGAAGCCGGACAGCGAACGGAGGATGAAATAACCGCTCCAGCCGAACCCCTGGAGGAACCAGAAGGCGCGGTTCTTGTCCTGGAAGAAGGGGGCGTCGAGCCCAACGCCTTCAAGGATCGGGCGCGCCGGCGAATTGACGCGCGGCGTCTCCGACCGGCGGCGCTCGGGTCGATCGGGCTGCGTCAAAGCTACGCTGTCGGTCGCCATCGCGATCGATATAGGCCGGAGGCTTGGCCATTGCGAGACACCCGTATCCCGTGCAGGAGCTTGGGCCATGTCCAGCTTACGCCTCCTGCTTGCGACAGCCGCTGCTGCCGCCCTCGCCTCATGCCAGTCCGTGGCCCCCAACCTTGCATCGATGACGCCGCAGCCGTCGCCGGTCGCGGCCGCACCCATCGCCCCGGTGCTCGCCACCGCCGACGCGGTCGACATTCACTCCTATGCGCGGCCGCTGGAAGCGCGGGTCACGCATGTGAGCCTGGACCTGGCGGTCGACTTCGAAACCAGGCGCCTGTCGGGGACTGCGGCGCTGGATATCGTCCGCCGGCCCGACGCGCGGGAAATCGTGCTCGACGATCGCGGTCTTGAGATCCAGTCGATCGTCGATGGGTCCGGTGCGCCGCTCCAGTATAGCGTCGGGACTTCGGATCCCCAGCTCGGCTCGCCGCTGGCGATCGCCCTTCGGCCGGACACCCGCCGGATCGTCATTCGCTATGCGTCGGCCTCCGACGCCGGGGCGCTCCAGTGGCTGACCCCGCAGCAGACCGCGGGCAAGCGTTTGCCGTATCTGTTCAGCCAGGGGCAGGCGATCGAGAACCGGAGCTGGATCCCGACCCAGGATTCACCTGGCGTCCGCCAGAGCTGGGAGGCGCGGATTACCGTTCCGACCGGGCTGGTGGCGGTGATGAGCGCGCCATCGGCTGGTCCCGGACGTTCGAACGAGCGGGACCCCGGCCATGTCACCTACAGCTTCCGGATGCCGCACAGCGTGGCGCCCTACATGATCGCGATTGCCGTCGGCGATGTCCGCTTCCAGTCGCTCGGCCCGCGTTCCGGCGTCTGGACGGAACCGTCGACGATCGCCGCGGCCGCCCGCGAGCTTGAAGACACCGAAAAGATGATCGCGGCTGCCGAAGCGCTCTACGGGCCCTATCTGTGGGGCCGCTACGATCTGCTCGTCCTGCCGCCGTCCTTCCCGTTTGGGGGGATGGAAAACCCGACGCTCACCTTCCTGACGCCAACCTTCATTGCCGGCGACAAGAGCCTCGTCAGCCTGGTTGCGCACGAACTTGCGCACAGTTGGTCGGGAAATCTCGCCACCAACGCGACCTGGGCCGACTTCTGGCTGAACGAGGGGATGACGACTTACGCCACCTATCGGATCGTCGAATCGCTTTACGGCCCGAAACTCGCGGCGCAGCAATATGCCAACGGCTTCGATGCGATGATGACGGCGATCGACGACGCGGGCGGCATGAAGGCGCCGGATTCGCGGCTTCACATCGACTTGAAGGGCCGCCACCCGGACGATGGCCTGACCGATGTCGCTTATGAAAAGGGCGCTGCCTTCCTGCGCACGATCGAGCATGTCGCCGGGCGCGAGCGCTTCGATGCCTGGCTGAAAGGCTGGTTCGGGTGGCACCGTTTCGAGCCGGTGACGTCGGCGATCTTCCTTGCCGACATTCGGCAGAACCTGGTGCGGGGCGACGCTGCGCTGGAGCAAAAGCTGATGCTCGACGCATGGGTTTACGAGCCCGGGCTGCCGTCGAACCTGGTCAGGCCCGACCCCGCAGCGTTCGCGAACGTCGATGCCGCGGTGTCGCGCTTTGCGTCGAATGGCACGATCCCGTCGCAGCTCTGGGCGAGCTGGAACACCGACGAGCGCCTGCGCTTCGTCAACCGGCTGCCGCGCAAGATTACCAAGCAGCGCCTTGGCGCGCTCGACCGGGCGCTGTCTCTGTCGGAAACCGGGAACAATGAAGTGCTGTTCGCCTGGCTCAGCCTTGCCGTTGCCAACCGCTACGGCGCCGCGGTCCCGGCCCTCGAGCGTTTCCTCACCACCCAGGGACGCCGTAAGTTCGTGGCGCCGCTGATCAAGGCGCTGGCCAAGGACAGCGCTTGGGGCCGGCCGATCGCTTCGCGGGTCTACCGGGTTGCGCGGCCGCTCTATCACCCGATCACCGCGCGCGGGCTCGACGAATTGAAGCTATAACGGAAGGTCAGTCTTAACCGCGTCTCAACTCTCTTCCTCTAGTCGACCGGGAATAGGAAGAGCGGGACGCGGATGTACGAAGCCCCTGACCGTTATAAGCGGATGATCTCGGCACGCCTGCCGGATGGCGGATCGCTGGCGTTTTCAGCGAAGGAAGCCGAAGCGGCAGCATCGCCGTTGCGTGACTCGCAGCTGATGGCTCGCGCCCAGCTCGCGCCGTTCTTCGCAGCGGCCAATGTCGTGGCGTCGGCGATGATGGTCGCTGCCCTTTGGGGCCAGGCCGAAATCGCATGGCTGTTCGGCTGGACCGCCGCGGTCGCCGCCGTGAACCTTGTGGCGATGCAGATCGCCCGCACCCAGGCGATTACCCACGTCGGGCGTTCCGGCCGGCGCGTTCCGGACTGGCTGCTGATCGGCGAAGTCGGCGTTCGCGCCGCTGTCTGGCTGTCGCTTCCGCTTTACCTGTTCCATTCGCTGCCCCTGGCTGGCCAGGTCATCAGCGCCTCTATCATGGCCGGGCTTGGGATCGCGGCGCTGGGCCTGATTGTCTTCCTCCCCTGCGTCGTCGCGTGGATGGCCGCCTTTACCGGCGGCATTTGCGCCGTGTTGCTAATCGGCCGCAACAGCGTGCCGTTCGAACATATGCTGTCGATCCTGTTCACGCTTGGGGTCGCCATCTTCGGCGTGCTGGCGGTCGCGCGCTGGGCCTTTACGCAGATGAAGACCAATGCCGACGTCGGCTCGCAAAGCGAAAGCGCGTCGTTGCTGCTGCAGGAATATGAGCAGCGCGGCGTCGGCTGGCTGTGGCAGGTCGATAGCGAAAACCGTGTGACTTACATCTCGTCGCGAATGACGGCGCTGCTCGGCCGGCCTGCGAACCAGCTGCTTGGCCATTCGCTTCCGTCGCTGCTTGGCGGCAATGCCGAGCTCGGCCGCAAGCTTCTCGACAAGCAGGCGTTCAACCAGCTTGAAATGGAGCTGGAGACCGCGCGCGGGCCGCGCTGGATTTCGATCGCCGGCGATCCGATCATCGATACCGCCGGCCGCTTCGAGGGTTTCCGCGGCGTCGGCTCGGACATCACCGAGATCCGGCAGACGCAGGAGCGGCTGACGCACCTGGCCAACATGGACGTGCTTTCGGGCTTGCCGAACCGCGGCCGAGTCCGCCAGCTTTTGGGTGACGCCCTTCGGGCGGCCACCGCCGGCAACGTGCCGTGCGCGATCCTCTTCCTCGACCTCGACGGCTTCAAGCCGGTCAACGACACCTTTGGCCACCCGAAGGGCGACGCCGTCCTGCGCGCGGTGGCCAAAAGGCTGATGGACCAGGTCGGGAACGACGGCCATGTCGGCCGCATGGGCGGTGACGAGTTCGCCATCGTCGTCACCGATGCGCAAAGCCGAAAACTGGTCGAGCAGATGTCCGACCGGATCATCGCCGCGATCAAGGAGCCGTACTTGATCGAAGGCACCGAAATTACCATCGGCGTGTCGATCGGCTGCGCGTTCGGCCCCATCGACGGCGCCACGGTCGACGACCTGATCCTCAAGGCCGACCTTGCGCTGTACCAAGCCAAGGACGCCGGCCGCGGCGTGGCCCGCTACTTCTCGTCCGAACTTCAGTCCGAACAGGAAGATCGCGTCCGCCTCGAAAGCGACCTGCGCTCCGCGCTTGCGGCCAAGCAGTTCCACCTCGTTTTCCAGCCGCTGATCAACGCCAAGTCGCAAAAGCTGGTCGGCTTCGAAGCCCTGCTTCGCTGGAATCACCCGAACCGCGGGCTCGTTCCGCCCAACGTCTTCATCCCGGTGGCCGAGGAAATCGGCATGATGAATGCGATCGGCGACTGGGTGATCGAGGAATCCTGCCGGGCCGCAGCAACGTGGCCCGATTCCATCAGCGTCGCGCTGAACGTCAGCCCCAAGCAGATCGTCCTACCGGCGCTGCCCAACACGGTCAGCGAGGCGCTCGCCCGCCACCGCGTGCAGGCGAACCGGCTGGAGCTGGAAGTGACCGAAGGCGTCTTCCTCGGCGACAATGGGCCGACCCTCGACGTGCTTCGTCGGCTTCGGACGCTCGGCGTGGGCATTGCCCTCGACGACTTTGGAACCGGCTATTCTTCAATCGGCTATTTGAACAAGGCGATCTTCCACAAGCTGAAGATCGACGGCAGCTTCGTTCGCGAAGCGGGCACCCGGTCGGAAAACATCGCCATCATCCAGTCGATCGTCCAGCTGGCCAAGAGCTTCCGCATGTCGGTCACCGCGGAAGGTGTCGAAACCGCCGAGGACTTCGAACGCATGCGCGACCTCGGGTGCGACACCATCCAGGGTTACCTGTTCGGCCGGCCGCTTTCCTATGAGCGGGCAAACCAGATGGTGATCGGCCTTTCGACCAAGCGGATGGCCAGTTAATCCACGCTTTCGGCGGCGCCGATGGATCGTGATGCGGTTCCCGCGTGTTCTCTTACGAAACCGCGAGGAGTGTAGCGTTGTTTCGTAAAGCCTTGATGATTTCCGCCGCCGTCCTGGCCCTGTCCGGATGCGACAACAGTCCAATCAAATTCAACGGCGGCGACCAGGGTGAGTCCGGCTCCCCCGGCGGCGAACGCGTCCAGCAGCAGCTTCGCGACGCACTGAAGTCCAGCATCCAGCACGGCCTGACCACCGACCTGTTTTTCAAGGGCGATCTCGGTTCCGCCAGCGAAAGCGACCTGCGCGATGCGGTGGTCAAGCTCGCTTCGGCCCTCGCGCAGGGCAAGGTCGATCCCAAGTCGACCGCGGAAGTCTATACCGTGGCACGGCCGAAGGTGGACGTGCAGGCCGGGTTCGACAAGGCGATGTCGGAAGGCAAGGTCGGCGAGTGGCTCGCCTCCCTGGCCCCGCAGACGCCCGAGTATCAAACGCTGTCCCGAGCGTTCGTCCACTATGCGGACCTCGCTTCGAAAACGCCCGATACCAACATCCAGCCAGGCGAGCCGCTGAAGCCAGGCGTCAAGGATCCGCGCGTGCCAGCAGTGGTCGCGGCCCTGAAGGCCGGCGGCTACCTCGAAGCCGAGCCGCAGACGCCGGAGGCGACAGGCGCCACGAACCGGCCCGCAGCTGCCCAAGGCGGGCAGGCGGCCGCAGCGCCGGATAGCTACACGCCGGCAGTGGCCGCAGCGGTGAAGCGGATGCAGCAGGATTTCGGCCTGAAGCCCGACGGCGTCATCGGCAACGACACGCTCAAGGCCGTCAACACCAGCGCCAAGGACCGCGCCCGCCAGCTTGCAGTCGCGCTCGAGCGGCTACGCTGGCTCGAGCGGACTCCGCCCGCGACCAGGATCGACGTCAATACGGCTGCGACGACCCTCGATTATTGGCGCGACGGGCAGCATGTGGACCAGCGCAAGGTGGTCGTCGGTGAGCCGGGCAAGGAAACCCCGCAGCTTGGCTCGCCCATGTTCCAGCTGGTCGCCAACCCGACTTGGACCGTCCCGGACTCGATCGCCGAAGAGGAATTGGCGGGCAAGAGCGACGCCTATTTCCGCAAGAACAACATGACCCGCAAAAACGGGCGCATCGTCCAAGAACCGGGGCCGAACAATTCGCTCGGCGAGGTCAAGTTCGACATGAAGAACGGAGAGGCGATCTATCTTCACGACACGCCCGCCAAGGCGCTGTTCGGCCAGAATGAGCGGCACCGGAGCCATGGCTGCGTGCGCGTCGAAAACGCGCTTGGGTTCGCGCGGATGCTGGCCGAGCAGAACGGCATCCTCGATCAATTCAACAAGGCGCTTGCTACCGGCGACGAAACCTTCGTGAAGCTCAAGTCGGAAATCCCGGTGCGGCTGCTCTACCATACGGCGTTCGTCGGCAGCGACGGCAAGGTGCGGTTCGTGGACGACGCCTATGGCTGGGACAACGATGTCGCGGCCGCGCTCGGCTATGAACGAAAGGCAGCCAAGCCGCGCGCGAAAGTCCCGGGCGCCGACGTCGGTCCGTAAACGACCTGCCGCCTTGGCGGGGGCAATGGTTTGGCGCATTGACGAAACCTCAACTTTGCGAGGTTCGATCTGCGATGCGCTACACCCCCCATACCCCCATGCTCTGCGTTTCCGCTGTCGCGTTGGGGGCATGTTCGACAAGCGCGCCCGTCGCAATCGTCCCGCCGGTGCCAGTTGCCTTGGTCGCACCCGCTCCGGCGGCCGATCCGCAGGCGGAACACGACCGCCTGTTTTCCCTGTTCAAGGCCAGCGACGAAGCGGCGCTTGAACGCAACCCGCTGACCGCAATTGGCAGGGGCGACCTGCGCAATGCCGCGCATTTCGGCGACTATATCACCGACGAATATAACGCACAGAGCCGGGCCGCCGCGGAGGCTGACCTGGCAGCGCTCCGGCAGATCGACCGCTCGGTGCTGAGCCAGACCGACCAGTTGGCCTACGATGTGTTCGAATATCAGCGAAAGGACGACCTGCGCGGGCTGCAGCCCGACCTGCTGGCGCTGACCGAGGTCCGCCCGCTCAACCACTTTTTCGGCTTCCACACCTTTTACCCGACGTTCGCGAGCGGGGAGGGAGCGGCGCCATTCAAGACGCTTGAAGATTATGAGAACAGCCTGAAGCGGAACACCGAGTTCGTGACCTACCTCGACCGGGCCATCGAGCGATTCCGGCAGGGGCAGCGCAGCGGCGTCGTCGATACCAAGATGACGGTCCGCAACATGATCGAGCAGATCGGAAACATCCTGGCCGAAAAGCCGGAAAACTCGCCTTTGTACCGACCGATCAGGAAGTTTCCGGACACGATCGGCGCTGCCGACCGGACCCGCCTTGCCGCGGCCTATGAGGCCTCGATCGCCAACGATCTCTACCCTGCCTATCGGCGCCTTCGCGACTATCTGAAGACCGAATATCTGCCCGCGGCCCGCGACGGATACGGCCTCATGTACATGAAGGGCGGCGACAAGCTGTATCGCTATCTCGTCGAATCGACGACCACTTTGCCGCTCACGCCGGAAGAGATTCACACCATCGGCCTCAACGAGGTGGCGCGAATCACCGGCGAGATGGAGAAGGCCAAGCAAGAGATCGGCTTCAAGGGCACGCTGCCGCAATTCTTCGACCACCTTCGTTCCGATCCGAAGCTGAAGATGAAGAGCCGGGAGGCCCTGACGGCGGGCTATTATGCGATCGCCAAGAAGGTCGATGCCCAAGTGCCGCGCCTCTTCTCGACCGTCCCGAGAAGCCGGCTGGAAATCCGCCCTTACGAGCCGTTCCGCGAGAAGTTCGAGGCCGGCGGCGCGTATAGCCGCGGAAGCCCCGACGGATCGCGCCCCGGCGTGTTCTACTTTAACGCTTACGACCTGCCGTCGCGCACGACGCCGGGGATGACGACGCTTTACCTTCACGAAGGCGCGCCCGGGCATCACTTCCAGCTCAGCCTAGCGCAGGAAAACGAGGCACTCCCCGCCTTTATGCGCTTCGGCTTCAATACCGCTTACGTCGAAGGTTGGGCGCTTTATGCCGAAACCCTGGGCTACGACATGGGCCTGTATGACGACCCCTATCAGCGGTTCGGTACGCTATCGGACGAGATGTTCCGGGCGATGCGGCTGGTGGTCGATACGGGCATTCACTCCAAGGGTTGGACCCGCCAGCAGGCGATCGACTACATGCTTGCCAATTCCGACCTCAGCAGGACGGAGGCGACGGCCGAGGTCGAGCGCTACATCGTCATTCCAAGCCAGGCGCTCGCCTACAAGATCGGTGCTCTCACCATCCAGCGGCTTCGCCGAAAAGCGGAAGCGGAGCTTGGCCCGAAGTTCGACATCCGCGACTTCCACGCCCAAGTGCTGATGACCGGCGCGTTGCCGATGACGATCCTGGAGCAGAAGATCGACCGCTGGATCGCTGCGCGCAAGGCGACATGAGCCGATCGCTGCGAAGCGCTGAGCCGTGTCCGCTAGCTCGGCAAAAAAGGCCGAGACTCTGCGGTTGAAGGTGGGCAAACTCGCCTGATTGAGGGGAGTCGCGCATGATCGATGTATTTGCAGCATTGGTGGTCTCGGTGGCTGGGCTTCAACAGGTTGCACCGGCGGCCCCAGTTCGAGTTCAGAGCATCGGGCCGAAACAGGACGATCCTCGCACGCAATGCGGGACGCCGGGCCGAACCATTATCGTTCAGGGCGGTTCGCCGGCCCGCGGCATTGTCGTGCAAGGCGGGCGCGAGGCGATCGGGCCCAAGCAGGACGACCCGCGCAAGCTGGCGATCGGGCCCAAGCAAGATGACCCGCTGACGCCTGGAACGCTGTCACGCCCGGGTGATGACAACGATCCGAAAGCATCCGGCGGATCCGGCCACAGCATCCGCGGCATCGTGGTGCAGGGCGGGCGTGAGGCAATCGGTCCCAAGCAGGACGATCCCCGGGCGCTGGCGATCGGCCCGAAGCAGGACGACCCGCTGACGCTTGGCACGCACGCTCGTCCGGGCGATGACAACGACCCGAAGGCGGCGGGTATCTGCGAAGCTCCCCATTCCCACTGACCTTGGCGGGATAACCGATCCTGGGTTTGATTAAGGAGTTCATCGATGCGGCAATTCGGGTCAGTCGGGCTTTTGATGCTGGCGGCAGCCTTGGCGGCGTGCGGCAAATCGGCCGATGCGCCACCGGCTGGTGACGCGGCGCCATCCCAGGCAGCCGCGGCCGGTTCCAAGGCCTGCGACGTCCTGACCGAGCAGGATGCGGAGCGCGCCTTCGGCCGCGATGCCGAAAAGCTTCCCGCCGATGGCGGCGCGGCCGGGCTCGATATCTGCCAATTCGGTTTTCAGGGCGAGCGGCTGATGGACACCGGCAATACCAGCGTCATCGTCAAGGATGTCGACTTTGCCAGCGCGAAGAAGGGCGTCGTCGACCAAGGCTCCAAGATCGAACCGATAGCCGGGATCGGCGACGAAGCCTTCTGGTCAGACGACTTTGGCCTGTACGTCGGCAAAGGCGGCCGCACGGCGATCTACCTGTTCGCGGTCGGCGGCCAGGACGCGACCAACAAGGCCAAGACCATCGAACTGGCCAAGGCGACCGTCCAGCGCCTTTAACGGCTCAGGCGGTGGCGAGCGCTTCGGCGATAAGCTTGCGGCTATTCTCGATCCCGTAAAGCGCGATGAAGCTGCCCATCCGCGGCCCTTGGCTGGAACCAAGCAGTGTTTCGTAAAGCGCCTGGAACCAGCCGCGAAGCTGCTCCTTGCCGAAATGCTGCTTGCCGACCTCGAAGACGATGTTCTGGATGGGGTCGGCCTCCGTGGCATCGGTCGCCGCCAGCTGGCTATCGAGATCGCGCAGCGCCGCCGCTTCCTCGGCAGTCGGCGCGCGGCGCTTCAGGTTCGGCGCGACGAAGTCCCGCGCATAATTGACGGCAAGCCCGATGAGCTCGTCCAGCTCCGGACTGTTTTCCGGCGATGTGCCTGGCGCATAGCGCTGCACGAATTTCCAGGCGGTTGCCTTGTCGCCAACTCCGGGCAGGCTGACGAGGTTGAGCAACAGCCCGTAGGTCAGCGGGAGGGCGGCTGACGGCACCTTGCCGCCATGAATGTGATGGACCGGGTTGCCGAGCTTCTGCTCAATCGGTTGCGCTGCGTAATTGCCGCGAAACTGCAGATAATCGTCCACCGCGCGCGGGATCACCCCGATGTGCAGGCTCTTCGCCTTCTTCGGCTCGCGGTAGATGTAGAAGGCCATGCTTTCCTGCGTGCCGTAGGTCAGCCATTCCTCGAGGCTGAGGCCGTTGCCCTTCGACTTCGAAATCTTCTCGCCCTTTTCGTCGAGGAACATTTCATAGTTGAAGCCTTCCGGCGGACGGCCGCCGAGCGCGCGGGCGATCTTGCTCGACTGCACGACGCTGTCGATCAAGTCCTTGCCGGCCATTTCATAGTCGATGCCGAGCGCCACCCAGCGCGCCGCCCAGTCCACTTTCCACTGCAGCTTGGCGCGTCCGCCGAGCGCAGACTGCTCGACACGCTGGCCGCCGTCTTCGAACGCGATGATTCCGGCATCGGCATCGACGACTTCGACCGGGACCTGAAGGACGACTCCGCTGGTCGGCGAGATCGGAAGCACCGGCGAATAGGTCTTGCGGCGCTCTTCGCGCAGGGTCGGCAGCATCACCGCCATCACGGCGTCCCACTGGCGCAGCACCTTGCGCAGCACCTCGTCGAACCGGCCCGATGCATAGCAATCGGTTGCCGACATGAATTCATAGTCGAAGCCGAACCGATCGAGGAAGCGGCGGAGCATCGCATTATTGTGGTGCGCGAAGCTTTCGTGCTCGCCGAACGGGTCGGGGATACGAGTCAGCGGCTTGCCCAGGTACTCCGTCAGCATCGCATGGTTCGGGACGTTGTCGGGAACCTTGCGCAGGCCGTCCATGTCGTCGCTGAACGCGATCAGCCGGGTCGGCGCCCCCCCGGTCAGCTCGGCATAGGCCTGGCGGACGAAGGTCGTGCGCGCGACTTCGTTGAAAGTGCCGATGTGCGGCAGTCCGGAGGGCCCGTAGCCGGTCTCGAAGATGACCGCTTCGCCGCCCGGCTTCCCGTCCGGCCAGCGCTTCAGCAGCTTGCGCGCCTCCTCGTAAGGCCAGGCCTTGGATTGCATCGCGGCGGTGGGGAGATCAAAGTCGGACATGTGACGGCGCGTTAGCGCGGGAAGGTTTGAGGGGAAAGGACGGCGATGAGCTACCAGGCTTCGTGCCACTGCGGCGCGGTTACCGTTGACGTCGATGGCGACCTGCCGGGCGAAGCGATCTCCTGCAATTGCTCGCACTGCCGCCGCAAGGGGATGCTGCTGACCTTCGTCGCGCGGGACAAGGTTGTGGTCGGCGGCGAGGAGGCGCTTGGCGAATACCGCTTCAACAAGCGCGTCATCGCGCACCGCTTCTGCCGGACCTGCGGCGTGCAGCCGTTCGCGGAAGGGCCGGGCCCCAACGGTCCGGGGGCGATGATCAACCTGCGCTGTGTCCCGAACCTGGATCTGGACAGCCTGAAAATCACCCCATTCGACGGGGCCAGCCGCTAAGCTTCGTTGCTATTTTGTTCGCCTGCTTTCAAATGAGCTGGTGAGCCGGCTTCCACTTCCCGCACTGCACGCCACCCATGCCGGCATCTGGATCGCCGATCGCGGCGGCGACGTGCGCGAGGCGGAGCGGGGCGAGGCGATCGCGCGCGCTGCCGAAACGCCGCATATCGTGCTCAACGCGCCGCTGGTCGGTCAGCGGCTCGGCTATGGCGAGCTGTCGGGCCTCGACCTTTTGGAGCTGTTCGCCTTCATCCATCCGGCGCGGTTCGCGGTGCCGACCCCAGCGGGCCTGAGCCGCGCCGTCGGACTCGACCCGCCGGGCAGCGAAACCGAGGCCGCGGCAGCGCTGCAGTCGATCGCCGCCCAGTTGCTCGACAGTCTCGACGATCCCGATTGGCGCGAACGCGAAGGCGCGTGGACCGTCAACGCCAGCCTGGCGCGGATGGGTTGGCCGTGGGCGCCTCTGGTGTCGGAACGGCTGGCCCGGCCGGAGCGCGGCGAGCGGATGCTGTTTTCCCGGCTGAAGGTTTGGGAAGAGGGTGCGGAACGGCCACCCGCGCGGGCCGTCAGCGTCGGCCGCGAAGCCGCCGAGTCCAAGCTCAAGGGTCTTGTCGGCACCACCTCCGAAACGCGCGATGGCCAGCGGGCGATGACTGCCGCGGCAAGCAAGGTGTTTGCGCCGCGCCGGTCGCAGGACTCGCCCAACATGCTGCTGGCGGAGGCCGGGACTGGCATCGGCAAGACGCTCGCTTACCTCGCGCCCGCCTCGCTGTGGGCTGAGCAGGCGGGCGGCACCGTTTGGGTATCGACCTTCACCAAGGCGCTCCAGCGGCAGCTCGATGCCGAGGGCGCGCGGCTGTTCGGCGATGCCGACGAGCGGGCGCGGCGCATCGTCGTCCGCAAGGGCCGCGAAAACTACCTGTGCCTGCTCAATCTTGAGGACGCATTGCAGGGCGGCTTCGCGGGCCGCGCCGCGATCCTCGCCCAGCTGGTCGGCCGTTGGGCCGCTTATTCAAAGGACGGCGACATGGTCGGCGGCGACTTGCCTGGCTGGCTGCCGAGCCTGTTCCGCCGTGCCGGCGCGACGGCGCTCACCGACCGGCGCGGTGAATGCGTGTTCGCCGGCTGCCCGCACTACCGCCGCTGTTTCATCGAACGCGCCGAACGCGCGGGGCGCGAGGCGGATCTGGTGATCGCCAACCATGCCCTGGTGATGATCAACGCCGCCCGCGCTCGCGAAGCTTCGCCGCAACGAATCGTGTTCGACGAAGGCCATCACCTGTTCGACGCCGCCGATTCGACGTTCGCCACCTGTTTCGGCGGGCAGGAAGCGATCGAGATGCGCCGCTGGATCGTCGGCCCGGAAGGCAAGTCGCGCGGGCGTCGGCGCGGTTTGGCCGCGCGGCTGATGGACGTCGCTTCTTATGACGAGGAAGGGGCGGCGGCGCTCGAAGCGGCGCTCGATGCCGCGCGCTTCATGCCGTCCGACGGCTGGCTTGGGCGGATTGCCGAAGGCGCGCCATTTGGGCCGATCGAGGCGCTTCTGGGTGAGGTGCGCGGCACCGTTTACGCGCGGGCGAAGGCGCAGGACGCGGGCTATGGGCTCGAAACCGAACTGGCCGAAGCCGATGGCGCCTTGGTGGCAAGCGCGGCCGCGGCGATGGAGGCGCTGGAAGCGCTGCAAAAGCCGCTCGCCGCACTGTCGCGCCGCCTTGAAGCGGTGCTCGAGGACGCACCCGACTGGCTGGACAGCCAGGCGCGGGCGCGGGTCGACGGGGCAATCAACGGCCTTACCTGGCGCCGCGAAATTCTGCTGGCGTGGATCGGCCTGCTGGCGCGCATCGGCGGCCCTGCCGACCCCGACTTCGTCGACTGGCTGGCGGTCGACCGGGTCGATGGTCGGGAATTCGATATCGCCATCAACCGCCGATGGCTCGACCCGACCCGGCCGCTGGCGCAGGCGGTGCTGAAACCGGCGCAAGGCGTATTGGTGACTTCAGCGACCCTGCGCGGCGGCGACGGCTGGGATTCGGCGGAGGCGCGCACCGGCGCCGCCCACCTCGATGCTCCGGTCGAGCGGTTCGAGGCGGAAAGCCCGTTTGACTATGCGGCGGCTTCGGAAGTCCTCATCGTCACCGACGTCAGGCAGGGCGACATTCCGGCATTGTCGGGCGCCTACGCGCGGCTGATCGAGGCGGCGGGGGGCGGAACGCTGGGCCTGTTCACCGCCATCCAGCGGCTCAAGTCGGTCCATGCGCGGATCGCCGACCGGCTCGCGCGCGCCGGGCTCCCGCTGCTTGCCCAGCATGTCGATCCGATCGACGCGGGCACATTGGTCGACATTTTCCGCGACGATCCGCGCGCTTCATTGCTCGGGACCGATGCGTTTCGGGACGGGGTCGACGTGCCGGGCGAATCGCTGCGGCTGGTAGTGATGGAACGCGTGCCTTGGCCGCGGCCGACGGTTCTGCACGCGGCGCGGCGCATGGCGGGCGGCGGCGCGGCCTACGACGACCGCGTCGTCCGGGCCCGGCTCGCGCAGGCCTTCGGGCGGCTGATCCGGCGTGATGGAGACCGGGGCGTTTTCGTCATCCTGTCGGCGGCGATGCCCTCGCGGCTGCTGCGCGCTTTCCCGCCGGGCGTCGAAGTCAGGCGCGTTCCGCTGGAGGAAGCGGTCGCTCGGGTTCGCGGGCGCCTATTCGCCCAGCGCGGCGGCGAGCCGATCGCGGATGGCGATGAGCCTGGCAATGTCGACCTGGCCGCCGTTGTGGGCAGGGACGGGTGAAGGCTGCTCCGCCGGGGCGGCCCGTGCTGGACCGTCTTTCGCGTCCAGCACCTTTTGGACACCGCGGACGGTATAGCCTTCCTGGTTGAGCAGGCGATGGATGCGGCGCGCAAGCGCGACGTCTTCGGGCCGGTAATAGCGGCGGTTGCCGGCCCGCTGCAGCGGCCGAAGCTGGGGAAACTTGCTCTCCCAATAGCGCAGGATGTGCTGGGCCACGCCCAGATCGGCGGAAAGTTCGCCGATCGTCTTGAAAGCGCCCGGGTCTTTTTCGACGCCCACGCTGGCTATTTGGCGATCCGTTCGCGCAGGATCTGGCTGGCGCGGAACGTCATCACGCGGCGCGGCGCGATCGGGACTTCGATCCCGGTCTTCGGGTTGCGCCCAACGCGCTCGCCCTTGTCGCGCAGGATGAACGTGCCGAAACCTGAAATCTTCACGTTTTGGCCGTCCGACAGGGAATGGCACATGTGATGGAGCACGCGCTCGACCACGTTGGCCGACTCGGCCCGCGACAGGCCGAGCTTGCGGTGCACGACATCGGAAAGGTCGGCGCGCGTCAGCGTACCGGAAAGTGCAGCTTCACTGCTGACCCGAGGGATTCCCAAGTCGGCCATTGTTTTCTCCCGCCCTCCGTTCGGCCCCCTAAGCCGATACATGACCGTAACGGAGTCCGGTCACTTCGGCAATTCAGTCGTAATGCCCAGAAATACTGATATTTATCAATACCTGAGCGCGGCAGCGCCCCATGTAAAGCCACCGCCCATCGCTTCCAGTACCAGCAGGTCGCCGCGCTTGATCCGTCCGTCCTTCACCGCCGTGTCCAAGGCGAGCGGGACCGACGCGGCGGATGTGTTGGCGTGCTGGTCGACAGTCACCACCACCTTGTCCGGCGACAGCCCAAGCTTTTTTGCAGTTGCATCGAGAATGCGCGCATTTGCCTGGTGCGGCACTACCCAGTCGACATCGGCTGAGTTCAGCCCGGCCTCGGCCAGCACTTCGTTCAACACGTCTGCCAGGTTGACGACCGCGTGGCGGAACACCTCGCGGCCTTTCATCCGAAGCTTGCCGACGGTGCCGGTGCTAGATGGCCCGCCATCGACGAACAACAGGTCGTTGTGGCGCCCGTCCGCGTGCAGCTTGGTGGCCAGGATACCGCGCTCGCCGTTTTCCGCGCGAAGCACCAGTGCGCCGGCGCCGTCGCCGAACAGGACGCAAGTGGCGCGGTCTTCCCAGTCGAGGATTCGGCTGAAGGTCTCGGCCCCGATGACCAGCGCGGTCGTCGCAGTGCCGGATCGGATCATCGAGTCGGCGACGGTCAGCGCATATAGAAAGCCGGTGCACACCGCGTGGACGTCGAACGCCACGCAGTCGTTGATGCCGAGCGCCGCCTGGACCTTGGTTGCGGACGAGGGGAACGTCTGGTCGGGGGTCGCGGTCGCAAGGACGATCAGCCCCACTTCCGACGCGTCGATGCCCGCATGCTCCAGCGCCTTGCGCGCCGCATCCGTGGCCAGGCTGGCGGTGGTTTCGCCTTCGCCAGCGATATAGCGGCTGCGGATTCCGGTGCGCTCGACGATCCACTGATCGGAAGTGTCGACGGTCTCGGCCAGTTCGGCGTTCGAGACCCGCCGCTTCGGCAGTGCCGAGCCGACGCCGGCAACGATTGAACGCAGGGCCATTTATGCCCCCTCGTGATTGAAGGCGTGGGCGCGGAATTCGTCGAGATCCTCGCCGATCTTTCGCGTGATATCGTTGCGAACCATGCTCGCGGCGACCTTGACCGCGTTGGCGACCCCCTTGGGATTGGCGCCGCCGTGACTCTTCACCACCAGGCCGTTGAGGCCTAGGAAGACCGCGCCGTTGTGGTTGTTAGGGTCAAGGTGGACCTTGAGCAGGTTCAGCGCCGGCTTCGACAAGGCAAAGCCCGCTTTCGACCGGAGCGAGCTTTTGAAGGCACGGCGCAAGAGGTCGGTGACGAACCGCGCGGTGCCCTCGGCCGTCTTCAAGGCGATGTTTCCGGAAAAGCCGTCGGTCACCACGACGTCGACGTTGCCTCGAGACAGCTGGTCGCCCTCGGTAAACCCGTCGAACCGCAACGGCAGATAATCGGCTTCGCGGAGCAGGGCCGCGGCTTCCTTCAGCTCGTCAGTGCCCTTGAGCTCCTCGGTGCCGATGTTGAGCAGCTTCACCCGCGGCTTCTGCACTTGCAGCACCGTTCGGGCGTAGGCGGATCCCATGACCGCGAACTGGACCAGATTCTGCGCATCGCACTCGGTATTGGCGCCCAGGTCCAGCATCACCAGGTCGGTGTCGGTCAGGGTCGGCAGCAATGCGGCAAGCGCGGGCCGGTCGATCCCCGGCATGGTGCGCAGCGCCAGCTTGGCCATCGCCATCAGCGCGCCGGTGTTCCCGCCCGACAATGCCGCATCGGCCTCGCCATCCTTTACCGCATTGATCGCCATGCCCATCGAGGTGACGCGCGCCCGGCGGATCGCCTGGCTCGGCTTTTCGGAGGCGGCGATCGATTCCGCGGTGTGGACAATCTCGGAGGCCGCGCGCATGGCCGGAAGGCGCTCGAGCTCGGCGCCGATCAGCTTCTCGTCGCCGTAAATCAGGAAGCGAAGCTTGGGGTCTTTGCGCAACGCGCGGGCGGCCCCGGCGACCATCGCCACCGGGCCGGTGTCTCCACCCATTGCGTCAATCGCGATCCGCGGGGCTGCGTCCATCGCTGATTAGCCCCTTACTCGCTGGAGAAGCTTAGGCGTCGTCCGAGACGATCTCACGGCCGTTGTAGTGGCCGCAAGAGTTGCACAAATTGTGCGGCAGCTTGAGCTCCCCGCAATTCGGGCATTCCTGAAAGGCCGTAGCCTTCAACGCATGATGGCTGCGGCGCATGTTGCGCTTCGACGGCGAGGTTTTTCTCTTAGGGACAGCCATTGCGGCACCTTTGAATATTCAAAAAAATTAGCGACGATCTCGCGCCTTTCTCAACGGGCTAGCCCGAAGGTGGCGGCCGGATCGTCGCGAACCGCGGCTCCTATAGCGGAACGGAGCGTCAGCGCAACCCGTCGAAGCCTATGCGGCAAGCGCCGAGTCGCCGACGTAAGGGTTGGTCCTGCGCTCGTGCCCGAAGGTCGACATCGGCCCGTGGCCGGGGATGAACGCGGTGTCCTCGCCCATCGGCCACAGCCGCTGGGTAATCGAATCGAGCAGGGCCTGATGATTTCCGCGGGGAAAGTCGGTGCGGCCGATCGATCCGCGGAACAGAACGTCGCCGACCAGCGCAAGCTTCGATTCGGGATGGTGAAAGACGACGTGGCCCGGGGTGTGCCCGGGGCAATGGCGGACGTCGAGCGTCAGTTCGCCGACCGTTACGCGATCGCCGTCGGCAAGCCAGCGGTCCGGCTCGAAGGGGTCGCCGGGAACGCCATATTTCGCCCCATCTTCGGGAAGCCGGTCGATCCAGAACCGATCGTCCTCGTGCGGGCCTTCGATCGGCACGCCCAGTTCGGCAGCGAGCACCCCGGCTTGTCCGGCATGGTCGATATGGCCGTGGGTCAGCAGGATTTTCTCGACCGTGACCCCGGCCTGCTGCGCGACGGCCTTCAGGCGGGCGAGGTCGCCGCCCGGATCGACGAACGCGCCTAGCATCGTCTGCGTGCACCACAGCAACGTGCAATTCTGCTGCAGCGGGGTGACTGGCGTGATCGCGGCGCGGAGCGGGGGATTGGTCACTTCACCGTCTCCATGGTCGCCATCGACGCCGGTTCGTCTTCCATCGACGCCGCCACCGCCTCGGCCCCGCGAAGCGCGCGCAGGACGTTGCCGCCGGCAAGCTTGGCAAGATTGCGATCGCTCCAGCCGCGCCGGATCAATTCGGCGAACAGCGCCGGATAGCCGTCGACAGCTTCCAGGCCGTCGACCGTGAACGGCACCCCATCCAGGTCGCCGCCGATCCCGACATGATCGAACCCTGCGATCCGGACGATATGTTCAATGTGATCGGCAACGAGGCTTACCGGAACGCGCGGTCGCGGATGTTGGACTTCCCAGGCGGCAAGGTTCGCTTCGACCTCTTTGGAGCTGAACGGATAGAGCGCCTTCAGGCGGGTTTCCTCCATCGACCGGGCGATCGACCAGTCCCGCACCTGCCGGGACAGGAACACCGGGAAGAAATTCACCATGACGACGCCGCCATTGGCCGGCAGCAGGGCGAGCACGTCATTGGGGACATTGCGTGGGTGCGGGTTGAGCGCGAACGCGTCGGAGTGGGAGAAAATCACCGGCGCTCTGCTGGCGGCGATCGCGCGCTTCATCGTCAAGGGCGCAACATGGCTGAGGTCGACCAGCATCCCGAGGCGATTCATCTCTCGAACCACCGCGACCCCGAACGGACTGAGCCCATCGTGCTTGTAATCGTCGGTCGCCGAGTCCGCCCACTCAGTCGTCTGATTGTGCGTCAGGGTCATGTAGCGGACGCCCAGGTTGTAGAACTGGCGCAGCGCGGCGAGCGAACCTCCGATCTGCCGACCGCCTTCAATCCCGAGCAATGAGCTGATGCGCCCTTGCCGATGGATTCGAACCATATCGTCGGCGGTGCGCGCCAGCCGCAAGTGCTGCGGGTAAGCGTCGATGATGCGCCGGGCGGTGTCGATCTGCTCGATGGTCGTGCGGATCGCCTCGTCGCCGACCAGCGTGCCGGTGATGTACACCGACCAGAATTGCCCGCCGACCCGGCCCGCGCGAAGCCGCGCCATGTCCGTCATCAGCGGGGGCGTCCGCCCCGCGCTGCCGGCTTCCAGCCCCTCGACCCGGCTCTTGAAGCCCTCGCGTAATGCCCATGGCAGGTCGTTGTGTCCGTCGATCAGCGGGGTACGCTTCAGGATCCGGTCGATCCGCGCTTGCGTTCGCGGGTCGATCGGTTGCGCGTTCGCGGCGGACGACAGCAGCAAGAGCGCGCAAAGCGAGAGTGGGAGGCTGGCCTTCATTGCTCAAAGTCTTATGCGGCGGGCCCGTGACAGGCAATCGCGGGGCTTGCGCCAGCCGCCGCCGCCCGCGAAACACGCACGATGAGCGAAACCAACCGGCAGGCCGACCTGGAAGAGAAAATGCGCTTCGACCCCGAAGACGGGATTCTCGATCTCGACCGGCATCTCGACAGCCTCAAGGAAGGCGCGGAAGCGCAAGGCTGTAGCTTTGATCGCCACGCCGCCCGCAACGAACTTCAGGCCGCAACTTTCGGCAAGCGCAAGCCGGCGACCGCGCGGCTGCTGCTCAGCCCAAGCGGCGCGATGGCGATCGAACTGAAGCTCGACTAGGCCGCGATCGGGAAGCGCAGCAGTCGGTCGGCGACCGGCACCAGCGCCTGCGCCCCGCCATCCAGCTGCTTGACGATTTCGGGGTGACGGACATCGAGCCCGCCGGTCAGCGAGCCGAAGGCCGGCATGATGATCTTCGAGGACGACATGACGAAGCAGCGGCGCGACACGTTCTTGCCGCGAACGCTAAGCCGCATCTTCGGGTGATAGTGGCCGGAAATTTCGCCGCGCGGCTCTTTGCGCACGGCTTCGTGGCGAAGCACGATCGGGCCGGCCTCAACCTCTTCGACGATTCGGCCGCCGCAATGGTCCGCGAAGCCGGGATCGTGATTGCCGATGATCCACACCCAGTCGACCTGCGCCGTCATCCGAACCAGCAACTCGCGCGACTGGTCGGGCAGGCGGTCGCAGCCGAAGCGATCGTGGAAGCTGTCGCCCAGGCAATAGACCCGGCTCGCCCCGGTCCGCTCCAGCTCCGCCGCAACGGCCGTCAGCGTCGCGTGCGAATCGTAAGGCGGCAGCAACTGCCCTAACCGGGCGTACCAGCTCGCCTTTTCCAGATGCAGGTCGGCCACCAGCAGCGCCTGCTGGGCGGGCCAGTAAAGCGCACCTTCGGCCGACGGCACGAATGTTTCGCCTGCGAACGAAAAGGGAACCATGGACCCGCTTTGCTTGAAAAGCGGCGCTATTCCAAGCTCAAGATGTGATCCCTGAGCGCCCGCGCGTCGTGCAGCGCATTGTGCGGCACCTTGCTGTTGGCCGCGGTACTGAAGCCGCTGAGCGGGAGGAGCTGGAACAGCACGTGGCGGACGTCGATCATGTCGCCCTCCGCGATGACCATGAGACCGCAGAACAGCGCGATGTCCTCGGGCCAGTCGGCGAAGATCAGCGGTTGCTCGTCGTGGCGAAGGTAATTCTCCAGCGCGTGGGCGGCATCACTGCGGGAAAGCCTCGGGCACGACAGCTGGTCGGGCACGTGATCCATATAAGGGACTACGTTGCGCTCCACCCATTCGACCGGCTGCTGCTCCGGCTTCAGGGTCAGGTACAGGTCGTCGCCATCGTCCGGGACCAGGGCCAGGCTCAGCAACTCGCCGCCGCGTCCATTATATTCGGTGTCGAGGAAATAGCGCATTGGCAGGGCGTGTAGGCGCGCGGCCACGGCCCGTCCAATGCGCTGGACAGCCGTGCTTCGGCGCGCAATCGTGCCCCGGTCAAAAAACGGGGGACATGATGCGAAACTGGGTCACGGGTCTGGCGCTGCTTGCAACGGCGGCAACCACTTCTGCGGGGGCGGCAACGCCGGGCCGCGGGCAGCTGCAGGCCGCGGTCAAGGCGGAGCATTCGGCCAATGTGAAGCGGCTGCAGGACTGGATCGCCCACCCGACCATCGCGGCGGAAAAGACCAACGTCGACAAGGGCGCGGAATATATGCGCGGCCTGCTGCTCGACGCCGGCTTCCAGCAAGCGAAGATCGTGCCGACCTCCGGCGTTCCGGGTGTGTTCGCAACGCTCGACGCCGGGGCGCCGACGACGCTTGGGATCTACTTCATGTACGACGTGAAGCAGTATGTGCCGAGCGAGTGGTCGTCGCCCCCGCTGGAGGCGCGATTGGTCGACCGGCCGGAAGGCAAGGCCATCGTCGGCCGCGGGGCGGTCAACCAGAAGGGGCCCGAAATGGCCTTTCTCGCCGCGCTTCGAGCGTTCAAGGCGACCGGGCGCAAGCTGCCGGTCAACATCGTGCTGGTGGCCGAGGGCGAAGAGGAAATCGCGTCCCCCAACTTCCACGAGGTCATCGCCAATCCCGAAGTCCAGGCGGCGATGAGCAAGGCCATCGGCGTGTTCATTCCCGGCGCCGGGCAGGAATCGAACGGCGCGACCTCCATCGACCTCGGTGCCAAGGGCGCGATCGAGCTGCAGCTTATTTCAAGCGGCGAGCACTGGGGCCGTGGGCCGGCCAAGGATGTCCATTCCAGCCTGATGGCGATCGTCGACAGTCCCGCTTGGCGGCTGGTCAAGGCGCTCGACACGCTGGTCGCCGATGACGGGCACACGCCGGCGATCGACGGCTGGTTCGAAAATGTCGTGCCACTCACCGCACGGCAGAAAGAATTGATCGCCCAGGGCGTGAAGAATTCCAACGAAGTCGAAACCAAGGCGCAACTCGGCGTCAAGCAATGGATCGACAATGAGGATTACCTGACCGCCTCCTATCGCCTGGCGCAGCAGCCGACGGTGAACATCCAGGGCCTCGTCAGCGGCTACACCGGCCCCGGCGGCAAGACCGTCCTTCCGGGCCGCGCCGAAGCGAAGATCGACCTGCGGCTGGTCCCCAACATGACCAAGGACGAAGCGGTGGCGAAGCTGAAAGCGCACCTGGCGAAGCGCGGCTTTTCCGACATCATCGTCAACGTCAGCGGCGGTTACGGGCCGACTCAGTCGGATGAGAACAGTCTGCTGGTGCAATCGCAAATCCGGACGCTCAAGCGCGCCGGCGTCGAATATTCGCTCAGTCCGCGCCTGGCCGGTTCATGGCCGGGCGTGACCTTCACCGGTCCGCCGCTCAAGCTGCCGGCGGTCGGTTTCGGGCTCGGCACCGGCGGCGGCGCGCATGCGCCGAACGAATGGTATCTGATCCACAGCAGCAACCCCAAGGTCGCGGGGTTCGATGAATCGGCGATGTTCTACGTCGATTATCTCTACGACCTGGCGGAGATGGCGCCCAAGGGCCGCTAGCGCGGCGGCATCGGGACGCAGCTATCGGTAGGGAGCGGCCGGCCCTTGCGGCACCGCTCCTCCATCTGCCGAAGCTCGCGCCCGCGCCGTTCCTCGGCCTCGCGCAGCTGGCGTCCGCGCTTCTGGTCGGCTTCGGCCTGGCTGGTCGTCACTGCATCGACGCCGGCGGACACCGCCTTCACCGGCAGGGTGACGACATCGACGGCAGTGCTTGCGACCTGGCCGACGACACAGCCCGACAGCGGTGCGGCAAGCATGACAAGGATGAACTTTTTCATCCCGCTGGAATCGCACGGGCGGCAACCGATGGCAACGCGGGTCATATTCGCATCGCCTCGTTGGCAAGGGCTTCCGCCTCGACCAGCAGGCTGTCGTCGGCCTGCGTGCCCGATGGCAGGGCCTCGCGGCCGACGATGACCATCAGCGGCACCGCCATCGGCGTGATCCGGTCCGCCTCGACGTGCACCATGGTTGCCGCGGCCCGGTCGACCAGCCGCACCAGCCGCCCAAGCTCCGTCATCCGCGACCGGGCGTCGTCCCAGGCCGCGCGCAGCAGCAAATGCTGCGGCTCGTACCGCCGCAGCACGTCGTAGATGAGGTCGGTCGAAAAGCTCACCTGCTTGCCGGTCTTGCGCCGCCCGGGGTGCTGCCGCTCGACGAGCCCGCCGATCACCGCCACTTCGCGGAAGGCATTTTTCAGCAGCATCGAATTCTCCACCCAATCGACGAACTCGCGCTCCAGGATGTCGGGGGAAAATAGCGCTTTGGGGTCGGTGATCGGCTCCAGCCCATAGCAGGCGATGCCATAGTCGTTGGCGACGAAGCCCATCGGCTTCAGCCCCGCGGTTTCCATCCGGCGGGTGATCAACATGCCGAGCGACTGGTGGGCGTTCCAGCCTTCGAAGCTGTAGGCGACCATGTAATGCAGCCGTTCGTGCTGGAAGGTTTCGACCAGCAGTTCGTCGGGTTCCGGAATCCGTGATCGGCGGTCCTGCACTTCCAGCCATTCGCTGACGCCTTCCGGGAAGCGGGCCCAGTCGTTGCGGTCGGCAATCATTTGCCGGACCCGGTTGGCGAGGTGCGTGGACATGCTCATCCGCTGGCCGCCGTAAGTGACGATCCGCGCTTCTTTCGACGATGCGCGGACCAGGATGTCCGTGTCCTTGAACTGCTCGACCTCAAGGCTGAGGCCCGAGAAATAGAAATGGTCGCCGACGGTCAGGGTCGATGCATAGCCTTCCTCGATGGTGCCGAGCTTGCGGCCGTTGCGAAAGCGGACGGTCAGCAACGGCTGCTCGACAATCACGCCCGCATTCAGCCGGTGCTGCGCGGCGATGGTCGGCTTGGCGATCCGCCAGGTGCCGTCGCTTTCCCGGACCAGCCGCCGGAACTTGTCGTAGGCCTTGAGGGAATAGCCGCCGGTGGCGATGAAATTGAGGATCTCCTCGAACGTCTCGTCCTTCAGCCCGGCGTAGGGTGCGGCGGATCGCACTTCGGCAAGCATCGCGCTTTCATGGAAAGGCGACGCGCAGGCCATCGCCAGCAAATGCTGGGCAAGTACGTCGAGCGTGCCCGGCCGGAGCTGCTCGGGATCGAGCTCGCCGTCGTCGATCGCGTCCAGCGCCGCGCGCGCCTCCATATATTCGAAGCGGTTGCCGGGGACGACGATGCCCTTGCTGGGCTCGTCGAGGCGATGGTTGGCGCGGCCGATCCGCTGCAGCAGTCGTGAACTCCCCTTGGGCGCGCCCATCTGCACCACCAGGTCGATGTCGCCCCAGTCGATGCCAAGGTCCAGGCTGGCGGTGGCGACCAGCCCGCGCAGCTTGCCCGCCGCCATCGCCGCTTCAACCTTGCGGCGCGCCTCCAGCGCCAGGCTGCCGTGATGGATTCCAATCGGCAGCGACTTGTCGTTGACCGTCCACAGGTCCTGGAAAATCAGCTCGGCCAGGCTGCGCGTATTGCAGAAGACGAGCGTGGTGCGGTGCTGCTCGATCAGCTCCATGACTTCGCGCGCGGCATGGCGGCCGGAATGGCCGGACCAGGGGATCCGGTTCTGCGGGATCAGGATCGACAGGTCCGGCTCCGCGCCGGGATCGCCCTGCACCAGCGCGACCGTTTCGATGTCGCCATCCGGCGCGAGCCAGGCGCGATAGGCGTCCGGGTCGCTGATCGTCGCCGACAGCCCAACGCGCCGAAGGCCGGGTGCCAGGTGGTGAAGCCGGGCGATGGACAGCGCCAGCAGGTCGCCGCGCTTCTCCCGTGCGAAGGCGTGAAGCTCGTCGATGACGATGGTCTTCAAACCCGCGAACATCGTCGCGCTGTCGGGATAGCTGAGCAGCAGGCTCAGCGATTCGGGCGTCGTCAGCAATATTTGCGGCGGCCGCACGCGTTGCCGCGCCTTGCGGTCGGACGGCGTATCGCCGCTACGGGTCTCGGCGCGGATGTCGAGGCCCATCTCCTCGATCGGCCCGACGAGGTTGCGCTGGACATCGACGCCAAGCGCCTTGAGCGGCGAAACATAGAGGGTGTGCAGCCCTTCGGCCGGGGCCTCGGCCAGGTCGCAGATGGTCGGCAGGAAGCCGGACAAGGTCTTGCCCGACCCGGTCGCCGCGACCAGCAACGCATTGCGCCCCGCGCGGGCGGCGTCGAGCATGTCGAGCTGGTGCCGCCGCGGCTGCCAGCCACGCTCGGCGAACCATTGCTCGACGACGGCTGGAAGCGGCGCCCTGCTCAGAGCCCGTCGGTCCCCTCGCGGCGGCGCGCTTCCTCATCCGCATAGAGCTCGCGCGTGCCTGCGTCCGCGCGCCGGTCCTCGACCGAATTGCGCTTCGAACGGGTGCGCAGCACCAGCCATAGCAAGACGACCACGATCAGCGCCGGACCGACGATGTTCATGAGCGCCCACATCGCATCAGCCATACAATTTCCTCCCTGATATTCGGAACGCATAAGAGCCTTCGTTCATATAGCTCACAATGGCGCGCATCGGTTCCTGCATCGAGGTTTTTCCCGAAGGCATTTACGTCAAGCCGGCCGACGCGTGGATCGACCCTTCGCAGCCCAAGCCGAGGGCGTTGGTCACCCACGGCCATGGCGACCATGCCCGCGGCGGCCACGGCGCCGTGCTCGCAACGCCCGAGACGCTCGCGATCATGGGCGTGCGCTACGGCGACCAGAACGGCCAGCCGCTTGCTTATGGCGAAAGCGTCCGCGTCGGCGACGTCGACGTCAGCTTCGTTCCTGCCGGCCACGTGCTCGGCTCGGCCCAGATCGTGCTCGAACATGGCGGTGAGCGCGTGGTCGTTTCCGGCGATTACAAGCGGCGCGCCGACCCGACGTGCGAGCCGTTCGTGCCGGTCCCTTGCGACGTCTTCATCACCGAAGCGACCTTTGGCCTACCGGTATTCCGACATCCCGATATCGGCGGGGAAATGGACAAGCTGCTCCACCGGCTGCACGCTGACCCGTCACGGTGCGTGCTGGTCGGGGCCTATGCGCTGGGCAAGGCGCAGCGGGTGATTTGCGAACTTCGCCGCCGCGGTCACCATGACCCGATCTACTACCACGGCGCCCTCGAACGGCTGTGCCAGCTCTACCAGGAACTCGGCGTCGATCTGGGCGAGCTCCGCCATGTCGCGAGCGCGACCAAAGAGGAGATGAAGGGCCACATCGTCATTGCCCCGCCCGGCCAGCTCAACGACCGCTGGTCGCGGCGCCTGCCCGACCCGATTACGGCCATGGCCTCGGGGTGGATGCGGATCCGCCAGCGCGCGCGCCAGTCGAACATCGAACTGCCGCTGATCATTTCCGACCATGCCGACTGGGACGAGCTGACCTGCACCATCCGCGACGTGGCCCCGAGCGAGGTCTGGATCACCCATGGCCGCGAGGAAGCGCTCAAGCACTGGTGCATGACCCACCAGATCAAGGCGCGGGAGCTCAACCTCATCGGCTACGAAGACGAGGACGACTGATCCGGTTAGAGGGGCTGCGTGCAGCGGTCCGGCCCAGAAGAATTTGATGCGATCGTCCTCGGCGGCGGCGGCGCCGGGCTGATGTGCGCCGGTGTCGCGGCGCAGCGTGGGCGGCGTATCCTGCTGGTCGACCATGCCGACGCGCCGGGCAAGAAGATCCTGATCTCCGGCGGCGGCCGCTGCAACTTCACCAACATCAACGCCAGCCCGGCCCAATATCTTTCCGCCAACCCGCATTTCATGAAGTCGGCGATGGCTCGCTACACGGCGCAGGACTTCATCGACCTTGTCGATGCGCACGGCATCGCCTGGCACGAAAAGACGCTTGGCCAATTGTTCTGCGACGGATCGGCGAAGCAGATCGTCGCGATGCTGCTTGCGGAATGCGCGAAGGGCGGAGCTGAACTTCAGCTCGGCCATGCCATTCGCGATATCGAACATGCCGATGGGCGCTTCCGGGTACAGGTCGGGGAGCGGACGGTCGCCGCGCCCAAGCTGGTCATCGCCACGGGCGGTCCGTCGATCCCCAAGCTTGGCGCAACTGGCTTCGCTTATGAGCTTGCCCGCCGTTTCGGGCTCAAGGTGGTCGAGCCGCGCCCCGCGCTCGTGCCGCTGACGCTGGGCGGCGACGAAGTGCTGTTCCGTGAGCTTTCCGGCGTCGCCACCGACGTCGTCGCGAAGCACGGCAAGACCCGCTTCCGCGAGGCGGCGCTGTTCACCCATCGCGGCCTGTCGGGGCCGGCGATCCTGCAGATTTCCTCTTATTGGCGGCCGGGCGAGGAGATTGGGATCGATTTCCTGCCGGATGCCGAGCCCGGGCATTTCCAGGCCGCCAAGAGGACCCGCCCGTCGGCGGACTTTGCCGCCACGCTCCGCGCGCTGCTTCCGGGCAGGCTTGCCGACACGCTGGGCGATAAGCTGGGCGTGGCCGGCGACCTCGGCAACGTCAGCGACAAGGCCCTGGCGGCGGCCGAGCAGCGCCTGCGCGACTGGCGCTTCCGGCCGAACGGCACCGAAGGCTTTGCCAAGGCGGAAGTGACGGTCGGCGGCATCGCCACCGCCGGGCTTTCCTCAACGACGATGGAGGCCAAATCCGTGCCCGGACTCTACGCGATCGGCGAGGCGGTGGACGTCACCGGCTGGCTTGGCGGCTACAACTTCCAATGGGCCTGGGCGAGCGGCTGGGCCGCTGCGCAGGCGCTATAACCGGGCTAGTGCGCCCCCTCGGTGCGCTCGATCCCCGACTGACCAAGCTGCTCGTCGATCTGCGCCATCAGGCGCGCCAGGCCGCTTTCATCGCTGGATTCAGCGCGTGCCACCAGCACGTCCTGCGTGTTCGAAGCGCGCAGCAGCCACCAGCCGTCGCCGGTGTTCACCCGCACGCCGTCGGTGGAATCGACCTTGGCGCCGGTCCCGGCAAGACGTTGCCGGACCTCGTCTATCACGGCGAACTTCCGGCTCTCGTCCACCGGAAAGCGCAATTCGGGCGTGGAGGTCGTGCTGGGCATGGCGTCCATCAGTTCGGTCAGGCTCTTGCCCGACCGGCTGACGGCTTCGATCAGCCGCACGGCCGCGTAGAGCGCGTCGTCAAAGCCGTACCAGCGGTGCTTGAAGAAAATGTGGCCGCTCATCTCGCCCGCGAGCGGCGCCCCGGTTTCCTTCATCTTCGACTTGATCAGGCTGTGGCCGGTGTTCCACATCAACGGCTTGCCGCCCAAGGCGGCGATGCCGTCGAACAGCACCTGGCTGGCCTTCACGTCGGCAATGATCGTCGCGCCCGGAAGCTCCTCAAGCACGGGCTCGGCCAGGATCAGCATGAGCTGGTCGCCCCAGATCACTCGGCCCTTGCCATCGACGGCGCCGATGCGGTCGCCGTCGCCGTCGAAGGCGATGCCGAAGTCCAGCTGCTTGTCCGCGACCAGCCGCTTCAGGTCCTCAAGGTTGGCTTCCACCGTCGGGTCCGGATGGTGGTTGGGGAAGGTGCCGTCGATCTCGGTGAAAATGGTGAAATGCTGCCCAGGAAGACGATCGACCAGCCGGTCAAGGATCGGTCCGGCGGCGCCGTTGCCCGCGTCCCAGCCGATGCGGAAGTCGCCGCCCTGGAAATCCTCGACCAGCCGATCGACGTAGGCCTGGCTGATATCGACCTCTTCGACGGTGCCTTCGCCATTGCTCCAATGCCCGTCGCTGGCGCGGCGGCCGATGTGCTGGATCGCCTCGCCGAAGACCGAGCCGCCCTTCAGCAGCATCTTGAACCCGTTATAGTCGGCGGGGTTGTGGCTGCCCGTGACCTGGATGCCGCCGTCGACGTCGAGGTAGTATGTGGCGAAGTAGAGCATCGGGCTTGGGCCCCGGCCGATCAGGACCGCGTCGATGCCGCCTTCGGTCAGCCCGCGCACCAGTGCCGCCTCCAGCTGTCCGGAATGGGTGCGCCCGTCGCGGCCGACCGCGATCCGCTTGGCGCCTTCCTCGCGGGCGATGGCCGCATAGGTTCGCCCAAGCGCGTAGGCGTCGTCTTCGTGGAG
Organism: Sphingomonas sinipercae; assembly: GCF_011302055.1. NCBI lineage: Bacteria > Pseudomonadati > Pseudomonadota > Alphaproteobacteria > Sphingomonadales > Sphingomonadaceae > Sphingomonas > Sphingomonas sinipercae. The sequence goes on from NZ_CP049871.1 coordinate 632,224, forward strand.
CGTCTTTCCGACAATTCCGCGAATGTCATATTCGCGGAGGATGGTTGCGTTGAATGTGTGAGTCATCAGGCTTTCGAACGTAGCAAGCGGGCGTTGGTTCAGCCCGCGGCGGCGAGCCTCTGGTCTTCACCGGCATTGGGAATGCCAAGGCCCGAGATCATCTCCCGAAGTTCCTGGCGGGCGGCGATATGGCCAATGCCGACCTCGCCGAGCTGCTGCAAGTCCAGAAGCGTGATGCCCTTGGGAAACAGTTCGCGATAGACGACCCGCTCGCCAAGGCCCGGAATCACTCGGAATCCGACCCGCTTGGCAAGCTCGTTCAGCGCGGCGCCGACGCGGCGCAGGTTATGCGATTCGATGTGTTGCAAGCGGTTGCGAAGGACCACCCAGTCGACGCTTTTGCCGGTGACCTTGGCCCGCTGGGTGCGGCTGTTCCAGATCAGCTCGGCGTAGAAGCTGGGCTTGGTGACCTTGAAATTTTCCGGGTGGACCTGGCCGATGAGGTCGAGGTCGACGAAGCTGTCGTTCATCGGCGTCACCAAAGTGTCGGCTTTGAGGATCGCGGCGCGGGCGATCGCGTCGTCGCGGCCAGGCGTGTCGATGACGATGACGTCGGCGTCCTGCGACAGCCGGTCGATGGCGGCGTCCAATGCTTCTTCGGTCTGGTCGGCAAGCACTTCGTAACGCGCCTGCGGAAGGTCGGTTGAAAGACGGCGGATCGTCGCGTCGCGGTTCTCGAGGTAGCGGGTCATTGTCCGCTGCCGGCTGTCGAGGTCGAGCGCGGCGACGCGGTGGCCGGACGCGGCAAGCGCAACCGCCGTGTGCACCGCCGTCGTCGACTTGCCGGTGCCGCCCTTTTCGTTGGCGAAGACGATGAAATGCGGCTGGCCCATGCTTCGGCCCCCTTGTGTTTGACCCCCCGCGCGTTGAAAGCGCGGCCCACTTGGGCCAGCTTACCGGAGGGGAATCGGCGGTGCAAACAGTCCGTGACACTGGCCAGCTTGGAAACGCGCTGGTCGCGCTCCGCGCCGGCGGCCACCGGGTTGCGCTGGTGCCGACGATGGGCGCGCTTCACGCCGGGCACATGGCCCTGGTCGAAGAAGCGCAGCGGCAGGCCGACCGGGTCGTCGTCAGCATCTTCGTCAACCCGCTGCAGTTCGGCGCCAACGAAGACCTCGACCGCTATCCGCGGCAGGAGGAGGAAGATGCCCGGCGGCTGAATCAGGCCGGCTGCGACCTTCTGTGGATGCCGACGGCGCAGCAGATGTACCCGGCGGGCTTCGCCACCACGGTCAGCGTCGGCAAGCTGGGCGAGCGCTGGGAGGGCGAGGCCCGGCCCGGCCATTTCGATGGCGTCGCGACGGTGGTCGCCAAGTTGCTGGCGACGGTCAGGCCCGACGTCGCGGTGTTCGGCGAAAAGGATTTCCAGCAGCTGGCGGTGATCAGGCGGATGGCGACGGACCTCGCCCTGGGCGCCGCTATCGTCGGCCTGCCGACGGTTCGCGATCCCGACGGCCTCGCTTTGTCTTCGCGCAATGCCTACCTTTCGCCGCAGGAGCGCCAGCAGGCGCTGGCGCTGCCCAATGCGCTGCGCGACGCGGCGGAGAAGATCGCGGCTGGCGGCGACGTTGCCGAGGCGCTCGGCGCGGCCCGCCGGTCCCTTGCCGACGCCGGCTTCCGGACCGATTATTTCGCCTTGGTCGATGCCGCGACGCTCGAGCCAATCAGCGCGCCGGCGGGGCGGATGCGCCTGATTGCAGCGGCGACGATCGGCACCACGCGCCTGATCGACAACCTGCCGCTCGATTGATGGTTTTTTCGCGTTAACCATTTTTTCGTGAAGTCGGGCCGACAACTCACCGCAACGGGAACAGGGGAGTTGGAAATGGCGATCAGTGAGAAAGCAGCAGAGTTCTTGGTCCGCAGCCGGCTGGCCGATGCGGAAGCGGGCGATGTCGATGCCCTCTTCGAACTTGGCGTAACCTATTCGACCGGCCGGGGGGCTATTCCGGTCGACCTCATCGAAGCGCACAAGTGGTTCAACCTCGCCGCGCTTTCGGGCTGCACCCGCGGCCAGGAATGCCGGGCCGAAATCGCGGTCGAAATGACTGCCCGCGAAATCGCCGAAGCCCAGCGCCAGGCGCGCGCCTGGCTGGGCAGCACGCCGCAGCGCTACGCCGCCTAGCGGACGATCATCACCACGCGGGGGCCGACCCCGACGACGGTGGTGCCGATCCGCATCGTTCCGGGGCGTTCCTTGCCCCAGGTTGCGACGGCCAGCCGTTCGGGCGGGATGCCCTGCGTAATCAGGAAGTCGCGCACTTCCGAGGCGCGCCGCTCGCCGATGGCGAATGCATAATCCCTTGTGTCGCCCTGGTCGCCGTGGCCTTCGAGCCGGAGGGTGGCGAACGGATTGGCGCGAAGCCATTGCGCCGTCGCCCGCAAGGTGCCGAGCGCCTGCGCCGTCAGCCCATAACCCTGCGACGAGAAATAGACCGTGTCCGCCCCAGCTCCCGTCGCCAGGCTGGCCTGTGGGGAGGGCGGCGCCGGCGCGGGCCGCTGCGCCTGCGCGGTGCCGGCGAGCGAAAGTGCCAGAATTGCGATCGTCAGCTTGCTCATCGCATCTACTCCTGCGGCCGCGACCAGGCGGGGTCGGACGCGTCACCCGGGGTCGTCACCGGGGTCGCCTCTCCGCCGCCAAGGGCGATGGTGAATAAGCGCGAGCGGCCGTTAGCCTGCCGCTGGAACAGCAGATGGCTGCTGCTCGGCCCCCAGGTCGGCGCTTCATCGGCAGGCCCGTTCGTGACCAGCCGCATGTTCGCGCCGTTGGCATCCATCACGCCGATCTTGCGGAACGGGCCGTCGACCTTGGTGAAGGCGATGCGCTCTCCATCCGGGCTCCAGCGCGGGGAACCGTGGCCGCCGGAACCGAAGCTGATCCGCCGCTCGTTCGAGCCGTCGGCGTTCATCACATAGATTTGCGGCTGCCCCGAGCGGTCGCTTTCGAACACGATCCTCGATCCGTCGGGCGAGAAGCTGGCGCTGGTGTCCGCGCCCGGCGTGGCCGTCAGCCGGCTCGCCAGGCCGCTGCGCAGGTCCATCACGTGCAGGTCGGTGTTGCCGCCTTCCGAGCGCGCGAACACGACCAGGTTGCCGTCGGGGGAGAAGCGCGGGGCCGAGGTGATGCTGTTGTCAGTCAGCAGCGGCCGCGCCTCGCCACTGTTCATCGACAGGATCATCGCTTGGGGCCGGCCGTCACTAAGGCCGACGAAGGCGAGGCGGTCGCCCTTCGGCGACCAGGCGGGGCTGACGACGGTGACGTCGCCGGCGGTCAGATATTTGTGATCGGCAAGGTCGAAATCCTGCACCGCCAGGCGCTTGACCCGCACCGGCCCGGCGCTCGTTTCCTCGACATAAGCGATGCGCGAGTGGAACAGGCCGGGTTCGCCGGTCGCTTTCTCGTAGATGGCGTCGGCGCAGCGATGGGCAGCCTTGCGCCAGTCGCTGGGCGCGATGATGAAGCCCTTGCGGGTCAACTCCCGCTCCCGCTGCACATCGTAGAGGTAGCAGCCGACCGTCAGCCTGCCGTCGGAACGGGCCTGGACGAAGCCGGTCACCAGCTGCCCGGCGGCGGTCTTCTGCCACATCGGGTAAGTCGGCGCCGTCACTTCCGGGAAGGAGGGGATCCGAACCGACTCAAGATTCACCGGCGCAAAGCGCTGGCTGAAGGTCAGGTCCCTGGCGATGACTTCGGCCATTTTCGTGGCGATGGCATAGGTCGATCCGGCCGGGGTGGATTCATTCTTCGGCGTCGACAGCGGCGGCACTGCGATGGCGACGGCGCCGCCCGACCGGGCGGTCTGCGCAGCGGCGCCGGCGCTGCACAGAAGCGCGGCGAGGCTGAAAATGATCGTCCGGTTCGGCTTCATCATTGTCTTTCGCTGATCGCCTTGAACTTGTGCACCCATTCGCGCGGCTGCCGCTGCGGCCGGCCATCCGGCGTCAGGAAGGCCGCGGTGACCCGAGCATCGGTCAGCTGTTCACCACCGCGCATGACCCGTTGATGAATCTCGACCGAAACGCCACGAACTTCCTCGACCGCGCTGACGACGACCAGATCATCGCCAAGCCGGGCCGGCCGCATGTAGCGGATGTTGACCTCCGCGACCGCATAGACGCCGACGCCGTCGCGCTGGGCGGTGACCTGGTCGACTCCGGCCGCCCGGATCATGTCGGAACGGGCCCGCTCCATGAACTTCAGGTAATTGGCGTAATAGACGATGCCGGCGGTGTCGGTGTCTTCGAAATAGACGGTCAGCGCAAAGTGGTGCTCGCGCCCGACGAAGCCGCCGCGATAAGGGGTGTCGAAATCGTTCACCGCCGCCTTCCAAGTTCTTCGAGCTGCCGCAGCAGGTCGCCCTGGGCGATCACCATGTCGGCAAGGTGCATTCCCCAGCCGGGCAGGAACATGCCAAGCACCGCGACCTCGCCGCCGATGCGGTCGGTGCGCTTGTCTTTGAGATCGGCATTGGTGCGGACGGAAAGGTAGCCGCGGCGGCCGTCATTGACGCAGCGGGCGGATACCAGGCCTTCGGTACGCACGTAAGGCGTCGATGGCGCGCCTTCGGTCGACCATGCGATCGGTCCGCCGGGCACCGCCAGCCTGGAACGGGTGAAGAAGTAGCTGTCGAGCGGCTCCCAATTCGGCGAGCCGGGGCGGGCGGGATTGGTGCAAGCGACCGTCATGCCCGGAGGCGCGAAGCCGAAGATTGCGCCGTCGGGCGGCACGTTGCGCTCCCGGAAGCTGACCCAGCTCATCACGCAGCCGACCTGCGCCGGCGACGAGCAGAGCGGCGTTCGCTGGAAGGTGCCGCCGACCAGCCGGCCCTGCGGCACCAGCACGTTATAGCCGGGGATGATGGCGCGCAGCATCTGCCGGGCGACCGGCTTGCCCTCGATTTCCCGTCTGATCAGTTCCTGGATCATCAACGATCCCTGGCTGTGGCCGATCAGGACGAACGGGCGGCCCTTGTTCGACTTGGCGAGGTAGGTGCGCCAGGCGTTGGCGACGTCGTTGTAGGCGAGCTCCCCGGGGGCGCGCATATCGCTGCCGAATGCCGCCGCCGCGACCGCGCCCGAGGTCATCTGGCGATAGAGCGGGACGAAGGTCCGGCAAACCCCGGCAAAGCGGGCGAATTGCGTTTCGACCGCCGCCCGTTCGACATCGACGGTGAGGTCGCTGTTGAGGCCGCGGTCCCCCGAGACGGTCGGGTAGACGTAGAAGCAGTCGATCGGCGGATTTGCGGCAACTGTGCTGCGTCCGACCGAACCGTAGCCGTTGGCGTTGAGCGCGGTCGTCGGCAACGGCGTCGAGCAAACATCGGTGCGGCCGGGCAGGCAGATCCAGTTGCGGTCGAGCTGGTAATTGACGGCCGGCGTGGCGACGGGGGTCTGGGCGATGGCGGGCGTGGCGGCGGCAAGGCCGGCCAGAAACAGCAACGCGGTACGAATCACTTGGGCGCGGCTCCATTGTCGAACAGGCCCGTCTGGCTGCCCTGGGGCTGCGGCATGCCCAGATGCGCGTAGCCCCGGCCATTGAGGCAGCGTCCCCTTGCCGTTCGGGCGATGAGGCCGAGCTGAATGAGATAGGGCTCGATCACGTCTTCGATCGTGTCGCGCGGCTCCGACAAGCCGGCGGCCAGCGTCTCAACCCCGACCGGGCCGCCGCCGTAAAGGTCGGCGATCATCATCAAGTAGCGGCGGTCCATCGCGTCGAGGCCGAGCGCGTCGATTTCGAGGCGGGAGAGGGCACGGTCGGCAACGCCCGCGTCGACGGTCGCCGCCCCCGCGGCATGGGCGAAATCGCGAACCCGGCGGAGCAGCCGCCCGGCGATGCGCGGAGTCCCGCGGGAGCGGCGGGCGATCTCGCTGGAGCCGTCGTCGGTCATTTCAACGGCGAGCAGCCGGGCGGCGCGGCGGACCACCTGCTCAAGCTCATCGACCGTATAGAAATTGAGCCGAACCGGGATCCCGAAGCGGTCGCGCAGCGGCGTGGTCAGGAGCCCCTGCCGCGTGGTCGCGCCGACGAGGGTGAAGCGCGGCAGGTCGATCCGGACCGAGCGGGCCGACGGCCCTTCGCCGATCATCAGGTCGAGTGCGCGATCCTCCATCGCCGGGTAGAGCACTTCCTCGACGGCCGGATTGAGCCGGTGAATTTCGTCGATGAACAGGACGTCGCCGTCTTCCAGGTTGGTGAGCAGTGCGGCGAGGTCGCCCGACTTGGCGATGACCGGGCCCGACGTGGCGCGGAAGCCGACGCCCATTTCGCGGGCGAGGATCGCGGCCAGCGTCGTCTTGCCAAGGCCCGGCGGGCCGTGGAGCAGGACATGGTCGAGCGCTTCGCCGCGGCTCTTGGCCGCGCTGACGAAGACGCGCAGGTTTTCCCGCGCCGACTTCTGCCCGATGAATTCGTCGAGCGTCTTGGGTCGAAGCGCCGCGTCGGCATCCTCGCTGGTCCGCTCGGGCGTCGTGATTCGGGCGGGATCAGTCGCCATGAAGGTGCCTTATCGTCACTAAAGTCACGCGGTCGTGCAGCGTTTTCGTGACTTTAAGCGAACGGCCGGAGCCATCGGCGGAACATCGATCCTGGCAGGTCGCAAGCATCGCCGCATGTTGCACGTTTGGAGCCGTGTAGGACAGTTTCTTCAGCCCTTGCGCTGCTTCGCGCCCGAGCGCTGCCACGGCCAATGGCCTTCAATCTCCACCTCAAGGCTGAAGCTGAGGAACGTTCGGATGGCGACGATTCCGGCGAGGACGGCGAGGCTCTCCAAAGTCGGTTCAATGGCGACGGTGTTGATGATGTCGGCCGCGACCAGGAATTCGAGGCCAAGCAGGATGGCGCGCCCGAGGCTGGAGCGGAAAGCGGCGACCGCTTGCTCATAATCTTCCTGGCGGGCCATGCGATAGGCGAACAGCGCAAGCGTGGCGAAGGCACCGAGCGCGATGATGGCGATGCCGGTGAGCTCGATCGCCCGGCTGACGACCGGTGCGGCGGCAAGGGCGATCTCTTCAAGCATTGGGCGCCTCAGGAAAAATGGTCGATGCCGTCGCCGACGATTTCGACCCAGGGTTGCTTGCGGCCTTCGTACACGGAGTAGAGCGGCTGGGCATGGAAGGGCGCGTCGAAGGCGCCGACCGCGACGGCGATCAAGCCGCTCATCTCGCCGTCTACCGCGTAGAACATCGGCGCGCCGCAGGTCGGGCAGAAGGAAAAGGTGCCGGTGTTGCCGCTGTCGCCGGTGTACGACCAGCTTCTGGCCTCACCCTCGATTGTGACCCGGTCGGCGGGCCAGCGCGCCTGCGCGGCAAAGGCGCTGCCTGAGCGCTTCTTGCATTCGAGGCAGTGGCAGACGGACACTCTGACCGGCTCGCCGGTGGCAGTGAGGCGAAGCTGGCCGCAGCGGCAGGAGGCGGTGCGGGTGGTCACTTTTCTCCAATTCCGTTCGTCCCGAGCGAAGTCGAGGGGCGCTCTCTTGGCGGTCGAGCAAAATGCGACAGGGTTCGCCAGTCGCTGCGTATCAGCGCCTCCTTTTTGGATCTCGACCAAGGCTTGATCCGCCGTTCCGCCTCCAGAGCTTCCAGTCTGCTCCCGAAACCCTGCGACCAGACGAGTTCAATCGGCCGCCTACGCCGCGTCCAGTCGCCGCCTTCTCCACGAGCGTGCTGGGCGATCCGCACGTCGAGATTGTCGGTGTGGCCGGTGTAATAAGACCCATCGCCACAGCGCAGGATGTAGGCCCAGAATGTTAGCAAGATGCAGGCGCCCCTCGACTTCGCTCGGGACGAACGGGGTTGGGAAGGCTGCCTGGCGAAAATTTGCTCACTTCGCCGCTTTCTTCAGCGCCAGCCGTACGAGCTCATCGAGGGTCGCGTCGGCACCGAGGTCGTCCAGCGCGGCGTTGACGGCGGCGCTGGCGTCGGCGGGTTTGAAGCCGAGGTTGGCGAGGGCGGACAAGGCGTCGGCGGCGGTGTTGCCGCGCGGCGGCGGGGCTCCGGCTACGCCGGCGAGGGCAGGGGCGCCGAGCTTGCCCTGCAACTCGTTGGCGATGCGGGCGGCGAGCTTGGGGCCGACGCCGTTGGCGCGGGAGATCAGGGCCTTGTCGCCGTTGGCGGCGGCGCGGGCGAGCTCGTCGGGCGGAAGGACGGAGAGGATGGCGAGCGCCAGCCGGCCGCCGACGCCCTGGATGCTGGTCAGCGCACGGAAAGCGTGGCGTTCCCCGGCAGAGCCGAACGCGAACAAGGTCCACGCGTCTTCGCGTACCTGCAGTTCGGTGAGCACCATCACCTGGCTGCCGGTGCCGCCAAGGGCCTCGAGCGTGCGGGCGCTGGCGAGCACCTGGTAGCCGACGCCGCCGACGTCGATGACGGCGCTGTCGGCGGTGACTTCAGCAAGGATGCCGGAAAGGCGGGCGATCATGCGGGGCACACTAGCGCGAGTTTTCGTCATTGCGAGCGCAGCGAAGCAATTCAGCGGTTCTGGATTGCCGCGTCGCTACGCTCCTCGCAATGACGATCGGGTGGCCAAGTGATGTGCGTGCGTGATGGCGACGGCGAGCGCGTCGGCGGCGTCGGGGCCGGCGATCTTGCAGCCGGGGAGCAGGCGCTGGATCATCGCGTGGACCTGCGCTTTCTCGGCGCCGCCGGTGCCCACCACGGCCTTCTTGACCAGCGTGGGCGCATATTCACCGACGGCGATTCCGGCGCGGGCGGCGATCATCAGCGCGACCCCGCGGGCGTGCGACAGCTTGAGCGTGGATTGCGGGTTCTTGTTGACGAACACTTCCTCGACCGCGGCGGCGGCGGGGCGATGCTCGGCCAGGACAGCCTCCACTTGCGCGGCTAGGTCGGCGAGCCGCTCCGGCAGCGGCGAGGCGGCGCTTGTCGTGAGCTGGCCGTTGGCGATGTGGCGCAGGCGGTTGCCCTCGGCCTCGATCACGCCCCAGCCCGTGGTGCCGAGGCCCGGGTCCAGGCCCAGAATCACCATGAGCGCACGATCACAGGCGGATGCCGAGACGGGGAGCGAGGAACAGCATCCCGGCGTAAAGGACGATGGTCAGCAGGCAGCCCAGCGCGAGCGCCGCATAGAAGCCGACGCCGGCGCGAAGCATCGCGGGAATGACGAGGAACATCGGCAGGCTGGGGAGGACGAACCAGAAGGTCGCCTGCGCGTGGCTCGCCATGTTGGCGGCGTCCGGCTTTGCCTGCCACAGCCAGATCATGCCGAGCACGGACACCAATGGTAGCGAGGCGATCAGGCCGCCAACGCCGGGATAGCGTTTGGCGACCTCGGAAACGGCGGCGACGATGATGCCGGAGACCAGGGCCTTGATCGCCAGCCACCACATGGTCAGCCGAGCTTCTCGAGCTCTTCTTCCGAGACGTCGTAATTGCCCCAGACGGTCTGGACGTCGTCGTCTTCCTCGAGCGTGTCGATCAGCTTCATCAGCCCGGCCGCGTCGTCGCCCGCGACCTCGACTTCCGTAGACGGCTTCCACGCGAGCTTGGCGGTTTCGGGCTCGCCGAGCAGAGGCTCGATCGCCTTCAGCACTTCATGCAGGCCGTCCTGCGCGGTCCAGATGCGGTGGCCGTCGTCGTCGCTCTCGACGTCGTCGGCGCCGGCTTCGATCGCGGCTTCGAAGACCTTGTCCGCATCGCCGGCGGTGGCGGCATATTCGATCAGGCCGACACGCTCGAAGCCGTGGCTGACGCTGCCGCTGGCACCGAGGTTGCCGCCGTTCTTCGAGAAGGCTGTGCGCACATTGGTCGCGGTGCGGTTGCGATTGTCGGTCAGCGCTTCGACGATCAGCGAGACGCCGCCCGGGCCGAAGCCCTCGTAGCGGATTTCCTCGTAATTTTCGGCATCGCCGGTTGAGGCCTTGTCGATCGCGCGCTGGATATTGTCCTTCGGCATCGACTGGGCGCGGGCGGCGAGCACCGCGGCGCGGAGCCGCGGGTTCATGTCGGGATCGGGCAGGCCCATCTTCGCCGCGACGGTGATTTCGCGGCTGAGCTTGGAGAACATCGCCGAGCGCTTCTTATCCTGCGCGCCCTTGCGGTGCATGATGTTCTTGAATTTGGAATGGCCCGCCATGGTCGCCCCTTAGCCTAGCAGCCGATCGCGGCGCGATAGGTTTCGAGGATCGCGTCCTGTTCCTGGCGCGTGTGCGATTCCATCTTCCGAAGGCGAACGACCATGCGCATGATCTTGGGATCGTAGCCGTTGGCCTTGGCCTCGCCATAGACGTCCTTGACGTCGTCCGCGATCGCCTTTTTTTCTTCCTCGAGCCGCTCGATACGCTCGATAAACAGCCGCAACTGATCAGCTGCGACGGTGCCGTCCGCCATGTCCCGCTCCCGTGTTTTAAGATTCGCCGGAGGCTCTAGAGAAGCCCGCCGCGCGGCTCAAGCAGGTTGAACCGTCCCATCCATCGACTATGGCCGGGCGGACCCATGGCTATTCAATCGCTGAAACCCCGATCCCGCAAGGTGAAGATCCTGGCCACGCTCGGGCCTGCATCGAGCAGCCCGGAAATGGTCCGGCAACTGATGCACTCCGGCGCCGATGCGTTCCGGATCAACATGAGCCACGGCGAGCACGCGCAAAAGGCCGAGCTGGTCGAGACCATCCGGGCGATGGAAAAGGAACTCCGGCGCCCGACGACAATCCTGTTCGACCTGCAGGGGCCGAAGCTTCGCGTCGGCGATTTCGAAGGCGGGGAAGCCGAGGTCCGCAAGGGCGACCGGCTGGTCCTCGATCGCGACAGCGCGCTTGGCACCGCCCAGCGGGTCGAGCTTCCCCACCCCGAACTGTTCCAGGCCGTCGGGCCGGGCGACCGGCTGCTGATCGACGACGGCAAGGTACGGCTGAAGGTCATCGAAGCGAGCGACGAGCGCATCGTCACCGAAGTCCAGGTTGGCGGGCGGTTGTCCAACCACAAGGGCGTCAACGTGCCCGACGTGGTTGTGCCGATCCCGGCGCTGACCGAAAAGGACCGCGCCGACCTTCAGTTCGCGCTGGAGCAGAAAGCGGACTGGATCGCGCTGTCGTTCGTGCAGCGGCCCGAAGACGTCGCCGAAGCGCGTGCGCTGATCGGCGAAAAAGCGCTGCTGATGGCGAAGATCGAAAAGCCGGCGGCAATCGACCGGCTGAGCGACATCATCGCCTTGTCGGACGGAGTAATGGTCGCGCGCGGCGACCTTGGCGTCGAGCTTCCGCCGCAGGACGTGCCGCCGCTGCAGAACAAGATCGTCGCCGCCGCGCGCCAGTTCGGCAAGCCGGTGGTGGTCGCGACCCAGATGCTGGAATCGATGATCACTTCGCCGACCCCGACGCGGGCCGAGGTCAGCGATGTCGCGACCGCGATCTACGACGGCGCCGACGCGGTGATGCTGTCGGCCGAAAGCGCGACCGGGCAATATCCGTGCGAAGCGGTGCGGATGATGGACCGCATTGCCACCAGCGTCGAGCGCGACCCGGTCTATCCGGCGCGAATCCACTTCACCGAAACCAAGCTGGAGCCGACCACCGCCGACGCGCTCGCGGGATCGGCGCGGCAGATCGCCAACACCGTCTCGGCGACGGCCATGGTCTGCTACACCAGTTCGGGCTCGACGGCGCGGCGGATGGCGCGCGAACGGCCGGCGGTCCCAATCCTGGCAATGACCGCGTCGCAGACGACGGCGCGGCGGCTCGGCCTGCTGTGGGGCGTTCACGCCGTCCACACGCGCGACGTTTCGAACTTCGAAGAAATGGTCGAAAAGGCCAAGCGCATGGCGCTTCGCCACCAGATTGCAGCTGGCGGCGACCGGCTGGTGCTGATGGCCGGCGTGCCGTTTGGATTGACCGGGTCGACCAACGTCATCCACGTCGTCAAGCTGGTCGGCGACGAGCTGGAGCGTTACGCGACCACGCGCTGATCAGCGCGGCAGCAGGGCCGGGATCTCTTCGGCAATCTCACGCGCCAGGAAGCCGACCGGGCCGACCTTCCGCGACAGGACCTCGCCGGCTTCCCCGTGCAGCCTGACCGCCCACAGCAGCGCCGTGAGCGGATCGGCGCCGCGCGCAAGCAGGCCGCCGACGATCCCGGCAAGCGTGTCGCCGCTGCCCGAAACGCCAAGGCCGGGAACGCCGCCGCGGTGGGTCCAGACGCGGCCGTCGGGGTGGACGACGTGGCTGACCGCGCCCTTGACCAGGGTGACGGCGTCGTAGCGCTGGGCGCAGGCCTTGCCGCAACCGATCGGGTCGGCCTCGATCGCGGCTTCATCGCATTCGAGCAGGGCCGCCATCTCGCCGGCGTGCGGCAGCAGGATGGGCCAGCCCTTGGCTCGCCGGGTTTCCGCCGTGACCGGCGGCAGCGCGCGCAAGATCCCGGCGTCGAGCGCGAGCGCCGCATCCGTTTTGAGCAATGCCGCCGCCATCTCTGCGCACGCCGAACTTTCGAACATGCCGGGGCCGGCGACGACGGCGTCGACATCGCTCGCAAGCTCGGCGACTTGCTGGACGGATTTCGGCCCGAAGTCGCCGCGCTTGTCTTCGTCGAGGCCGACGGTGCGCGATTCCGGCATCGCCACCGAAAGCGATGGAGCGACGCTGGCGACCGTCGCGATCTGAAGGCGCCCAAGGCCCGATCGCATCGCCGCCATCGCGCATAGCAGGGCGGCCCCGGCCAGCGATCGGCTGCCGGCGATGATCAGCAGGCGGCCGTGGCTGTGCTTGTCGCCTTCGGTGACTTGCGGCAGCGGGAATTGGGCAAGGGTGTTGCGGTCGAGCGGCGTCCCTTCGCTCATCGCGAACCCGTCGTCATGTCCGGCTCCGCCGTCTTGGGTGCGCCTTCGGCGTCGAGGGGGGCGCCATGGTTCCACAACGACAGCTTCGGCGCGCAGAACCCGTCCTCGTCCGGTTCGAAGTCGTAAATGCAAATGCCGCAATTGAGCACGTCGGCCTTCTTGTCGATGGCCAGGATTTCGCTCTCGTCCAGCTCCTCAAGGATGTAGCGCATGCACAGCACCACGACCTGGTGGCACACCACCAGGACGCGCTTGTTGCTGTAATGCAGGTTGATCGTGTTGAGCATCGACCGGAGCCGAAGGATGACGTCAGCCCAGCTCTCGCCGCCCGGGGGCGGTGGTAGAATTTGCCGAGCGTTGCGCGATGTTCCGCTTCCTCCGGAAACTTGGCGCGGATTCCGGCGGTGGTCAGCCGGTCGAAGATCCCGAACTCGCGCTCGCGGAGCCGCTCGTCGACGATTGGTTTTGATGGCCCGCCGGCAAGCGCGCCGGCCTCGCAGATCGCCTTCGCGGTCTGGCGCGCGCGCACATAAGGGGAGGAAAGGATCACTTGCGGCCGCTCGTCCTTGGGAAGGTCGGCGAACCAGCGGCCGGTGGCCCGCGCCTGTTCGAAGCCCAGGTCGGACAAGGGCACGTCGACGTCGCGGCATTCGATTGCGATTTCGAGATGCCCGGCCTCGTCCGCCGCTTCGCGCGCGACGTTGCCCTGGCTTTGTCCGTGCCGGACAAGCCACATGCGTTCAGGCCAATTCTGTCGATTTCCCATGAAGCCTCCAGCGACGGAAAGCCCGCAGGGCGCGAACTGTTCCCTCGGCGCGCTAGGCGCGAAGCGCTTCGGCGTGAGTGACGAAATCGCTCAAAGCCTGATCGAGCGGGCGCAGGAGCAGGCCGCGCTTGCTGCTAAGGCTCGTGTCGGCGGCCGGGGCATCGTTCGAATGGACCAGTTTGCTGTCGAGGTGCGCGCGGTCGGCGATTTCGCGCGCCAGTTCGTGCCAGCTGATCGCGCCCTGGTTGGTCAGGTGCCAGATGCCCTTTTCGTCGTCCAGCAACAGGTCGAGCGTGGCGTGCACCAGGTCCGGCACATAGGTCGGTGAAACGACCGACTTGTCGCTTGCGAACACGTCTTCGCCGCGCCGCAGTTTGTGGACCGTGTCGACGAGGAAGTTGAAGCGGTCCCACGGGCCGAAAAAGGCGCTGGTGCGGATGATCAGCGCGTTGGAATCGATTCCCAGGAGCCGCTGCTCGGCCTCCGCCTTGCTGCGGCCGTAAGCGCAGGCCGGGGCGGTCTCATCCGGCTCGACATAGGACCGGCCAAGCTGCCCGTCGAAGACGAGGTCGGAGGAGAAGGTGACCAGCGGAAGGCCCGCCGCGTTGCAGGCGCGGCCGAGCAGTTCCGGCCCGGTCGCGTTGATTTCCATGCACTCGTCGAACTTCTCGTCCGCTTCCCAGGTGCGGACGAAGCCGGCGGTGTTGATGATCGCCCAGGGACGATAGCGGGCAAGCGCGGCGGCGATCGACGCTTCGTCGGTAATGTCGAGCTCGGCGCGGCTGGTCAGAACGAATGGCAGGCCGCGGTGGGCGCAGATCCGGGCAAACGCCTGGCCCAGCGTGCCGGTGGCGCCGGTAATCAGGATCGGCTGCGCATTGGCCAGTGCATTGCTGGGCAGCATTTCGTAGCGGCGGCGAGCGTAGGTCCGGCCCGGGCGCTTCCACCAGCCGGGAAGCTGGAGCGTCGGGTGGGCAAGCTCTCCGCCGCGCGCGAGGGTCGCTGCGGCATTGCCGATCATCGTCCGGCGCGGCTCGGGCGAGCGGGTGTCGAAGGCGCCAGGCTCATGGATGCCGTCGCGGCGGGTAAGGATCGAGCGCCAGTCGACCAGCCCGAACAGCGCCCACAAGGTGACCGCGCGGATGTCGGCGCCGCGCGCCCGCTCGCGCTTCGCGGCCTGCCAGACGTCGTTGAGCCAGCGCACTTGTTCTTCGCGCGTGCAGCCGTGATGCACTTCGGTGACCGCGATCGGCAGCCGGTACCGCTCCCACAGCTCGCGAAGCCGCTTGCCGGGGCCGACGAGGTGCTTGAGCTTGGCGACTCGCACCGCCTCGACGTCGACGTAGGTTTCGCGTCCGTTGCCCCCGACCGGCTCATCCGGATAGCGCTCGGCGCGGTGGTCGAGGTAGCGCTCGCTGGTCAGATAATGGTCGAAACCAATGATGTCCGGCATTCCCGAGCCGGCCGCGAGTTCCTCGAGCGCCACCGGATCGACCCCGCAATCGACAAGGTCGTCCCAATAATAGTGCTCGCGGCCCACACGGCCGGTCAGCAGGTCGAAGGCCAGCCAGCGCCGCTCGTTTTCATGGTCGGCCTGATATTGCAGACGGTCGGTGGCGAAGGTCTTGCCGACGTCCTCGGTCGCGATCAGCTTGGCGTCCGGATTGACCTTGCGGACCGCGTCCATCGCCCGCGCGATCCCAAGGCATTGGAGGACGCAGGTGCGGTAGGCCGCGGCCCGGTCCTTCAAATGCGGATACCAAAGGCCGTAGAGGCAGGAAAAGCGGGCGGTGGTCAGCGGCTCGTTGATCGGGGTCCACATCTGGATCCACGGGAAGCGGCGAGCGACGCGGCCGGCATAATCGGCGAGCAGGTCGGGGAAATTGGGGTCGAGCAAATCGGTATAGCGCGGCCCCGAGCCGTGGTGGACCAATGTCGCAATGACTTCGACCCCGCGCTCGCGCAGCCGCTCCAGCCGCGGCTCGTGCCAGGAAAAGTCGAGCTCGTGCGGGCTTTGCGGGGCCACCATCTCCCACAGGATCGGGTAGCGCACCGCCTTGATGCCAAGGTCGGCCATCGCGTCGATGTCCGACATCCGGGCGAGGTGCCCGGTTTCGGCCAGCTGGTTGCGGTAGTCGTCGCCCAAACGGACGATCGAGCATTCCAGGCCGCCCCACAGCTCTAGCGGAGCCGTGGGCTGTGAGGCGGCGCTAGTCACTCGGCGGCGACCGCAGTCTCCTGCGGTTGTCCCTGCTGCCGCTTTTCTTCCATGCGCCGGAAGGTGGCCAGTGCCTGGCCGACGATCTGGTCCATGTTGTAATAGCGGTAAGTGGCGAGCCGGCCGACGAAGGTGACGTTGTCGGTCGCGTCGGCAAGCGCCTCATACTTCTTGAACAGCTCCTGGTTCTCCGGCCGCGGGATCGGGTAATAAGGATCGCCCTCCGCCGACGGATATTCGTAGGTGATGCTGGTCTTGGGATGCTCCTGGCCGGTGAGGTGCTTATACTCGCTGATGCGGGTGTAGGGCACGTCTTCCGACGGATAATTCACCACCGCGACCTCCTGGAACTGCTCCTGGTCGAGCGTCTGGTGGTCGAACCGGAGGCTGCGATAGGGCAGCTTGCCGAAGCGGAAGTCGAAATATTCGTCGATCGGGCCGGTGAAGATCAAATGATCGGCGATCTCCTGCCAGCTGTCCTTGAAGTCGGCGAAGTCGGTGCCGAGCCGCTTTTCGATCAGCGGATTGTCGAGCATGGTTTCGAACATCCGGGTGTAGCCGTGAAGCGGCATCGCCTGGAACGTATCGCCGAAATAGCGGTCGTCGGTGTTCGTCCGGGTCGGAATCCGGCTGGTGACCTGCTTGTCGAGCTCCGACGGGTCGAGGCCCCATTGCTTGCGGGTGTAGCCGCGGAAGAACAGCTCGTAGAGTTCCTGGCCGACGGCGTTGATCACGACGTCTTCCGAGGTCACGATCTCGTCCACTGGCTCGGCCCGTGAAGCGAGATATTCCGCCGCATCCTCGTCGGTCTTCAGGTCGAGGCCAAACAATTTGTTGAGCGTGGTGCGGTTGATCGGGATCGGCACCAACTGGTCGCGAACGACGGCGCGGACGCGGTGCTCGTAGGGTCGCCAGTCGGTGAACTGCGACAGATAATCGACCACGGCCTGGGCGTTGGTGTGGAAGATGTGCGGCCCGTACTTGTGGTACAGGATGCCGGCTGCATCTTCCTCGTCATAGGCATTGCCGCCGACATGGTTGCGCCGGTCGATCAGCAAGACCGACGCGCCCTGCTGCGATGCCAGGCGCTCAGCAAGAACGGAGCCGGCAAAGCCGGCTCCGACGATCAGATAATCATAGCGCTTCCCGGCGCCCTGGCTGGCGTTCATTCTGCGGCCACCAGCAATGCGGAACTGGTCGAGGGCACACGCTCGTCGAGCACTTCGTGGATCAGCGCCGACATCCGGCCCTGGGTCGTGCTCCAGCTCGTCGCGGAAAGCATCAGGTCGGCCTCGCCCAGCCAATCGCCTTCCGAATCGAGCGCAAGCATCCGCTCGCACGCGGCGACGAACTCTTCGGCGGTGCCGGCGATCTCGACGCCTTCAAGGTGACCGTAATGGCGCACGACGTCCTTGATCGGAGTCGACACCACCGGCTTGCCGCCGGACAGATATTCAGGGGTCTTGGTCGGCGAGATGAACTGCGTCGATTCGTTCATCGCGAACGGCATCAGCGCCACGTCCCAGCCCGACAGATAGGTCGGCAGCTGCTCGTACTTCTTGCCGCCGACATAATGGATGTTCGCCCGACGCGGCAGGTCGTCCTCGGAGATCTTCACCACCGGGCCGACCATGACGAACGACCATTCGGGGCGCATCGCCGCCATCCGGTCGAGCAGGTCTATGTCGAAGCGCTCGTCAATCACCCCGTAAAAGCCGAGGCGCGGATGCGGGATGCCGGCCTGGTCTTTAGGCTGAGGCAGTTCCTTGCGGGCCTTGGCGAAGTGCGGGCGATCGACCGACGAGGGGAAGAGGTGGACGCTCGAATGGCGGTCCTTCTTCGCTTCGAACAGGCTCGACCCGCCGGTGAAGACGAGGCTGGAGCGGTCGATCAGCTCCTGCTCCAGGTCGAGCAACTTGACCGGTGCGCCCTTGAACTTGGACAGCTCGTCCATCGCGTCGAACACGACGACGCTGGCGTCGAGGTCGCGCGTGAAAGGCAGCATCATCGGCGTGTAATACCAAGCGACCAGCGGACGGGTCAGGCCGGCCGAATAGGCTTCGAGAAGGCGCTTGAGGGCCGCTTCCTGCCGATCCTCGTCAAGGCCTTCGGGAAGGTGCGGGACGACAATGCGGATCTTGGGATAGTCGTCGGCCGCGCGGACTTTGAGGTGCGCGGTTTCCTTGGCGCCGACGAAGACCGGCTCTTCCCAATAGATCACCGTCATCTCTTCAGCGAACCGGCTCATCAGATGCTGGGGACGCTGAAATACGAAGTCCCACCGCAGGTGCGAGAAGCACAGCAAAGTTGGACGTTCAGAATCCGGTGCCGAGGGCTCGGCATTCGACTCGACAGGCACCCCGACGCTTTTCAGCATTTCCAGTAAATCTCCGATGTTGGAACCTCATGTGTTGAACGGCTCCGCACCAGTGCAGTTCCGCAACCTTAATCGTTGTTAGTGCGAAATGGGGGTCATGCTGCGCTGCAACAAGGCTTAGGCCGCCGTTGACGCGCCCAACCGAGCGTGAAAGGACGACCGACTGAGCCGGGCTGCATGAAGGTTTCCATGGCAACGACGATCGAAGAGCTTGAAAAGCGGCGCCAGCAGGCGCGGCTCGGCGGCGGTGAAAAGCGTATTGCAGCGCAACATGCGAAGGGCAGGCTGACCGCCCGCGAGCGCCTGTCGGTGCTGCTCGACCAGGGCAGCTTCGAGGAGCTCGACATGTTCGTCGAGCACAATTGCGCCGACTTCGGGATGGAAGCGCAGAAGATCCCGGGCGACGGCGTCGTCACCGGGTCGGGCACGATCAACGGCCGGCTGGTGTTCGTCTTCGCGCAGGACTTCACCGTCTTCGGCGGATCGCTGTCCGAACGCCACGCGCAGAAGATCTGCAAGATCATAGACATGGCGCTGAAAGTCGGCGCGCCGGTGATCGGACTCAACGACAGCGGCGGCGCGCGCATCCAGGAAGGTGTCGCCTCGCTCGGCGGCTATGCCGAGGTGTTTCAGCGCAACGTGCTGGCATCCGGCGTGGTGCCGCAGATCAGCCTAATCATGGGCCCGTGCGCGGGCGGCGCGGTCTATTCGCCGGCGATGACCGACTTCATCTTCATGGTGAAGGATAGCAGCTACATGTTCGTCACCGGGCCGGACGTGGTGAAGACGGTGACCAACGAAGTGGTGACTCAGGAAGAGCTTGGCGGCGCGGTCACGCACACGACCAAGTCGGGCGTCGCCGACGTCGCGTTCGAGAACGATATCGACGCGCTGCTGGCGACGCGCGAGTTCTTCGACTTCCTGCCGCTTTCGAACCGCCACGACGTGCCGAGTCGGCCGACGAAAGACCCGTGGGACCGGATAGAGGACAGCCTGGACACGCTGATCCCGCCGAGCGCGGCCACGCCGTACGACATGCACGAGCTGATCCGGAAGGTCGCCGATGAGGGCGATTTTTTCGAGATCCAGCCCAAGCATGCGGCGAACATCATCACCGGCTTCTGCCGCATCGAGGGGCGCACGGTCGGCGTCGTCGCCAACCAGCCGATGGTGCTGGCCGGCGTGCTCGATATCGCCAGCTCAAAGAAAGCGGGGCGCTTCGTCCGCTTCTGCGACGCCTTCGACATTCCGATCCTGACCTTCGTCGACGTCCCCGGCTTCCTGCCCGGCGTCGCGCAAGAGCATAACGGCATCATCAAGAACGGCGCGAAGCTGCTGTTCGCTTACGCCGAAGCGACCGTGCCGAAGATCACGGTGATCACGCGCAAGGCCTATGGCGGAGCCTACGACGTAATGGCGTCCAAGCATTTGCGCGGCGACCTCAACTATGCCTGGCCGACCGCCGAAATCGCGGTAATGGGCGCCAAGGGCGCGGTCGAGATCATCTTCCGTGGGCGTACGCCGGAAGAGATTGCGGAGCGCACCGCCGAATATGAGGAGCGCTTCGCCAACCCGTTCGTCGCCGCCAGCCGCGGCTACATCGACGACGTGATCATGCCGCATTCCACGCGGCGCCGGGTCGCGGCGGGTCTGCGCAAGCTGCGCGACAAGCAGCTGGAGAACCCGTGGAAGAAGCACGACAACATTCCGCTTTAGGGGCGCTCTACCTGTTTTCTTTGGGCTGCACGGCAGCAGCGCTCGTTGTTGTGCTAGTCGGCTTAGTGGCGAAGCTGCCCGCCGCGGGAACGGCGTTCGTGGCTCTGATGTTTGCTGGACTGCTGAGCCGCACCGCATTCCAATGGAGCGCCCTCTTGTTGTTCAAGTCTGCTCCGAAACGTCGGGCGATGGCTCTGAATGCATTAGCTGTGACTCTCGTCACCGGAGCTTTTTTTGTGTTCGTCGTGCTTCACCAACTCGGTATTGGGTAGTGATCAGCTACACCGCCACCATCCGCTGGAGCCGCACCGGCGACGGCGACTTCGCCAAGGGGCAGTACAGCCGCGCGCATGAGTGGGCGTTCGATGGCGGCGCGGTGGTGCCGGCGGGGCCGAGCACGCACATCGTGCCGGAGCCGTGGGGCAATCCGGCGGGTGTCGATCCGGAGGAGGCCTTCGTCGCCTCTCTGTCGTCCTGCCACATGCTGTTCTTCGTCGACTTCGCGCGGCGGGCCGGGTTCGTCGTCGACAGCTATGTCGATGAGGCGGAAGGCGTGATGGAGAAGCGCGCCGACGGGCGGATGTGGATGAGCCGGGTGACGCTGCGCCCGCGGATCGTTTGGGGCGACAGCGCGCCGGACGAAGCTTCAGTCGCCGAGCTGCATCACAAGGCGCACGACGCGTGCTTCATTGCCAACAGCGTGAGGAGCGAGGTGGTGGTGGAAAATCCAACCTCGTCATTGCGAGCGTAGCGAAGCAATCCAGAATTGCGCAGCTGGATTGCTTCGTCGCTGCGCTCCTCGCAATGACGGCGAGGTGAAGCAGCCGGCCGTTTACATGATGGCGAGTCAGCGGAACGGGACGTTGTACGTCGGCGTGACCTCAAACTTGCCGGAGCGGGTTTGGCAGCATCGATCTGGCTTGGCCGACGGGTTCACCAAGCAGTACGGTTGCAAATTGCTCGCATGGTTCGAGCAGGCGGAAACCATGGAAGCGGCAATCTCCAGGGAAAAGCAGATCAAGGGCGGCTCCCGGCTGAAGAAGCTTTCTTTGATCGAGGCTCGAAATCCTGATTGGCGTGATCTCTTCGCGGACATTGCATGACGGGATTGCTTCGCTTCGCTCGCAATGACGGTGACCGGTGAACGGTGAACAGCTCTTCGTCGGCTTACTGACGCTGGCGCTGGTGCCGCTGATCGGGTGGCGGATGGTGCGGGGGGTGCGGACCGGGCGGTTGCCGCTGTATCGGACCTACGTGGAGCGCAGCGAGGATGGCGCGCGCTTCTGGTCTTTGCTGGTGTTGCACGGCATCAGCCTGTGCCTGATGACCTTTATCGCCGCGGACCTGCTGCTCGGTCTCGGCTTCAGGAGTGAGAGATGACCCTCGGACGATTGAACCACGTCGGCGTCGCGACGCCGTCGATCGAGCGGAGCTTGGAGACGTACCGGCTGATGTTCGACGCCAAGCCGCATGGCGCGCCGTTCGACCTGCCGGCGCAGGGCGTGCGGGTGTGCTTCGTCGATACGCCAAACTCGCAAATCGAACTGATCGAGCCGCTCGGGCCGGAATCGCCGGTCGCCAGGTTCCTGGAGAAGAACCCGGCTGGCGGGCAGCATCACGTCTGCTTCGAAGTGCCGGAAATCGAAGCGGCCAAGGCGGAGCTTGAAGCCAAAGGCGCGCGCGTGCTCGGTGAGCCGCGCATCGGCGCGCACGGGACGCCGGTCTTCTTCGTCCACCCCAAGGACATGGGCGGCGTGCTGGTCGAGATCATGGAGACGCCGAAAGCGGCGCACTAAGCGTCAGCCGGCGCTGCGCCGTTCGATGGTCGCGCCGACGGCGGAAAGCTTTTCTTCCAGCCGCTCGTAGCCGCGGTCGAGGTGATAGACCCGCAGCACTTCGGTCTCCCCCTCCGCGGCGAGGCCGGCGAGGATCAGGCTCATCGAGGCGCGCAGGTCGGTGGCCATGACGGTCGCGCCGGTCAGGCCCTTGACGCCATGGACGATCGCCGAACGGCCGTGAATGTCGATGTCCGCGCCCATGCGGCGAAGCTCGGGCACGTGCATGTAGCGGTTTTCGAAGATGGTTTCTTCAAGGAAGCTGTCGCCGTCGGCCAGCGCCAGCATCGCCATGAATTGGGCCTGCATGTCGGTCGGGAAGCCGGGGAAGGGCGAGGTCGAAAGCGCCAGCGGCTTGAGCCGGGTGTCGGCAGTGACCCGGATGCTGTTCTCGCAAAACTCGAGCATCAGGCCGGCGTGCGAAAGCGCGGTGAAGATTGCGCGCATGTCATCCAGCCGGGCGCCGACCAGCTCCAGCGATCCGCCGGTGATGGCCGCAGCGCAGGCGTAGCTGCCGGCCTCGATACGGTCGGGCATGACGTCGTAGGTCGTGCCGTTCAGGCCCTCGACGCCGTCGATGATCAGGTGGGCCGAGCCGATGCCGTCGATCTTCGCGCCCATCGCGACCAGCAGGTTGCACAGGTCGGCGATTTCGGGCTCACGGGCGGCGTTGAACAATTGCGTGCGACCGGTCGCAAGTACCGCCGCCATCAGCGCATTTTCGGTCGCTCCGACGGACACGACGGGGAAGCTGTAATCGCCGCCTGGCAGCCTGCCCTTGGGCGCGCTGGCCTTCACATAGCCGGCGGCAAGCTCAATCTCCGCGCCCATCGCTTCGAGCGCCTTCAAGTGCAGGTCGATCGGCCGGTCGCCGATGGCGCAGCCGCCCGGCAGCGACACCGTCGCTTCGCCGGCACGCGCCAGCATGGGCCCAAGGACGAGTACCGAGGCGCGCATCTTGCGCACCATGTCATAAGGGGCGACGGTCGATTCGATCTCGGCCGCGTGGAGCGTCATGCGGCGGCCGACTTCGCCCTTCTTGACGCCTTCGATCGCGGTCGACGCGCCAAGCCCGTTGAGCAAATGCCCGAAGCTGTCGACGTCGGCGAGGCGCGGCAAATTGCGCAACGTCAGCTTGTCGCTCGTCAGGAGCGCGCAGGGCAGGAGGGTCAGGGCCGCGTTTTTCGCGCCGCTGATCGGGATTTTGCCTTCGAGGCGCTTACCGCCTTTGATCCATATGCTGTCCACCGCCGCCGTTTAGCGGGCGTGGTGCGCGGCGCAACTGCGGCGGTTCAAGCCTTCTCCAGCGTGCATTGCAGCGGGTGCTGGTTTTCGCGGGCGAAGTCGATGACCTGGCTGACTTTCGTCTCCGCGACTTCGTAGGTGAAGACGCCGCAGACGGCGACGCCCTGCTGGTGAACCTGGAGCATCACCTTGGTCGCGTCTTCGATGCTCATCGAAAAGAATTGCTGAAGCACGAGCACGACGAATTCCATCGGCGTGTAATCGTCGTTGAGCATCAGCACTTTGTAGTTGGACGGCTTCTTGGTCTTCGGCCGGGTCCGCGTCGCGACGCCGGTTTCGGTGTCCTCGAGACCATCGCCGCGGCCGGGGCCGGCCGCCATCTTCGGTTCAATCATGATCATGTCGCGGCCCTAGATAGGGCGGTCGGGGAAGTCGCTGCAAGGCGTGACGTCGCCGGTCCGGCCAGAAAAAAAGGCGGCCGCCCTCCACAGGAGAGCGGCCGCCCGATGCTTGCCCGACTAGGAGGGGAGGGTGTCAGGCAACCAGTTCGTTCAAACGCTCGGCGTTAACCGTGGCGCGGTTCGAAATCGGCTGGATGGCTTCGCCGGCCAGCTTGACCATCGATTCGGTCAGTTCCGAGCTTTCCGCAACGAAGCGGTCGAAGGAACCGCGCAGGAATTCGGCCTGCGCCTGAAGCAGGTCGGCCGGGGTGCGGGCCGACGTCAGCGAACGCACCGTTTCGGAAGCCCGGTCCAGGCTGTCGCGGTTCTTGGCGATGACGCGCTGGCTGATCGACTGCGCACCGGCGGTGGCGATACGGCCGGCTTCGACGATCGCCTCGACGTTGCCGCGGGTGATTTCGGTCAGATCTTCAACCGCCTTGCGCGAGCGGGTCGCGACGTTTTCGGTGCGGCCAGCGGCATCGCTGAACAGCTCTTCAAAGCCATTGACCATCGGGAAGGCGTTGAAGCCGGCGAAAGCGTTGTTGGACTGGAAGTTCACGTCATCGTTCCTTTCGTTGCGAACGGTGCGAGCCGTGCGCTGGGTGGTCTTGCGCGAAGCCTTGCGGGCGGACGCACGGGTCGACGATTTGGTCGTCGAAGCGGCACGGCGAGTCTTGCGCTGCGCCTTCTTGGCCTGGGTTGCGCCAGCTTTGGCGGCGGCCTTCGTCGTCTCGGCCACGGCCTTGACCTGAGCTTCGCCAGCCTTGGCGGCGTTCTCAACTGCAGTTTCGGTTTCAGCAACCATCGAAAATCTCCTTTTGTGCAGTGCAACATATATGCTGCGCCGCACCATTTCAAGGCTGTTTCTGCTGCACTGCGGCAACCCGCCGCTTGACGGCCACCGGTGACCCGAAGCAAGAGCGGCCATGGACCTGTCCGAAGCATCTCCCGGCCGGCGCCGCCGCGGTCTCTTGATCGTCCTTTCCTCGCCATCGGGCGCGGGCAAGTCGACCCTGGCGCGGATGCTGCTGGAGGCCGACAGCGAAATCACCATGTCGGTATCGGCGACCACCCGGCCGATGCGCCCCGGCGAGCGGCAAGACGTAGATTATCATTTCGTCGACGATGCCGAGTTCGACCGGCTGATCCAGGAGAATGAGCTGGTCGAGTGGGCGATGGTGTTCGGCTATCGCTACGGCACGCCCAAGGCGCCGGTAAAGGCGGCGCTCAAGGCCGGCCGGGACATCATGTTCGACATCGACTGGCAGGGCGCGCGCCAGCTTGAGCCCGACTTTGGCGAACATCTCGTCACCATCTTCCTGCTGCCGCCGTCGATGACCGAGCTCGAGCGGCGGTTGCGGGCGCGTGCGACCGACAGCGAGCAGGTGATCGGCGAGCGGATGCAGCGCGCCGCGGACGAGATCAGCCACTGGGCCGAATACGAATATGTGCTGGTCAACCAGGACATGAACGCCTGCCTCGACCGGGTCCAGGCGATCGTCAGTGCCGAGCGGGCGAAGCGATCGAGCCAGACGGGCCTTAATGCGTTCGTCCGGGACCTGATCGGCCCCGCGCACTAAGCGTCGAGCAGCTCTAGGAACCGCGCGGCGGCGAGAAAATCGCGGCGATTGTTGTCGAGCCGCTGCCGCGCCTCCGAATCCGCGCCCCACTGGCTGAGTTGCCAGCGGCCATCGACCGTGACGCAGCCCCATGCCGCTTCGGGCGTCATCGCTTTTTCGAGCACGGCGAGGGCGGCAAGCAGCGAGCCGCCGATGGTCACGAGCGGCGACAGGCCAGCCAACTGGAAGGGCGCGACCGAGGCCACCGCGTGGCTGAGCCGCTCTACCGTCGCAATGGGCTGGTCGACGTGCATGACGCCGCTCGTCGTCTGGAAATCGACATCGAACCGGCGGCGGCCCCAGGCCAGCAGGGCGTCCCAGCTTTCAGCCTGGAGCGAGACCAATTCACGCGGTCCTTCGGCGCGGTAGCAGGCAAGGTCGCCCTGGGCGTAGCGGCCAAGATCGCGGGCAAAGCTTTCGGGGTCGGGCTGGATTCGATCGACCGCCGCATTGGCAAGCCCGGTTAGCGGCATTGCGCGCGGGTCGATGGTGTCGGCAGCGCCGCTCCATTCGGCCGCGATCGCGTCCGCCAGCGCCTTCGTCGGCAGCTGGAGCAATGCGCGCGCGGGCGTATGCACCGGCCGGCCGTCGAGCTCGATCGTCCAGCCGTCGTTTGACTCGACCGGCTCGGCAACTTTCCAGAACCGCTTCACGGGCGTCCTTCGCCCGCATCCTCCCGGTCCCACGCCCGCTTCGCGATGCGCGGCATGACCAGCCCTTCGAGCAGTCCGGCGATCGCCAGCAGCCCGCCAAGCGCGGGCCAGCCGCCGGGCTGGATGATGTCGGAAAAGGCGATTGCGACGCCCAGGAAGAAGATCGCCAGCCCGCTCAGGCGAAGCAAGGCAAAGGTGGCGAAGCGGCGCTTCCAGACCGTTTCGTCAACCACGCGAACGCTCCAGCGCAAGGGTCGCCAGCGGCGCGACTTCGCCCGGGTGGTCGGCGACGGAAAACGCACCCGCAGCCTGCAATTCTTCCGCGGCGTGATAGCCCCAGGCGACCCCGATCCCGGCGGCACCGGCAGCCTTGGCCATGCCCATGTCGAACGAGGTGTCGCCGATGACCACGGTGGTGTCCGCCGCCGCGCCGGCGTCAGCCATGGCGGTCAGCGCCATGCTTGGGTGCGGCTTTGACGCATGGCGGTCGGCGGTCTGCAGAGAGATGAAGCGGGCGTGGATGCCATGGCTTTGAAGGCAGCGGTCGAGGCCGCGGTCGGACTTGCCGGTGGCGACCGCAAGCAGCCATCCGTCCAGCTCCAGCTCGTCGAGCAGGTCGAGCACGCCGTCATACAGCGGCTCCTCCACCCGGCCCTCGGCCCGAGCCTGCTGGAAACAGCTTTTGTAACTTTCGGACAGCGCGCGATGAGTCGCCGCATCTTCGTCCGGGAGCAAGGCGGCCATCGCCTCGTTCAGGCTGAGGCCGATGACGCGCCGGCTGACGTCCGGGTGTGGCAAGGCCGCGCCATGCAGCGCGAAGGCATCCTTGAGCGCGCGGTAGATGGCCGCGCCGCTGTCGACCAGGGTGCCGTCGCAATCGAAGATGGCAAGCTTGTTCATCGGGCCCTGTTTCCACCGCGCGCCGGCTTGATTCGGCCAGCGCCGCGGCGCGCCTGTGGCTTGGGCTTGCGCGGGCTTAACGGCGTGCCCTCCGCCTTGCGCGGCGGCAGGTGGTCGCCAAGCGCGATTTCGAAGCCGAGCGTGTCGAGCGATTGGGCGAAATGGTCCGGAAGCTCCGCGGTGACGTCGATCTTGCCGCCCGGTGCGTCGATCCGCAGGCGCCGCGCGTGAAGGTGAAGCTTGCGGCTGATTCCGCCGGTCAAGTACGCGTCGGGCCCGCCATACTTGCCGTCGCCGACGATCGGATGGCCGATCGCCGCCATGTGCACGCGCAGCTGGTGCGTGCGGCCGGTCAGCGGCTGCAGCTCAACCCAGGCGACGCGGTTGCCGGCACGCTCGATAATCCGCCAGCGGGTCTTGGCCGGCTGGCCATTGACGTCGTCGACCTGCATCTTTTCGCCGCCCGTGCCGGGTTGCTTCGACAGCGGCAGTTCGATGACGCCTTCTTCGCCGGCCGGCACGTCGACCACCAGGGCCCAATAGACCTTCTTGGCAGTGCGGCTGGAGAAAGCCTTGGAAAAGAGGCCGGCGGCGCGCGCGTTGCGCGCAACGAGGATCGCCCCGGACGTGTCCTTGTCGAGGCGGTGGACGAGCTTCGGACGATGGCCCTCGTCATCGGCCAGGCCGTCGAGCAAACGGTCGAGGTGCTGCGTGGTCTTGGTGCCGCCCTGAGTCGCGAGGCCCGGCGGCTTGTTGAGGACGAAAGCGTCGGCGCTTTCCTGGATGACCATCGAACGGACGAGCTGGACCTCTGCCTCCGTCAGCGGTTCGCGCCGCCGCTGCGGCTTGGTGGCCCGCGCCGGCTGCGCTTCTGCCGGCGGAATGCGGATTTCCTGCCCGCTTGCGATCCGGTCGCCCGGTTCGGCCCGCTTGCCATCGACTCGAAGCTGGCCGGTGCGCGCCCAGCGCGAGACGAGGTTGAAGCTGACATCGGCCTGGTGCCGCTTGAACCAGCGGTCGAGGCGAATGCCATCGTCGTCTTCGGATACGGTAAAGGTGCGGTCATGGGCCATGCTTGGCCCACTTAGCCGTTGCGCGCGAGAATTCTAACCCGCGTGCTTCGCCCAATAGTCAAAAGCCAGGCCCTGAAGCGTTTTGACGAGTTTTTGCGCGCCCGGACCCTCCCATATTCCAGTGTAGCCGTGCTGGACCGCGCCGCCGCCAACCCACCAGCCTTGGCCGGGCAGGCCGTCGGACTGGCGCACGACCAGCACGGCAAGCTCCGGCTCGCCGCGCTCGGCCGCTTCCTCGTCGATGACGGCGAGCACTTTGCACAAGGCGCGCATCTTGGGCCGCGTGAACCGATGCCCGAGCGCGCCGAGCAGATCCGAGTACGTCAGGGACTGGCCCGCGGCTGCGGCGCCGATAAGGTGCGCACGGACTTCCGCGGGATCGGCCAGCAGGCCGGCCTCGCTCATTCCGGCTGGTTGGGCACCGGGGTCAGCTCGAACACCTCAAGCTTCGCGCCGCTGCGCGGGTAGGGGATGACCAGGCGCCACCGCATCGGCGCAATCCGCTCGAACACGCCGGCGGTGTCGCGGGTGGGATCCTCGCCGTAGGCCAGCGGTTCCTTTTCATCGTCGATGGCAAGGCTGCCGAGGAAGATCATCCGCTTGCCGCCGTCATCGTCCCACAGCTGGCCGGAAGGCCGCTGGCTGCCGGTCTGCTTGACGATCGTCAGCGTGCCCTGGTCGTCGGCAAGGACGTAGCAGAAGAAGGGTTTGAACTTCTCGAACAGCGGGCCCTTCTTCGCGGCGCGGCCAAGCTTGATCAGCCGGCAATTGTAACTGCCCGGGGTGGGCTGCGGGCGGGGCTCGGCGGCAATCGGCTTGAGCAAGATGCCTTCCGCCGCGACGTCGCGCGCGTGGCGCGCCTTCACCTGGATCAGTGCGTCCTGCCACGCCAGGCCGAGCCGCTGGATCCGGCTCTGGTCGGGCGCGGTGGCGACGGCTTTCCAGACGTCGGACGGCCGTTCCGGCTCGACCGTGACCGATGCCCCGGCACGGCGCTGCTTGAGCGTCGACGACGTGCAGCCGCCAAGGACAAGCGCCAACGCCAGCCCCGCCGTTGCCGCAAAGGAAGAAAACTTCACCGTCATAATGTCTCGCTGTCCAAATCACGGTGACACTGCGGCCCGCAGGATGCAACCAGCGCCCCGTTTACCAAAGCTGTTGAAATCGTTTCGCCGCCCGCTACCGCCCGGTTCGGATGAACCCTCCAGCACCACACATCGCCCGCGAAGCCCGCCGCGGCTTCTGGCTCGGGGTAAGCGCCTACGGCCTGTGGGGGCTGCTGCCGATCTATTTCAAGGCGCTGTCCGGCGTCGGACCGGTCGACATCGTCGCTCACCGGATCGTCTGGTCCGTCCCGTTTCTGCTGCTCCTGCTCGCCGCGTTCGGCTCGATCAAGGTGGCGCCGCAAGTGCTCCGCAATCGCCGCACGATGCGGTTGCTGGCCCTCACCTCGCTGCTGATCGCGGTCAACTGGCTGCTGTATGTCTTTGCCGTCACCAGCGGGCACATCCTTGCCGGGAGCCTTGGCTATTACCTCAACCCGCTGGTCAACATCGTGCTTGGGCGCGTGGTGTTGAAGGAACGCTTGTCGCGCCTGCAATGGGTTGCAATCGCCGTCGCCGGCGCCGGCATTTCCGGGCTTGCGGTGCAGGCGGCCGGGCAATTGTGGATCAGCCTGACGCTGGCCGCGAGCTTCGCCACCTATGGCCTGCTGCGCAAGATCGCCGAGGTCGACGCGACGCTTGGATTGGCCATCGAGACGACGATGCTGCTGCCGTTCGCCGCGGTATGGCTCGCCTGGCGAGCCGTCGGCGGCGAAGCAGTGTTTGGCGCGTCGACCGGCGATGCGGCGCTGTTGCTGCTCGCTGGCGTGGCGACCAGCGTCCCGCTCATCCTGTTCACAGCGGCCGCCCGCCGGCTGCGCTATTCGACGCTCGGCATGCTGCAGTTCATCGCGCCGACTTTGCAGTTCGTCTGTGCGGTGACGATTTACGGGGAGCGCTTCACCGTGTGGCACGGCATCGCCTTCGGGGCGATCTGGGCAGCGCTGGCGCTGTACGTGGCCTCGCTACTGCATCAGCGCCCGGCAGGCGGCGACCCGGGCGAACTGGTGTGATGGAACGCTTTCGCGCCATCGGCATTGGCTCATCATGAAGACACTCGCCATCGCCTCCGCCGCGGCCTTCCTGCTGACCGGTTGCGCCGCCTATCCGCCCGCCGTGGACCCCACCGCCGCGGGCTGCCCGATCGCCGGATCGAGCGACTGGGCCGCGTGGGTGAACGCAATGCCTGGCCCCAATGCGCAGCCGACGCTGATCGTTACCGGCAAGGTGACGACCCCGACCGGCGGCTATCGGGTCGAATTCGATCCGCAGGCGCTCAGCCGCAGGAGCGAGCCGGTGCAGATGGTCGCGACTCTGCGGGTCACGCCGCCGACTGGCTTTGCAACGCAGGCTTTGGTCACCCACGACGTGCGCGGCCAATGGGCTTCGCCGGCGAAAGTCGGCGCCGTCGACATCGTCTGCGACGGCCAGCTGCTGCAGCGAATTTCCCCCGTCACAACCGCGATGTGAGCTGCTAACCTCCCCTGACAATCGAAAGGGGCGAAGATGTTCAACGTGGTATCGCTGATAATCGGGGTGGTCGCGCTGCTGCTTGCCGTGGTCGCCTTCATCCCGCTGCTGGGATGGGCCAACTGGCTGATCATCCCACTCGCGATCGTCGGTGCAGTCGTGGGCGCGATGTCCCGCACGACCGCCGGCCGCAACCTCAACCTGTTCGTCATCGTCGTGGGTATCGTCCGGCTGATGCTGGGCGGGGGAATCATTTGAGCCGCGACGCGCGGATCGACGCCTACATTGAGCGCGCGCAGCCGTTTGCCCGGCCCATCCTCGCCCACATCCGCGAGCGGGTGCACGCGGCGATCCCCGACGTTGACGAAACGCTCAAATGGGGCGCGCCAAGCTTCACCGTAGGCGGCAAGATCGTCCTCGTGATGGCTGCCTTCAAAGCCCATGCGGCGCTCAATTTCTGGCGCGGCCAGGAATTGAGCGGCGGCGAGGCGACGCCGGGGGCCATGGGCCAGTTCGGGAAGCTCAAGGATGTCGCCGATCTTCCCGCGGACCCGGAGCTTGAAGCCCTGATCCGGGAAGCCGCCGAGCTGGCGCGCTCGGCGCCGGCGCCGCGTCAGGCCAAGGCGGCCAAGACGGCGCCGGAGATGCATCCGCACTTTGCCGAGGCGCTGGCCAAGGCGCCGAAAGCGCAAGCGACCTTCGACGGCTTCAGTCCCAGTTGCCGCCGTGAGTATGTCGAATGGATCGCCGACGCCAAGCGCGATGAGACCCGCGCAAAGCGAATCGCCACCGCCGTCGAATGGCTGTCCGAAGGGCGCAAGCGGAACTGGAAATACGAAAAGTGTTGATCGGCCCTCACCGGGAGCGGACGTAGCGGCCCGGAGCGTCCTCGATCGCTTTCAGCTTGCCCTTGCCCGGAATCCGCGCGCCGGTTGCCGCGACCGTCTTCGGGTCCTGCTTTTGCAGCCATTGCCGCCAATCGGGCCACCAGCTTCCCTTATGCTCGGTGGCACCTTCGATGAAGCTTTCGAGCGTCCCGCACGGCCGGTCGTTGGTCCAATATTGGTATTTTTGCGCGGACGGCGGGTTGACCACGCCGGCGATGTGGCCGGACCCGGCCAGCACGAAGCGCTTCTCGCCGCTGAAATAGTCCATCACTTTCCACACGCTTTCCGGCGGGGCGATATGGTCTTCGCGGCCAGCCTGGATGTAGCAGGGGGTCTTCACGTTCGTGATGTCGATGTCGACTCCGGCGACCTTGATCCCGCCTTTCTCGATCATCCGGTTGGCCTTGTAGAAGCTCTCCAGATAATCGCGGTGCCACCCGCCCGGCAGGTTGGTCGTGTCGCTGTTCCACTGCAGCAGGTCGAACGGCGGCGGCTCCTCACCCAGCAGATAATTGTTGACGACGTAATTCCAGATCAGGTCGCGCCCGCGCAGCAGGTTGAAGGTCGCGGCCATGTAGCGGCCGTCGAGATAGCCTTTCTCGGCGGTCAGCTGCTCGAGCAACGCCATCGTGTCGGCGCCGGTGAACAGCTTGAGGTCGCCGGCCTCGCTGAAATCCACCTGCGCGGTGAAGAAGGTGGCCGACTTGACCTTGGCCGACTGCCCGGCGGTTTCGAGGTAGGAGAGGGTCGCGGCCAGCGTCGTGCCCGCAACGCAATAGCCGATGGCGTGCACGCCTTCGACATCGAGCAGGTCGCGAATGGTGTCGATCGCATCGACCTGGCCGCCCAGCACATAGTCGTCGAGCGTTGCATCGGCGATGCTTTCGTCGGCCGACTTCCAGCTGACCATGAACGTGGTGATGCCCTGGTCTACGCACCATTTGACGAAGCTTTTTTCGGGCGTGAGGTCGAGGATGTAGAAGCGGTTGATCCATGGCGGGAAGATGACCAGCGGCGTTTCCAGAACCTGCTCGGTCGTCGGGGAATATTGGATCAGCTGGTAAAGCGGGGTTTCGTGGACGACCTTGCCCGGCGTCATCGCCAAATTCTTGCCCAGTTCGAACGCCCCGCCCCTGCTTTGCGTCACCTGGCCCGCGGCGACGTCCTTGAGC
This sequence comes from Sphingomonas sinipercae, assembly GCF_011302055.1. NCBI lineage: Bacteria > Pseudomonadati > Pseudomonadota > Alphaproteobacteria > Sphingomonadales > Sphingomonadaceae > Sphingomonas > Sphingomonas sinipercae. The sequence goes on from NZ_CP049871.1 coordinate 664,547, forward strand.
ATGTTGGCGAGGCCGTTGAGCAAATTCTCACCCCGGCTCTCGATGGTCTTTTTCAGGACTTGCGGGTTGGTCAGCGCGAAGTTCGACGGGCTCATCGCGTCGACGAAGCTTTGCGTCGCGAACTTCATCCGCTGGCGGGTTTCGGGATCGAGCCCCTCGATTTGCTCGACACTGCCAAGCATTCGGTCGGCAAGCGCAAGGTAGGTCTGGCGGATCTGGTCGAATAGCGGGTTGTCCCGCCATTCCGGGGCGGTGAAGCGCCGGTCCTTCCGCGCGCCTTCGGCCGGCTGCAGGCCAACCATCTGGCCCCATGCCTCAAGGCCCTTGGCCCAGGCTTCGGCGCCGGCGTTCATCAGCGCCATCGGGTCCGCCTGGCCTTGGGCCGCGCCGAAACCGAACGCGGGCGGGAAGGCGCCCCATGCGGGCGCGGTGGGCGCATCGCCCGGTTGCGCCTGCTTCAGCCCTTCGGCCCACGCGTCCATCAGCATCTGCTGGGCGCGGCCCATCACCAGCGTCCAATGCTGCCAGTCTTCCAGGGTCGGGTTCGCGCGATCGGTCTTGTCGGTCATTCGCGCTCCATAACCGTCATTGCGGGCAGAACGAAGCGATCCATTGGCGCAACCGGATTGCTTCGTCGCTCCGCTCCTCGCAATGACGGGCAATGGACGAGGCGAATGCCATTCCCGCAGCGCTGGTGCTGCTCGATTACTTTGGAATCGCGGTGTTCGCGGTGTCCGGCGCCCTGGTCGCTGCCGAAAAGCGCCAGACGCTCGTTACCTTCATCTTCTTCGCGGTGGCGACCGGCGTCGGCGGCGGCACCATCCGCGACCTGCTGATCGGCGCGCCGGTATTTTGGGTCCACACCAACGCGACGTTGATCATCTGCATCGCCGCAGCGCTTCTCGTTTGGCTTGTCAGCGGACGGCGGCTCACCGGCAAGGCGTTGCTCTGGTTCGATGCGGCGGGCCTTGCCGCTTATTCCACCTACGGCGCGGCGAAGGCGCTCGGCTTCGGCGTGGCGCCGGTGCCCGCCTTTGCGATGGGCGTGCTGACCGCATGTGCGGGCGGGATCATCAGGGACCTGCTGGCCGGGGAGCCGTCGGTGCTGATGCGGCCCGAACTTTACGTGACCGCAGCAGCAATGTCGGCCGGCTTGTTCGTTGCGCTGACCGTCGTCGGCCTCGGCGGCTCGGTCGCGGCGCTGACCGCCGCCGCCGCCGGGTTCGCGCTTCGCGGCTTTGCCATCTCGCGCGGCTGGTCGCTGCCTGCCTATCGTGATTAAAGGGCGACCATGATCCCGCTCCCGACCTCCGAAACCGCCGTCAGCGAAGTCGCCGAGATCATCCAGTCGGTGCTGGCCCCGGTTTTCCTGCTGGCCGGCATTGGCGCCTTCCTAAACGTCTGCACGGGGCGGCTGTCGCGAATCGTCGATCGCACCCGCGACGTAGAGCCGCGCTTGCTCGCCAGCCGGGGGACCGAGCACGACCGGCTGCTCGACGAACTGGGCGTGCTCGACCGGCGGATCGTCCTGGTCACACGGGCGATCTGGCTGGCGGTGCTTGCCGCGGTGCTAATCTGCGTCGTGGTCGTCCTGCTGTTCGCCGGCACGCTGATCAGCGGGCATTTCGGCACCGCCATCGCAATGATCTTCATCGTCTGCATGGTCGCGCTCGGACTGGCGTTCGCGGTGTTCCTCGTCGAAACGCGGCTCGGCGCCCGCGCCGTGCGCGTCCGCAACGCCCTTCTCGAGCATGAGGCCGAGGAGCAGTCCTAGGCTGCTCGACAGCGCGCCGGGACGCCCCTATCCCGCCTCGCACAAACAGGAGTTCTTGCCCGCATGCCTGCCGTCGAAAGTTCGTCAACGCTGGACCGCGTACTGGTCCTGGAAATGGTCCGAGTCACCGAAGCGGCGGCAATCGCCGCTTCGAAGTGGGTCGGGCGGGGCGACAACGATGCGGCCGACGATGCCGCGGTCGAGGCGATGCGTACCGAGCTCAACAAGCTGCCGATGGACGGGACGGTCGTCATCGGCGAGGGCGAGCGCGACGAAGCGCCGATGCTTTATATCGGCGAAAAGGTCGGCTCGGCGCAGGGCAGCGGCCCGAAGATCGACATCGCCCTCGACCCGTTGGAAGGCACGACGCTGACCGCGACCGCGGGGCCGAATGCTCTTGCGGTGCTGGCGATCGCGGAAAGCGGCTGCCTGCTCAACGCGCCCGACACCTACATGCAGAAGATCGCGATTGGCCCGGGCTACGACGAAGGGACCATCGACCTCAACCGCTCGCCGGCGGACAACGTCCGCGCGCTGGCGCAAGCGAAGGGCGTCGAGCCGAGCGAAATCATCGCCTGCGTGCTCGACCGGCCGCGCCACCAGCAGATCATCGACGAGCTGCGCGGCCTGGGTTGCGGAATCACCCTCATTCCCGACGGCGACGTTGCCGGGGTGATTGCGACCGCAGACCCCGATACCGGCATCGACATCTACATGGGCTCGGGCGGCGCTCCGGAAGGCGTGCTGGCCGCTGCGGCGCTGCGCTGCGTCGGCGGACAGATCCAGGGCAAATTGCTGTTTCGCAACGACGACGAGGTCGCCCGCGCCCGCCGCTGGGGCATCGACGACCTCGACCGCGTCTATTCGATCCAGGACTTGGCGAAGGGCGACTGCATCTTCGCCGCGACCGGGGTCACCGACGGATCGCTGCTCAAGGGCGTCCACCGGCGCAAGGGCTGCTTCACGACCGAAAGCATCGTCATGCGGGCAAGCTCCGGAACCGTGCGCCGGGTCGCCACCGAACATTATAAGCTTGGCAGCCTGCGCTCGCTCTAGACCCGGCCATAGTCGCGGCTAAGGTCAGCGCGGTGGGGGATTCCGAACCTGAACAGGGCGCTCTGGCGCCGGATGCGCTGCAGCCGGTAGAGCCGGGGTATCGCAACGTCCTTCGTGCCCGCGCTGCGGTCCGTTGGCTGGTCTTGACCGTCCTTGCGGTGGCGCTCGACCGGCTGTTGCTCAAGGAAACAGGTGCGTACGGGATCCTCAGCGTGCTCGTGCCGCTGTCCGGCACCCTGTTCGTGCTGGTAAGCCCGCCGCGAGCCTTCCGCCGGCTCGGCTATGCGCTCGACGAGACCTTGCTTCGCGTTGCGCGTGGCTGGCTCTTCCACACCGACACGGTGGTGCCGCTGGTCAGGGTCCAGCATCTGGACGTGACCCGCGGGCCGCTGGACAAGGCGTTCGGGACCGCTTCGCTGGTCGTCCACACTGCTGGCACGCATAACAGCATCGTCACCCTGCCCGGGCTTTCGCCCGACCGCGCGGCCGAGATCCGCGACATCATCCGCGAGCATGTCCGAACCGATTTCGCCTGATATCGGGCCGGTCGAGCGGCTGCATCCGTTCTTCCTGCTGGCCGGGCTTGGCGGAAGCCTGCGCCAGGTCGCGGGCGCCTACGCGCTGCTCGGTTACCTCGTCATTGCCGGGCGCTTCGGCACTGCCATCCTGCTCGCGCTGGCGCTGCTGGTGATGGGCGTCGTCGGCGGCATCATCTACTGGCGCCGGTTCCAGTTTCGGGTCGGCGCCAATGAAATCCGGATCAACAGCGGCATCTTCAGCCGCACCCAACGGTCGATCCCGTTCGACCGGGTCCAGGACGTCGATATCACGCAGGGCTTTTTCGCCCGCTTGCTCGGCATTGCCGCGGTCCGGTTCGAAACGGGAGGCGCGTCGGGCGGCAAGGCGGACGAGGGCGTGCTCCACGCTATCCCGCTGGCGCGCGCCGAGGCGATCCGGCTGCTGGTGCGCGGCCGGCCGCACCCCGTCGAACAGGGCGCCACGGTGCCCGCCGAGGCGGAGCGGTTGCCGGTTTATCGAATGGATTCCGCCCGCCTGGCGCTGTCCGGCCTGTTCAACTTCTCGCTTGCGATCTTCGCCGGCCTGGTCGGATTGACCCAGACGGCCGGCGACGTGCTCGGCTTCGATCCGCTCAGCAAGGCGTTCTGGGACAGCGTGCTGGCGCGCGGCAGCGGGCTTGGCGAAGCGCTGTCGACCCACCGCGTCGCGGCGATCGGCGCCGGACTGGTCGTGCTCCTGATCGCCGGCGTTGCGACGGGCGTGATCCGCACCGTGCTGCGGGACTTCGGCTTCACGCTGGAGCGGACCGAAACCAGCTTTCGCCGCCGGCGCGGCCTCCTGACCAGGACGGACGTGAGCATACCGTTGCGACGAGTCCAGGCCGCGATCGTCGGTACCGGGCCGGTGCGCAGCCTGTTCGGCTGGCGCGAGCTCAAGTTGCAGAACCTGGCGCAGGATGAGGGGGCGGGCGACCATTCGGTCGCGCCCCTGGCGAGCGAGGCGGAAGTGGGCCGGATATTGGCCGGGCTGGGGTGGTCGCCATTGCCGTCGCAGGCGACCTGGAAGCGGGTGTCGTTGGCCTACGTGTGGACGTCCGCGATAGCGCTGTTGCCGCCGCTAATGCTGTGCACGGCGTTGATCGCACTGTTCAGCCTGGCGCCGCTGATGATGGACGGGGTCACCCGCGCGCTGGTGCAGCGCGAGTTCCAGTCGATGCTGATCGCGCTGGTCGCCATTTTCGGGGGGCTGCTTCTGATGATCGTCCTGCGCGCCTTCGCCTGGGCCCGCACGGGATATTTGCTGGACGATGACCGCCTGTTGGTCCGGACCGGCTGGTGGCGGCGGCGGCTCCGAATCCTGCCGCTCGACAAGATCCAGAGCATCGACGTCAGCGACGGCCTGGTCCGGCGCTGGTTCGGCGTTGCCGACATGGCCTTGGGGGTCGCGGGCGGGCAGGGCTTTTCCGCCCACACCATTCCCGCACTGCCGCGGGAAGATGCGCGCAAGTTGCGGGAACAACTGCTATTCCGGGCCCGATGACCTTCGCACTGAACATCGAAAAGTCCGTGTCGGGGCAAGCCTGGCGTTGGCGGCGGGCCAGCGATGGCGAGACCGCGATGGAGCAATTGGTCGACGAGTTGCTGCTCGCCCGCGGGGTGGCCAGCGAGGACCTCGCCCGGCATCGCGACCCGCGCATTCGCGATTTCCTGCCCGACCCGTCGGCCTTCCGCGACATGGACAAGGGCGCTCGCCGGGTCGCGGATGCGATCACGGCCGGCGAGACGGTTGCCATTTTCGGTGACTACGATGTCGATGGGGCAACCAGCGCTGCGCTCCTGACCTTGCTGTTCAGAAGGCTCGGGATCGAGCCGATGGTCTACATCCCCGACCGGCTGATGGAGGGCTACGGCCCGTCCGGCACGGCTTTGTGCGAGCTCAAGGCCCGCGGCGCGACCCTGGCGGTGACCGTCGACTGCGGCGCGCAGGCGTTCGAGGCGCTGGAAGCGGCCAAGGCAGCGCAACTGGACGTGATCGTCGTCGACCATCACCAATGCGCGACCCTGCTGCCGGTCGCTCACGCCGTCATCAACCCAAACCGCTTGGACGAGGACGAAATCGGCGCCGCGCACGGCCATCTGGCGGCGGTCGGGATGGCGTTCCTGCTTGGTGTCGCGGTGGTGCGCGAGTTGCGCGCACGCGGCTATTTCGCCGAGCGCGAGGAGCCGAAGCTGATCGACCTGCTCGACCTCGTCGCGCTTGGGACGGTCGCGGACGTGGCCAAGCTGCGCGGGCTCAACCGCGCCTTCGTCACCCAAGGGCTCAAGGTCATGGGCGGCCGGCAAAACGTCGGGCTCGCGGCGCTCGCCGAAGCGGCGCGGCTGGTCAAGGCGCCCTCATGCCGGGACCTGGGCTTCGCGCTTGGCCCCAGGATCAACGCCGGCGGCCGCGTCGGCAAATCCGACCTTGGCGTGCGCCTGCTGACCACAGCCGATCCCGAAGAAGCCCGGCAGATCGCCGGCGAGCTCGACCGCCTCAACGAGGAACGTCGGGCGATCGAGTTCCAGGTCTGCGAGGAAGCGGAGCTAAAGGCCAGGGATCAAGGCGACGCCCCGGTGATCACGGTCATGGGCGCCGGATGGCACCCGGGCGTGATCGGGATCGTCGCCGGCCGGCTCAAGGAGCGGTTCGGAAGGCCCGCAATCGTTATTGCGGAGGGCGAGGACGGCACCGGCAAGGGCTCCGGCCGGTCGATCTCCGGCGTGGACCTTGGCGCAGCGGTGCTGGCCGCAAAGGACAGCGGGTTGCTGGTCGCCGGCGGGGGGCACGCCATGGCGGCTGGGCTGACCTTACCGGCAGGCGGCCTGGAGGCATTTCGCTCCTTCATCAACGAACGGCTGGCGGGCGACATCGAAAGCGCGATCGGATCGCGGGCGTTGCTGCTCGACACCTTGCTTGCGCCGGGCGGGATCGTGGGCGAACTGTGCGACGCGCTCGACGCCGGCGGCCCGTACGGGGCGGGTTGGCCCTCGCCGCGCGTGGCCGCGGGACCGTGCCGGCTTTTGAACACGGGCATTGTCGGCGACGGCCATGTCCGTGGGCTGGCCTGCGGCGACGATGGTAAGACGTTCAAGTGGATCGCCTTTCGCAGCGGCACGACCGCGCTTGGCCAGGCGCTGCTCGCTTCGGCGCCCGATACGCGCTGGTGGCTGGCCGGAAGCATCAAGCGCGACGAGTGGAACGGCGGCAATGCGGCCGAGATGCATGTCGATGACGCCGCTGCTGCTTGACCCTTGGGAGCGGCTCGCCTAACCGGCTCCCCGCCTTACCGGCCCCTTCGTCTAGCGGTTAGGACGCGGCCCTTTCACGGCTGAAACACGGGTTCGATTCCCGTAGGGGTCACCAAGGCGCAGGATGTCCGGCGCACATTTCCGGATATTGGTGACAGGCCTTTTCAGGCGCCGCGGCGGAAACTGCTTGCGGCCAGCCGGCGAACCAGCGGCGACAGGCCGCGGTGACTTGCCACATGATAGCTCGACCCGCCGTCAAGGTGCTTGCACAAGCGCCGATGCGCCTCGCCCAGCGCGTGGTAGGGCAAGCCTGGAAGCAGATGGTGAAGCGCGTGATAACGCAGCCCGACCGGCGCCCACAGCGCCGGAAGCGTGGCCGGCGGCGGCACGTTGACGCTGTCCAGATATTGCGCGGTCACGCTCATCGGCTCGCCGTCATTCTCCCAAAGGTGAGCGACGAGGGTGCGCACCTGGTTCAGGAACATGACGCCCGATGCGATGCCCAGCCCAACGATGAAATCGCGCAGCGGCACCGCGCCGGTGACCGCGATCGCAATCAACGCGATCGCCCAAAGGCTCGCCGCAGTTTCCTGCCAGAGCCACTGGCGGCGGAAGTCGCCTTCGGGCCGCGACCGGCGGAACTGCGGATTGATCTGCAGGCCGGAATAGCGGCCGACCACGAGGGTGCGCAGCCTGGGGCTCAGCAGCGACAGCGGCGCGAGGATCGCGAAGCGCACCAGCATCGCCACTGGAGCAAGCACCGCCGCAACTAGGAAGATCGGCAAGGTCCAGGGCTTCATCAGCGCGAGGGGCAGATATTCCGGGTCGTTGGCCGTCCCGTAATAGCGCTTGGCGTGATGCTGGTTGTGAACCCCTTCGTAGAGGAAGGACGGGACGAGCAAGGGCACGCCGATCAGCAGGTTCCAGGCCAGCCGGAAGCCGGGGACCGCCCCGCTTTTGATGTGGGTGAGCTCGTGAATGAAGCTGCCGGCACGATACAGCGCCAGGACGGCGATGACGGCGCTGGCAAAGGCAAGGCCGGGAGGCGCGAGCATGACCGCCCCGGCGAAGGCCGCATAGCCGACCAGCGCCGATCCGATGAGGTCGGTCCAATAGATCGCCGCGCTCGGCTGGTTGAGCTCGCGCGTCAGGTCTGCCGCCGCCTTCAGCATCGACTTGTCGTCGGCCGGGCGCGCACGCGGCTTCACCGGCGAATCGGTGATGACGCTCTCGCGCCGAATGTCGGTCATGATGGTCATAGGATTGGTCCGGCTTTGCCGATTGCCATGAGATAGTGGCGCGAACGTGGCGCTACAACAGCGCCGCTGGCGCGACCGGGTGCCCGACGCTACGCAATGGCCATGACCAATAGCACGCTGACCATCCGCCCCGTGGAGGGCAAGGCAGACCGCAAGGCCTTCGTCGATTTCGCCTGGGAGGCGTATCGGGGCGACCCGGCCTGGGTGCCGCCGCTGAAGGACGAAGTGCACGGGCTGATCACGCCGGGGAAGAACCCGTGGTTCGAACATGCCAAGGCGCAATTCTGGCTTGCCGAGCGCGGCGGCAAGACGGTCGGCCGGGTCAGCGCGCAGGTGGATGAGCTGGTGCAGGCCCACATGGGGCAGGGCATCGGCAATTTCGGCATGTTCGAAGCGCTCGACGGTGAAGCGGCCGCGGCTTTGATCGCCACTGCCGAGGACTGGCTGCGCCAGCAGGGGATGACCCGGGTCCTGGGGCCGATCAGCCTGTCGATCTGGGATGAGCCGGGGCTTGAGGTGCAGGGCTTCGAAGAAGCGCCGACCGCGATGATGGGCCATCACCGGCCCGAATATCGCGGCTGGATCGAGGCCGCGGGCTACGCCAAGGCCAAGGACCTGCTCACCTACGAAGTCGATATCGCCAACTGGAGCGATCCGAAGATCGATCGGCTGATCCAGGCCGGGGAGCGCAACCCGCGCATTCGCATTCGCACCGTCGACAAGAGCCGCTTCAACGAGGAAGCGCGGCTGATCCTCAACCTGCTCAACGACGCCTGGTCCGACAATTGGGGCTATGTCCCACTGACGGAGGCGGAGATCGCCTATGCCGGCAAGAAGCTGAAGCCGATCATCTACGAAGAGCTGGTGCGCATCGCCGAAGTCGACGGAGAGCCCGTCGCCTTCATGATCACCATTCCCGACATCAACGAACTGATCCGCGACCTTGACGGCAAGCTGTTCCCGTTCGGCTTCATCAAGCTGCTGTGGCGGCTGCGCAAGCCGCGGACAAAGCGGGCGCGGGTGCCGCTGATGGGCGTCGCCAAGAAGCTGCACGGCACCCGGATGGCGACGATGCTGGCCTTCATGCTGATCGAATTCATCCGCCGTGACTGCGTCGGCAAGTTCGGCATCGGCACCGGCGAGTTCGGCTGGATCCTTGAAGACAATAAGGGAATGCTGTCGATCGCGGAGCTACCTGGCGCGTTCGTCAACCACGTCTATCGGATCTACGAAAAGACCCTTTGATCGCCTGGTCCGCGTGACTGGTCAGGAAATTCTTCGGAAGGCGAGCATCTCCGCGACCTGATGCGTCGATCCGTCGTGGAAGCCATTGCGACCCTCCCATGTCCGGGGATTGCGGAAGGTGCCGAAGATCATGTCCGGAAGCGGGATATCGCCGTAATTATAAGCGTGAACTCCGCGTTCGTGATGAATCAGGTGGCTTTCCGGGCGCTGAAGGAAATAGCCGACCCAGTGCGGGGTACGGATATTGGTGTGCTGGAACATTCCCGGCAACGTCGCGACGACCCCGACGATCAGCGCGGCCTCCGCGCTTAAGCCGAATATCCAGACCAGGCAGAGCGACCCTAAAAATGCCCAGCCGACCATGTCGACCGGGTGGAAATAATAGGCGCCCCAGATGTCCGGACGCTCGGCTGAATGATGCATCTGATGCGTGAAGCGCCAAAGCGGATCGATCTGATGCATGGCGCGGTGCCAGAAATAGATGGCGAATTCGAGGATCAGGAACCCAGTCACGATCTGTAGCCAGAGCGGGAGAGCGCTTCCGTCGAACAGCTGGTGGGAGCCGAGAAAGCTATCCCACATGAACGGCGCGTAAGTCGCGATCGCGAAATAGAGAATGAAGGACGCGATCCCCATCGCCCGCCAATAGCGAACTTCCACGAAGGCGGTGCGCTTCCCAATATGATCGGCCACCGCGAAGACGATGAAACAGCCAAGGATGATGTAGAGGAAGGTCGTCATCGGTTCGCCCCCGCAAACTTCCGGGCGAAGATATCAGAGAGCTCGAGCAACTCCAATTGCCGCGGCCATGACGCCGCGCAGGTTGGCTGGGTTAGGCCAGCTCGATCCAGGTCGGGGCGTGATCGGAGGCTTTCTCTTCGCCGCGCGCCCAGCGATCCACTCCGGCGCCGCGCAGACGGTCGGCGGCTTCGGGGGAGCAGAGCAAATGGTCCAGCCGGAAGCCAAGGTCGCGCTGCCAGCAGCCAGCCGTATAATCCCAGAAGGTATAGAGCTTCGGATCCTCGGGGTGGAAAGCGCGCAACGCGTCGGTCCAGCCGCCGTTGGCCAATCGCCGCCACTGATCGCGCGTGGCGGGTTGGGTCACTGCGTCATGGGCGGTGGCGCCGATCGAAAAGACGTCGCGGTCCTCGGGCACGACGTTCCAGTCGCCGGCGAGGACGACCGGGCGTTCCTCGCGCAAGAGCGTATCCGAATGCTCGCGCAGGCGCTCCATCCAGCGGATCTTGTAATCGAACTTCTCGGTCCCGACGGGATTGCCGTTGGGCAGGTAGATCGAAGCGACGATCAGTCCCGCGACCTCCGCCTCGATGTAGCGGCTGTGGGTGTCGTCGGGATCGCCCGGCAGGCCTTCGCGGCGCAGCTGCGGCTGCTCCCCGCGCGCGAGGATGGCAACCCCGTTGAAGCCCTTCTGTCCGTGCCAGACGCCTTGGTAACCGAGCGCTTCGACATCGGCGGTGGGCAGTAATTCGGTCGCGCACTTCAATTCCTGAAGGCAGACGATGTCCGGGCGCTCGCGCTCAAGCCATTCGAGGAAACGCGGCAGTCGGGCGCGAATGCCGTTGAGGTTGTAGGTGGTCAGCTTCATGCCGCCAGCCCTAACGCGTGACGGCTAGACCGAGAAGCTGCTTCCGCAGCCGCAGCCCGAAGCTGCGTTCGGATTGGTGACCTTGAAGGCCGCGCCGCCCAGGTCCTCGACGAAATCAACCGCCGAGCCGCGCACCAGGTCAAGGCTGATCGGGTCGACCAGCAGCTTCACGCCGCCAGTTTCCGCCACCGTATCGTCACGGTCCGGCGCATCGGCGAGACCGAATTTGTAAGTGAAGCCGGCGCATCCGCCGCCGTCGACGGACAAGCGCAGGATCGCGGCCTTGCTCTGGCGCTCGGCAATCGCAGCCACGCGCCTGGCGGCGCTGTCGGTAAGGATGATGTCAGGTTCGGTCACTGGGCCGAGATAGGAAGCTGCCGGCCCGGCAGCAAGCGAGCGCTCTACTTGCGGCCGCCGGTCGGTCCGCCGAGCGCGACCTGGTCCATCGAATGGGTGTTCCCGCCCTTCTTCATCGCCATCAGGTAATCGGTCGACTTCATGAAGGGGATGGGGTTCACCGGGCGGCCGTCGATCCGCACTTCATAGTGCAGGTGGCTGCCCGTCGAGCGGCCGGTCGAGCCCATGCGGCCGATCAGCTGGCCGCGCGTGACCTTCTGACCCGGCTGGATACCGATCGACGAAAGGTGGCCGTAGCGGGTTTCGATGCCGCGGCCGTGATCGATCTTGATGAGGTTGCCGTAACCGCCGCTGTTCCAGCCGGCATTCGTGACGACGCCTTCGGCGGTCGCGTAAATCGGGGTTCCCAGCGGGCCGGACAGGTCGATGCCGGCATGCATTGCGGCGCCGCCCTTGAACGGGTCGGAACGGACGCCGTAGCCGCTGGTAAAGGCAGCCAGCCGAACCGGCTTTTCAGACGGGATGGCAATCGCGCCGTTTTGCAGGCTGTCGAGCTTCTTCCAGCTGCTGAACAGTTGCTTGAAGGTCGGGTCGCCGGCACCGTCGAACGGGCCGCCCTGGCCGCCGGTGGACGGCGTGAAGCCGAGGCGCTTCAGCGCCGCGGGATCGATATCTTCGCTAGCAAGCGCGGCCGCCAGGGCAAGCTGGCGCTCTTCGATCACCTGCACGCGGCGGTCGGTTTCGGCCGCGAGCTTGGCGACTTCTGCGGAATAGCCGGCGGCGGAGACAGCGAGGGGAGCGGCGGGAGCATTGATGATGAGGCGGGCGGCGGAATATCCGGACCAGCCGACGAGCAGGGCGGTCAACGCGAAAAAGAAGGCCTGGACGGGAGCGGAAAGGCGGAAACGGCGCAGCTGGCGACCGTCGTGCATGAAGAAGTCTCGGTCACGAAACCACAGCGACGGTTGAACCAGCGAATGCGACATCAAGTCCCGCTCCAAATTCCAAGCGGCACACGGCGCGAAAGCGGCGCGGCCAACTTACTAATTTTAGGAGCTCCCCAGCCCCGAAGTGCCAGCCACAGGTGCCCACCCGCTTGCTGACCCACGAAGACTGGCCTGGGGTGGTTAATGAATTCAACCGTAAGTTCCCGATTGCGGGATGAACTGCGGTTCGTCTGCGGTGAAACGATTATTCGCTCCTGAAACGGCGCTCGAATCGGATGTTTTGCGGGCTGTCGTCCCGATTCGGCGAACTTCTCACGGGTCGATTGCCTTTCGACGGCTGCGCCCTACACGGGTCGACGGGCCACGCCGTCCCAACGCGGCGCGTGCTCTCTGCGAGGAGAGTTACATTGTCGTCTAAGCCTAAGCTGCGCCCGGCGCGGCCATTCTTTTCTTCCGGGCCGTGCCCGAAGCCGCCCGGCTGGTCGCTGGACCAGATCGATCCGCGGAGCCTTGGCCGGTCCCACCGCTCCACCCTTGGCAAGGCGCGCCTCGAAGAAGCGATCGATCGCACCGCGGCGGTGCTGCGGCTGCCACCGGGTTATCGTCTCGGCATCGTTCCGGCGTCCGACACGGGGGCGATGGAAATGGCGATGTGGTCGCTGCTGGGCAATCGCCCGGTCACCATGCTCGCCTGGGAAAGCTTCGGCGAAGGCTGGGTCACCGATGCGGTCAAGCAGCTCAAGCTCGACGCGCAGATCCGGCGCGCGGACTATGGCCAGCTTCCCGACCTTTCCGGGATCGACCCCGCCAGCGACATCGTCTTCACTTGGAACGGGACCACCAGCGGAGTCCGGGTCCCGAACGCGGACTGGATCGACGGCGACCGCGCCGGACTGACCATCTGCGACGCAACGTCGGGCGCGTTCGCGCAGGCTATCGACTGGCAGAAGATCGATGTCGGCACGTTCAGCTGGCAAAAGGCGCTGGGCGGGGAGGGCGCGCACGGCACGCTCGTCCTGTCCCCGCGCGCAGTTGAGCGGCTGGAGCGCGAACCGGCGCCGCGACCGCTGCCGAAGATCTTCCGGCTGACCAAAGGAGGCAAGCTGATCGACGGCATTTTCCGTGGTGAAACGATCAACACGCCCTCGATGCTGGCGGTCGAGGACTGGCTGCTGGCGCTGGACTGGGCGGAGTCGGTGGGCGGCCTTCCCGGACTGATCGCCCGCGCCGATGCCAACGCGGCCGCGTTGGGGCAGTGGGTGGAGTCAGCCGACTGGATCGAACACCTCGCCGGCGAACCGGCGATCCGGTCCAATACCTCGGTATGCCTCCAATTCACCGATCGCTCCGATCCCGCGGCGAACCAGGCCCGGCAGAAGGCGATGGTGAAGCTGCTCGAGCAGGAGGATGCGGCGTTCGACATCGGGGCCTATCGCGACGCTCCGCGAGGGCTTCGCATCTGGTGCGGGGCGACCGTTGAAACCGCTGACATCGAAGCGCTTGGCCCGTGGCTCGACTGGGCCTGGCAGGAGACACGGCCATGACCCCGCGAGTCCTCATTTCCGACGCGATGGATCCGCGCGCCGCCCAGATCTTTCGCGAACGCGGCATCGCGGTCGACGAGATCACCGGCCAGTCGCCCGATGCGCTGCGTTCGATCATTGGCGATTATGACGGCCTGGCGATCCGATCTTCGACCAAGGTCACGCGCGAGCTGATCGATGCCGCGTCGTCGCTGAAGGTCGTCGGCCGCGCCGGGATCGGCGTCGACAACGTCGATATTCCAGCCGCCACCGCGCGCGGCGTGGTGGTGATGAACACGCCGTTCGGCAATTCGATCACGACGGCCGAGCATGCCATCGCGCTGATCTTCGCGCTCGCCCGCCAGTTGCCGGAAGCAGACGCGTCGACGCAGGCCGGCAAGTGGGAAAAGAACCGCTTCATGGGCGTCGAGGTCACCGGCAAGACGCTCGGCCTGATCGGGGCCGGCAACATCGGGTCGATCGTCGCCAGCCGAGCGCTTGGGCTGCGCATGAAGGTCGTCGCTTACGATCCGTTCCTGACGCCCGAGCGGGCAGTCGAGCTGGGGATCGAAAAGACGGAGCTCGACGAGCTGCTACGCCGCGCCGATTTCATCACCCTGCACACGCCGTTGACCGACCAGACGCGCAACATCCTGAGCCGTGACGCGCTTGCCAAGACCAAGCCGGGCGTGCGCATCGTCAATTGCGCTCGCGGTGGGCTAGTCGACGAAGCGGCGCTGAAGGACGGGCTCGACAGCGGCCACATCGGCGGTGCGGCGCTGGATGTGTTCGAAAACGAGCCCGCCAGGGATTCGCCGCTGTTCGGTACGCCCAACTTCATCTCGACACCGCACCTTGGCGCATCGACCAGCGAAGCGCAGGTCAACGTCGCCATCCAGGTGGCCGAGCAGATGAGCGACTTCCTTCTGCTTGGCGGAGTCACCAACGCGATCAACATGCCTTCCTTGTCGGCGGAGGAGGCGCCGCGGCTGAAGCCCTACATGGCGCTGTCGGAGAAGCTTGGCCGACTGATCGGGCAGATCGTCGGCGACGACGTGCGGGCGATCGCCATCGAGGTCGAAGGCGCGGCCGCGGCGCTCAACCAAAAGCCGATCACCGGGGCGGTTCTGGCCGGGCTGATGGGCACCTATTCCCAATCGGTGAACATGGTGAACGCGCCGGTGCTCGCGCGCGAACGCGGGCTCGACGTGCGCGAGATACGGCATGACCGCGAAGGCGATTACCACACGCTGGTCGCGGTCAGCGTCGCCACTGCGGATGGCGAGAAGCGGGTCGAAGGCACCCTTTTCGGCAACCGGGCGCCGCGGCTGGTCAACATCTTCGGCATTCCGGTGGAGGCGGAACTCAACGGTCAGATGATCTACATCGTCAACACCGACGCGCCCGGCTTCATCGGTGCGCTCGGTACGACGCTGGGCGAAAACGGGATCAACATCGCGACCTTCAACCTGGGCCGGCGCAAGGAAGCGGGCGAGGCGGTGGCGCTGGTCTCGGTCGACGATCCGATCACGCCGGAAGTGGCGCGCCAGCTGCGGCAACTCCCGGGCGTGCTGAAGGTCGTGCCGCTGAGCTTCTGACCCAAGCGCACGCGCGCTGGACGCACGACGGCCTGCCCCTTAGGAGCGCGGTGGCTCACAACAAGGAATGACCGTGGGAAACGTTACCGTCATCGGCGCGCAGTGGGGCGACGAAGGCAAGGGCAAGATCGTCGACTGGCTGTCGAGCCGGGCCGACATGGTCGTCCGCTTCCAGGGCGGTCATAACGCCGGCCACACCCTCGTCGTCGACGGCAGGGTGTACAAGCTGTCGCTGCTGCCCAGCGGCATCGTTCGCGGCAAGCCGTCGATCATCGGCAACGGCGTCGTGCTCGACCCGTGGGCGCTGAAAAGCGAGGTGGAACGCATCGCCGAGCAGGGCGTGACGGTCACCCCGGACAATCTGATGATTGCCGAAACCTGCCCGCTGATCCTGCCGATCCACCGCGACCTCGACGCGCTGCGGGAGGATGCGTCGGGCGCGGGCAAGATCGGCACGACGCGGCGCGGGATCGGTCCCGCTTATGAGGACAAGGTCGGCCGCCGCGCGATCCGCGTGTGCGATCTTGCCCACCTCGGCGAACTCGACCCCTTGCTCGACCGCCTGTGCGCGCACCACGACGCCTTGCGCGCGGGCTTCGGCGAACCTCCGGTCGACCGCCAGCGGCTGCGCAATGACCTGGCCGAGATCGCCGACTTCGTGCTGCCGTTCGCGCGGCCGGTGTGGCGCGACCTCGACAATGCGCTGCAGGCCGGCAAGCGCATCCTGTTCGAAGGCGCGCAGGGCGTGCTGTTGGACGTAGATCACGGCACCTATCCGTTCGTCACCTCGTCCAACACGGTTGCCGGGACCACTGGCGCCGGCAGCGGCACCGGCCCGTCGGCGGCCGGCTTCGTGCTGGGCATTGCCAAGGCCTATACGACCCGCGTCGGATCGGGCCCGTTCCCAACCGAACAGGACAACGATGTCGGCCAGCGCTTGGGCGAGCGGGGCCACGAATTCGGCACCGTCACTGGCCGGCGGCGCCGCTGCGGCTGGTTCGACGCGGTGCTGGTGCGCCAGGCAGTGGCCGTGTCGGGCGTGACCGGCATCGCCCTCACCAAGCTCGACGTGCTCGACGGATTCGAGACCGTACGCGTTTGCACCGGTTACCGCATCGGCGGCGAAAGCTTCGATCATCTACCACCGCACGCCGCCGACCAGGCGCGCGTCGAGCCGGTCTATGAGGACATCCCGGGCTGGTCGGGCTCAACCCGCGGCGCCCGCAGCTGGGCGGACCTGCCGGCCGAGGCAATCAAGTATGTCCGCCGCATCGAAGAACTGATCCGTTGTCCGGTGGCGCTGGTCAGCACCTCGCCCGAGCGCGAGGATACGATTTTGGTGCGGGACCCGTTCGCGGGCTAGCAGCGAACGTCTGCGTTCGACCCATTGCGGACGTTAGGGCAGACTGGCAAAACACGCTCGCCGGATCGCAGTCTGAACGGAGGTTCGACGACGACGAGCTTCAAATTGCTTTTCCCTTACGCATGCGCGCGATGGTGGAGAACCGCGGTGGCGAGCGTCAAGCGGACAGTGTCAGGCGGGGACCGCTGCGAGATGCTGAGCCGGGACGGCTCGGCGCTCAGCCATGCGCGACAATTCGAACCACAAGGCCCAGACCAGCGCGCCTGCAATCAGATCGACGAAATAGTGGCCGCCGAACGGGATGGTTCCGACCAGCATCACCGCGAACCACAAGCCTGCGAGCGGCCTCACCCAGCGGTACTGCCGCCACATCGTCAACACGATCAGCCCCATCACCGTGTGGAATGACGGGAAGGATACGACCGCGCCAAGCGAATCGAGACGGATTGCCTCGACGTCGCCGGCGTAGAACGTATCAAACGTCTGCCAGAAATAGGTTGCCGGACGACCCGGAAATGACTTTAACAGCTCGGCAGACGCCCACACGCCCACGCCCTTTGCCGGGGTTGCGATCGACAGGAGGCAGACCGTGGGCAGGGAACCGGTGAAGCAGAACATCGCGCGCCACAACTCACGCCGGTCACCCACCAGCGTAAGGGCTGCCATGCTGAGGAGCATCAGAAGCGTGGTGTCATTATAGGCCCGGGCGAGCAGGTCGATCAGTCCGGTTGGCAGGCCGGCTAGGAAGCGAAGCACCGCCAGGTCGTCGATGCCGATCGCTTTGTCGAGTTGAAGAAGCGCGGTATCGACCAACTCGAAATGCTGATGCAGGCCAAGCAGACTGATCATCCCACTGAACGACGTGGCCAGCAGCAGCAGCGCAAAGGCGTTGATTCCGTCCCCCAGCAAACGCGCCCGTCCCCGGACGTAGCTCCACCGGCCCACCAGCAGGAAGGTAGCCAAGACGATCAGCAACGCCCAGGATCCGCTCAGGTCCAGTCGCAAGTCGGACACCCCTACCATGAGCAGCGCGATGACCCCAGCAGCCAGAACGAGCGCCAGGCTTGCCATGCGAAAGACGTGGATGGCCTGTGCGTTCGGATCGTCTAACTGTGGCGGCGCGGAGAACATCGGCAATAAGATCCAACTAGAGCAGTCGGATCCTTCTAGCCTCAATTACTTAACGCCTAGTTTGCCAAACCACCTTTGCTCACATTCGAAGCCCTCCCGACCGACGCGCGGTTCGGCGCGACTTCGATCCGCCGAGTGCCTTGCTATCGGATCGCGAAATCGGGCGGCAGCACGCAGCGGCCGTTGTCGTACGTGCCCGTCACCCGGATTCGCTACACCTTTCAAAAGCCGGTATCGGTTCGACAAGGGGCCTCGAACTGGATTTCGTATTCTTTTCGGGCGGAATATCTCGCCGATATATGGAAACTGGTTGCAGCTCGGTTTCGATCAGTTGCCCCCGGAGGCTCGCAACAGGATCGGCGTTGCGATGGAGTACCTGGTCGATAGCTGCGCAGCGCCGTCGGCTACCGGGTTCTGAGGCCGAAGTTTCTCGACCGCCAGCGCCTGATCGCCGGCTAAACCGTCGCGATGTCCGGTGCGTCTTCGGCCTTCATTCCGACGACATTGTATCCCGCGTCGACGTGGTGGATTTCGCCCGTCACGCCTGATGCCAGGTCGCTGAGCAAGTATAGCGCGCCGCCGCCGACGTCTTTGATGGTGACGTTGCGGCGCAGCGGCGAATTATATTCGTTCCACTTCATGATGTAGCGGAAATCGCCGATGCCGCTGGCGGCCAGCGTCTTGATCGGGCCGGCGGAGATTGCGTTCACGCGGACGCCTTCCGGCCCCAGGTCCATCGCCAGATATTTGACGCTGGTTTCGAGTGCGGCCTTGGCCACGCCCATCACGTTGTAATGGGGGATGACCTTCTCCGCGCCATAATAAGTGAGGGTCAGCATCGATCCGCCGGGCTTCATCATGGCGCGCGCGCGCTGGGCGACGGCGATAAAGCTGTAGACGGAGATGTTCATGCTCATCAGGAAGTTGTCGAGGCTGGTGTCGACGAACTTGCCGCGCAGCTCGTTCTTGTCGGAAAAGCCGATCGCATGGACGACGAAGTCGAGGGCGCCCCAGCGTTCCTTGATCGCGTCAAAGGCCTGGTCGAGCGCGGTCATGCTCGACACGTCGCAGTCGACCAGGAAATCGGACCCAAGCTGGTCGGCGAGCGGGCGGACGCGCTTTTCCAGCGCTTCGCCCTGGTACGAAAAAGCGAGTTCCGCGCCTTGGTCCGCCAACGCCTTGGCGATGCCCCATGCCAGCGAACGATCGTTGGCGAGGCCCATGATCAGCCCCCGCTTGCCCTGCATCAGTCCGGTCAAACCTCTTCCCCTCGAAGTTCCACGTTCACATCTTCGCCCGGCTCGGGCTCTTCCACCTCAAGCTCGTCCTTGAACGGGCCGGAATAGACTTCGCCCTTTAGCGCTTTCGGCTCGGATTCTGCCAGCGCCGCGTTGAGCTCGGCGCCGATCACCACGCCAAGCCCGACGACGAAAAAGAAGATCAGGGCGATCATGACGCCGGCCAAGCTTCCATAGGTCAGGCTGTAGCCGCCAAGCAGGCCAAGGACGCGCGGCAGCAGCTCGACCGTCGCCAGCCACCACAAGGTGATGAACAAGGCACCGGGCCATTTGCGGCATCCGTAGCGCCGATAGCGCTTCGGGGTCAGCGCGAAGAACAAGGCGTAGAAGGTGGCGAACAAGGTCACGCCCGGGACGAAGCGGTAGACTCCAAGCGTGGCCGCGAAATCATCTGCAAGCGGAAACCAGCTGGTGATCACATGCTGGATCGAGCTGAGCGCGACCGTCGCGGCAAAGGCGAACATCAGCAGCAGTACCGCCGCCAGAATCAGGAAGATCGACGCCAGACGGTAGCTCCAGAACGGTGCTGAAAACGGGACTCCATAGGCGCGCCGAAGGATGTCGCGGATGGTCTCGATGAAGCTTGCCGCCGTCCACAGGCCGACCACCGCGCCGAACCACAACAGTGGCCCGGTCCGGGCGGTAAGAACCTCGCCAATCGGGTCCCGCAACGTGTCGGCGACGTTGCGCGGCAGGCGCTGCAGTATGTTGACGACCGTCAGAGTAGCATCGTCGCCCTGACCGAGCAGCTGGGCTACGGCGGCGGCAAGGATGATGAACGGGAACAGCGCCAGGATCGACAGATAGGCAAGGTTGCCGGCGTGGATGAAGCCATCGTTATAGACGCCGATGGCGACGCGCTTGAGCACCTCCCAGGCATAATGCTTGGGCTTGAGGCGCCGGACGACATTCGGGCCGAAGGCGGCGCTCGCGCTCGCCAGGCGCTTGCGCCGCTCCTCCGGCGACAGCGGCGAATGGTCCTGGACGGGCGGAAGGGACACTAGACTCCCATCGATGCGCGCGGGTTGCCGCCGCCGCTCCACTGCTCGGCAAAGGCCCGCAGCTCGCTATCGTCGGCCGGCAGGTCGATCCGAAGTTCGACCAACTGGTCGCCGCGCGCGCCGTTCTTCGCGGCGAAGCCCCGCCCCTTGAGGCGCAGGACCTTGCCCGACGAGCTGCCCTTGGGGACGGTCAGCATGACGGGTCCGTCGGGAGTCGGCACCTTGATCTTGCCGCCAAGCACCGCTTCCTTGAGCGTGACCGGCAGCTCCAGGCGAATGTCATTGCCGTCGCGCTTGTAGAATGGGTGCGGGAAAATCGCGATGGTGACGATCCCGTCGCCGCGGCCGGCCGGCCCCTCCTGCCCCTTGCCGGCAAGCCGGATCCGGGTGCCGTCTTCGACGCCGGCAGGAAGCTTGAGGTCGATCGTCTTGCCGTCGGCAAGGGTGATCCGCTGCGGCGCAAGCTTGGCCGCATCGACGAAAGATACGGCCAGGCGATAGCCGATGTCGCCGCCTTTCTGCGGCGGCGCGCGGCGCTGGCGAAAGCCGCCGAACCCGCCGCTCCTGCCTTGGTTGCCGAAAATCCCTTCGAACAGGTCGCTAAGGTCGGCGGTTTCCGCTCCGCCCTGAAAGCCGCCGCCCGGAAAGCCTTCGAATCCCGCGCCGGCGCCGCTCCCGCCACCGCCCGGACGGCCGCCGAAGCCGCCGCCAAACGGCATCTTTGGGTTGCCATCCTCGTCGATCTCGCCGCGGTCGTAGCGGGCGCGCTTGTCCTTGTCGGAAAGCAGGTCGTAGGCGCTGGTGATTTCGCCGAAGCGCTCGGCCGCCTTGGGGTTATCCTTGTTGCGGTCGGGGTGAAGCTGCTTGGCGAGGCTTCGATACGCCTTCTTGATCTCGGCCTCGCTTGCGCCGCGCTTCAAGCCCAGTCGTTGGTACAGGTCCAATGCCATGCGTGTTCCACTCTCTTACCGAGGCGGAAATGTCCATCGCCGCAGTTCGCTGCAAGGTTGTGGGGCCGGTGCCGGCTGCTAAGCGGGGCTGATGTTCGTCACCCATCTCGAATGCTCGCTGACCGGCGAGCACTATCCCGCCGGCCAGCCCCACGACCTGTCGCGGGCGGGCAAGCCGCTTCTCGTGCGCTACGACCTTGAGCAGGTGCGCTCCGCGATCAGCCGCGACGCGCTTGCGCAACGTCCCGCCGACATGTGGAAGTGGCGCGAGCTGCTTCCCTTTCCCGAAAAGGCCGAGTTGATTGCGCTCGGTGAAACCCAGACGCCGATCCTTGCGCTCAGCCGGACGGCTGCGATGAACGGTGCGGCGGTCCTGCTGGTGAAAGACGAAGGGCGGCTGCCGACGGGATCGTTCAAGGCGCGCGGCATGGCGGCCGCAGTGACGATGGCCAAGCATTTCGGGGTCGAGCGGATCGCCATCCCGACCAATGGCAACGCCGGTGCCGCAATCGCCGCTTATTCCGCGCGCGCCGGACTTCGCAGCCTGGTGATCTGCCCGGCCGAAACGCCCGAGATCAATGTCCGCGAGACTGCTGCGTACGGCGCCGATGTCTGGGTCGCGGACGGGCAGATCGACGAATGCGGCGCGCTGGTCGGCAAGGGCGCCGCGCAAGGCCTGTGGTTCGACTGCTCGACGCTGAAGGAGCCGTATCGGCTTGAAGGCAAGAAGACGATGGGCTTCGAACTGGTCGAGCAGCTCGGCTGGCAGGTGCCCGACGCGATCTTCTACCCGACCGGGGGCGGAACCGGCCTGATCGGCATGTGGAAGGCGTTCGACGAGCTCGAAAAGGTTGGCCTGATCGGACCCGAGCGGCCGCGCATGTATGCCATCCAGGCGAGCGGCTGCGCGCCGATCGTGCGCGCGTTCGAACGCGGCGACGAATTTGCCGAGCGCTGGGAAGGCGCAGCCACCGTCGCCACCGGGATCCGCGTGCCCAAGGCGGTCGGCGACTTCCTGATCTTGCGCGCGGTCCGCGAGAGCGGCGGCGCCGCGATTGCGGTCGAGGAAGCGGACATCGTCGCTGGCGTCACGGACGCCGCGCGGCTGGACGGCATGCTGCTGTGCCCCGAAGGCGGGGCGGTGCTTGCGGGATGGCGCAAGGCGCTGGAACTGGGCCTGGTCGGCAAGGACGAGCGGGTATTGCTGTTCAATTGCGCGAACGGCAACAAGTACCCATTGCCCGAGCGGTCGCGTAAATTGACCCTGGCTTCGGCGGAGCCGTCGCAGCTGTAAGCCGTTAGGTCGCCATGCCCAAGCGCCGCCTGAAGATCGCCAGCTACAACATCAACGGAATCACCTCCCGGCTGGAAATCCTGCTGCGCTGGCTGCGCGAATTCGAGCCGGACATTGTCGGCCTTCAGGAACTGAAAACCACCGACGAGAACTTTCCGGCCGACGCGCTTGCCGCGGCGGGATATTCGGCGATCTGGCATGGTCAGAAAAGCTGGAACGGAGTCGCCCTGCTCAGCCGTGTCGGCGATCCGGTCGAAACGCGCCGCGCGCTGCCCGACGACCCCAACCTCGACCAGAGCCGCTATATCGAGGCGGCCGTGTGCGGCATCCTGGTCGGCAACATGTACGCGCCCAACGGCAACCCGCGGCCGGGGCCCAAATTCGACTACAAGCTCGCCTGGCTGGACCGGCTCCACGGCCACGCGCGGCAATTGCTCGACAGCGGCGTGCCGGCGATCCTGATCGGCGACTTCAATGTCATCCCGACCGACTTCGACGTCTACAAGCCGGAACGCTGGTTGAAGGACGCCCTGTTCGCGGTGGAGGCGAAGGAGCGCTATGCGGCGCTGGTCGCGCAGGGCTGGACCGACGCGCTGCGCCAGCTACACCCGGACGAGCGCATGTTCACCTTCTGGCATTATTGGCGCAACGCCTTCCAGCGGGATGCCGGAATCCGCATCGACCACGCCTTGCTGAGCCCGCCGCTGGCCAAGTCGCTGAAAGCAGCTGGGGTCGATCGCACGCCGCGAGGCTGGGAGAAGACGAGCGACCACGCGCCAATCTGGGTCGAGATTGAGGTTTGAGCCGCTAAGGCGCGCGGCGCTGACGGCCGCGCAAGGGTTGCTGCTGGCGGGGGTTTTTGCCCTCGGCTGGATGAAGACCCCTGTCCCGATCGGCGGCCTCCCGGCAGTCGCGAGCGATCTGCTGCTCGCGCTCAGCTTTGCCTGCCTCGCCATTGCGATCGTCTGCGGGGCAAGGCCGCGCTGGCATCGCGCTCAGTGGTTCCTGCTCGCTTATTTCGCGGCGCTGGCACTGTCGGCGCTGTTCTCGGCCGATCCCGGGCGAAGCGCGGTGAAGCTGGCGACGCAGGCCTACCTGCTGTCCTTGCCTCTGCTGGTGCTAAACCTTGTGCCCGATCCCCAAGCTATGCGGCGCCTGTTCCTGGCGTGGATCGGCGGCGCGGCGGTCGTGACCGCGCTCGGCGTGGCGACCCTGCTGCTGTTCCCGTTCCTTGGGTGGGATTCGATCCTTGCCTGGCCGCTTCACCATTTCGGGACCTTGCCCCCGGGCAATTACCCGCGGCTGGAACTGACCTTCCTCTATCCCTCGATCCTCGCCAACTATCTGGCGGTAGCGCTGATGCTGGTGCTGCTATGCGGCGTCCTGGGCTGGATCAGACCCCGCGTGGCGAATGGGTTGGCGGCGGCGATGGTCCTTGTCGCATTCTTCGCACTTACGCCGGGCTTTGGCGCCATCGTGCTGATGCTCGCGGCCTGGTTCGCCCATCGCTGGCGCCGGACCAGGCCTGTAATTGCCGCTGCGTCATTGATGATCGGCGTCGGTTTCGCGCTGCTGGCGCTGCCGGTCGCGGCGGTAACGCCGATCCTCCATCCGACGGCGCCGTTCGTCTTCAACTTCGACCTCGCGGGCGTCCAGGTGACGCTGGCCCCCGCGGTGCGGATGCTGACGTGGATCGATGCCTGGCACCGGTTCCTCGACTCGCCGCTGCTCGGTCGCGGCATCGGCGTGAACGCGGCGTTCGTGCAATTCCTGACCCCGGAGGGAGATCTCGCGACCCTGACCGACGCGCACAACATGTTCCTGAACGTAGCGGCCCAGGCTGGGGCACTGGGCCTTGCCGGGATCGTTGCAATCTTGTGGTTCGCCGTCCGCCGCGCGCTCGCGCCTTCGAGCGACGTCGTTTTCGCGCTGGCCCTGGCCTTCGCGTGCAGCCTTGGCGTGCAAGGACTCGTCGGCTCATTCGAGGATAGCCGCCATTTATGGCTGCTCTTCGGACTGCTGCTCGCCGCGGATAGCTGGCGAGAGCAAGGGCGCGGTGCCGGCTGAGGGATTTGAACCCCCGACCTTCGGTTTACAAAACCGCTGCACTACCACTGTGCTAAGCCGGCGCACCGAGCGCGGCCATTTGCGTCAAAGGATGCCGAACGTCCAGCCTTCGCTGCGTGCGATTGCAGGTGTCAGGTGCGGCGGATCGAACGCTGCCGGCTCCGTAGCGGCGAGCGCGCGCATCCCGGCGGCGGTGACGAGCGCGTCAGTCTGGTGATCGTTGGGCTCGAAACGCAACTTCACCGGCTTGCTGCCCAAGCCGGCTAAAGCCTGGTTGAGCTGCTCGCGGGTGCGCAGCTTGGTGCCGCTCATGCCGGCGCGGCGAAGGTAGATGCGGGTATAGATTTCGACGACCGCGCTACCCCGTTCCGGCAGCGGGTCCATCGGCCAGATCGCGACCTTGCCGTCGATCCGGTGGAGCAGCCGCATGCCCGAGAAGCTGGCCTTCGCCACCTGCGCCGCGCCGATTGCGTCGTAGGCGCTGGCGGTCTTGCGGCCGCCCTGCTGGTTGAGCAAGCGGTCGCATTGGCGGAAGCGGACGAAGTCGGCCTTCACGCCGTCGGCGATCCCGAAATAGAAGTGCTTGCGGTGCGCGGTCTCGAGGAAGCTGGCGGCGCCGAGATCCTCATCCTCGCTCAAGCCGTCGACATAGGCCCAGAATTCACGGGCGGTCGCGGGGACGTCGGCTTCGCCGGGAAGATATTCGCCGCGTTCGACGATGGGCGGAGCGAAGCTGAAGTCGAAGCCGAATAACGTGTCCCGGTCGGCGGCTCGCTTCAGCAGCCAGCGCAGCACTTCCTCGCGCGACCAGACGTGCCCGGGCCGCACCAGGCGGGGAGGGGCATCGCCGACCGCCTCGGCGATGGCGATGCCCTTGTGCCGTTTCCCCTTCGCGCCCGACCAGTCGATCGCGACGAAGGAGTCGAAGTGCCGCGTCAAACCAGCGGCGGCTGACGGTCGTCGCTTGGCGAGCTCTGCTGCACTGGACGCGGCGTTGGCGGCGTTGGCGGCGTAGGCGTATTGAGCTGCGTTTCCGCCTTGTCCGCCGCCTGGTTTAGCAGGCGCGCTGCCGCGTCACGGCCGCCGAGACCGAACGCGAGTGCCGCCGCGACAGCCGCCGAGCCGAGGATCAGGCCGAACGCCATCATCACGATCACGTCCGCAAGCCCCATGAAAGTCAGACCGATCGCGGTGAACAAAGCGATGATCGCGTACCGGACGATGGTCTGCCCAAACCCGCCTTCACCGGTTGAGCTTCCGACCAAGCCGGCAATAATCCGGGCAAGGAAAATGCCCGCGACGATGATCAGGGTGCCGAAAATCACCTTTCCGCCAAGCTCCGTCACTTGTGCGAGGAAGATAGCAATCGTGCCGCCGCCAAGCTGCTTTGCGGCTTCGATCGACGCGACCAGGACGATCGCGACCATCGCGACGTTCGCGACGATCGTCGACGGGGTCGCGGTTGTCGGCACGATCCCGGTGGAACGGATCGCCTGGTCGAACCCGGTCGGCGGAAGCACCGCCTCGATGATGGATTTCACGAAACGGGCAAGGATGTAGGCAATGCCGATCCACAAGCCCGCCGTAAGGATCCTCGGAATCGCCGTGAAAATCTCATTCAGCATGTTGATCGCGGGCAGCGAGATGGCCTCGATGCCTAAGACTTCAAAGGCCGCGATCGCCGCGGGAATGATGACCAGCGCGAAGGCGAGCATGCCAAGCGCGCGAGCCAAGCCCGCGGCAGGCCGGGATGCCGCGCCAACTCCCGTTTGAGGGCCGGCAGCCGGCATCGGCGATACCGAACTTTCACTGCGCGCGCCCCTGATGCCGAGCCTGTTCAGGAGCCCGTCCACGTTCATCGCACTGACGACGGACTCGGTCAGCTGCCGGAGAATTCGAGCCAGAATGTAACCAATGAAAAGGATTAGACCGAAGCCAAGGAGCCGCGGCAGGAACTCAAAGATGCCGGCAAGCAACTGATTGATTGGCTGCAAGATTTGCGCAATTCCCAGGAACTGCAGCGCAGCCATGATGCCGACCAGCCAGATGATCAGCTTGGCGATCGTGCCGATCTGGTGACCGACCGTTTCATGCTGGTTGCCGGGCGTGTTTCTCTGCAGCGCTGGGGTGCGGGATATGGCCTTGGCCAGCGCCCATTTGACGGCGCGCGCGACCAGCCATGTCGCGATCAGGATGAGGATGGCGATCAGGATTCGCGGTCCCCATTCCATGGCCTGGTTTTGCCAGTAATCGCCGGTTTGGTCGTACATGCTACGCTCCCCTAATTAGCCTTGTTCAACGCGCTGCGTCTTTCCGCCCAGAAATGCAGCCTTTCCCGAACGCGGGCTTCGAAGCCGCGCTCCGTCGGCGCGTAAAATTCCTGCGGCTGCATTTCTTCCGGCCAATAATTGGCGCCGGAAAAGCCGTCGTCCGCATCGTGATCGTAAGCATAGCCTTTGCCGTAGCCGATGTCTTTCATCAGCTTCGTCGGCGCGTTGAGAATGTTGGGCGGCGGCATCAGCGATCCGGTTTCCCTGGCCGACCGCCAAGCCGCTTTCTGGGCCGCATACGCCGCGTTCGATTTGGGCGCTGTGGCCAGGTAAAGGCAGGCTTGCACGAGCGCGAGTTCGCCTTCGGGCGAACCGAGAAAATCGTAGGCGTCCTTGGCGGCGAGGCATTGCACCAGCGCTTGCGGATCGGCGAGCCCGACGTCCTCCATCGCCGCGCGGGTCAGCCGGCGCAGCAGGTAGAGCGGCTCTTCTCCTGCAACGAGCATTCGCGCGAGATAATAAAGCGAGGCCTGAGGGTCGGAGCCGCGGATGCTTTTGTGCAGGGCGGAGATGAGGTTGTAATGCCCCTCCCGGTCCTTGTCGTAGACGGGGACCCGCCGGTGCAGCAGCGCAGCCATTGCCGACGGGTCGAGCGGTTCTTGCGGCGCGATGTCGAAAATCGTCTCGACCTGGTTGAGCAGGAAGCGGCCGTCGCCGTCGGCGCTGGCGACCAGCGCGGCGCGGGCGTCGGGGGTGAGCGGGAGCGGTTTGCCCGTCTCGCCCTCCGCTCGCGCAATCAGCGTGTCTAGTGCCTGCTCGTTGAGGCGGCGCAGGATCAGTACCTGGCAGCGCGACAGCAGCGCCGCGTTCAACTCGAAGCTCGGATTCTCGGTCGTCGCGCCGACCAGGGTTACCGTCCCGTCCTCGACGAAGGGCAGGAAGCCATCCTGCTGGGCGCGGTTGAAGCGGTGGATTTCGTCAACGAACAGCAAGGTGCGCTGGCCGGCGCGAGCGGCGGTCCTGGCTTCGGCAAAATGCTTCTTGAGGTCGGCGACGCCGGAGAAGACGGCGGAAATGGCGACGAAGCGAAGGCCGACCGCATCGGCCAGCAGGCGCGCGATGCTGGTCTTGCCGGTCCCCGGCGGTCCCCACAGGATCATCGAGCCGAGCTTTCCCGCCGCGACCATCCGGCCGATCGCCCCGTCGGGGCCGGTCAGATGCTCCTGGCCGACAACGTCGCCCAGGCTGGCCGGCCGGAGCCGATCCGCAAGCGGCGCATTCCCAGCGCTATCGGCGGCTTGCGTCGGGTCACCAAACAGGTCGGCCATCAGCGGCTCTTACGAACTCACTGGGAAAATGCACCAGCCCTCTTGCTGAAGATACAACCAAGATATATCTTAGATGCATCTGAGGAGAGCGAAAATGCACAAACATGGATGCGGCCCGCGTGGCAGGTTCGAATTCAACATTCCGCCGATGTTCGCGATGGGCGGCCGCGGGGGAAGCTGGGGGCCGTTCTCGTTCGACTTCGGGGATGGGCCCGGCGGTTGGGGCGAGCGCCCGCGCGGCCGGCGGCGTTCGCAGCTCGGGTCGGACGACCTCAGGCTGCTCCTGCTTTTCCTGATCGCCGAGAAGCCTCGGCATGGATACGACCTGATTAAGGCGATCGAATTGCTCAGCGACGGCAATTACGTTCCCAGCGCGGGCGTGATCTACCCGACGCTGACCATGCTTCAGGACATGGGCCACATCGAAGAGGTGCCCGAGGAAGGATCGCGCAAGACGTATCAGGCGACCGCCGAAGGACGCGAGTTCCTGGAGCAGGAAGGCCTGCGGATGACCGAAGTGCTGGAGCGGATGGATCGCGCCGGCGGCGGCCAGCGCCAGGCGAACAGCAACCCACACCTCGGCCGGGCGGTCGGTAACTTGATGCACGCCCTGCGCAACCGCGTCGCCCAGGATGGCTGGGACGATGAATTGGTGCACGAAATCACTGCCATCCTCGACGAGGCGGCGCAGCGGATCGAGCGGACGAAATAGCTAGGCGCGGTTGATCCGGCCGAGACGCTCGCGGCGCTCGATGGCGCGGATGTAGGCGGCCGCGGCGACGGCATTGATGGTGTCCCAGTCCATGGTCCTGGCATAATCCAGGCCGGCGGCGCCATGCCGTTGCCGAAGCTCTGGTTCTCGTGCGTATCGCTCCAGGGCATCGGCAAACGCTTCGCCGTCGCCCGGCTCGACCAGGATGCCGGTCCGCCCATCCTCGACCAGGTTGGTCGCGCCGGTGGCCTCGGCCGCAAGGACCGGCAGCCCGCAGGCCATCGCTTCTAGCGTGACGTTGCCGAAGGTTTCGGTGACCGAGGGATTGAGGAAGACGTCGGAGCTGGCGACGGCGCGCGCAAGATCATCGCCGACCAGTTGGCCTACGAAGATCCCGGTCGGCATATGCTGCTCGAACCACGGCCGGGCGGGGCCTTCGCCAATCACCAGCGCGCGATGCGGGACACCGCGGGCCTCCAGCTCGTTGATCGCCGCCGCGAACACGTCCAGCGCCTTTTCGAGCACGATCCGACCGAGGAACATGACGACGAGCTCGTCATCCTTGATCCCCAGCCCACGCCGCCATGCCATGTCGCGGCGATGCGGGTTGAACTGTTCCCGGTCGACGCCCCGGGTCCAGATGTGGATGGTCCGGTTCATGCGATGGGCGCGAAGCACCGCCGCTGTCGATTCCGCCGGGACGAGCAGGGCATCGCACCGCAGATAGAGCCGCCGGAGGAGCGAGCGCACCGTCGGCTCGAACATCTCCAGGTGATAGTAGCTGAGGTAGGTTTCGAAGCGGGTGTGGACCGAAGCGAGCGCGGGAATGTTGCGGGCGCGCGCCCAGGTCACGGCCCGGTGAGAGGACAAGTCCGGGCTTGCGATATGGATCACGTTGGGGGCAAATTCGGCCAGGTCGCGCCGAACCGATCGCGGTAAGCCAAGCGTGGCCCGATATTCGGGCCGACCGGGGATCGGCACCGACGGCACCGCCACCAGATCGCCCGTTGGCGGAAACGCCGGGTTTTCCACGACCGGTGCGTAGATGCGGACGTTCGCGCCTTGCCGAAGAAGGTAATCGACCAGTCGGTTGAGTGCCTGGTTCGCGCCGTCGCGGACGTAATTGTAATTGCCCGTGAAGAGGGCGATTCGGAGGTCGCTCGGCTGCATGGGCGGCTCGTGCTTCAAAAATGCGGGCGCGCAAAGACAAAATGGGAAGTGGCGTGGCCAGTAGCGAGTTGACGAAGCAGGGTTTGCCGCCGGTCGCGCGGGCGGATGCGCGCCTGTTCATCCTTGGCAGCCTGCCCGGCGACGCGTCCCTCTCGGCCAGGCAATATTACGCCCATCCGCGAAATCAGTTCTGGCGGCTGGCGGGCTCGGTCATCGACGAACCCTTGTCGGAGCTTGCCTATGCCCAGCGTCTCGAGCGGCTGACCGAACATCGGATCGCGCTGTGGGATGTGATCCAGAGCGCGGTTCGCCCGGGCAGCCTGGACCTGGCGATCCGCAATGCCGGGCATAACCCGCTGGCCGACTATTTCGCGGGGTTTCCCGAGCTTCGCGCGGTGGCGTTCAACGGCGGCACGGCGGCCGCGCTCGGGCGCCGATTGCTTGCGGAAGCAAAGCTCGACCTCATCGACCTGCCGTCATCGAGCCCGGCCAACACAAGGGCATTCGACCAGAAGCGGGCGGCATGGCTGAGTCTGAGGCAATACCTTTGACGGGGTTGCCCTGCCGGCAAATCCGGCCACATTGGCGGGCATGAGCGAGGCCGAAGAGGAAGCGGACAGCCAGCTGTCCATGGTCGATGAAGCGTTGGTCGCGGGCAACATCGCCAACACCAACGGCCTGTTGGTGATCGTCGCCAAGCTGGTGGCGAAAGGCGTGTTCGACCAGGACGACCTCAAGGCCTTTTCAGACAGCTACTCGAAGCCGCTCGACCATGTCGGAATGCGGGAAAACGAATTGGTCGGCCAAATGCAGGACCAGATGGAATCCACCCTTGCCGAGCTAATGCGTTACTTGAGCGAGCGCGAACGCGACGACTGATCGAACGAGGCGAGGATCGGGCACGGACCCGAACTGCCCGATCCGCATTCGCGGGCGAGCCGCGCCAGTGAATCGCGAGCCAGCTTGAGCTCCCCAATCCTGGCATCGAGCGCGGCAATCCTCGACTGGGCGAGCGCCCGGGCGCGGGGGCGGTCGTCGCTGGCGTCGAGGTCGAGCAATTCCTTGATCTGCTCCAGGGTGAAGCCGGCGGCCTGGGCCTGCCTGATGAAGCGCAGGCGGCCCAGGTCGTCGGACCCGTAACGGCGGATCCCGCCATCGCGCGGCGGCGTCCCGAGCAAGCCTTTGCGTTGGTAAAAACGGATGGTCTCGACGCCGACCTCGCCTGCGCGCGCGAGCGATCCAATGGTTAGCGAGGTCGGCCCTTGATTCTGTACCATGGTACAGAAGCTACATAGTGCGGGACTCGAATGCAAGGAGGTCGAAATGACCGAAATGTCGAACCACCCGACGGCTGAAAAAACCGCGCTTCTCCATCGAATGGTGATGCCGCATCACACCTGTCCCTATGGCCTGAAAGCCAAATATTTGCTCGAGCGCGCCGGCTATCGAGTCGACGATCGCCACCTGACGACTCGAGCCGAGACGGATGCGTTCAAGGCCGAGCACGGGGTGCCGACGACGCCGCAGGTGTTCATCGGCGGCCAGCGCATCGGGGGTTACGACGACCTCCGGCGATTCCTGGGCAAGCCGGTCGCCGACCCGAAGGCGACCAGCTATCGGCCGGTCGTCGCCATCTTCGGCATTTCCGCCTTGATGGCGCTGGCCGTCAGTTTCGCCGTGACCGGGGACGCGCTGACACTGCGCGCGCTTGAATGGTTCATCGGCATGGGCATGGCCGTGCTCGCCATGCTGAAGCTGCAGAACATCGAAAGCTTCGCAACGATGTTCCTCAATTACGACCTGCTGGCGAAGCGCTGGGTGCCTTACAGCTACATTTATCCGTTCGCCGAAGCGGTTGCGGGGATCCTCATGATTGCCGGCGCGCTTACCTGGCTATCCGCACCGATCGCACTTTTCATCGGAACGGTCGGCGCAGTGTCCGTGGTCAAGGCGGTCTATATCGACAAGCGCGAATTGAAGTGCGCTTGCGTCGGTGGCTCCAGCAACGTGCCCCTGGGCTTCGTCTCGCTGACCGAAAACCTGATGATGATCGCAATGGCGTTGTGGATGGGCGCCGCAGCGCTGGGCCTTGGAATTCGCGGGTGACGCCGCGGATTCCGGGCATTGCCGCCAACTGAGACCCCACTTACCTGTGCACCACGGGCAGCCGCCGTTAGGCGACGCCTTTCTTCCCGGAGAAGTTTTTTGAAACGCAAAGCCCTTTCGGCCGCGAGCGCCCTTGTCCTTGCCGGCCTTGCCGTCCCAGCCCTGGCGCAGGGGGCGCACCAGCACCACCAGCCGGAGCCCGCGCCGCCAGTGGAGGCGCCGCCGGCGGAAACCGTCGACCATTCGCAAATGGATCATTCGCAGATGGATCATTCCGCGCCGGCGCCTGACGCCATGGAGGCGGGGCATACCGACCATGCGATGACGGGCGCGCTGGGCGCTTACCCGATGCAGCGCGAAGCGTCCGGCACGGCCTGGCAGCCGGACGCTTCCGAACATCTGGGCCTGATGAAGGACAGCGGTGCGTGGACGCTGATGGCCCACGGTACGCTCAACGCCGTGTTCGATCGTCAGTCTGGCCCGCGCGGCGACGACAAGCTGTTCGTCAGCGGGATGGTCATGGGCATGGCGCGGCGGCCGCTTGGCAATGGAACGCTGCAGCTCCGCGCCGGCATCAGCCCGGACCCGCTGATGGGCAAGCGCGGCTATCCCCTTTTGCTTGCAAGCGGGGAGACCGCCGACGGTGTCGAACATCTCATCGACCGCCAGCACCCGCACGATTTCTTCATGGAGCTCTCGGCGTCCATTTCGCAGGACATCGGGGCCGGCAGCAGCCTGTTCGTCTACGGCGGCTTGCCGGGTGAGCCGGCATTCGGCCCGCCGGCCTTCATGCATCGCGAAGCGGTGATGGATTCGCCGGAAGCGCCCATCAGCCACCATTGGCTGGACTCGACGCACATCAGCTTTGGCGTCCTGACCGCGGGTGTGGTTGCCAACCGCTTCAAGCTGGAGGTGAGCCGCTTCAACGCGCGCGAGCCCGACCAGCACCGCTGGAACATCGAAACCGGCCCGCTGGATTCGACCGCGGTCCGGATTTCCTGGAACCCGACGCGAGAGCTTGCCCTCCAGGGCAGCTGGGGCAAGTTCAAAAGCCCCGAACAGCTCGAACCCGGAGTCGACCAGGACCGCTGGTCGGCGAGCGCGCTTTACGCGACCGAGCTTGGATCGGGGTGGAAGCTGGCCGGCACACTGGCGTGGGGCCGCAAGTCGATCGTTCATCACGAGGAGCGGCAGAACGATGACGCGTTCGTCGCCGAAGCGGCGCTCAAGCGGGCGGACTGGACGATCTTCGGTCGCGCCGAGATGACCGAGAACCGGGAACTGGTCGAAGATGCGGACGAGCACGGCCCGGCATTCAAGGTCGGCAAGGCGAGCGTCGGCGCGGTCCGCGATTTCGACGTCGCGCCCCACGTAAAATTCGGCGCGGGCGCGCTGTTCTCGCTGAATTTCGTTCCCCGCGCGCTGGCGCCGCTTTACGGTGGCGGCAATCCGACCGGGGCAATGGCCTTCGTTCGCCTGAAGATCGACTAAGGGAGGGCATATGCGCTGGGGAATCCTTGCTGGTTTGCTGTTTGTCTGCGCAGGGACCGCTCCGGCGCAGGTCGCCCATCATCCGGCGCATTTCGCGGCGCTTTCGCCGCAGGCCAGCCAGGCTGCTGAAACCGTTGATGCCTTTCACGCCGCGCTGCGCCGCGGCGACACGGATGGGGCGGCAATGCTGCTGGCCGCGGGTGCCGTCATCTTCGAAGGCGGGGACGTGGAACGGTCGAAGGCGGAATATGCGGCGCACCATCTTGGCGCCGACGCGCAATTCGCCGCCGCGGTCCCGTCGAAGGTTTCGCGCCGTAGCGGCTCGGTAATCGGAAATATGGCGTGGGTTGCGACGGAAGGGCGGACGACTGGCAGCTTCAAGGGGCGGGACGTGGATAGCGTCACCACCGAAACCGCGATCCTCGAGCGGGTCGGCTCCAACTGGAAGATCGTTCACCTGCACTGGTCGTCGCGCAAGGCCGGCGCGGCTGATTGACTAGGCGGCGCGCAGCCCACATATGCCCCTCGCCTTCGCGCAAGGCCCCTTCGTCTAGCGGTCTAGGACGTCGCCCTCTCACGGCGAAAACACGGGTTCGAGTCCCGTAGGGGTCACCAGCCGCGCCCGCCTTACGCTCCGACGCGCACCGGCGCCGGCGCGGCGAGTGGCACGAGGTGGACCTTCAGTCGTTCTTGACGGGAACTTTGAAAGCCGCTCCGTCGCATCTAGAGTGGCTAGCCGTACCGTCTGGAGGTCAAACTGTTCGCGTTGAAGTCCGCGCCACCGGCGATCCAGGCCGCGCTGACCGCGTGTCGGCGACACTTCGTCTACGCGTTTGCGTTCAGCGCGTTGCTCAACCTGCTGTTCATCGCACCGATGCTGTACATGCTCCAGGTGTACGACCGCGTACTTCCGACGGCTGGCGGCACGACCCTCCTGTTCCTGACATTTGCGATTCTGTTCGCCTTGAGCACGCTGTCGGCACTGGACAGCATCCGGTCGCGCCTGCTGACCAGGGCCAGCGTTCGGCTCGACAAGGTGCTTGCCGGAGCGATCATCGACGCGACCTTGCGCCGCCCGGACCTCAACTCGCAGCGCCTGTCGCGGCAGGCACTTCGGGAATTCGACATCCTTCGCCAGGTGCTGACCGGCCCGGCGATCATCGGCGCCTTCGACGCACCGTGGATCCCGATTTACATCTTGATCGCTTTCATCATTCACCCGTGGCTCGGCGCCATGGCCCTGGTTGGTGCCGGGCTCAGCATATTCCTTGCGTGGCGCAACGAAGAAGCCACCCGCGGGCCGCTGCAGCGAGCGAACGAGGCGGCGGGCCGGGCCTATGCGTCATACGAATCGAGCCTTTCCGCGGCAGATACCGTGCGCGCTCTCGGCCTTCGTGAAGCGTTGGTCGCAAGCCACTTGGCCGAGCGCGGCAGCATGCTGTCGATGCAGACCGACGCCAGCCTCGGCTCGAGCCGGATTTCGGCGCTCGCCAAGTTCCTTCGACTGGCCCTTCAGTCGCTTGCACTCGGCCTTGGCGCGCTGCTCGCGATCGACGCGAAGATCACGCCCGGCGCGGTGTTCGCAGCAAGCTTCATCGTCGGTCGCTCGCTGGCCCCGATCGACCAATTGGTCGGCAGCTGGCGGTTTATCGTTCAGGCCCGCGGCGCGTTGACGACCCTGCGCAATCTGTTTGCCGAAACGCCGCCCGACATCGCCTTGACCCGGTTGCCGCCGCCGGAGGGCAAGCTGCAGGTCGAAGCGCTGACCGTCACCGACCAGCACGGGCGAACGATCCTCGACGACGTCAGCTTCAACGTGGCACCCGCGACCATGGTCGCGATCATCGGCCCAAGCGGGGCAGGCAAATCGACGCTAGTGCGCGCGGTGGCCGGGGCGTCCGTGCCATCGTCGGGCGTGATCCGGTTCGATGGCGCCGACCAGAAGAATTGGGACCCCGAACGGCTTGCCGAGCACGTCGGCTACCTGCCGCAAGACCCATCGCTGTTCGCTGGCTCCATCAAGGAAAACATCTCGCGCTTCCTCAATCGTCTCGGCGAGGACCCGACCCGGCTTGACGAACAGGCGGTCGCGGCCGCGCGGCTCGCCGGCGCGCACGACCTGATCCTGCAATTGCCTGGCGGTTACGACTACCAGCTCGGCATGTGGGGACGGGGTCTATCGGCCGGACAGGCGCAGCGGATCGCGCTCGCCCGCGCACTGTTCCGCAACCCGCGCTACCTGATCCTCGACGAACCCAACTCCAACCTCGACCCGGAAGGCGATCAGCAGCTGATCCGCACGCTCGGCGAAATCAAGGCGCAGGGGACGACGATCCTGGTCGTCGCCCACCGATTGAGCATGCTGCCGTCGGTCGACAAAATCATGCTGATCCAGGGTGGCCGGCTCACCGCTTTCGGCGATCGTGACGAAATCCTTCGTCAGATGAAGCCGCAGCCACCGGCGCGCGGCTCGGTCGTTAGCAATCTGAAGACAGTGTCGTGAACATCGAAGCACTGAATATCTCGGCGACGCCGGTCCTTCCGCAGATTTCGGAAGATGTCGACGATCCCAGGAGCGAAATCCGGCTTGGACTTCTCATCGCCGGCGTATTTTTCATCCTGTTCCTTGGATGGGCCAGCTTCGCCCGCCTCGACGCCGCGGCGCAGGCCCCGGGCAAGCTCGTGGTTTCGGGCCAGCGGCAGACCGTGCAGCACCGCGAAGGCGGTGTCATTTCGGCGATCCTGGTGCGTGAGGGTGCACAGGTCCAGCGCGGCCAAGTGCTCATCCGCCTGACCGGTGCCGACGTCCGCGCGCAGGAGCGCGCACTGTCGGCGCAGGCGATCGGCCTGCTTGCGCAGCGGGCACGGCTATATGCCGAACAGAGCGGCGCCAGGACGATCACGCCGCCGCCCGAATTCGCCGACCTGCGTCCGGAAGACCGCGCCGCCGCGGCCGATGCGCTGCGCATTCAACTGGGCCAGATGCGGACCCGCGCTGCGGTCTTGAGCGCCCAGCGCGGGGCCCTCGGCCAGCGAAGCGCGCAAGCAGGCAGCCAAGGTCAGGGCTTCAGCCGCCGCCTGACCGCCATCGACGAGCAGATCCGGCTGATCGATGAAGAACTCGAAGGCATGCGTGAAGCTGCCGCGAAGGGGTTCGTTTCGAAGAACCGGCTGCGCGCATTGGAACGGGCCAAGGCCGAGCTGGAAGGACAGCGTGGCCAGGATTCCGCAAGCATCGCGCAAAGCCGCCAGCAAGCGGGCGAAAGCCAGCTCCAGGCGCTTGAGGCACGAAGCAACTATTACGAGCGGATCGCCGCGGAATTACGCGAAGTCGAAACCAGCCTGAACGATGTGCTGCCCAGGCTCGCGGCTGCCCGCGAGCAGTTGGCACGAACCGAGATCAGGTCTCCCGCCGCCGGCACCGTCGTCGGCCTTAGCGTGTTCACCCCGGGCGGCGTGATCGAACCCGGCGCCAAGTTGATGGACATCGTTCCCGGCCGGGCGCCGCTGACGATTGAGGCGCGCGTTTCTGCAAGCGATGGCGACGACGTGCGCGTCGGGCAACGTGCATTCGTGCGCTTTGAAACGCTCCACGAACGGGCACTGCCGGCGCTCGAGGGCTCGGTGACGCGGGTTTCGGCCGATGCTTTCACGGACGAGAAGACCGGCGCCAGCTATTATACGGCGGAGGTCGCAGTGCCGGAGTCCGAGCTTCGGAAAATCGAGGAGCTTCGCGGCAAGGACGTGCTTCGCGCCGGCCTGCCCGTCGCGGTAACGATCCCGCTGCGCAAGCGCACGGCGCTGCAATATGCGCTCGAACCGATCACATCGTCGCTGCGCCGGTCTTTCCACGAAAATTGATCGGCGACCGGCGGGCGGACTGAAGCCCGCCCGCGCTCGTCTGCTTACTGTTGGTCGAGCGCTGCGCGCTTTTCCTTCGCCGCAGCCGCCAGCGGATGGCCGGGATGCCTGGCGATGAATAGGTCGTACGCGTACCGCGTGTTCGCTTTCACCGCAGCGTCATACTCGCCACGGACTGCAATCTCGGGATTGAGCGCGCGTTGCATGTCCATCGATGTCCTTTCGGCTGGCCGTGCTGCTGGCTGCGCAGTGCACCCGCCAGCCAACACGGCCGTCAACAAGGCGGGCGCCCGAGTCACCAAAGCTGCCCGGCGCCGGGTCAAAGGATCAGGTCCGGCGGCAGGATCCCAGTCTTACCGAGAAGGATCACTTCCATGTCGGCAACGCCGTCACCGTTGACGTCGGCGTACAGGTGAACGTCGCTGCCGATCTGCGCGTAGCGCAACTGGCCGGCCTGGCCGGTAAACGCACCCGTGCCCAGGAACGTGAACGCGTCGTTCGCCGTCGTGTTGGTGTTGGCATCGATGGCCGAAAAGTTCAGTCGGTCGCCCGAATTGAAGTCCAGGATCGTATCCGCTGCTCCGACTTTGCTCTGATCGACGGTATAGAAATAGTAGTCGTCGTTCCCGCCGTTGCCGCGCAACACGTTGGCAACGTTGTTGCCCGTGATGTTGTCGTTGCCGCTCGTCCCGATCACATTCTCGATCAACGACCGGACGTCGCCGTTGTACTGCAGCGCATTGTACACGTTGCCGCTGGCGTAGGTACCGCCCAGGTTCGCGCGCTGGACGATGCTGAACAGGCTCTCTTCACCCGGGCGAAGGTCGATGTTCATCCGCTGGGATGCGTCGCCCGTGTAGTTGGAGAAGTCGTAGGTATCGACACCGCCGCCGTCCCAGATCGTCATGAAAACGCGGTTGCCGCCCGGCGTCGCCTGGACCGCCCCGTTGATCATGAAGGCGCCGGTATTCGCGTTCCAGCTGTACGTCGTGTTCCCCGAATTGGTGCCGAAGTCGGCTCCATACAAACGCTGCAATGCAGCGATGTCGTACATCATGAACGTCGTCGGGAAGCCCCACTGCTCGTTTGAGTAGCCGCCACCGACGGTGCCGCCGATGAACGAGCGGTAGGTCATGATCGAATATTCGAGCGAGTCATGGGTCGGATCGAGCGCAGGCGATTCGTGGCCGTGCTTCAGCCCCAACGCGTGCCCGGTTTCGTGAATGAAGGTGGCCCAAGCGTAATTGCCGACGACCGGGTTGTCGTACTTGCCGTTCGACGCATTGTACCAGCTGTCGCCGCCGTTACCCGAGCCTGGCGAATAGGCATAAGCGGTTTCGGGCGTGTCCGAGCGTGCATAGCGCAGCATGGCGCTTCCCGGTGACGACGAGTTTTCCGTGAACGTCAGGTTCGTCAGCGAGGCAATATATTGCAGGATGGTGCGGGTCGCGTCCTGCTGAACCGGTAACAGGACCTGGAACGTCCCGATCTCATCGTCCCCGTCGCTGGCGTATTGGCTTACGCTGGTGGGGAAGGAGTACGTCAGGTTGACCGTGTTCCAGGTATAGCCCCAGATCAGCGCCTCAATATTCTCCTCGTGGATCTGCTCCGGCGTCGCAATCGGACCGATCGAAACGTTCAGGTTGTAGTTCCCCGTTCCGGCGCCGTTGTAACCCTCGATCCGGAAGTAATATGTGCCGCTGGTCGGGGCCCGATATTCCATCAGCGAATCAAGATAAGTGACCGATCCGGCATCGAGGACGCCATCGGGAGTGGTCCCATCATCGTTAGTCGCCAAGTCTTCACCCAACGGGGACACGATGGTGACGACGGTATCGATCCCGCCGGTGGTGTTGTCGACGTCGAGGATGAGCAGCTCACCCGCCTGCAAGGTGATGCTGAAATAGTCCTGATCGCCGGGCGTCAGCGAGCCGACGATCCGGGCGGACGGATCGCTGGAGGTTTCCAGGTTCGGATCGTTCGATACGGTGAACAGGGTCCGGTCCAAAACCTGTGGGAGATAGATCGAACCGTTCTGGCCCGTCGTTTCCTGGATGGTGTAGACCGACGCTGGCGGCGGCGGCGGCGGCGTAACAACCGAAGAAAGCGACACATAGGTGCCGGCAATGCCGAAACCGACAATGTCCGCGCGTCCGTCGCCATTCACATCGCCGAGTGTGCGTGGAAAGGTGTTCAGGCTGTTCCAGCCGCCGGCCGTGGCCCCGTATTCGCTGATAAGGAGCTGCGAAGCGGTGAAGTTGCCGCCGCCGGTTGCGAACGCGACGTAGACGCCTGTTTCGTCGAACCCGACAACATCGTCCATCCCGTCACCGTTGACGTCGGCAAGCATGCGGGGGGTGGTGTCGTAGCTGCTCCAGCCGCCAGCGCCGCTGCCGGCGCCGAATTCGTTCAGCGTGATGCTCGGGAAACCGAACGCGCCGCCGCCGATCGCGAGGGCGACATTAACGCCGTTCTCGCCGAAGCCGATCAGGTCAGCCATCCCATCGCCGTTCACGTCGCCAAGCATGCGCGCGAACGTCTCCTGGCTCGCCCAGCCGCCGGCTTCAGGCCCGTAGCCGAAGGCGCCGAGGGTCAACGTCGGTGCGGTGAAGGTGCCGGTGGTCGTCCCAAGCGCGACCCAGACGCCCGAAGCGCCGAATCCGACGATATCGGCCCGCCCATCGCCGTTCACATCGGCAAGCTCGCGGTGGAAAATGTTGTCGCTGCCCCAGCCGCCCGAACTTGGGGCCGCACCAAAGGCGTTCATGACCAATGTGGCGTTGGCGAAGCCGCCGCTGGCGTTTGCCAGCGACACATAGACGCCGGCGTTGCCGAAGCCGACAATGTCGGCGCGGCCGTCACCGTTGATATCGGCAAGGCGACGCGGGAAAGCGTCCATCGACGTCCAGCCGCCGCCGCTGGCCGCGGCGCCGAAATTTGCAATGACGAAATTGGCTGTGCCAAAGTTACCGCCGCCAGTCGCCAGCGCGACATAGACGCC
Organism: Sphingomonas sinipercae; assembly: GCF_011302055.1. Taxonomy (NCBI): domain Bacteria; kingdom Pseudomonadati; phylum Pseudomonadota; class Alphaproteobacteria; order Sphingomonadales; family Sphingomonadaceae; genus Sphingomonas; species Sphingomonas sinipercae. The sequence goes on from NZ_CP049871.1 coordinate 704,761, forward strand.
GGCGTTACCGAACCCGATGATGTCGGCCATGCCGTCGCCGTTCACATCCGCCAGTTGCCGCGAATAAACGTTATTGTTCGACCATTGGCCGGCGCCAACGCTGGTGCCGAAGTTGGCGATGCGGAACGTCGCGACGTTGAAAGTCGTCTGGGCGGAGCCGGAAACGACTTCAGCGAGGCCGGGGATCTGATCGGCGTGGCTGGGGCCGTCGCGAAGCGACTGAATATAATCGTCACCAACCAGGCTAGTGTCGCCGCGGTTCAGGCCTGACCATGCGGGCGCGAACGCGTCGTCCCGGATGAAATCCACGTCGCGAACATTATTGTGCTGCCGGTACATCAGCCCACCCCATCCAAACGGTTGCAAATCTGAACGATCAGCCTGCGCTCAGCTCTCCCCGACAGAGATTGCGCTGCTTTCGAACCTACGAACTAATCCATAAAAATGCGGAGGTTGCAATAGGGTGCGGTCCTCACGCTTGTCAATTTAGTAAATAAGCTCAAAACCTTAGAGCCTCGACGCCCGCGCCGGGCAGCGTAGAATTTTACCGTTTCTGAAGGAAGCTGACCGGCGACGATCGCTCTTGTCTCCTCAACTGATCGGCGGCAGTGCCGTGGGCGTGAAGAAATCCCAGGACATGACCGCTGTCGTCGCCGAGCTTTGCGCCGTTTACGACAGCTCGCTCGAAAACCTTCGCAACGCTCTTCAGGCGTTTGTCGAAACCGGCGCGGTTCCCGATCCGGCGGATCGCGTCAAGGGCTGTTTCGCTTATCCGGAGCTTCGGATCGTCAACCGCAGCTCGACCCCGCGCAAGACCCTGACTCGCGCCTTCGCAAGGCTCAACCAGCCGGGCACCTACGTTGCCAGCATCGCTCGGCCGGCGCTGTTCCGCGAATATCTGGTCGACCAGCTCGAGCATCTGGTGCGCGACTATGACGTCGACGTGTCGGTGGGCCGGTCAAGCAGCGAGATTCCCTATCCCTATGTCATGGACGGATCGGGGATCAGTGTCGGCGACATCGGCACCGGCGAGCTGTCGCGCGTGCTGCCGTCGACCGAGCTGATGCATATCGGCGACGAAGTGGTGGACGGCACCTGGATCGTGGCGGAGGACGGTGTCCGGCCGCTGGCCCTGTTCGATGCACTTCGGACCGACTTCAGCCTTGCCAGGCTGCGGCATTATACGGGGACCGCGCCGGAAGATTTCCAGCACTATGTGCTGTTCACCAACTACATCCACTACGTCGACGAATTCATCCGCTTCGCCATCGCTTCGTTGCGTTCCGGCGAGGGGCCCTACACCGCGCTTTCGGTGCCAGGCGGGGTGTATGAGCGCGGCGAGTTGCAGGACGCCGAGGAGCAGATTGCCGCCGGAACCTGGCGACGGCACCAGATGCCCGCCTATCACCTCATGGCCGAGGGCCGGTCGGGGATTACGCTGGTCAACATCGGGGTCGGTCCAGCAAATGCGAAGACGATCTGCGATCATATCGCGGTCCTTCGGCCCGAGGTTTGGCTGATGATCGGCCATTGCGGCGGTCTTCGACCGACCCAGACCATCGGCGATTACGTTCTTGCTCACGCTTACCTTCGCGACGACCACGTCCTCGACGACCACCTGCCGATCGAAATCCCGATCCCGGCGATCGCGGAGGTGCAAACCGCACTGTTCAGCGCCGCGCAGAGCGTCACCGGCGAAGATGAGGAAACGTTGAAGAAGCGGCTTCGCACCGGGACGGTCGTGACCACGGACGACCGCAACTGGGAGCTCCGCTACACGCTGTCGGCGCGCCGGTTCGACCAGAGCCGGGCGGTCGCGATCGACATGGAGTCAGCGACGGTGGCGGCGCAGGGGTATCGGTTCCGGGTGCCTTACGGGACGCTGCTGTGCGTTTCCGACAAGCCGCTTCACGGTGAGCTCAAGCTGCCCGGTCAGGCCAATGCCTTTTACAACCGCGCCATCAGCCAGCATCTGAGGATCGGCATCGAGACCCTCAACCTGCTCAAGGAAGAGGGCGAGTCCCTGCATAGCCGCAAGCTGAGGAGCTTCGACGAGCCGCCGTTGCGCTAGCGGCCCACGATTCCAATGCGGCCGGTCTTCGGCGGGTTCCGGCCTGGAGCAAGCCACGCGACGAGCGCATCGAGATCGACGATTCCCCCATCTGTCACGTCGGTTCCGTCGGTGAACGCCTTCAGGCCGTCGCCCCCGGCCGCCACATAGTTGTTGACGACGACGCGGTAACGCCCCTGCGGCCGGATCGGCGTGTCATTGAGCGCCATTCGGGTAACGCGATCGCCGGACGGGCGCGAAACGTCGATATCGTAGGCGAAGCCCGCGCTCGCTGCGAGCACTGCCACGTGCTTTAGCGCGGCGAGGTTGGTGTCGCTATACTGCTGCTCGATTGCGGTCTTCAGCTGCGCGCCGGTGAGCGTCATCACCACCAAATTGTTGCCGAACGGCATCATCGCGAAGGCGTCGCCGTAGCGGACATCGCCGGCGGCAAGGCCGACGCGCACGCCGGTCGCGTTGACCAGTGCGAGCTGCGCGCCGCCCGTCGCCGCTGTCCGGGTCGCGCCGAGCATTGCATCGGCAATCAGGTTGGCGGCCGCGCTTTCACCGTCGCTATCGTCGCGCGGCGCCGGCCCAGCCAGCGTGCCCACCACCTGATCGGCCACCGGCTTGATGGCGGCGGCATAACGGTCGACCAGCTGCTTGACCGGCCCTTCGGTCGCGGTCCCGGCAACCGGCACATTGCGCGCCGACTGGGCAATGAGCTGGTGGGTGCGCGGCGCGAAGGTCAGGCGGATATCGCTGACGAGATAGCCGTTTTTGCCCGCGCTCGTGAGCAGGCGCCGAGCGCCGCCGCGATCGAGCTCGCAGGCGTAGGCATTATGCGTGTGGCCGGAAACGATGGTCCGAATGGCCGGGTCGAGGCGGTCGAGGATTGGCAGGATGTCGCCGGTCAGGCCTTCGCATCCATGCTCGATAAAGCTGCCGGGCAGCTTGCCGCCTTGGTGCACCAACAGAACAATGGCGGCTGCGCCCTGGGCCTTGAGGATCGGCACCAGCGCATTCGCGGTATCCGCCTCGTCGCGAAAGCTGACGCCGCGCACGCCCGACGGCGTCACGACGTTCGCGGTGCCTTCGAGAGTCATGCCGATGAAGCCGACGCGGATCGGGCCGTCGACCGACCGGAACGTCTTGATGCCGGTCGCAGGAAACACGGTGCTGCCATCCTGCTGGACGACGTTGGCGGCGAGGTAACGGAAGCGGGCCCCGGCGAAGGGCTCCACCGCGCAGGGCTTGCGGCGCGTATTTTCAGCACAGCCGCCCGACTGCATCCGCTTGAGCTCGGCGACGCCCTTATCGAATTCGTGATTGCCGACCGAATTGAATTCCAGTCCGATGCGATTCATGGCCTCGATGGTCGGCTCGTCCAGATAGTAGCCGGAGATGAGCGGGCTGGCGCCGATCGTATCGCCGGCCGAGACGGTGACCGTATTCGGCTGCCGCAGACGCTCCAGGGTCGCGCCTAGTCGCGCCGCACCGCCGAACCGGTCGCGGCGCTCGGAACCATCCGCCGCCTTGATCACGATCGGGTCGGGCGGCGTTTCAAGGTTGCCGTGAAAATCGTTGAACGCGAGCAGCTGCACTTCGACCGGCGCCGCCACCGGTTGCGTAACCGGCACCACCGCCGTGCGCGCGCAGGCGCCGAGCAACAGCAAGGGAAGCAGTTTGCGAATCATTTGCCTTCGCTCTTCGCCAGCGGCTGCGGGTGGCCGAACAGTGCATTTAGGTAGGCCGCAAGGCGCACGCCGGCCTGGCTGAGCCGCTGGTTCACCACCGGCGTGAACTTGTAGACGTAGGCGTAGGACAGGTCCGGCAGCGGTGCGGGCGTCGCTTCGCCACTCGACGCCGGCGGGGGAGGAGGCGGGACGTCCGGATAGACCGTCTCCCGAATGCGGGCGCTTTCGGCGATCCAGTCCTTCGGGCGAACGGTCCACCAGTCGATCACGTCCTGTGGGCTGATGTGCCGCTCCAACCGCTCGGCATATTCGGTGAAGGATAGTTGCTGGTCGTCGACCAACGCGCTGTCCCAAATGGCGTGGAGGTTCGATTCCTTGCCGAAATAGCGCACTTTCACCTCGTTGCCGCCGCGGTCGCAGCATTTGCCGACGTGCAGCGGCTGGTGAAGGTCGCCGACCAGGTGGATGATGAAGCGGAGCGCCAATTGCTTGTCTGCGCGACTTGCCTTTGGATCCATCAAGACCGCGCGAAAACGTTCGATCGCTTCCAACGCATCGCCTTCGCTCGGCGCATGGTCGTAGATGAGGCCGTTGAGGGTCACATAGTGCCACGGCGTCGATGTCTTCTGCCAGAATGGCGCCGGATCGCTGCGCATCTCGTCGGGCCAAGTCGAGGCTTCGTCGAGCGACTCAACCCCGATCAGCTCGCGAATGTGGGCGCGGGCAAGGCCGCTGAGTTGCGAGTCGGCGATCTTCGCCACCACGCGGTGCCCGGTCTTGCCCCAGGCGAAAGCAGGCGTGGGAAGCGCAGCGAACGCGACGGCGGCCGAGAGGAACAGGTGACGCAGCTTCATTATTCCGAGCAACTCCAAAGGCGTCATGCAAACAGCGCAGTGACCAGGCCGCCAAGGCGGCGAGTCCGGATTGCTTCGCTCCGCCGCCAATGACAAGGACTTGGCGATGAACGATGACGAGTTGATGGCCTTGGCGCGCCAGGCCGCGGGCAGGGCCTATGCGCCTTATTCGAAGTTCAATGTCGGCTGCGCGATCGAGAGCGCGGACGGGGACGTGGTCACCGGCGCCAATATGGAGAATGCCTGCTACCGGCTCGGCATCTGCGCCGAGCAGAGCGCGCTGACTGCCGCGCAGCATCGGTTCGGGCTCGACAAGGTCGCGCGGATCGCGGTTTCGGGCGGCGAGGGGCCAATGGTGTGCACGCCCTGCGGCGGTTGCCGGCAGGCAATCCTGGAAGCGGCCCAACTGTCCGGCCGCGATGTCGAAATCCTCTGTTCGAGCGGCGATGGCAGCGTGGTCGAGCGGTACAGGATCTCGGCCCTGATACCGCACGGCTTCGGGCCCGCGAACCTGGATTGAGCCTGCGTTAGAGGGAAGCGCCGCTAGTCAGCATCTTCCGGCTCGCGTCTTCCGGCTGAGGCGGCGGGAAGGCGCACATGGACTCGAACGCCCTTGGGCGAGCGGTTGGTCAGCCAGACATCGCCGCCGTGCGCCCGGGCAATTCCGCGAGCCAGGGCAAGGCCCAGTCCGACCCCTCCGGTTGCCGGATCGCGGGTCGAGTCCCCCCGCTCAAAGGGCGTGAAGACCCGCTCGAGCGAATCCTCGCTTATTCCGGGGCCATCGTCATCCACCAGCAGGAAGGCCGAGTCGCCGTCCCGGCCGACGCTGCACCGGGCGCTTCCCGCATATTTGATCGCATTCTCGATGATGTTGGAAATCAACCGGCGCAGCGCCAGCGGGTCGGCTTCAACCTGAACCGGAAGCGCTTCGGCAACGGTGACGTCGGCGCCGGAGTCCGACCAATCGTCGGCGGCGGAGTGAACGAGCGCGGAAAAGTCGAGGCGGTGCCGGTCGTCTCGCTCCTCGCCTTTCACGAATGCCAGGACTCCCCCGATCATCGAATCCATGCGCTCGATATCCTGGACGATCCGATCGCGATGGTCGGCGGGCGCATATTCGGCACGAAAGCGAAGGCGCGTCAGTGGCGCCCGCAAATCGTGCGCAATGGCAGCAAGCAGCTTGGTTCGCTCCTCTACCGCGCCGCGGATCCGGCGCTGCATCTCGCTCAGCGCTTGCGCGGCGGTGCGCACTTCGCGCGGGCCGGCGACCGCGAAGGTGGCGTCGGGATCGCCGCGCCCGGCGGCTTCGGCAGTCTCGGCAAAGGCACGGATCGGGTTCACCACACGCCGAGTGAAGGCCCAGGCCATGGTGATGAGCACCAGCGCGCTTGCGGCGAGCCAGCTGAGCAGGAACTTGCTTATCCCGAGCCATTCGATCGGATCGCTGACGACGACCCACCGGCCGCTTTGCAGGCGGGCCGCCACCGCGGCGTCCTCGAACGAGGTGGCTCCGCCGCGTGCATAAGGCTCGGTCGGCAACTCGTTTTCCGGCAGCTTCGGCTCGGCGAGCCGCAGAAGCATCATGCCGCCCGGTATCGGAACCTGCTGTTCCACCCGGATGTCGGCGGGGTTCATCCTGAGCGACTGTGCGACGGTCAGCTGGATCCGCCGTTCCAGCGGATCGTCCTTCTCCCAGCCTTCGGGCGGCGCATCGACGATCTTGACCGAAAGCCTGACGCGTCCATCGTCGGGCGGCGGCAGGCCCCGCAACGTATCCGCGATCTCGCTGATACTGAACGCACTGTGCGGCATAGGCACGAGCATCAACACCGCGAAGGTGGTCAGCTGCATGGCGACTACGGTCGTGACGACCAGCGCGAGCGTCTGGGCAAAGAGCGGGGCGCGGGACAGTCGGCTCATCGAAGCACCGGCTTGACCGCGAACATGTAGCCTTCGCTGCGCACGGTCGCGATGAGATCGGCGCCGCCATGATCGGCGAGCTTCTTGCGGAGGCGGCTGACCTGGACGTCGATCGCGCGATCGAAGACGTCGGACGTCGGGCCCCGCGCAACCTCGATTAGTTGGTCCCGGCTTAGGACGCGAAGCGGCCGCTCCAGGAAGGCGCTCAGCAGCCTGAATTCGCCCGACGACAGGGCGACCGTGATGCCGTCGGGCGAACGAAGCTCCCGCCGGCGGGGGTCGAAGCTCCAGCCCGCGAAGTGATAGAAGCCCGCGGCGGCCGGCTGCGCGCTTTCATGCCGGCGCAGGACTGCGCGGATCCGAGCCAGCAATTCGCGCGGGCTGCACGGCTTGGCGAGGTAATCGTCGGCGCCAAGCTCAAGGCCGACGATCCGGTCGGTTTCCTGGCCGAGCGCGCTTAGCATGATGACCGGGATTTGAGTTGCCGACAGGCGGCGGCAGATGGCCAGCCCGTCTTCGCCCGGAAGCATTAAGTCGAGCACGATCAGTGCGGGCCGCTCGGCGGCGATCTGTCGGTCCATTTCCACGCTGTTGCCGGCGGACGCGACGCGGAAGCCATGCTGGTCGAGGAAGTCCCCGATCAACTGCCTGATTTCCGGATCGTCGTCGACGAGCATGACGAGGTCCGCCTGCCCAACACCCGCTTGGCTCATGCGCCCCCTCTATGCGCTTCCCGTTTCGTCACGATTTCGGTCTTGCAACAAATCGCAACGATCGGAAATCCGGCCGCAATGTCGCACGGCCAGATGGCTCTCCCAGCCAGGGAGGACTCACACCGATGCTCGAGCTTCACGACGTAAGCCATGTCTATGCCAACGGAACCCGCGCGCTCGATCATGTGAACCTGACGATTCCGCGTGGCATGTTCGGGCTGCTTGGGCCGAACGGCGCCGGCAAGTCGACGCTGATGCGGACGCTGGCGACGCTTCAGACGCCGACCGAAGGTGCGATCAAGTTCGGCGATATCGATGTGGTGAAGGCGCCGGAGATGCTCCGCCGGGTGCTTGGCTACCTGCCGCAGGATTTCGGCGTCTATCCGCGCGTTTCCGCCTACGAAATGCTCGATCACCTGGCCGCGCTGAAGGGCGTCGCATCGCCCCGGGACCGCAAGGCGACCGTCGAGACGCTGCTGCAGCAAACCAACCTCTGGCAGGTGCGCAAGAAAGCGCTGACCTCGTTTTCAGGCGGGATGCGCCAGCGGTTCGGGATCGCGCAGGCACTGATCGGCAACCCCCGGCTGATCATCGTCGACGAACCGACCGCCGGCCTCGACCCGGAAGAGCGCAACCGCTTCCTCAACTTGCTGGCGGAAATTGGCGAGAACGTGGTGGTCATCCTGTCCACGCACATCGTCGAGGACGTGTCCGACCTGTGCCCGAAAATGGCGGTCATCGCGGACGGCCGGATCCAGCTTGAAGGCGCGCCGAGCGAGCTCATCCGCGCAACGCGGGGACGTGTATGGATGAAGCGCATCGCGCGCGGCGAGCTGGACGCGTGTCGCGAGCGATACACGGTCATTTCGACCCGCCTGTTCGCCGGCCAAACCATCGTTCACGTGCTTTGCGACAGCGACCCCGGCGACGGCTTCGCGCCGGTCGAAGGCGGCCTCGAGGACGTCTATTTTTCCACGCTCGCGCAATCGCGCCAAGCGGCTTGAGGGGTAAAGCGATGTTCGCCAGGATCGCCGCCTTCGAGTTCCGCTACCTGCTTAAGAATCCATTGCTGTGGATGACCGCCGCAGTGGTCTTCCTCATGCCGTTCGCATCGCTGGCGCTGGGCCTTGGGCTTGAGGAAGACTTCCTCGTCTTCAAGAACTCGCCGTACGAGGTGATCAGCAAATACCGCCTCATTTCCTGCCTGTTCATGTTCGCGACGACCGTGTTCGTTTCGAACATCGTGCTGCGCGACGACGAGACCGAATTCGGGCCAATCCTACGGTCTACCGGGATTACCAAATTCGATTATCTGTTTGGCCGCTTTTTCGGCGCCCTGGCGGTGGTCGCGCTGTGCCTGGCGCTGGTCAGCGTGGGGATCTGGCTTGGCTCCGTGATGCCGTGGATCGACCAGGCGACGGTCGGCCCCAACCGCATCGGCGACCACTTGTATGCTTACTTCCTGATTGGCCTTCCCAACGTCGTCATCAGCGCGTCTGTCTTCTTCGCGGTCGCGACCATCTCACGTTCGATGATGGGCACGTACCTTGGGCTAGTCGTGTTCCTCGGGCTCTATCTCACCCTGTTGAGCCTGCTCGGCGGCAGCTCCGAAACGATCCCGGGGTTCGCGATCGCCGAGCCATTCTCCGCCCGGGCATTCAATGACGCGATCCGTTACTGGACCACGCCCGAACGCAATTCGATGCTGCCGGATTTCTCCGGCGCGCTGCTTTACAATCGGCTGCTCTGGCTTGGCATCTCCGCAGGGTTTCTGGCCACGGCCTATTTCGGCTTCGATTTCGCGACGAGGCGTGGGTCGCGGCGCCGGCGCAAGCAGACGAAGATGGCCCGATTGGCAGCCGACGACGGGAAAGCGGCCGGCATTTCGTTGCCGCACCTGCCTTCGCCCCAGCACGGCCCGCGAGCTACCCTGGCCCTGTTGGCGGTGCGCACGCGCTTTGAAATGAAGCAGGTGCTGAAAAGTCCGGCCTTCATCTTGCTGATGGCCTGGGCGACGATCACGACGCTGTTCGTCCTCATCACGCAGCGCGACCCTGGCGGCAGGCCGGCCCACCCGGTGACGGTCACCATGATGGCGGACCTTCGCGACATCTTCCAAATCCTGCCGATCCTCGTCGTCGTCATCTACGCCGGCGAGCTGGTCTGGCGCGAACGCGACCGCAGGATGCACGAGATCGTCGACGCCGCACCGCATCCGAACTGGGCCTATGTCGTGCCGAAGATGGCGGCGATCGCCGCCGTCCTGTTCTCGATGTTCGTGGTCAGCGCGATCGCGGCCATCGCCACGCAGCTTGCACTGGGCTTCCCCCGGATCGAGGCTGCCACTTACCTGTTGTGGTATGTCCTGCCGATGACCTGGGACGCGCTCCTGGTCGCGGCGCTGACCGTTTTCATCCAGACGCTGACTCCACACAAATTCGTCGGCTGGGGCGTCATGGCGCTTTACATCGGCGCCAAGTTCACCGGTTACACGTTCGCGCACCATCTCCTCGATTATGCGAGCACGCCGCCCACGCCTTACAGCGACATGGATGGGATCAGCTCGTTCTGGCAGGGGCCGTTGGTCTTCCGGCTGTACTGGGGCGCGCTGGCGGCCTTGCTGTTGGTGGCCGCACACCTGCTTTGGCGACGGGGAACGGACACCCGGCTGAAGTCGCGGTTGCGGCTTGCTCCAGGCAGATTGAAAGGGGGGCCGCGGCTCGTTGCCGGCGGCGCGCTGCTGACCTTCGCTGCAACGGGCGCTTTTGCCTATTACAACACCAACATCCTCAACCGTTACGAAACGCCCGAGGCGAGCGACGCATATTCGGCGAGGTACGAGAAAAAGTACCTGAAGTTCGCCAAAATTCCCCAACCCTCGGTCGCGGACGTCAAGCTGGATGTGGCGCTCTATCCCCACCAGCGCCTGGCAACGGTCCAGGGCAGCTACCTGCTTCGCAACCTGACCGGCCAACCCATCTCGGACGTGCACGTTCGGGTCACCGACCGTGGCCTCGTGTTGAAGCAGGCGGAAATTGCCGGCGGCCGACTGGCCATGAACGACGCGGTGTTCGGTTATCGCATCTATCGCCTCGACCGGCCGATGGCGCCGGGCGAGAGCCGGGTCATGCGGTTCGCCACCGAGCGGCACCATCGCGGCTTCGCCAACGGAACGCCGAACACCCGGATCGTCGATAATGGGACTTTCTTGAGCAACAGCCAGTTGCTGCCGCTGGTCGGCGTGCGCACCCAGCCGATGGTGCAGGACGCGGCCGTCAGGCGCGAATTCGGCCTCCCCAAGCTCGGCCGGGCGCCGCTCGAGGACGAATCCGCGGCAGCGCTTCCGGCGGACGAGGCGTCGTGGGTCAATGCGGACATCCAACTGTCCACTAGCGCCGACCAGACGCCGGTCGCGCCGGGCCGGAAAGTGTCCGACAGCGTTCGCGGCGGCCGCCGAATAGCGCGCTTCGTTTCCGAAGCCCCGATCCGCAACAGCTTCGCGGTCCAATCCGCGCACTATGCGGAAAGGCACCGGCAGTATCGGGGCATCGACCTGGCGGTTTACTATCACCCGGCGCACGCTTGGAATGTCGGTCACATGCTCGACACGCTGCAGACCGCGCTCGATTATTATCAGGCCAATTTCGGCCCCTATCAGTTTAGCCAGGCCCGCATCGTCGAGTTCCCGAGCTATCAGTTCAACTATGCCCAAGCCTTTGCCGGGACGATCCCGAACGCGGAATCCCTGGGCTTCCTCGCCGACCTGAGGTCGCCTGAAGCACTGGATTACGTGTCCGGCAACGTCGCCCACGAAATGGCGCACCAATATTGGGGGCACCAGATTACCCCCGCCGCGGTCCAAGGCAGCCTGTTGCTGGTCGAATCGCTGGCCCAATATTCGGCGATCATGGTTGTGAAGCACACGCAGGACGAAGCGCACCTTCGTCGCCTGCTTCGCGCCCAGCTAGACAACTACCTCTCGGGCCGTGCCTGGGACCAGCACGGCGAGGTTCCGCTCGCCCGGCTCGAGACGCAGCAATATCTGATGTACAACAAAGGGCCGCTCGCGCTGTACTTGCTCCAGCAGCGGCTGGGCGAAGCTGCGGTGAACCGGGCGCTGCGTTCGCTGCTCGACCGTTTCCGGTTCAAGAGCGCGCCTTACCCGCGCTCCGTCGACCTGATCGGTGCGCTGCGGGCGCAGGCCAAGACGCCGGAGCAGCAGGCGCTGATCACCGATCTTTTCGAACGAATCACGCTTTACGACCTGAAGGTGACTGGTCCGACGGCTAGACGCCGTGCGGACGGAAAATGGGAAGTGACCGTGCCGATCCAGGCCCGCAAATTCTACGCGGACGCCGCTGGTGCGGAAAAAGAAGCTCCGCTGTCCGACGCGATCGAGATTGGTGTGTTCACCGCCGACCCCGGCAGCGGCGACTTCACCAAGCGAGACGTCGTCCTGCTGGAGCGCCGGCCACTCGAATCCGGCCGCCAGATCGTCAAGTTCGTCGTCGACCGGAAGCCGGTCTACGCGGGCGTCGATCCCTACGCTTATTACATCGACCGCAATGTCACCGACAACGTGGTCGAGATTGCGACGGCGAAATGACTGCCGCCTCCGGCAACGGTCAGGCCAGATTGATCTCGCGTAGCCGTTCCTGGAGGTAATCGTTGGCCGTGACCGGCGGCCACTTCGGTTCCTGACCTGCGGCGACCGTGCCGGGCAAGGGTTCGATCAGGAAATCGCTCCGGAAATGGAGGAAGAAGGGCATCGAATAGCGCGCATTGCTGGCACGGTCGGGCGACGGGTTGACGACCCGGTGCGAGGTCGAGCGCAGCCGCCCGTTGGTCAGCCGCTGCAACATGTCGCCGATGTTGATCACCATCTGCCCCGGCTTCGGCGAGACCGGGATCCAGCGGCCGTCGCGGGTCAGCAGCTCCAGACCGGCTTCCTCGGCGCCGAGCAGGAGGGTGATGGCGTTGATGTCCTCGTGCGCGCCGGCGCGGATATGCTCGCCGGTCGGCTCGGTCTGCGGCGGATAGTGGAGCATCCGCAACACCGAATTGCCCTCGCGGACGGCGTCCTCGAAATAGTTTTCATCGACGTCGAGGTAGCGGGCGATCGCCTTGAGCACCTTCAGCCCGACGCGGTCGAACGTCGCGAACAGCTCGGTGAACGTGTCGCGAAAGCTTTGCACCTCCGCTGGCCAGATGTTGTCGGGCATATGGTCCCGGAACTTATGGCCCTCGGGCAGGTCGCGGCCGACGTGCCAGAACTCTTTCAGGTCGTGCGCCTTGTGGCCCTTTGCGGTCTCGATCCCGAACGGCGTGTAGCCGCGCGCACCGCCACCGCCGGCAATGTGATACTCGTGCTTTTGCTCTTCCCGCAGCGCGAAGAAGGCTTTGGCTTTCTCTTCGGCGCGTTCGATCAGCTCGTCCGGGATGCCGTGGTCGCCCAGGACGGCGAAGCCAAATTCCTCAAAGCTCCGGCCGAGCTTGTCGGCGAAGGCGTCCGGGTCGGAGTCGGCGTCGCGCAGCGAGACCGAGGCGATGTTGTCTGCAGTAGTGGCCATGAGTCGCCTTTAACTGTCATTGCGACCGAAGCGAAGCACTCCAACGCCGGATGGCCGCGTCGCTGCGCCGATTGCCGTCGATCAGGGCAGCATCAAACCGGCGAGCGCTGCGCTCATCAGGTTGGCGAGACTGCCGGCGATCAGCGCGCGAATGCCCAAGCGGGCGATCACCGGCCGCTGGTTTGGCGCGAGCCCCCCGGTCACCGCCATCTGGATCGCGATCGAGCTGAAATTGGCAAAGCCGCACAGCGCGAAGGTGACGATGGCACGGCCGCGTTCGCTGAGGCCCGCAGCGGCGCCCTGGGCATTGCCAAGGTCGATGAAGGCGACGAATTCGTTGAGCACGATCTTGGTGCCGAACAGCCCGCCGGCGATGCCCGCTTCGTTCCAGGGCACGCCGATCAGATACATCACCGGCGCGAACACCAAGCCGACCAGGCGCTGGAAGCTGAGGTCGGGGACGCCGACCATGTTGCCGAGGCCACCGAGGAGGCCGTTGGCTAGAGCGACGAGGGCGACGAAAGCGAGCACCATCGCGCCGACGGCGACGGCCAGTTTGACGCCGGTCTGCGCGCCCTGAGCCGCCGCCATGATGATATTTGCCGGCCGCTCCCCTTCCTCGAAGGTTTCGGCGACATCGACCTGGTCTTCGGCGGATGCACCGCCGGCAAGCGGCAACTCATCAGCCGCTGAATCGTCGTCGGGCATGATGATCTTGGCCATCAGGATGCCGCCCGGCGCCGACATGAAGGCGGCGGCGAGCAGGTAAGGCAGGTAGGCCTCGCCAAGCAGCGCCGCATAAGCCGCCAGGATCGTTCCCGCGACACCGGCCATGCCGACCACCATCAAGGTGAACAGGCGGGCGGGCGGCAGGGCGGCGAGATAGGGACGCACGACCAATGGCGATTCGGACTGGCCGACGAAGATGTTCGCGGCCGAGCCAAGCGCTTCGACCCGGCCGATTCCGGTGATCCAGCCGATCGCGCCTCCGACCCAGCGGACGATGCGCTGCATGATGCCGAGATAGTAGAGGATCGAGACGAGCGCGGCGAAGAAGATGATGACCGGCAGGGCGGCGATCGCGAAGGTGTTGGCAAGCGGGTTGCTGGCGCTCGGCCCGAACAGGAATTCGGTGCCCTTGTTGGCGTAGCCCAGCAGGTTGGCGACGCCGCTTGCAAGCGTCTCGATGCCGGCGCGGCCCCAGTTTGTGTAAAGCACGAGGAAGGCGATGAACGCCTGTAACGCGAAGGCGGCGCCGACAACCCGCAGGCGAATGCCGCGTCGGTTGGTCGAAAACAGGAGAGCGATGGCCAGGATAACGACGACCCCGGCGATGCCGAGCAGCTTGCTGTTCATGAAAGAGCCCCTCCCCAAGGGCGAAAGATGCCTACCAGACCATGCCCTGCGTAGCGGCTGCGGCGGCTTCGTCCAGCTTTTCAAGCGCTTCGACCGGGGTGTCGGCGACAAGCAGCTGCTGGCGCCGCTTGGGTGACATGAAGCCGCAGGCGGCGGCGTGATCGAGGAAGGCAATCATACCATCCCAAAAGCCGTCGACATTGAGCAGGCAGAAGGGCTTGGCGTGGTAACCAAGCGCGTTCCAGCTCCACGCTTCGAATAATTCATCGAGCGTTCCGATGCCGCCCGGCAAGGCGATGAAGCCGTCCGCAAGGTCGGTCATCTTGGCCTTGCGCTCGTGCATGTTGGCAACCGTGTGGAGCTCGGTAACGCCGGTGTGCGCGACCTCCAGGTTGACCAGCGCCTCCGGGATGACTCCGTACACCCGGCCGCCTTGTTCCAGTACGGCGTCGGCGACGATGCCCATCAGGCCGAGACGGCCACCGCCGTAAACGAGGTCGACGCCGGCGCCGACCATCGTCGCGGCAAGGTCGCGCGCGGAATCGGCGAAGATGCTGCCGCTACCGGCCGCCGAGCCGCAATAGACCGCGACTCGGTTCACAGCCGAACCAGCTGCTTGAGGTCGGCCTCGGGACGAGCGCCGAAGTGGGAAATGATTTCCGCGGCGGCCTGCGCTCCGGCTTCGAGGCAGCGCTCAAGGCCGTGACCTCGGCTATGGGCGGTGAGGAAGCCCGCGGCGAACAGGTCGCCGGCTCCGGTCGTGTCGACCACCTTGTCGACCGGCGCCGCCGAAACCGTCACGCGGTCAGGTCCGCGCATGGCCAGCGCACCATCGGCGCCGCAGGTGACGACCAGCGTTTCCACTTTCGGCCGCAGCGCGGCCAAGGCGGTTTCGATGTCGTCGGTGCCGGCAAGCAACAGCGCTTCGTCCTCGTTGGCGAAGAGAATGTCGACGACGCCGCCGTCGATCATTCCCAAAACGCCCTCGCGACGGCCGGCGATGCACAGGCTCTCGGACAAGGTGAAAGCGACCTTGCGGCCGGCATCATGAGCGAGGCGTGCGGCGTGCAGCATCGCCTCGCGCGGCTTTTCCGGACCCCACAGATAACCTTCGAGGAAGGTGACCGCTGCGGAGCGGATCAGATCCTCGTCCAAGGCCGCGACGGTCAGCTCGTGGCTCGCGCCCGGGCTGGTGTTCATCGTCCGCTGCGCATCGGGTGTGACGAGGATCAGGCAACGCCCGGTCGGCAGGTCGTCTCCGATCGGCGGCGTGTCGAACCGGACCCCGAGCGCCCGCATGTCGTGGGTGAAAATTTCGCCGAGCTGGTCGCTCGCCACCTGGCCGATAAAGGCCGCCCGGCCGCCGAGCGCGGCCACGCCCGCCATGCTGTTGGCGGCCGAACCGCCGCTCATCTCGCGAGCGACGCCCATCGCGGAATAAAGGTCGTCGGCGGCGTCGGTGTCGAGCAGCTGCATCGAACCCTTGCGCAGGCCCCTTGCGACCAGGAAGGCGTCGTCGCAGGTCGCGATGACGTCGACGATCGCATCGCCGATGGCGACGACATCAAGGCTGCAGGAAGTCACGGACGCGTCGCCTAGCGGCGGGGTGTTGGCGCGGTCAACAGCAGGCGCTTGCGGTTGCGGGCAAAGCCGCTAGGCCTTCGCCATGGCAATCGAGACCAAAGCCGACGCCGGCACCCGCGACACCCTTATCAGCCGCTCCTTGTTCGCCTTCGCGATTTTCTATGGCGGCATGGTCTGCATTGCCGGCGTGCTTGGCAACAAGCAGGTGTCCCTCGGGCCGCTGGCGGTCGAGGCGGGCATCTTCGCCTTCCTGCTGCTGGTGGTGACGTCGAGCGCAGTCGCCGAGCTGCAGGGCCGGAGCACGGCGAATCGCCTGGTGATCATCGGCTTCATTCCGCTGCTCGTGTCGCTGTTGCTGACTCTTGTCGTGCTCTGGATCCCGGCGTCGCCGGAAATGGCCCCCGATCGCCTTGGCGCCTTCAATACGATGATGAGCGCAACGCCCCGGATCTGGCTTGGGGGCATCATCGCCTATGGGACGTCGCAGCTGCTCAACGTGACGATCTTTACCTGGCTCAAGCGCGAAGGCGGAAAGATGCTGTGGGCCCGGTCCGCGATCGCCAGCGTGCTGAGCCAGGCGCTGGACACGCTGATCTTCATCACCGTCGCTTTTTACGGCGTGTTCCCAATCCAGTCGCTGCTGTTCGGCCAGTTGATCGCCAAGGTGACCTTGTCGATCATCCTGGTGCCGCCATTGGTCTATCTCTTCGTCTGGCTAGGGCGCCGGCTGGACGGGGTTTCACGCACTACCCACAGCTAAGTTCCCAATCCGATTCAGAAATCAGGGCACTGTGGCCAAGCGGCAACAACCCGAATCGGATTCTGCTGCTAAGGGCGATTGTAATAGAAGTGACTTGGTAGCCGCTTAGCGGGTCGCCGCATCCCACAACCCATACTCGACTCGGGGGAGTTCATTCCTGTGAAGAAGATCGCATACCTGCTTTGCTCGTCGGCAGTCCTGGTTCCGACCAGCGCTTACGCGCAGTCCACCGGCACCGTGGACTTCGAAAAGGACACCATCGTCGTGACCGGCACCCGCCAGACCGACGTCGGTGGGATCAAGGCCCCCGACGCGACCAAGGCCAAGGCGGTCGTCACGCAGGAGATGATCAAGCGGGCTGGGCCTGGACAGACCGTGCTCGACGTCATCAACGTCGTTCCTGGCGTCAGCTTCCAGAACAACGACGCTTACGGCAACGCCGGCGGTACGCTGACGATGCGCGGCTTCGATTCTACCCGCATCAGCTACACGCTCGATGGCATTCAGTTGAACGACAGCGGCAACTACAACATCTACTCGAACTTCTCGATCGATCCCGAGCTGATCGAGCAGGTGAACGTCAACCTCGGCTCGACCGACGTCGACTCCCCAACTGCTTCGGCCGTTGGCGGCACCATCAACCAGCGGACGATCACGCCGACCAAGCGCTTTGGCGGACTGGTCAACACGTCGCTTGGCGAATTCGATTACCGCAGGTTCTTCGGCCGGCTCGAACTGGGCGAATTCACGCCGTGGGGCACGCGTGCGTTCGTCGCTGGCAGCACGTCCAACTACCGCAATCCGTTCAACAATTACGGCAAGCTCAACCGGCAGCAGTACAATGCCAAGATCTGGCAGCCGATTGGCGGCAACGGCGATTTCGTTTCGATCGCGGGCCGGTACAACCAGGATCGCAACAACTTCTTCGGCTCGCTGCCGCTTCGTACCGACCTCGACCCGCGCAACGGTTTTCCGACGAGCCGCAGCGAGCGCCAGTACAATATCACTTATCCGTGCACCACCGACGTCCCGCAGGCAGGTGTCCCGGATACGACTGCCAGCTGCGGCACCGAATTCGACCGTCGCTACAATCCATCGAACAGCATCAACATTCGGGGCAACTCGAAGTTTTCGATCACCGACAAGCTGACGCTCACCATTGACCCGAGCTTCCAGTATACCAAGGCCAACGGCGGCGGCACGGTCACCGGCCGCGAGGGCTTCTTCGTGCGCAACGGCGTCCAGTACACCGGCTTCATCGGCGGCGCCTACTGGTTTGGGCGCGACCTGAACGGCGATGGTGACGTTCTCGACACGTGCGTCCAAAACTCGAACAACAGCGGTGGCTGCGCATCCGGCTCGACTGCCAGCCGTGGCGTGACGTTGCTGGCACCGAGCCAGACGCGCACCCGCCGCTACGCTGCGGTTGCGAACCTGTCGTACGAGATCAGCCCCGAACATCTGATCCGCGTTGCCTACACGCACGATTATTCGAACCACCGGCAGACCGGCGAAGTCGGGCGGGTTGATTCAAATGGCGAACCGCTGGACGTTTTCCCGGTCAATGAGCCGCTGGTCGACGGCAACGGCAACGTCCTGCAGAAGCGCGACCGTCAATCCTATGCGATCCTCGACAAGTTCGCCGCCGAATATCGCGGTGAGTTTGGCCCGCTGACGCTAAACGTCGGTGCGGCGCTGCCTTACTTCACCCGCGATCTGGAGAACTACTGCTTCGCAACTTCGGCCGGCGGTTTCGTTGACTGCTTCGCCCAGGATCCGGAGCTGAACGCCGCTTACGATGCAGCGACGACGTTCCAAGGTCCGCAACGGCGTGTGCTGAAGTACCACAAGCTGCTTCCAAGCTTGGGCGCGATCTATGACCTTACGCCGCAGGTTTCGGCCTTCGCGAGCTACACAAAGAACATCTCGGTCCCGAGCACCGATAACCTCTACAACTCGTTCTTCTTCGCTCCGGACAAGGAAGAGGCAAAGCCGAAGCCGGAAACGACCGACTCGTTCGATGGCGGTCTTCGCTACCGCAGTTCGAAGATCCAGGCGCAGTTGGCGGGCTGGTACACCCGCTTCGATAACCGCCTCGCCTCGGCTTATGATCCGGAGCTCAACGACACCGTGTACCGGAACCTCGGCCGCGTGAATAAGTGGGGCATCGATGGCTCGTTTGCGTATGAGCCGGTCCGTGAGCTCACGCTTTATGCGTTCGGCTCTTGGAACCGTTCGAAGATTCAGGACAACATCCAGATCGGGTCGTTCGGGAACAACCCCAACGACCCTAATGACCCCACAAAGGTCAAAGACTGCGACAATCTGCCAGCGGGGGTGAATCCTCTACCGCTCGCGCGCAGCTGCGCATTTACGGCCGGCAAGTACGAGTCCGGTGCGCCGAAATATAGCTACGGCTTGTCGGCGGTAGGCCGTTTTGCCGGCTTCGAGCTTGGCGCGACGGCCAAGCGCACCGGCCCACGTTACGTTTACGACAATAACCAGCCGTTCTTCGTTAGCACGCTGGCTACCCCGACCACGCCGGTGACCCAAGCATACGGAGCCACCACGCCCGCCTACTGGCTGGTGAATCTCGATGCCCGCTACAAGCTGTCGATGCTCCGCGGGCTAGAAAACAGCTACCTTCAGCTGAACGTCTACAACCTATTCGATCAGCTATATGTCGGCGGCTTCCAGGGCGGCCTCAACGAGTCGGTCAGCGGCTCGGGTTACGGTAGTGCGCCGAACGTCCAGATCGGTGCTCCGCGGACGATCTCCGGGACGCTCAGCATCGCGTTCTGATTTCGACCCGACTCGGACAGCGAAAGGGGCGTCCCGCCGGGGCGCCCCTTTTTCGTGGGCTCGGCGCCACCTGCATTTTCATCAAGCGTAAATCAGTTTTGCTGGTATGACGGACGCTTGCGGCCGGGGGGCTGCGTCAACCCGGGTGGGGGGAGCCTGACATACGGAGAGTTGAGTGAACGCCCAGAACCCTCGCGACTTCATCGATCGCCGCCAGCTGGTTTCGGCGCTTCGAGCGCTTCGACGCGGCGACTTTTCGGTTCGGCTGCCGGAGGACGCGGAAGGTGTCGATGGCGAGATCGCGAGCCTCTTCAACGAAGTCGTCACCATCAACGAGGATATGACGACCGAGTTCGAGCGGCTTTCCCAGGTCGTCGGCAAGGAAGGCAAGATCACCCAGCGCGGGCGCATCAAGAATGCGCGCGGCGGCTGGGAATCGGCGGTGCGCTCGGTCAACGAACTGATCGAGGACATGGTGCAGCCGACGGCCGAGGTCGCGCGCGTCATCGGCGCGGTCGCCAAGGGCGACCTGTCCCAATCAATGACCGTCGAAATCGACGGCCGCCCATTGCGCGGCGAGTTCCTGCGCATCGGTAAGGTCGTGAACACGATGGTGGAGCAGCTCGCCAGCTTCGCCTCCGAAGTAACGCGCGTGGCGCGCGAGGTCGGTACCGAAGGCAAGCTGGGGGGGCAGGCGCAGGTGCGCGGCGTCGCCGGCACCTGGAAGGATCTGACCGACAACGTCAACGCGATGGCGACCAACCTCACCTCGCAAGTCCGCAACATCGCCGACGTGACGACCGCGGTCGCCAGCGGCGATTTGTCCAAGAAGATCACCGTGGAGGTGAAAGGCGAAATCCTGGAGCTGAAGAACACCATCAACACCATGGTGGACCAGCTCAATTCGTTCGCGTCGGAAGTGACCCGCGTGGCCCGCGAAGTCGGCACCGAAGGCAAGCTTGGCGGGCAGGCGAAGGTGGAGGGCGTCGGCGGGACCTGGAAGGACCTCACCGACAACGTGAACCTCATGGCCGCGAACCTGACCGGCCAGGTGCGCAACATCGCCGAAGTGACCACCGCCGTGGCCTCGGGCGACCTGTCCAAGAAGATCACCGTCGACGTGAAGGGTGAAATCCTTGAGCTGAAGAACACCATCAACGTCATGGTCGACCAGCTCAACGGCTTCGCGTCCGAAGTGACCCGCGTGGCGAGGGAAGTCGGCACCGAGGGCAAGCTCGGCGGCCAGGCGCAGGTGCCAGGCGTCGCCGGCACCTGGGCCGATTTGACCGACAACGTGAACCTGATGGCGGACAATCTTACCGGCCAGGTCCGCAACATCGCCGAAGTGACGACCGCCGTGGCGTCAGGCGACTTGTCCAAGAAGATCACCGTCGACGTGAAGGGCGAAATCCTGGAGCTGAAGGACACCATCAATACGATGGTCGACCAGCTCAACGGCTTCGCTTCGGAAGTGACCCGCGTGGCGAGGGAAGTGGGTACCGAAGGCAAGCTCGGCGGGCAGGCGCAGGTGCCTGGCGTCGCCGGCACCTGGGCCGACTTGACCGACAATGTGAATCTCATGGCCGCGAACCTCACCGGCCAGGTCCGCAACATCGCCGACGTGACCACCGCGGTGGCGAAGGGCGATCTGTCGAAAAAGATCACCGTCGAGGTGAAGGGCGAAATCCTTGAGCTGAAGAACACGATCAACACCATGGTCGACCAGCTCAACGGCTTCGCTTCCGAAGTGACCCGCGTGGCCCGCGAAGTGGGTTCGGAAGGAAAGCTCGGCGGGCAGGCAAAGGTGGAAGGCGTCGCCGGCACCTGGGCGGACTTGACCGACTCGGTGAATTTGATGGCCGGTAATTTGACCGGTCAGGTTCGTAACATCGCCGAAGTGACGACCGCGGTGGCCCGCGGCGATTTGTCGAAGAAGATCACCGTCGACGTGAAGGGCGAAATCCTGGAGCTGAAGAACACCATCAACGTCATGGTGGATCAGCTGAACTCCTTCGCCTCGGAAGTGACCCGCGT
Organism: Sphingomonas sinipercae; assembly: GCF_011302055.1. Lineage (NCBI taxonomy): Bacteria > Pseudomonadati > Pseudomonadota > Alphaproteobacteria > Sphingomonadales > Sphingomonadaceae > Sphingomonas > Sphingomonas sinipercae. The sequence goes on from NZ_CP049871.1 coordinate 726,101, forward strand.
GGCCCGCGAAGTGGGTACCGAAGGGCGTCTCGGCGGCCAGGCGAAGGTGGAAGGCGTCGCCGGCACGTGGGCGGACTTGACCGACAATGTGAACGCAATGGCCGCGAACCTTACCGGCCAGGTGCGTAACATCGCGGAAGTGACCACCGCGGTGGCGCTGGGCGACCTGTCCAAGAAGATCACCGTCGACGTGAAGGGCGAGATCCTGGAGCTGAAGAACACCATCAACACCATGGTGGACCAGCTCAACGGCTTCGCTTCGGAAGTGACCCGCGTGGCGCGCGAGGTCGGTACCGAAGGCAAGCTTGGCGGCCAGGCGCAGGTGCGCGGCGTTGCCGGCACCTGGAAGGATTTGACCGACAACGTGAACCTGATGGCGGAAAACCTCACCGGCCAGGTGCGTAACATTGCCGACGTCACGACCGCGGTTGCGAAGGGCGACCTTTCGAAAAAGATCACCGTCGAGGTGAAGGGCGAAATCCTTCAGCTGAAGGACACCATCAACACCATGGTGGATCAGCTCAACGCCTTCGCAAGCGAGGTGACTCGCGTCGCCCGCGAAGTGGGTACCGAGGGCAAGCTTGGCGGCCAGGCGAAGGTGCCGGGCGTCGGCGGGACGTGGAAAGACTTGACCGACAACGTCAACCTGATGGCGACCAACCTGACCAACCAGGTGCGCGGCATCGCCGAAGTCGTGACCGCCGTTGCGCAGGGCAATCTGAAGCGCAAGCTGACGCTCGACGCGAAGGGCGAAATCGCGGCGCTGGCCGAGACGATCAACTTCATGATCGAGACTCTGTCGACCTTCGGCGACCAGGTGACCAACATGGCCCGCGAGGTGGGTATCGAAGGGCGCCTTGGCGGCCAGGCCCGCGTGCCGGGCGCCGCCGGCCTGTGGCGCGATCTTACCGACAACGTGAACCAGCTCGCCGCCAACCTGACCAACCAGGTGCGCTCGATCGCCGACGTGGCGACCGCGGTCACCAAGGGCGACCTTACCCGGTCGATCGCGGTGGAAGCGTCGGGCGAAATGGCGGCGCTGAAAGACACGATCAACGAGATGATCCGCAACCTCAAGGATCAGACGTTGAAGAACGCGGAGCAGGACTGGCTCAAGACCAACCTCGCCCGGTTCAGCCGGATGCTTCAGGGCGAACGCGATCTCACCACCGTGTCCAACCTGATCATGTCCGAACTCGCGCCGCTGGTGAACGCGCAATATGGCGTGTTCTACGTCACCAAGCGCGAAGAAGAGGAAACCAAGCTTGAGCTGGTCGCCAGCTACGGCGCGGAGAACACTGACGAGCTGAAAAAGGAATTCAAGCTGCGCGAAGGCCTGGTCGGCCAGGCGGCGGCGGACAAGCGGCCGGTCCTGCTCAAGGACGTGCCGCCGGACTTCATCCGCATCGGGTCCGGGCTCGGCCACGCCAAGCCGGCCAACGTCAACATCCTGCCGGCCCTGTTCGAGGACGAAGTCAAGGCGGTGATCGAGCTCGCCTCGTTCAACGAGTTCAACGAAACCCACCAGAACTTCCTCGACCAGCTGGTGGAATCGATCGGCATCGTGCTCAACACCATCGCCGCGACCATGCGCACGGAGGGGCTGCTCAAACAGTCGCAGCTGCTGACGACTGAGCTGCAGGCGCGCCAGACCGAGCTGACCACGAAGCAGGAAGAACTGCACGCGACCAACGAGGAGCTGCAGGAGAAAGCGCAGCTGCTCGAGAATGAGAAGAAGCAGGTCGAAGCGAAGAATATCGAAATCGACATGGCCCGCCGCGCCATCGAGGAGAAAGCCGAACAGCTCGCCCTGACATCCAAGTATAAGTCCGAGTTCCTCGCGAACATGTCCCACGAGCTGCGGACACCGCTCAACTCGCTGCTGATCCTCTCGAAGCTGCTCAGCGAAAACCCGCAGGGCAATCTGAACGGGAAGCAGGTCGAATTCGCGCGGACGATTCACTCCGCCGGCGCCGACTTGCTCAGCCTCATCAACGACATCCTCGACCTGTCGAAGATCGAATCCGGCACGGTGACGATCGAGGTCGGCGAAATGCCAATGGTGACGCTGAAGCAGCACATGGAACGCACGTTCCGTCAGCTTGCGGCCGACAAGAGCCTCGATTTCAACGTCAACTTCGAAGCCGGTTTGCCTGCGGCGATCCGCACCGACGAAAAACGGCTTCAGCAGATCGTGCTCAACCTGCTGTCGAATGCGTTCAAGTTCACGGCCAAGGGTGGCGTCACGCTGGACGTACGCAGCGCGAACGAAGGCTGGAGCCGCAACCACCCGGTCCTGCGCACTGCGGATTCAGCGATCGCGATCTCAGTCACCGATACTGGGATCGGCATCCCCGAAGACAAGCAAAAGCTGATCTTCGAGGCGTTCCAGCAGGCCGACGGCACGACCAGCCGCAAATATGGCGGCACTGGCCTTGGCCTGTCGATCAGCCGCGAAATCGCTCGCTTGCTCGGCGGCGAGTTGCAGGTCCGCTCGAAGCCGGGCGAAGGCTCCACCTTCACGCTGTACGTGCCGTTGGAAGCTGTCGCCGATGCCGGCGTCACCGGCGGCAGTTCGGCACGCTACGACAACAGCGGTGCGATGGTGCCAACGGCCCTGCCGGCGCCGGAGGAAGTCAGCGACGACCGCGACAACCTTGGCAACGACCCGTTCGTGTTGATCGTCGAGGACGACGCGACGTTCGCTTCGATCCTGCTGGAACTGGCGCGCGAAGCCGGATGGAAAGGCGTCGTCGCGACGGCCGGCGGTGGAACGCTGGCAATGGCGCGCAAGATGCAGCCCCATGCGATCACGCTCGACCTTGGCCTCAGCGATATCGACGGGTTCGTCCTGCTCGACCTGCTCAAGCACGATCCGGATACGGCGCACATCCCGATCCACGTCATTTCGGGTGCCGACCGCCTTGAATCGGTCGTCAACATGGGCGCCTTTGGCGTGACCGAGAAACCGGCCGAGCAGGAAGAGCTGGCCAAGCTATTCACCGACCTGCTGGACGAAGCGAAGTCGAAGCCTGCACGCGGCAAGAAGAAGAAAAAGGTCAGCGCGTCGGCGGCAAGCCGCGAGATCGCCGAGCTGGCGGGGACCAAGGTGCTGATCGTCGACGATGACATTCGCAACATCTTCTCACTGACCAGCGTTCTTGAAAGCTACGACGTGGAGGTGCTTCACGCCGAACGCGGCAAGGACGGGATCAACATTTTGGAGAATACCCCGGGCATTGATGTCGGCCTGATCGACATCATGATGCCGGAAATGGACGGCTATGAGACGATGCAGCACATCCGGCGTAACCCTGCATTGGCGCATCTGCCGCTGATCGCGGTCACCGCCAAGGCGATGAAGGGCGACCGCCAGAAGTGCCTCGATGCCGGCGCTTCGGACTATATTGCCAAGCCGGTCGACATCGACCTGCTGCTAGCCCTGCTTCGGGTATGGGTGGCGCGGTCCCGCGACATGGCTCAAAGCGAGCAGCCGGTCGTTGAAGCCGCGGAGTGAAATTGGACGATAGCAGCCCGATCGATGTCGTAACCGACGCGCTAGGCGATGCGGCGCCCGTGACCGACCAGGAAACGGGCGAGCGTCCACGCGTGCTCGTCGTCGACGACGACCAGCGCAACCTGCTGGCGATCGAGACGGTGCTTGAGGATGTTGGCGAGGTCGTCACCGCCAGTTCCGGCGAGGAGGCGCTCCGGCAATTGCTGAGGGGCGAATTCGCGGTCATCCTGCTCGACGTCTTCATGCCTGGCCTGGACGGCTATGAAACTGCGCAAATAATCCGCAGCCGCGACCAGTCGAAGCGAATCCCGATCATTTTCCTCTCCGCGGTTAACAAGGAGAACGAACATCTGATCCGCGGCTATTCGATGGGCGCGGTCGATTATGTGTTCAAGCCGGTCGAGGCGGTGGTCCTGCGTTCCAAGGTCGCGGTGTTCGTCGACCTGTTCGCCAAGACCAAGGAAATTGAGCGCAAGGCGCGGCACGAGCAGGCGCTGCTCGACGCGACGCTGCGCGCCAATGCCGAGAAGCTGAAAGCGGAGCAAAATCTTCGCCAGGCCGAGCAACGGCAGGCGGCGATCATCCAGTCGCTTCCGATCGTGCTCTACCTCGAGCCGCTGGGCTGCGACCCGCGCTGCCCCAAGTTCGTCAGCGGCGACCTTCATGCCATGACCGGCTACAGTTTCGCCGAAGTCATCGAAAATCCGACCTTGTGGGGCGAACGCCTTCACCCGGACGATCGCCATCGCGTGCTCGACGCGCTGGCCGAGCGCGAACGCACCGGGCGCCTCTCCGTCGAGTACCGCTGGCGGTGCGCCGACGACAGCTACAAGCATTTTCACGACCAGGCGGTCCTGCTCAAGGACCCGGATGGCCGGCCGCACGAATTTGCCGGCACCCTGACCGACGTGACCGAGCGGCGGCTGCTTGAAAGCCAGCTCGTGCAGGCGCAGAAAATGGATGCGATCGGCAAGCTGACCGGCGGCATCGCGCACGATTTCAACAATTTGCTCGCGGCGGTCCTTGGCGGCCTTGGCCTGATCGAACGGCGCGCCGAACTTTCGGACGAGCACCGGCGGATCCTGACCATGACCCGTCGTGCGGCCGACCAAGGCTCAGAACTGGTCCGGCGGCTGCTCGCTTTCTCGCGCCAGCAACAGCTCGAGCCCGCGGCGATCGATATGCATTCGCTCCATGAGGGCGTCGATGAGCTTCTGACGCACACGCTCGGCGGCCTGGTTGAGCTCGACTGGCAGATCGCCAAGGATGCGTGGTGTGCGTTCGCCGACCGCTCGCAGCTAGAGCTGGCGCTGATGAACCTCGTCATCAACGCGCGCGATGCGATGCCGGACGGCGGCACGATCAGCGTGCTGGCCGAGAATCGCGAAGTGACGGAGGAAGACCCGCTGCCGCTCGCTGGCGGCAATTATGTCGTCGTTTCGGTCGTAGATGCCGGCTCGGGCATTGCCCCCGACCTGCTCGAAAAGGTGCTTGAACCGTTCTTCACCACCAAGGAGGTTGGCAAGGGCACCGGCCTTGGCCTCAGCATGGTTTACGGCTTCGCCAAGCAATCGGGCGGCACGCTGCGCCTGACCAGCGAGGTCGGGAAGGGCACGACCGCCGAACTGTGGCTTCCACGCGCCGCGGAGAATGAAGCTCCGGCGGCCAAGCGCTCCTCGGACATCGACGACCTGGAGCCGCAGGGCGCGTTCAAGGTGCTTCTGATCGACGACCATCCGGAAGTGCGCGGGACCACCGCGGCCATGCTTGCGGACCTTGGCCATCAGGCCGTCGAAGTGAGCAGCGGTTCTGAAGCGATCGCGCTCCTGGAGCGTGACGGGAGCGGCGTCGACCTGGTGATCACCGATTATGCAATGCCTCGGCAAAGCGGGACCGAGGTGGTTCGGGTCATTCGCGAACAGCATCCTGAGCTGCCGGCGATCATCGTCACCGGCTATGCCGACGAAAATGAGATCGGCGAGCGGCCAAGCGACGTCGACCTGCTGATGAAGCCGTTTTCGCTGTCGGATATTTCAGGCGCGATCCGTCGAGCGATGGCGCCCAAGGTGAGCGCCTAGGCTAGTCTAGGACTGCCGTCCCGATTGCCGCTGTCCCAGCGCAGTGCGCACCGCGGTCGCCAATTCCGCCTCGTCGACCGGCTTTTGAACCACGATTGCGTCGGGCACTCGGTCGATCAACTCGTCGGCATAGCCGGTGATGAAAACGACGGGCAGGTCGCGCTTCGCGCAGATCGCATTCACCGCGCTGACCCCGTCGCCGGGCAGGAGCCGCACGTCGGCGGTAATCAGGTCGATGTTCTGGGCATTGGCGCCCATCACCGCCGCATCTTCAGAGCGGGCAAAGCTGAAAGAGTTGAAGCCCAGCCGCTCAAGCATGTCCTGAAGCGACTGGCCGATCAGATATTGGTCTTCGATGATGAACGCGTGCATTGCTTTGTCTCTTCAGCCCCCCGTTATTAACATGGAGCAGTAACGCTCGCCGGCGAGGGGGTTTCCAAAAAGCTTAGCCCGTCCTCTGTAATATCGCACCGGACCGCGCCAGCGCATCGACGATCAAGGCGGCGATTCGCTCGCTCGCGCGACCGTCGCCATAGGGATTTACCCATTGCCGAGGCACCAATGCCCGCCCGCGCAGCGCGACCCCGACGTAGTGGAGAATTCGGTCCGGGTCGGTGCCGACCAACCGCATCGCGCCGCAAGCGATCGCCTCGGGGCGCTCCGTCCGTTCGCGCAGGACCAGCAACGGCACCCGAAGCGCCGCGCATTCTTCCTGCAATCCGCCGGAATCGCTGAGTACCAGGTCCGCCCGCGCCAGCCGATCGATCGTGCCGACATGCGGGAGCGGTGGCGAAAGGCGGATCGAGGCTACGTCGCGGAGCGCATCGGCCACGAATCGCGCGGTCGTCGGGTTGGGGTGCAATACCACATCGATGCTTGCCGCGCCTGAATCGGCGAGCGACCGTAGCGCCGAAGCGATTCCAGCCAGCCCCGCGCCCCAGCTTTCGCGCCGGTGGCAGGTCACGAGGATTCTTGGCAGGCCTGGGGAGGCGACCGCGTGCGGCTCGCGCTCCTGACGAAGGCGAAGCACTGCGTCGATGCCCGTGTTGCCGGTGATGTGGATCGCGCCCGCGATGCGTTCGCGGCGCAGGTTGGCGGCGCTCAACGCCGTGGGTGCGAACAGCAGGGCCGCAAGCGAGTCGATCCGGCGACGGAAATCTTCTTCGGGCCAGGGCTGCCGCCGGTCGTGGCTGCGCAGTCCGGCTTCGACATGAGCGACGGCAAGGAACCGGTCGGCCGCGGCCAGCGCCCCGCCGAGCGCCGAGGAGGTGTCCCCTTGCACGATGACGAGCGAGCAACCGGCAAGCGCGCTTCCGGCGACCGTGCGAACGCGCTCGACATGAAACAGCGGATCGGCGCCTCCCGCGCAATCCAGCACGATGGCCGGGTAGCCGCACAGGCCGTAGTCCGCCGGGGACAGCGGGTGCTGGCCGGTAAAGATGAGCCTCGGCACGATACCGCGCTTCGACAGCGCTTCGGCGACTGGGGCGAGCTTGATCGCCTCGGGGCGGGTCCCGATGACGATTGCAATTGGAGCGTGCAGCCTTCCCCCTAGCTCGGCGGAGCTAGTCTGCCCTTACGGCCGGAATGGCGCAAGTCTGTCTCGGATCAACGGAAATTGTCGGCGTAGGCCTGCAATTTCAGGCTGACCGGCGTTGCCGGGACCAGGTGATAATCGATGCCGTGTCGATCGGCGTAGGCCACCGCTTCATCCCGGGTGGCGAAGGTCAGGCGCACCTGCGTGGCGGTATCGCCCGAGCCGTTCCAGCCGGTGAGCGGGTCGGGACGCTGCGGCTCCGTCCGTTCGAACTCGAGCAGCCACAGGCCGGCGTTGGCGCGGCCCGACTGGGTGGCCTTGCGATCGAGTTCGGAGATGCGGGCAACGGTCATGTGCGCGGAGTGGCAAAGCCTAGGCGTCGAATCAAGCCGGCTTGCCTAATAGGCCCGGGCGACCGCGAACTCGACCGCCTCGACCAGCGCCGCTTTCGCCTTGCCCGCCGGGAACGATGCGAGGGCGTCAATCGCGCGGCGGCCGTAGTGGCGGGCGCGCTCGATCGTGTCGGCAATCGCCCCGCTCGACCGGACCAGGTCGATGGCACGGACAAGGTCTTCGTCGCTGCAGCGCTCGCCGCCGATGGCAGCGCGCCAGAAAGCCCGATCCTCGCCGCCGGCGCGCGCGTAAGCCAAGATTACCGGCAACGTCATCTTGCCGTCGCGGAAGTCGTCGCCGACGCCCTTGCCCATGACTTCGCTGTTCGATGCATAGTCGATGACGTCGTCCGTCAGCTGGAAGGCGATGCCAAGGTTGCGGCCGTAGACGTCGAGCGCGAGTTCCGCGTCCTCCCCAGCTTCGGCAATGACCGGCGAGATTCGGCAGGCGGCCGCGAACAGAGCGGCGGTCTTGGCGCTGATGATCGCCAGATAATCGTCTTCGTCGGTTTCGATCCGCCGCTGCGCGGTCAGCTGGTCGACCTCGCCCTCGGCGATGACGGCCGACGCGCGGCTGAGGATCTTGAGCACCTTCAGGCTGCCGTCCTCGACCATCAATTCGAAGGCGCGGCTGAACAGGAAATCGCCGACCAGGACGCTTGCCGGGTTGCCCCAGATGAGGTTCGCGGTGCGCTTGCCGCGGCGCATGCCCGACCCGTCGACGACATCGTCGTGGAGCAGGGTGGCCGTGTGGATGAATTCCACCGCGGCAGCCAGCTTGTGATGCCGAGTCCCGGGATAATCGAGCAGTTCGGAGCAAGCGAGGGTCAGCATCGGTCGCATCCGCTTGCCGCCGCCGGCGATCAGGTGGCCGGCAAGCTCCGGGATCAGCGCGACCTTGCTTTGCATGCGCTCGAGGATGACGGCGTTGACGCCGTGCATGTCGTCGGCGACGAGTGCGATCATCGGCTCGAGCGAGGCTTCGCGCGAGGTTCGGAGCGGGTGAACGGTGGCGGTCACGGCGCCCCCCTAGCCCGGGAGGCGCCGGTTTCCTAGCCGAACGAGCGTCAGGCGCCCCAGATATGGACCCGCTGATCCGGCGGCAGGTAGAGCCTGTCGCCCGGCTTGACGTTGAACGCCTTGTACCAGGCATCCATGTTCCGGACCGCGCCATTGACCCGGTATTTCGCCGGTGAATGGGGGTCGGACAGAAGCTGCGCTCGCAATGCGCCTTCGCGCGCCTTGCTCTGCCAGCTGTAGCCGTAAGCGATGAAGAAGCGCTGGTCGCCGGTGAGGCCGTCGATCAGCGGCGGCTCACCGGTCTTTTCGACATGCTTGCGATAGGCGGCGTAAGCCACTTCCAGGCCGCCGAGGTCGCCAAGGTTCTCGCCCAGCGTCAGCTGGCCCTTGATGTGGACGCCGGGGATCGGCTCGTACGCGTCATATTGCTTCACCAGCGCGTTCGCCTGCTTCATGTAGGCTGCGGAACTCGCCGGGGTCCACCAGTCGCGAAGTCGCCCTTCAGCATCGTAAAGCCGGCCCTGGTCGTCGAAACCGTGTCCGATTTCGTGCCCGATGGTCGCGCCGATGCTGCCGTAGTTCGAAGCCGCGTCGGCGTTCGGATCGAAGTAAGGCGGCTGCAAGATCGCGGCCGGGAAGGTGATCTGGTTGTTTGACGGGTCGTAATAGGCGTTGTTCGTCTGCGGCAGCATGCCCCACAGCGAGCGATCGACGGGCTTCTTCATCCGTTCGACCAGCAGTCCCCATTCGAACTCCCCAGCGCGAAGCGCATTGCCAAGCAGGTCGCCGCGGCGGACCTCAAGCGAGGAATAATCGATATATTTGGCGGGGTGGCCGGTGCGCGGATCGAAGCTTGCAAGCTTCTTGAGCGCCTCCTTGCGGGTCGGCTCGTCCATCCACGTGTTGGTGCGGATCTTCTCTTCCAGCGCGGCGCGGAAGTTGCGGATGAGTTCGCCCATCTGCCGGTCGCTTTCGGGCGGATAATGCTCCGCGACGTAAATCTGGCCGACGCCTTCGCCAAGCGCGCCGTTGACCATTTCGACGCCGCGCTTCCAGCGATCCCGCTGGGTCGGAACGTCGCGCAGAGTCTTCGAGAAGAAATTGAAGCGCGCCTCGTCGAACGCCGCCGGGAGGTAAGTTGCGTTGTCGCTGATGAAACGGAAGGCCAGCCACTCCTTCCAGGTGGACAGCGGCACCGACTGAACCAGCTTGGCTTCGTCGCGGATGGCCGTCTTCTGGTTGAGGACGACCCGCTTTTGATCAGCGAGCTTGAGCGGCTTGAAGAACGAGGCCCAGGCAAGACCCGGCGCGTAGCTTTTCAGCTGCGCGACCGTCATCGGATTGTCGGTGGCCTTGGCATCGCGGCTCTGTTCCGGAGTCCACATCCTTTTCGCAAAGGCCGTTTCAAGCGCGACGATCCGGTCGGCCTTTGCCGCCGCATCGGGAATTCCGGCCAATTCCTGCATCCGGATCACATAATCGCGATAGGCCGCGCGGAAGGCGTCGTATTTGGCGCCCGGGAGCAGGTAGTAGTCCCGCCCGGGCATGCTCAGCCCGCCCTGGTACAGGTTGACGACGTAATGCGTCGGGTCATCGTTGCCCGGCTGGATGTAGGGATTGATCGGCGACGCGAAGCCGTTGCTGCCGAAAAGTTCGGCAAGCTGGGTCCGGTTCTTCACTGCCGCAATGCGTTGAAGGTAGGGCTTGAGCGGCGCCGTGCCGAGCGACTCAATCGCGGCCGTGTCCATCCAGGTCGCGTAATAATCGCCGATCTGCTGACCGAGCTTGCCCGATGCCGCGGGATTTTGAGCCTTGGCCTCAATGATCGACCGCACATCCTTGTCGATCTGGTCGTTGAGGACGGAATCGATGCCGACGAACGTGCGATCCGCGGCGATTTGCGTCCGCTTGGCCCAGGCGCCGTTGACGTAGTCCCAGAAGTCGTCGCCCGGCTTGACCGATCCGTCGATGGCGCTGCTGTCGATGCCCCAATTGCCGTAAGCGGGCTTTCCGGTTTGCGCGGCCGCCGGCGCGGCAATGGCGATGAGGCTGGCGGTCAAAAGCGCGAGACGCGTGGCTTTCATTTGGCACTCCGTTGCGATTGGGGCGGAGAGACCACAACCGGCCCGTCCACGCCAGTCGGATTTCGACGAAAGTGCGGGGACGTTAGCCGGCCGGGAGGGTGAGGCGGGCCAGTAACCCGCCAAGATCCTCGCTCTCTTCAAGGTGCACGGAGCCGCCGTAAATCTCGGCAACGTCGCGGACGATGGCGAGGCCAAGGCCGGTGCCGGGCTTGCCGGTGTCCAGCCTCGCCCCGCGGGCGAAAATCGCCTCGCGCTGTTCGGCGGGGATGCCGGTCCCGTCGTCCTCGACCACGATATCGACGCTATCGCCGTGGGATTCGACGGTCACGAACACGCGCCCGCCGCCATATTTCGCGGCATTTTCGACCAAATTGCCGATCATCTCGTCGAGATCCTGGCGTTCGACCCTGGCCTCAACCGCCTTGTCGCCGGCGATATCGACGGTGGCGTCCTCGTACAGGCGATCGACGGCGCGCTCGACCGCTTGCACGCTGTCCCAAACGCAGGCGCGGGCCTGGGCCGACGCACGGCGACCGATGGCGCGCGCCCGGGCAAGATGGTGATCGACTTGCCGGCGCATCTGCGACGCTTCTCGGCAGACCGTGTCGGCGAGCTCCGGCGCATTGGCGGTGGCGGCGTTGGTGATGACGGTCAGTGGGGTTTTCAGCGCGTGGGCCAGGTTGCCGGCATGGCGGCGGGCTTCCTCGGCCTGTTCCTCGCTATGCGCGAACAGCTGGTTGATTTCCTCGGTCAGGGGCCGGATCTCCGTTGGGAAATCGTCCGAAATTCGCGACTTCTTGCCTGATCGGATCGCCGCGACCTCGCGCTGGACCCGCCGCAGCGGCCAAAGCCCGTAGACCGTCTGTAGCGCGGCAAGGATCAGCAGCCCGGCGCCGAGCGCCGCGAAGCTCCAGATGAGCGTCCGGCGAAGCCCATCGATTTGATCGTCGATGCGCTCGCGCGATTCCGCCACCTGGAATCGCCAGCGCGTGTCCGACCCCGGCAGGATGATGTCGCGCTCGGCAATCCGCAGCGGTTCGGTGGCGAACTCGCTCGAATCGAAGAAATGCGGGGTCGCGTCGAAGTGAGTCGGGCGCACCTGGAGCCGCCGATCCCACAGTGACCGCGAGGGGAAGGTGTCGGCGCCGGGCCCGGAAATCTGGAAGTAGGCGCCGGAATAAGGCTCGATGAAGCGCTGGTCGGCGGGCGGCCGGCTGAAGCGCACTTCCCCGTCCGGGCCGATCTCCGAGGCCGCGACCATCGAGTTGAGGACGTAGGCGAGCTGCTTGTCGAAGTTGTCGAGGATCGATCGGCTGAGCACCCGGTCCAGCGCGAACCCACCGCTGAGCAGCAAAATTCCGATCCACAGCGCCGCGACGACGATCATGCGCCGGGTCAGCGAGCCGGTCCGGCTCCGTCGCCGGAGCGGTCCGGCGGCCGCGATGTCGTCGGCCGCCGCCGTCACCGGGGCGGCGTTGGCATTCACGCGCCCGGATCCTCCAGGCTGTAGCCGAGGCCGCGGATGGTCGTGATCACGTCCGCGCCAAGCTTCTTGCGGATGCGCGTCACGAACACCTCAATGGTGTTGGAATCACGATCGAAATCCTGGTCGTAGATATGTTCGATCAGCTCGGTCCGGCTCACCACCTTGCCCTTGTGATGCATCAGGTAGCTGAGCAGCTTATATTCCTGCGCGGTGAGCTTCACCGGCTCGCCCGCCTTGGTGACCTTGCCCGAACGGGTGTCGAGGCGAATGTCGCCGGCGATCAATTCTGAGGACGCATTACCGGAGGCGCGCCGGATCAGGGCGCGGAGGCGCGCAATCAGTTCTTCGGTCTGGAATGGCTTGGCGAGATAGTCGTCGGCGCCCGCGTCGAGGCCAGCGACCTTGTCGGACCAGCTGTCCCGGGCCGTCAGCACCAGCACCGGCATCTTGCGCCCTTCGCGCCGCCAGCGGTCGAGCACGGTCAGGCCGTCCACTTCCGGCAGGCCCAGATCGAGGACGACGGCATCATAGGCTTCGGTGGAGCCAAGATAATGGCCGTCTTCGCCATCGGTGGCGAGGTCGACGGCATAGCCGGCGCCTTCGAGCGTCGAACGCAACTGGCGTCCGAGATTGGGTTCGTCTTCGACGATAAGTACGCGCATTTCAGTCCCCTGAGACGGTTCGGCTAGATGAACACGCGCAAAGCTGAACGGTTGCTTGGGCGAAACAAGTCAGTGGAACTGTGCGGCGGAATGTCAATCCGCAAGCAAGGCGCTGGCGCCTAGTGAGAGCGCCGAAGGATTCGCCCGGTCGCGGCATCGACATCGACCCACACGACCCGTCCGTCCTTGAGGATGAACTTGAGCCGATAGCTGTCGCCGCGAAGCTCTGGACCGAGATCGACGGCGACATCGTCGCCCATGATCGGCATGACCCGGCGCTTGATCTGGGGAAGCGGCATCGAGCGACCTTCCTTGGTCGCACGGAATGCGCGATCGGCGTCGCGCGGCGGGTCGGCCAGCGCGGGCGATGCGGTGAGCCCAACCGCGAAAGCGGCGGCAATGAAGGTACGCAACAGGTTCATGACTATCTCTGAGATGCCCAATAGCACAAACCATTGAATGGCCTATGAATGCTGCGGTCGCGGCGCATTCAGGCAGACGGCTGAAGCATATTTGCAACAAGCAGCGCGTGCGGGTTCCCTTGAACGGGCGTTCAGCCTTAGGAGCGCCCAATGGCCGCGCCGATCCTCGCTTATGAAAAACTTGGGCTGATCCAGGGGGAAGGCTGGCTGTTTCGCGGCCTCGACCTCTACATCGGGGAGCGCGACCGGCTGGCGCTGATCGGTCGCAACGGTGCGGGCAAGACGACGCTGCTCAAATGCCTCGCGGGATTGATCGACCCGGACGAGGGCAAGCGAACGATCGTCCCGGGCACCACGGTCGTCCTGCTGGAGCAGGACCCGGCGATGCCGGCGGATGGAAGCCTGCTCGACTGGGTGCTGACCGGCAATGACGCGCCCGCCGAGCATGAGGCGGAAGCAATTGCCCACCAGATTGGGATCGACCTCGCCCGGCCCGCGGCGACGGCGAGCGGCGGCGAGCGCCGCCGCGCGGCAATCGTCCGGGCGCTGGCGCAGGCGCCTGACGTCCTCTTGCTCGACGAGCCGACCAACCACCTGGACCTTGGCGCCATTGAATGGCTGGAAGACTGGCTCAAGCGGTTCACCGGCGCTGTGGTCGTCATCAGCCATGACCGAACCTTCCTCACGCGGCTGACCAGCAGCTGCATCTGGCTCGACCGCGGCAATCTGCGGCGGGCACAGATCGGCTTCGGCGGCTTCGAAGCCTGGACTGAGCGGGTTTTCGAAGAGGAGGCGCGCGCCGCGGAGAAGCTCGATTCCAAGCTCGCGCTCGAACTTCGCTGGCTTGAACGGGGAGTCACCGCGCGGCGGCGGCGCAACCAGGGGCGATTGACCAAGCTCCATGAAATGCGAGCGCAGCGCGAAGCGATGATCGGCGGCCCCGGGGCGGCCAAGCTAGCGTTGGCCAAGGACGACGCGCGCTCGAAGACGGTGATCGACGCCGAAAATGTCAGCAAGGCCTTCCACGCACGCCCGATCATCCGGGACTTCACCTTGCGGATCCAGCGCGGCGACCGAATCGGCCTGGTCGGGCCCAACGGAGCCGGCAAATCGACGCTGCTCAAGCTGCTGACCGGCGAATTGGAGCCTGACAGCGGCAAGGTCACGCGGGCCAAGACTCTGTCCGGCATCGTCATCGACCAGCAGCGCAAGCTGATGGACCCGGCCAAGCGCGTCCGCGACGTGCTCGCCAACGGCGGGGAGTGGGTCGACGTGCGCGGCCACCGCACCCACGTGAAGGGCTATCTAAAGCAATTCCTGTTCGACCCGGCGATCGCCGATGCGCCGATCGCGTCGCTATCGGGCGGAGAACGGTCGCGGCTGCTGCTCGCGCGCGAATTTGCGCGAGAGGCCAACTTGCTCGTGCTGGACGAACCGACCAACGACCTCGACCTTGAAACGCTGGACCTGCTGCAGGAAGTGATCGCCGACTATGACGGCACCGTGCTCCTGGTCAGCCACGACCGCGACTTTCTCGACCGGACGGTGACGGTCACGCTCGGGCTCGACGGGTCGGGTAAGGTCGATATCGTTGCCGGCGGCTATGAAGACTGGGCCAAGCGGCGGCGGACGGATCGTCCAGCGACGCGGAGTCAAAGCGCGCCCAAAGGCACGCCGAAAGCCGTGCCCGCGCAAGCCGCCAGAAAGCTATCGTACAAGGATCAGCGCGACCTTGATCGGCTGCCGGGCGAGATCGAGCGCTTCGAAGCGGAAATCCGCGCCGACGAGGCCACGCTCGCCGATCCCGACCTTTACGTCCGCGACCCGCAGCGCTTCCAGGCACTGATGGACGCCATCGCCGCGAAGCGCGCGGCGAAGGAGGCCGCCGAGCACCGCTGGCTCGAGGTCGCGGAGATGGCCGATCAACTAGGCTCACCTTAGGGGCGCCGCTTTGATGACCTGGCCGTCGGTCCATCGCTGGAGATCTTAAGGTCGCCTTCGCGCGACGGTCGAATGCTTGCCTGCTTCCGCTTTTAGAGAGGCGGCGGGTTCTCTATCACGGCCAGAATGCACGAAACGGCATTCATGATGGCGCTGGTGGGCGTACTCGGAATCGGCGCTCAGTGGTTGGCTTGGCGCACGCAGTTGCCGGCAATCGCGCTTATGCTGGCCGCAGGATTTCTCGTCGGTCCGGTGTTTGGCCTGATCGACCCTCATCGCGATCTCGGCACGCTGCTTGAGCCGCTCATCGGAATTGCGGTGGCGGTGATCTTGTTCGAAGGCGGCCTCAACCTCAAACTTGAGGAACTGCACCGCTCCGATGGGGCAGTACAGCGGCTAGTCGTTCTCGGTGTCCCGATCGGCTGGGTTTTTGGCAGCATCGCTTGTTACTACATCGCCGGTTTGGTGCTCCCCGTCGCCATCCTGTTCGCCGGGATCCTCGTGGTCACTGGCCCGACCGTCGTATTGCCGCTGCTTCGCCAGACACAGGTCAGCCCAAGGCCGCGCGCGATCCTGAAGTGGGAGGCCATCGTCAACGATCCGATTGGAGCGTTATGCGCCGTCGTCGCTTACGAGTGGCTTCGGCAGTCGCAGACTGGCGGTACCTACTTCAATAACCTGCTCGTGCTCATCACGGCCTCGGCGTTCGCGTGCGTCCTGGGATACGCTGCTGCTCGCGCGATCGCATTCGCTTTCCCGAGAGGCTGGATCCCGGAATTCCTCAAGTCGCCGGTATTACTCGTCGCCGTCATCGCTACGTTCGTGGGCGCCGAATTTGTCTACCAGGAAACCGGGCTTCTGACGGTCACCGTCATGGGCATGTCGCTGGCGAACATGCGTTTATCCAGCGCCCGCGACTTCATGCGGTTCAAGGAAAACGTCACAGTCCTGCTGGTCTCCGGGCTGTTCATCATCCTTTCCGCCTCCCTCGACCTCGAAACGCTTGCCCGGTTCGAATGGCGTTTCGTCGGGTTCGTCCTCGCGCTTGTCCTGATCGTTCGGCCGGCGACGGTTCTGATCTCGTTGATCGGCACCAAAATGCCATGGCGGGAGCGACTGTTCGTCGGCCTGGTGGCCCCACGCGGCATCGTGGCAGTGGCCATTTCCGGCCTGTTCGCGCTGCGGCTAGACGACATCGGCTACAGCGATGGCGGGACGCTTGTCGCGCTATCGTTCGCGGTGGTGGCCGGCACGATCCTCGTTTACGGCTTCGGTGCACGGCCGGCGGCGCGTTTGCTGGGCGTCGCCCAAGGGCAACGCCAGGGTTTGCTGGTGGTCGGCAGCCCTCCCTGGATGCTAACGCTCGCCTCCGCGCTCAAGCAGTACGACGTTCCGGTCCTCGTCGCGGACAGCAGCTGGCAGCGCCTTTCAGCCGCGCGCGCCATCGGGGTTGAGACCTACCACGGCGAAATCCTTGCGGAAGCGACTGAAGACTACCTCGACATCGCGCAGTTCCAGGCGCTGATTTCGGCTACCGACAATGAAGCTTATAACGCGCTTGTTTGCTCCGAATTCGCGCCTGAGATTGGGCGGGATTCGGTCTACCAGATTGGCGACAGCGAGGACGGCGACCCACGCCGCCTGCCGCCTGACCTGCGCGGCCGGGCGCTGTTTTCGTCGGGGGTGGGTGTCGAAGAACTCAACCGCCGCTATGCCCAAGGCTGGCGCTTGCGCGTCGTAGAGCCCGATGAGCCGGGCGGCACCGTCGATCTCGAACATGCGGCCGCAGCCGGTGATCCGCTGTTGATCATGGGCAAGGGCGGGCGATTGCGCTTCTTTACCCATGCCAGTCGTCCGAAGCCCGCTGCGGACGAAGCGGTCGTCATTCATGCGCCCCCGCAAGCGGGGGTCGGAGTTGCGGAAGAGCCAACGACGGGAGCAGTGCCATGATAAGAATGCGTGCAATTCTCCTGGCCGGCGCAGTCCTCCTTTCGGCTTGCGGGCGCCAGGGAGGGCCCGGTTCGGACACTGATGCCAATCGTGTGCCGGAAAATTCGACCGTTGGTTCGGTTGCTGCCGGCCAGTCCCAGTCGATTATCCGCAACGAAGTGCTGGAGGAGACCGAAACGCCTGAGCCCGCACCTGAACCGCGACCCGAAGCGACAATCAGCTTCGAAGTCGCAGGTAAGTTGCCGGACACGGCGGCCGCCAAGCTCGATGAGGTGATTGCCTGGCCGCAGTTGGCGCGGGGTTCCTGCCTCGTCGTGAGCGGGCATACGGATTCCCGCGGATCGGACGAGCAAAACTTGCGGGCCTCGACGCGCCGCGCCGAACTCGTTCGCGACTACCTCGTGGACAAGGGCATCGCGCCGGACCGCATCGCCGTTGTTGCCGTTGGGGAACGCCGCCCGGTTGCTCCAAACGCCAATGAAGACGGCAGCGACAACCCGGCCGGGCGCGCTCGTAACCGTCGCGTTGAGGTCCGGGCGCGCGATTGCCCGGCCGCGGCTAACTCGCGATCTGATACTGCTTAAGTAGGTCGTAGAGCGTCGGTCGGCTGATGCCGAGCAGCTTCGCGGCGCCGGAAATGTTGTTATCCGTTCGGCTGAGCGCCTGGTGGATGGCGCGCCGGTCCGCGCTTTCACGGGCGCTGCGCAAATTGATGATGGCGTCGCCGGCGCCCTGGTCGCCCGCCAAGTCGAGGTCGGAAGCACAGATCAACTTGCCGTCGGCCATGATGACGGCCCGCTTGATGCGGTTTTCGAGCTCGCGGACGTTGCCCGGCCAGCTGTGGCCGTCGATCGCGGCAACCGCATCGGGCGCAAGGCCGTGCACCGTCGGGTTCATCTCTTTGGCGAAGCGATTGACGAAGTGCCGGGCCAGCAGCACGGCGTCGCCGACCCGCTCGCTTAGCGGCGGGATCTTGATCACGATTTCCGCCAGCCGGTAATACAAGTCCTCGCGGAAACGGCCGTCGGCGATCATCGCTTCCAGGTCCTGGTGCGTCGCGCAGACGATGCGCGTGTCGACGGCAATCTGCTGCCGCCCGCCGATGCGTTCGATGACTCGTTCCTGCAGGAAGCGCAGCAGCTTGACCTGTAGCGGCAGAGGGATGTCGCCGACCTCGTCGAGGAACAGGGTGCCGCCCTGCGCCAGTTCGATCTTCCCGACGTTGGTCTTTACCGCCCCGGTGAAGGCGCCGCGTTCATAGCCGAACAGCTCCGCTTCCAGGAGGTTTTCGGGAATTGCGGCGCAATTGATGGCGACGAATTCCCCGGCCGAGCGGCCGCTATGCTCGTGGACCGCGCGGGCAAGCAGCTCCTTGCCGGTGCCGCTGGCGCCCAGCAGCATGACCGACGCATTGGTCGACGCCACCCGCTCGATGCTGCGCGCGACCTTCGACATTTCCGGCGAAGCGCTGATCATCGACCCGAGCACCGTGTCGCCAATCGCGGCTTCGAGCCGGCGGTTCTCCGCCTCAAGCTGGTGCAGCCGCAAGGCGCGGGCGACGATCAGGCCAAGCTCGTCGATGTCGATCGGCTTGCGGTAGAAATCATATGCGCCAAGCGCGATTGCCCGAAGCGCGCTTTCATGCTCGCCGTGGCCGGAAGCGACGACCACCTTGCAGTCGGGCTTGAGCGCGAGGATTTCGGTCAGGATAGCGAAGCCTTCGGTTGTCCCGTCAGGGTCGGGCGGAAGCCCGAGGTCGAGCGTAACGACGCAAGGCTCGTGCAGCCGCAGCGCTTCGATCGCCGAGGCGCGGTCGCCCGCAGCAACGACCTCATAGTCCTCATAGGCCCACTTCAGCTGGCGCTGCAGGCCCTCGTCATCCTCGACGATCAGCAGCTTGGGCTTGGCAATTGCTTCGCTCATGCGGTTTTCCGTTCATCAAGCTCGGTCGGTTGCGCGGCCGGGAGGCGGATGGTGAAGACGGTGCCGTTGCCGGGCGCGCTCTCGACCCCGATCCGCCCGCCCATCGCAGTAATCAGCGACCGCGCTTCGAAAGCGCCGATTCCGAAGCCATTGGGCTTGCTCGACACGAACGGCTGGAACAGCGCGTTGCGGACGAAATCGGGGTCCATCCCTACGCCCTTGT